>NZ_CP149625.1:2327500-2562500 GCF_037901235.1 Acetobacter sp. AC2005
CGAGAGGGAAACAGCCCAGACCACCAGCTAAGGCCCCCAAATCGTGGCTAAGTGGGAAAGGATGTGGGGATTCCATAACAACCAGGAGGTTGGCTTAGAAGCAGCCATCCTTTAAAGAAAGCGTAATAGCTCACTGGTCTAATAGAAACCCTGCGCCGAAAATGTAACGGGGCTCAAGCCACGTGCCGAAGCTGTGGGTGCATATCTATGATATGCGCGGTAGCGGAGCGTTCCGTAAGTCTGTGAAGGAGACGGGGTGACCCTCTCTGGAGATATCGGAAGTGCGAATGCTGACATGAGTAGCGACAAACAGTGCGAGAAACACTGTCGCCGAAAGTCCAAGGGTTCCTGCGCAAGGTTAATCCACGCAGGGTTAGTCGGCCCCTAAGGCGAGGGCGAGAGCCGTAGTCGATGGGAAACAGGTGAATATTCCTGTACCTGCCAGAAGTGACGAATGCGATATGTTGTCAGGTCTTAACGGATTGACCTGGCTTTTGGAGCATTCCAGGAAATAGCTCTGGCGTATAGACCGTACCCGAAACCGACACAGGTGGACTGGTAGAGAATACCAAGGCGCTTGAGAGAACGATGCTGAAGGAACTAGGCAAATTGCTCGTGTAACTTCGGGATAAGCGAGACCCGTTGGTGGGCAACCATTGGCGGGTGGCACAGACCAGGGGGTAGCGACTGTTTATTAAAAACACAGGACTCTGCGAAGTCGAAAGACGACGTATAGGGTCTGACGCCTGCCCGGTGCCGGAAGGTTAAGAGGAGGTGTGAGAGCGCTGAATTGAAGCCCCGGTAAACGGCGGCCGTAACTATAACGGTCCTAAGGTAGCGAAATTCCTTGTCGGGTAAGTTCCGACCTGCACGAATGGCGTAACGACTTCCCCGCTGTCTCCAGCATCGGCTCAGCGAAATTGAATTCCCCGTGAAGATGCGGGGTATCCGCGGTCAGACGGAAAGACCCTATGAACCTTTACTGCAGCTTTACAGTGGCATCAGAGACATTCTGTGTAGGATAGGTGGGAGGCTTTGAAGCAGGGGCGCCAGTTCCTGTGGAGCCATCCTTGAAATACCACCCTGAATTTTTCTGATGTCTAACCGTGGTCAGTTAGCCTGATCCGGGACCCTGTATGGTGGGCAGTTTGACTGGGGCGGTCGCCTCCCAAAGTGTAACGGAGGCGCGCGATGGTGGGCTCAGGCCGGTCGGAAACCGGCTGTTGAGTGCAATGGCATAAGCCCGCCTGACTGCGAGAGTGACAGCTCGAGCAGAGACGAAAGTCGGCCATAGTGATCCGGTGGTCCCGCGTGGAAGGGCCATCGCTCAACGGATAAAAGGTACTCTAGGGATAACAGGCTGATCTCCCCCAAGAGTCCACATCGACGGGGAGGTTTGGCACCTCGATGTCGGCTCATCACATCCTGGGGCTGGAGCAGGTCCCAAGGGTTCGGCTGTTCGCCGATTAAAGTGGTACGTGAGCTGGGTTTAGAACGTCGTGAGACAGTTCGGTCCCTATCTGCCGTGGATGTTGGAGACTTGAGAGGATTTGTCCCTAGTACGAGAGGACCGGGATGAACATACCTCTGGTGCACCGGTTGTCGCGCCAGCGGCACCGCCGGGTAGCTAAGTATGGAAGGGATAACCGCTGAAAGCATCTAAGCGGGAAACCCACCTCAAAACTAGGTCTCCCTGAGGGTCGTGGTAGACCACCACGTTAATAGGCCAGGTGTGAAAGCGTGGTAACACGTGCAGCTAACTGGTCCTAATCACCCAATAGGCTCACTCTCTTACTGTCCCCTTAAAAGGACAGCCCGTGCACAGAAATCATCCATATAACGCCTACTTCTTCATAACCAACCGTCCTCCACACACACCCTTACAGGGTGGACTGGATGACCTGGTGGCCATGGCGGGGAGAGATCCACCCGATCCCATCCCGAACTCGGCCGTGAAAACCCCCAGCGCCTATGATACTGTGGCTTAAGCCACGGGAAAGTCGGTCGCCGCCAGGTCTTCCAATCCACCCTACACAAATCTTACCCCTACAAATTTCAACACATCTTCAACCGCGGGGTGGAGCAGCCCGGTAGCTCGTCAGGCTCATAACCTGAAGGCCGCAGGTTCAAATCCTGCCCCCGCAACCACTTCCATCATAAATCTCTCATCATCAACTGCTGATCGCCATGAAATACGGGCTTATCAGACAGTTAGACGCGTCTCGACCCTCAAAAGCGGGTTGGGCAATCACCCGCGTCCATCCCACGCCATGGCCTACAGGGCCGCCTCAAATGGTTTCTCCGATCGTTTTCAATATTCATCGAAGGAACCAGATCAATGTATGAAGATCAGGAAATGCACGAGGAAATCCGTTTCGCTGATGCGGCAGGGGCAGGCTTCTATGCGCAGTGAAATGGCTCGTTACTTTATGCGGATACATCCGGCACATACTGGAGGGTTCCTTGGTCGCAAGCGATGGAATGTGCTTGCGACCGCAATAGCCAGTTTTATTTGTTGGCAGCCTCAAGCAGGACTTCAGCCGCCAGTTTGCCAAGATTGTTCGATGCCAGCGGGCTATCACCTGTCAGCAGGTGACGATCACGATGTATCTGACCGGTAATTCCCGTATTGACGATTTTCACGTTGTATTTCTGGAGATTTTCACCGACAAGCCACGCCATCGAACCCGGGATATAGCCGATGTCGATATTGGCTCCGGTATCCAGACTGTCTGGAAAGACGCACATCTCGTAGCCTTCATATGCAAACTTACCGCCATCAACTGCAGTAGCCAGTAGGCTGGCAGGCCCATGACAGAGCGAGATCGTGAAGCGCCCGTTGGCTTGTGCCCAGCGCAGGATATCACCGACCTGTTTGCTGAATGGCACACCATTGAGAACGCCATGACCACCTGGAATGAATACGCCAAGATACGGTGTTTCAGCGGTGAGACCTTCGCCTATCACATCAGCAAGCTTTTTTGGTGTTTTGAGCTGTTTTTCATATTTCTTGTAGATTGACTTGATGGCCTCATCTTCATGCGGGAAGGCCCACCATTCGAGCTTGACCGGATCGCCGGAAATGGTCGCAATATCGATATCAAATCCCGCCGCATCTAGATGATACATGGGCAGAAGCATTTCGACTGGATGATTGCCGGTCGAGAAGAACTCGCCGCCTTTCATCATCAGATACCTTTCCTGAGTGCCGATCATCAGGATTTTCCACTTTCCTCCCGTATAGGGCTTGGGATAGGCGGCACCATCAAAATCGGTCTTTGAAGACGTGTATTGAGTCAGGGAATATTCCGACGGGAAGAAGGCGTTTTCCTCTGCCCGATCGGGCACCGGCGTACGGCTTAGCTGTTTATCGCTCATGAGTGTTCTCCTGTTGTTAGCCTGTTGCGAGCGAGCAACTTACGATCAGACCTCGCGGTGTCCTCACTCAGAAAGCGCGGCAGGGTATGCAGGCAACCATACGGTGTTTCACAGTAAAGATGAATGAGGGAAATTATTCACCTGCTGAAAGGACGGCCTTTCTAGAGCAGGCTGTGGCTATCTGTTCCCTTCAACAGGTCTCACCAGAAGAGGTGAAGTGCTATTTTGAGACCAAGGCGAATGGAAGTTTCATGCTTGGTGTCGGCAGTTTTCAGGAGGCACTGTTGTGAACCGGTCTGTGATTGTGTCCAAGAAATGTAGGATGTGGAATTATCCGGACGACCAACAGTTTTTCGGCATTGTGGAGGGAAAGAGATGAGCCGGGAGGTTCTGCAGGCATTTTTTCGAAGCAAACGTAACTGATATCGAACCCGTGGTTCTGACGGATAGTAAGGCAACAATGGCAGAAACCGCTCAGTTTACAGGAAAAGCAAATTGCCAACACGCGGCCGCATCATCCATGTGTGCCGCCACGGACAACCAACGCGCAGAACACAAAGCATTCCGTTGAGAAACAGACGATTATCCTGTGCAAGCTGGAACCAGTGGCTACGTTCCGGCAGCAGATTGCTAATAATCGTCCATTCTTTGTCCGTCAGGTCGCCACGTATTCACTGCTCTCTGTAAAGAACAGCTTTGAATCTCATGGTTGGAAAATTGAAAAGATATTTTTCAACATGATCTACAGCGTGTCGTCAGTTAAGCAGGATGATGATTGAGGCGAACTGCACGGCTGCGAGGAAGGTCGATTTCAGTTTATCGTAGCGGGTTGCGATAGCGCGAAACTGCTTGAGTTTATTGAAGAACCTCTCAACAAGGTTCCGTTCGCGGTAGAGAGAAAAATCGGTTTTCCGTCGTGTCGTTCTGCTGCGTTTTGGCGGGATGACCGGGGTAATCCCGCGCTGTATCAGCCGATCGATCAACCTGTCCGCGTCATACGCCTTGTCAGCAAGGAAAGCCTCCGGGTCGATGTTTTCCAGAAGCGGTTCCGCCTGGGTGATATCGGCATCCTGTCCCGGTGTGATGCCGAGTTCCACCGGATTGCCCAGAGCGTCGCAGATGGCATGGATCTTTGTAGTCAACCCGCCTCGTGATCGTCCGATGGCCTGATCCGTACCCCTTTTTTGAGAGCTCCTGCACTATGCTGATGCGCCCGGACAATTGTGCTGTCGATCATCATGTATTCGTTGTCGTGATCAGCGGCCAGATAACGAAATATCCGTTCGATGACGCCGCTTTCACACCAGCGGCGCAGACGCCGGTGCACGTTTTTCCAGTCCCCGAAACGGGCAGGAAGGTCGCGCCATGGAATGCCCGCGCGATAGCGATACAGCACCGCCTCCACGAACAGACGGTTGTCCGCCGCAGTGCCGCCGACATAGCCTTCTCGACCGGGAAGAAGATCCTTTATCCGCTCCCACTGGTCATCGCGTAAACTATAGCGCCGCATCTCTCTGTCTCCTCCAAAAAACGGGAAAACAGTCAGCACACGCAGACACAAACTACAACCCTCACGTGCCACACTCAGGGCTTAACTGACGACACGCCGTAGCTGTCAGGTTGTGAGACGTCATTGGCGTAATCAAGGATTTCGTCGACCTGTTTCATGATGTCACGACCAGCCGGTTTGATATAGTCTTGATTACGTGACGCGGGATGTTTTTCAAGCCATGAGATGATGCATTGGGCGGGAGCGATGCCGCCCAGAACACGCTGCGGGCGATGATTGTAGGCGAAACAGAAGCCTCTGAGCAGAATTTCCAGATCTTCATGGTTTGAGACACAGACCTGCAGTACTTCTGTAGCGACACGGCCATTGAAGCGTTCCACCATTCCATTGGTCTGAGGGGAGTAAGCCTTGGTCCGGCGTCGGTCGATTCCCATGTCATGACAGGCTTTTTCGAAGGCGTCCGCTGTAAAGCAGGAGCCACGATCGGTCAGGATATGGGTGATCCGGAAAGGAAAGGCCGATTTGACGGCATTGAGGAAATCAACGGAATTATCCGCATTTTCCGCGTCATAAACAGCCAGGTGCACTGAACGGGAACAGCGATCGATGGCGACATACAGAAAACGTTTCCGCCGGTCCCCATCTGCTGTCTGTAATTTTGGCAGATGTTTCACATCGATATGGACATAACCGGGATCGTAATCGCGGAACTTTCCCTGTCCCCGAACTGGTCCGGCCTTTGGAACAGGAGGCAGCCTGTTCAATCCGGCGTCTTTCAGTATCCGCCAGATATTGTCCCGGTTCAGATGCGGCAGGAAATGCCGTAAGACAAAGGTCAGATCATCCAGACCAAAACCGGTAGAACGCCGAAGCTGACAGACAATGGCGCGCTCCTCCTCCGAGGCTTTCCAGGCCAGCCTCCAGGGACGGCTGCTGCGGTCCTGACAGGCGTCCGAACCACGCCTGCGCCACTTACGGACTGTTTCATCGCTGATCCCGTAGCGTCTGGCGAGCACGGATGTCGGTTCTGACGAACGAGCTATCTCAGCCCGGACAGCCGGTGTCGTGCGTGCCTGTGGGTGGATCTGAAGCATCATTCGGTCTCCCTGCAAACGGAAGAAAACAACGAAGCATAACGCGGTATCGCCCACGCTACATCATCCCAATGACGTCTCACAACCTGACACGTAGCACTACAGTTGCATTTTGTGTCGTGAGTGAGCGCGGATAGCACTGGCCTGATGCGTTCGTCGAAAGACGGACCATCTGAGGATGTGAGAGACGGGTAGTCTGCGTTGTGCAAGTTTTACGACGAGGCGCCTGATCTCCTGAATGGACCAGCGGACAAGGACTGTCGTGTTCTGAGTTGTGTTTTTTTCGGTTTCAGTGAGTTTGCCTGGTAACGGACACTGGCCATGACGGCATAGGCCAGCATGACCAGAGAGACATGCCGATGCCAACCATGCCAGGAGCGGGTCTCGTTATGATCAAGACCAAATTCGTTTTTGGCCGTCTCGAACCCTTCTTCGATCCTCCAGCGCGTCCCTTCAACGTTCACCAGTTCCTGCGTGGTTGTCCCTTTCGGGCTCCAGGTCGTAAAATAGGCAAGGTCCCCGTCAGCGATGTTTCGGCGGATCAACAGGCCACGTGTCCATGGTCCGGCTATAGGGCAGTCAAATTCTTCAGCATCCAGATCAGCAAGCGGAAGATACGCCCAGTCATAAAGTCGCTCACCTTTTGTGCCGTGCCCCGCTGACAGACGACGCCAGGCCTGGTCTGGCAGTCCTGCTGCAATATCTTTCGCCTCTCCGGCAATCAGCGGTTCCGTTGCCCATGATCCGAACCAGTGATTGCCCTTGACCCCAAGCACATATCCAATTCCTGCCCGGCGAAGCGTGCGTTCTACGTCGCCCACGCCATACACGCTGTCTGCTGCAACCCAGCGGAACGGCACACCGGCCTCAATACTTCGCTCAATCATCATCGAGGCTAACGCCGGTTTGGTTGCAAACACCACGTCATCGGGAACGTGGGCCCGCTTCAGACGCTCAGGCTTTGATGTCCAGTCTTTCGGGAGATACAGGGCGCGGTCAATAAAGGCATGCCCCCGTTCCGAAACATAAGCGCCAAACACACCAATCTGGCAGTTCGTGATCTTGCCGGCAGATCCCGTATACTGCCGCCCCACACCGCAGGACGCCTGACCCTTCTTCAGAAAACCGGTCTCATCAATGACCAGCACGCCCTCTTCAGTGCCCAGATGCTCAATCACATAATCCCTGACGACGTCACGAAGGGCATCGGCATCCCAGTGCCCGCGTCCCAGAAGCGCCTGCTGCCGCCATGGACCAGGATCTCCTGCGGCTTCCGCTCGCATCCATCCCGTCTTGCGTGGTTCATTGCCAATCAAAACATCAAGAAAAGCACAGGCCGAATCTACGACACGTTTTTGCGTGAACAGCGGCGCCATCCGATCCTTGGCGGACCGAAGCGAGCGCGCCCATAATTCCAGCGTCTCTTCAACAGACGTACCGCCACTCATCATATCCTGAATCATGGTTACCCATAGATTCAGAACTCAACACAAAATGCAACTGTAGTGGTAGTTGAAAACTACATGAAAATAGACTGCGCGCCCATAATTGTCCCGCTCGTCGGCATATTGCAAATGGTTTCCTGTAACATAGGTCGGTTGATAATTCGCTAAATTCATTACTTCATATTTTAATGTAATTCCCGGGAATATCTGATGCCAAAAACCTAGGTTGAAAGTAAGAAAGTTTCCAAATCCGTCTGATGCACCCGGGGTTGCTCCAAAGGATGTGAAATATTTCCCGGAATAATTGACAGTGGTACGAAGTGCGCCTTTTATTTGTGGAATATGCCATGTGAGCATGCCATTTGCGACAAAGTTAGGCTGGTAAATCATTGCGTTATATTTGTATGTCGTGCCACCAGATGAATAACTTTCATGTCCTTGAAGCCATGTCACGTTGGCTTGTAGATCAAGTATCTGGCTAAAAACATGTAGGTTTCTATTTACCACATTGAATTCCAACCCCATAACACCTGCAGAGTTGGCGTTCATCGGGCTGATGACCTCATAGTTCGTACCATTCTGGGTATAAAGACCACGACTGGTAATAATATCGTCTTTGATCCATTTGCTGAAAAATGCCAGGCTCACCATGCCGTTTCCTCGGTTGAACCATTTATCAACGGAAACATCAAAGTTGTGGGAACGGCGGGGTTTAAGATGGGCATTCCCCATGGTCAGTGTGCAATCTGCTCCTCCTGAATCGTTATCGCCGCAACTTTCAGATGCTGCCATGGCGATCTGTCCGGGGGCAGGGCGACCGAGAGACTGACTGTAAGAAGCGTGGACTGTGACATCATGTGGAAAGTGATGCACGGCATCAAATGAAGGCAACGGGTTGATGTAAGATCCAGGTTGTTTTGTGTAACCGGATGAAACTGTTTGAGCTGCGCTGTTGATTTGCGGCGTCCAGCCAGCGTAGTTCGTTGCATCAGCTCTTACACCAGCAATCAGTGTCGTGTTTTTCCACGCATAATGCATCGAGACGTAGCCATCAAAGATATTTTCGCGATATTTGTAGTTAGATATACCGCTATTATATAAAGATTTTTTCTGATCTGCTGCTAAAGTTGGCCACGGAAATTTGTAACCATTTGGACCAATAAATGTTTCTGGATATGTATTCAGCCACGGCACATGATCGGTTTGTAGCATCTGGTTACTGAAATTTTCTTTACTGTTATAATAAGTCTGTTCTTCATCGTGGTCCAGCGTCAGTTCTCGCCACTGGAAACCACTCATTATGCCAAAGCCTTTGTCGTGTTTATCGGTGTTCCATCCGTAGTCCAGGCGGACAGTCGGAATACGTTCCGATGCTTTTTCCCATGTCTGGTAAGAGCCATCATTATAGAGATTCCATGTTGATGTCTGGGCTGCAGAAGGATTTGACAAGCCGCTCTGGCTCCACATGTAGTCCTGATTTGGATACCCTGAGTAACTGGCTAGCAGGTTTTTGGGATAAGCCCGCGCGGCAATATATGGTTGATAATCACTGTAGTCCTCCATTGTATAGCCGGCACGTAATACAATGCTGTGCTTATCTTTATGCCAGTCGACATGGCCAATAATGCCGCTGTTTTGCCGATGCCAGTCATTCTGTCGACGGCGTACATACATGCTATTGACGGGAATATCGGAACTGTCGCTGCCAATCCCCATGTCCTTCAGATTATAATCTTCCTTGTCCATTACGGAATGTTCCCAGCGGGCGTAGGACCAACCCATAAGTGATACATTAAGGTTTTTGCCAGTTGGTTTCCATTCTAGCTTGCCTGATCCACCGAGATTAGTGACGTCATTTGCGTATTCCCCAGTGGAATACTGGCTTGGACGAACGTGGCCATTCCATGAACTATCAGGAGTACTGTCGCTGGCGCCATCCATATTGTCGTAATAATAACTTTGCCAGTTCTTGGTCGTATTACGTGCGCGGTTCTGGTACCGCATAGACATGACAATACCGAATTCTTTATCTTTACCAAATGTGTCGGAAAACGTGCCCTTGGCACCTTCACCCATATGAGGGGAATATCCCCCTAGACCGTTAGCGCCCACACCGCCGCGCTTGCTTGACCATATACCATATGCATCAACGTATTTATAAAGCCCCTTATGATCGAAGGCGCTCATAGGTATCATATCGATCACACCACCGATGGCATCGCCGTCCTGCTCTGCTGTAAAGCTTTTGTATACATTGGTGCGTGACGTCATTTCAGAAGGAATGTCTTGCAGATTAATGCGTCTTGTGCCGCCAGATCCACTTTCCCCAATTGAAGCAATTGTTACGCCGTCCATTGTGGTATGATTGAGGTCTGGACTGATCCCTCGGATACTTACGTAGCGAGGCTCATCTCCATCGGTAATGCCTGTGACGCCGGGTAATTGAATGACCGATTGGGCAACTGATGAAACTCCGCCCAGATTTTCAAAAGGATCATATGCCACGGAATCCATGATAATGTTGGATGTACGCTTTTCACTCTGGCTTTTTCGGTGACCTGTAACGAACATTTTTTCGATATCATTGATCCCATTCTTCGGGACGCGATCTGAGGTGGAGGTTTTCCGTGCCGTTTTTTTGGGAACCGTTGGTGCTGGATGAATAATAAAACCGCCATTTGGTACTGTTTCAACACTAAGGCCTGTGCGGTTTAACAGACGTTTTATAGCTTCCGAAGAAGTCATATTTCCATTGACAGCTGGTGCTTTCAGGTTGGCCACCTGTTCAGGTGTAAAGACAATATTTTCTCCTGTCTGCCTTCCTAGTGTTTCTAAGGCCTGTGCCATTGGTTGACTGGCAATATGGATTGACGTGGCATTTGCGTTTGAACACAGGAGGGAAGCCCACAAGCTCGCTGATCCTGTGGTTAAGAGTAAAAATGAACGAAAAGCACACAGGTTGCGGGTTGTCATATGTCATGTTTCCTAAAGCTCTGCACCAAAGGTGGTCATGACAGGTAGACAATCGGGAAGTGCCTTTCCTCATCACCGAGTAGGATGTTTCATTAAACTGTCACAAATATTGTAATGTATAATACTGAAACTTATTTTGTTTTATTTAATAAAAATCCATATGATTCTTAATGAGATATATAGAATCATATGGATTTAGAAATCTAATTATATATAAACGAGAATGTCGATGTAATAATTTTAAGAATGATGATTTCTACAAAATCCTGTTTTTTATTCAGGATTTTTGTAAAACCGGTTTCCCGCGTTCTACCGCAAAACTGGCATAGGTAGAAAGATTTCCATTCTGTTCCATAACCTTGTCCAGCACTTTGAGATCAGCTGTCCATAGGTCGCGTCCTACATCACATACAACATAACCGCGTTGATCTGTCGTTGCTAACAATTGGGGATTTTCACGACGAACCGAGCGGCTGAAATGATCATTATCACCTAATCCATCAGATCCAGAGGAAATAGATGTTGCCAGAAATTCGACAGAGACGGGCTTAATATGGTCGGTGTCATAGGAAAGATTGCCGGCAAAATGTCGATGCGCGTCACCTGTAACGTTTACAACATTGCCAGGACAATGCTGTTCAATGAATTGAAGCAATCGGTTGCGACTGTACATATAGCCAGACCATTGATCCATACTATAAACAAGTTCGGAATGATCTGATTTACGATGTGCCAGATTCATCATCATGACTTGATGAGCCAGCAAGTTCCATCTGGTATCAGAGCGTGCCAGACCATCGAATAACCATTGTTCTTGTTCTGCTCCCATCATGGTGCGGCTTGGAGACCAGACATCAGCACCTTGTGTTGCTGTTTGGTCGCCATATGCCTGATCACTACGATATTGGCGTGTATCCAGAACGAAAGTATTCATCAGGTCACCATAACGAAGGTTTCGATATATTCGCATATGGCTCCCATCAGGCATGGAACTAAGGCGCAGTGGCATATGCTCGTAGTAAGCTTGCATAGCGGACTCTCGCCGTAGACGAAAAATATCAGGAGGTGTGCCGTCCTGATCGCTATCGCCAGCCCAGTTGTTATCTACTTCATGGTCATCAAATGTCACAATCCACGGAACAGCGGCATGGGCTGCTTGTAAATCTTCGTCTGTTTTGTACTGCGCATAACGGCGACGGTATTCGTCTAAGGAATAGCATTCAGGTCCGATATGTCGTCGGAGTGCCTTAAATGGCTGGCCGTTGAGAGTGTGTATGCCGTCCTTTTTATCTCCTCCTTCATAAATGTAGTCACCATAATGGAAAACAAAATCAACCGGTTCGTTGGCGATGTGGCGCCATGCGGTATAATAGCCTTCTTCATAATGTTGGCAGCCTGCGGCAGCGAAGCGGACACGGGTTGGAGAGGTGTTGAATTGTGGGAATGTGTGACTGCGCCCAATTGTGCTGTCATAACCCGCAATATGAAACCGGTACCAATAGGGACGATCGGGTTTCAAACCTGTCACTTCTACGTGGACAGAATGTGCCAGTTCTGGATGTGCTAACGCCTGTCCTTTACGCACAATCCGCGAGAGACGTTCATCTTCTCCTATTTCCCAATTTACCAGCATGGGCCGGTTATGTTTTATGCCAGCATCAAGATGGAGCGGATTGGGAGCTAGACGTGTCCAGATTACGAACCCATCGGGGGAGGGGTCACCAGATGCAATGCCCAACTGAAAAGGAGAGGTATCAAATTTAGGTTTTTCATCCAGATTACGCGGATTTGCTGCATGGAGAGCCTTTATTCGACTTGCAAATAGCAGTCCCGCTCCAAATCCTGCCAGTATATCCCTGCGGTTGAGAAAGGCCATAATGGGAAATCCTTGTTTAAATATGATGAGGATACTCTGATATATAAGACAAGTAAGGGGGTATATTTCCTCATTGAATGAAAAGGAGTTTCATAAAAATGTCATGCAGGAAGAAGTGTTATGCCATTTGTGTTATTTACCAACCGAATTGGTAACAGGCGAACAAGCATTTGTAGGAAAGCATTGCCACGGGCAATATAGTAAACACCACTCAATGGCCGATTAATTAAAAGAGGGGCATCAAGCTTTATTTTCTGCGGTATATAGCGGTTAATTTCGGTTATAACTTCCCATAGCGGACGATTTCGAAATATCAGTCTTCCTTCTTGCCACGATAGTAGCGTGTCAATTTCAGGGTAGTCACTGTGTAAATGTCCATCAGCAAAAAAACGTAGTCTTTGTCCTGGTTGTAGCCACGCGCCAGACGCAGGCAGATGTTCACTGCGAACCAATATTTTGTCTTGTAAGGCAGTTACGTGCACACAGTCAGGGGCAATGCGTATGTTGGTTGATGCGTGTAATTGCAAATAAACGCTGGTATGAGCAGCAATAACCCATAAAGTAGAAGCTGCGGCAGATGCTGATAAAATTACCTGACCTTTTTCTAGCCGACAACATTGGCTATCAGGAATAAAGGCAAGTTTGGTATCAGTATCCATTTGACAGCATATTTTCCCGCCCAGAGTAAAGGTGGAAATATCCCCGGTTTTAGTTTGCAAAAGTTGAGTAGCTTGAACTTTTTGTCCAAGAGGAGAAAGCATCAAAACGCTTGTTCCAAGACAAGCGAGTGCAGTGCGCCGATTTAACAGGATGTTGTTTTTTCTTGCAACTGGAATGGTAGGAAGCATTGTTTGCGGGGCACCTGCTCCGAGCTCCCAAATTTCAGTCAAATGCTGGAATTCTGTTGCGTGATCCTGGCTGTCAGCCAGCCACTTTTGAAACGCCTCTTTTTCTGCGTCTGTACAATTTTCCGAATGTAGCCGTGTAATCCAGTAAGCTGCATGATGTCGGATGGTAGAATATCTTGTGAAGTAATTCACTGTTCCATCCACGATGAAAGAAATGTCAGAGCTTTTATGATATGTTTTTCCACACTGCTGGAACTGATATTTAGTAAATCTGCTATATCACGATATTTCATTTTTTTTATACGATGCAGTAAGTGCCCTTTTGGAAATTCACGGATGAGCGTTTCGGCGTAGCATGAGGCTTCCCATGGCGATGTGGATCATGGCCTCTGCGACGTCGATCCGCTGTTCGTAGTCCTTCACAAGGCGACGCCAGCGGATCATCCAACCGAAGGTCCGTTCCACAACCCACCGACGCGGCAGGATTTCAAACCCTTTTGCTGTCTCTGACCGCCGGATGATCTCGACTGTGAAGTCGAGAAAAGTGGCCTTATCCATCAACTGGAGGCGGTCATAGGCTCCATCGGCAAACAGGTGCTTCACCCAAGGCCAGCGTTTACGAATGGCATCAAGGATCATCTGCCCTCCTGCACTGTCCGAAATATCGGCTGTTGTCAGCTGAACCAGGAGAAGGCGGCCATCCGTATCAACTGCGATGTGACGTTTCCGACCGACGATCTTCTTGCCTGCGTCATAACCACGTGTCTTTGCGTGGGGTGCCTTGATACTCTGGCTATCAATGACACCACCCGATGGACTGGTTTCGCGTCCTGCCGCTTCACGATCGAGCATCAGACAGACATCATGAATGGTCTGGAACAGGAAACGGCGCATCAGCCTGCGGAACCACCAGTAAACCGTTTGCCATGGGCCAAAATGAACCGGAAGCATCTCCCAACCGCAGCCTGAGCGCACGAGATAGCGCAGAGCATTGATGATCTCACGGAAATCGGTTGTCCGTTTCCGACCACGCCGGTTCGCAGGGGGCATCAGAGGCGCTATGCGCTCCCATTCCTCATCTGTCAGATCAGACGGATAGCGTTTCGTCTTGCGTGTAATTCCGGCCATGCGGCCTCGTTGTGCTGGCGTCCACATCCTGCCTTTGAATCACGCTCAAAACCTCTTGAAAACCTATCATAGCGAATTTCCAAAAGGGCTCTAAGAAAACCTGACGTGTTCGTTCTGGAAGTTGCTGACATCCAGCATAGAAATGTTCCAGTTTTTGACGGCTTTCATAAGCCTCCTCCTGTGATGGTCTGGCATCACGAACATCAATTAATATATCTTCCCAACTTACGGACGCGATCTGACTCACTTGTTCGCGTTTACGCGTATTATGCGAGAGATTAAGCGCACTGCGGGTAATATAAGCTTCTGGATGTTCAATACTTCCTTCTGGTCGCTCCAGGTAATTCACAATGGCACTTTGCAGATGATCCTCTGCATCCTTTCTGCGTGTCAGTACACGTACTCGACGGCATAGACGTAACCAGTCCTGCCGACGTGGTAACCAATTTTCCGTCAACAGTTTCCTCGCCTCGTTGGGGACACCGAAAGAGATTGCTGCTGTGTAATGTATTTTTCATGAAAATATTTGTGACAATTTTATAAAAACTGTGAAAAATTATACCATATTGTAATATTTGATAAGAAATTATCTTCTTATGCTCAACAATGGGTTATGGAAAGGTCAAGTGGTTCATACAAAAAAGTGGTCTATTTTTTTTATTTATGAATAATACTGTAAAAGTGGTTTGAATATTAAAATGTAAATATATTTACAGGAAATGTAACAAGTATATCTTGAGGGCGGATATATGACACTTCTTGAGATGTTATCTCGCCTCTTCAACCGTCTCGGTAACGCCGTATGAAGTTTTCTGCCTGTGCAATTGTATGTTCCAGTTCCTCATAGTTTAGGGGGGGGTAGGTACTGGCCCGAAAGGCTTGATGTCCAGATTACCGTTTTTTCTCGGTCAATCCGGTTTCCTTCCGGGATGTGGTCTTTGAGCAGGGCGGACGATCTCGCGCAGAGGTTTAAGTTCTTTCAGGGAAACAGTCGGTATGCTGTCCGATGCGTGACTTCAACGATCAGACCATCTTGCGAGACGATACCGTATCGTATAATTAAAAGAGTAATTTACTCAGAGGGTAGTATGACGGTGATGATAAGAGGATTCAAAAATACGGGTTGTCTCGACAGTAATCCCTCTGAAAAGCCGAAAGTTTTTATTTTAAAACAGTCAACGGTTTGTCTGAAGAGTAATGTTTCACAAATATCTTTGTTGAATAGATTGCGACGCATGGCAAGTCAGTAATACAGCGAGTTTATCGTTGGTTTTTCGTCTTGCGGAAAAGTTTGCTCAAAAACCGTTATTGCAGAATGGCATACTCTGGTAACGCGTGTGGATGCATATATTTTGATCCGATTGGGAAGAAGATGGGAAAGCTCCTTTAGGACTACCTCAAAATCTGACCTTTTGAAGGAGCCATTTTCATGACCGGGCTACTGACTCAACCTATTTCTGATTGCGCAAGGACAGAATACCGATGAGCCAGCGCATCTTGTCGTATGGAACCTGTGCTTATGTTTTGTTGCTTGTTCCTTTAGCTGCATGCCACAAGAAAGCTCCTGCACCGGAAATCAGGCCTGTACGCTCTATTTTGGTGCATCCCAGCAGAGATGGAAATGAGGAGTTTCTGACAGGGCAGGTTGCGCCGCATCGTGTCGTTAATCTTTCGTTTCGCTTACCCGGCAAAATTGTGGAACGGAAAGTAGCGGTTGGCGATGGCGTGCACGCAGGACAATTGCTTGCCCGCCTGGATGATACGGAATCCCGCCAGACATTGCGTGCTGCCACGGCCGATGCACAGGCTGCCGAGGCAGCTTTGGCGCAGGCAACACCGTTGCAGAAGCGCGCCACAGCGCTTCTGCCTGATCATGCCATTTCGCGAAATGATTATGACGAGGCCATTCTGCGCTACCGTACGTCTCGCGAAGCAGTGCAATCCACGGAAGCGCGTGAACGCATTGCACGGGAGGAACTGGATCATACCCGCCTGATCGCAAATACAGATGGCGTAATTACGGAGCGCCTAGCTGAGGTGGGAGAGGTTGTTTCCGCTGGTCAGACAATTCTGCGTATGGCTGAAGCTGCGGGCCGTGATGCGCAGTTTGATATATCAGGAGATATCCTGCGTTCCGGCCTTACAACCGGTGCTATTATGGATGTGTGTCTGGATGCAAACCGACATGTTTGCTCACAAGGCACACTTTACGAACTGGCACCGGATGCTGATCCGCTAACCCGTAATTATCATGCAAAGGTACTTCTTCAGACACCGCCGCGGGGCATGACATTGGGTTCCGTGGTGATCGGGCATCTGGCCGATGCATCCGGCCAGAATATCCACCTGCCTCCCTCAGCCCTTACCGCACAAAACGGCAAACCGGCAGTGTGGGTTATTAACTCTCAGACAATGACCGTGACCTTACGTTCGATTGAGGTTTCTCGCTATGCGGCCAATGATGTCACGGTAGCTTCCGGCCTCCATGAGGGAGAGCGCGTTGTAACGGCAGGCGTGCAGGCCTTGTATCCCAACCAGAAGATTACCCTGCTGGATGATGCTGATGTCCGTCCCTGATAATGCACTACCCCCTGAAGAAACTGGTTCTGATGAGAAAAAAGGCCATATTTTAAATCTCTCGGATTGGTCTATCCGCCACCGAGCTCTTGTTGCGTTCTTCATGATCCTGATTGCGGTAGCGGGTGTCCGGTCATACCTCAATCTGGGGCGGAATGAAGATCCGCCATTTACGGTCAAGACCATGGTTGTACAGGCCACGTTGCCGGGGGCATCGGTTAAGGAAACAACACATCAGCTGACAGACCGGATAGAAAAGAAATTACAGGAAACACCTTATTTCGATTACGTTAAAAGTTATACAACTGCCGGAAAAACCACCATTCTGGTCAACCTCTTGGGCAGCACGCCCAAGGCGCAGGTTTCCGATATCTGGTATCAGGTGCGCAAGAAGATTGGTGATATCAAGCCTTTCCTGCCGTCCACAACAGTCGGGCCATTCTTTGATGATGAGTTTGGAGATACCTATGGCATCATTTACGCTTTTACGGCAGATGGCTTTTCCCACCGAGAGCTGAAAGACTATGTCGAGACCGTTCGTGATGAGTTGCTACATGTGCCGGACGTAGCCAAGATTGAAACACTTGGTGCTCAGGATGAAAAGATTTACGTGGATGTTTCAGGGCGTCATCTCGCCCGACTAGGCATTAACGGCGCAATGATTGTAGCGGCACTTCAGGCGCAGAATGCCCTTGTTCCTTCCGGCACGCTTGATACAGGCAAGGAGCAGATTCTTGTTCAGCCAACCGGAAAATTCAATTCCGTTGCAGATGTTGCCAATGTTACGCTTTACACGGGCAACCATAAGGTACGGTTGGGAGATATTGCCACCATTACGCGCGGATATGCCGATCCACCGCAAACGCTGTTCCGGGTAAACGGGCAGGATGCTGTAGGGCTGGCTCTTTCCATGAGCAAGGGTGGCAATGTTCTGGCGCTTGAAAAAAACGTTACAGCCAAAATGGCCGAACTGCACGCCCGTATGCCTATTGGGATTGAGGCGCACCTTGTGGCCAATCAGCCCAAGGTGGTCAAGGATGCGGTAGGGGATTTTACGGAGGCTCTGTTTGAGGCCATCGCCATTGTGCTGGGGATCAGCTTTCTCAGTCTGGGTGGTCGGGCAGGAACGGTTGTTGCCTTCTGTATTCCGTTTGTGCTGGCTGTTGTTTTTACCAGCATGGAAATACTTGGGATTGACCTTCAGCGTGTCTCCCTTGGTGCTCTAATCATCGCACTTGGCCTGCTGGTTGATGATGCCATGATCACGGTTGAAAGCATGGTCAGCAAGCTAGAGGAAGGCTGGAGCCTGCCGCGGGCCGCCACATATGCTTATACTTCCACAGCTTTTCCGATGCTAACTGGCACGCTCGTCACCGTGGCGGGGTTTGTGCCGGTCGGGTTCGCGCACAGTGTTGCGGGAGAATATACATTTTCCCTGTTTGCAGTTGTCGGGTTGGCGCTGATTGTTTCATGGTTTGTGGCCGTTCTGGTGGCACCCCTGATTGGTGTGACCATTTTGCGGGCCCAGCCCGAAAAAGCCGGGCAGGTGCATGAGGAGCCCAAGAAAGGGCGGATCATGGCCACATTCGAGCGGTTTCTGCTTCTGACCATGCATCATCCACGTAAAACTGTTCTGTTAAGCCTTGGTGCGCTTGTTATCGCTGTTGTGCTTTCACCCCTGATTACGAAACAGTTTTTCCCGGCATCGGATCGGCCGGAACTGCTGGTCAATCTCTCGCTGCGGCAGGGAGCGTCCATCAAGGCGACAAGTGATGTCTCGCGCAAACTGGATGCCATGCTGCGCGATGACCCGGATATCGACCACTGGAGCTCCTATATCGGGCGCGGGGCCATTCGGTTCTATCTGTCACTTGATGAACAGTTGCCGAATGATTTCTTTACCCAGACAGTCATTGTTGCCAAAAGCGCCAAGGCCCGCGAGAATTTGCGCCAGCGCCTGGATACAAAGCTCAGCCGGGACATGCCGGATATTGTACACGGGCTGTTTCCGTTGGAGCTTGGCCCGCCAGTAGGGTGGCCGGTGCAGTATCGCGTATCAGGAAGAGACCCGGACAAGGTGCGCCATTACGCACAGGATGTTGCGCGGATGATGGATGCAAGCGGCAACCTGCATCTGATCAACTTTGACTGGGGGGATCCCGCCCGCAAATTGCGCATTGATGTCCGGCAGGAGGAGGCGCGCCGCCTTGGTCTTTCTAGCGCGACTATTGCGCTGGCCATCAATTCCACCGTTACGGGTATCACCGCCACACAGGTGCGCGATAGCATCTATCTGGTTGATGTTGTTTTGCGTGCCAAGGCGGATGAGCGTCTTTCCATTGAAAGCCTGCGCAATCTGGACATTCGTTTGCCCAATGATCTGACTGTCCCGCTTTCTTCGGTCGCCAACGTCTCCTATGTCGAAGATTACCCGCTGATATGGCGGCGAGACCGCTTGCCCACCATGAGCATTCAGGCGCAACTGCGCCCGGGTGTGCAGGCCGATAGTGCGGTATCGGCACTGGCGGGCCAGATTGCCGATTTCAATGCGCATCTGCCCCCCGGTTACCATGTTGCCGTTGGCGGTATGGTTGAGGAGGCGGCAAAGGCCCAGAACTCGGTTATTGCCGTTATGCCGGTTATGGCGCTGATCATGATGGCGGTGCTGATGATCCAGCTTCAGAGCTTCAAGCGGTTGGCACTCGTATTGAGTGTTGCGCCATTTGGCCTGATTGGTGTTGTGGCGGCTTTGCTTATCACAGGTAATCCCATAGGCTTTATTGCTCTGCTTGGGCTTGTGGCTCTGGTGGGCATGATTATCCGTAACTCGGTTATTCTTGTGCATCAGATTGAGATTGAGCAACAAACAGGCAAATCCGAATGGGATGCAGTGGTGGCTGCTGCGATGATCCGTTTCCGGCCCATTATGCTCACGGCTGTTGCGGCCATTCTGGGTATGCTGCCTATTGCATCCAGCGTTTTCTGGGGGCCTATGGCGGATGTGATCATGGGCGGGTTGGCTGTCGCCACGGCGCTGACGCTGATCTTTCTGCCATCGCTTTATGTTTTGTGGTTTCGCGTCAAGGAACCCGCACCCACAACGGAGAAAACATCATGAGGAAAGTGGTTTTTCTCCTTCCGCTTCTGTTGAGCGGGTGCGCATGGCTTGCCCCACATTATAAACGCCCGGAAGTGGCCTTGCCCAAAACATGGGATGGTGTTGGCGCTGTGGCACGGGATGATCGTGAATGGTGGCAGCGCTATGGTGATTCGGTGCTGGATCAGCTGGAAAGTGAAGCCCAGCAGCGCAGCGATGATATTGCTTTGGCAAAAACCAGCCTTTCACAGGCGCAGGCGCAGTATAGCTACGCATTTGCAAACCAGTTGCCCTCCATTTCTGTTGCGGGCAGTGATGCATACGGAAAATTTGCCGATGGTAAGGTCCGCGCCATGGGTCAGAGCTTTCAGTTTCCCAACAAGACAAGCAATTTTGGCTTTGTTGGTGGCATGTTGAATTATGAGCTCGACTTATGGGGTAAAAACGCCAGCCTCAGTCAGGCTGCCAAAGCAGGTGTAAAAGGGGCTGTTTATGCGCAGGATGCCGCGCGCCTATCTGTGGCGGCCGGGGTGGCAAAGCTTTACTTCAGCCTGCGCGCCCTGGATCGCAATGTTGCCATTTTGAAAGACAGCATTCGAACACAGGATGAAATTCTGGCTCTCGTCCAACATCAGTATGATGTAGGGGCGGTTGATGCTCTTCTGCTTCAGGACGCAACCGAACGGCGAGATACTGTTCACGCTGCTTTGCCGGATATGGAAGATCAGCGCAACAATGCGGAAAGTGCATTATCTGTTCTGGTTGGTCGTTCCCCACAGGAACTCATACAGACTGGCATTGCAAGAGGGCAGGAGATTGACAACCTGAAGGTGCCAGACCCCACACCTTCGGTATTGCCATCCGAACTTCTGGAACGCCGCCCGGATATTGCCATGCATGAACAGATGCTGATTGCGAGCAATTTCAACATTGGTTATGCACGCGCGGCCTATTTCCCAAGCATTTCGCTTGCCTCACTTGCCGGTGTGAACAATATTGATATCGACAATCTGTACAGGGCAACCAGCCGTTCATGGACACTTGGCGCCGCCATGGCAGCGCCTGTGCTTGATTTTGGGCGCACGCAAAGTGGGGTAAAGCTGGCAAAGGCCAACAAGAACCAGCAGGTTACCTTATATCAGCAATCGATCCGTACAGCGTTCAAAGAGGTGCGGGATGCGCTTTTGGCACAGAATACGGCTTCTGAGCGTGATGCTGATAATATTGCCCGTGATGAGGCGGCGCAGCAAAAGCTGCATTTAACAACACTTCGTCTTAATCAGGGATATGCCAGCCAGATTGATGTTCTGGTCGCACAATCCACCGTGCAACTGGCAGAACTTTCCCGCGTAAAGGCGCGGTTGCAACGCCTTGATGCATCCGTTGATCTTTACAAGGCAACAGGCGGTGGATTTAAGGCCTCAACTCCAGACGGGAAAAAGTAAGAACAAAACAAGCAGAACGCGTTCAGGAAAACCTACTCCCGGCTTTATGCCGGAAGTAGGGGCAGGGTATCAGCCAATAAGATTGCGCAGCTTTGCTTCGGCCTCGGGGGAAAGTGAGGTTTGAAGGATATGCGGGTGTCCGCCCATATAGCGCAGATCTTCAATAACCTTTTCTGGCTGGGCTTTGCGCACAAGAATGAAAAGAGCGGATGTGCCATTTTTAAGGGTAGCACCAACCTGCTTGATGAAATCATCACTGATGCCATAATCACTCAGTTTGCCATCCAGAGCGCCTGCTCCTGCTCCGGCAACGCTTCCGGCCACAAAACCGGCCAGCGGATTAAGAAAGATCAGGCCCAGCAGGGTGCCCCAGAATGCTCCCATGGCAAGGCCGCTGGAAAAACCAAGGGCTGTCAGATTAACGGACTGGTCTAGGTGCACCTTGCCATCTGCTGTGCGACGCACAACAACGGCATCTTCCAGATCCAGAAGATATTCCTTCTGAAGTTTAAAGCACTCAAATCGCGCTAAGCTTGCGCCATCTTCCGTATCAAAGCCAACAACAATAAGATCTGCCATGAAAATGCTCCGTGTTTTCAGAAAAAGTTACTGTGCTTTACGGTGCCGAAAATGCACAATGGCTGATATTGCCAGTGCAGCTGCCATTGTAAGGCAGAACTTGAGATGAGACGCATGTCTTTTCTGCTCATGGGTTTCAAGCTGATCCTGAAGTGTTTTGATCTGGCTTTTCAGGTTTTTCTCCATGCGATCAGCGTGCCCGGAAAAAAGAGTTTCAATATGTTTCTTTAATGCGTCTGAAACAGTGTGATTGTTTTTTTCGTTTAAGATTTCGAGTGTCATACAAACCTCCATTTGGAAGCGGAGTCATGCATAATGCTCCGCTTACCAAGCGCTACAGTTTTTTATCCATATTGTAAACGATACCGTATGGTATTATTGGGTGCACAGAACCGTATCGCTTAAAGAAAGAAATATTTCCATGATATTCCGTTTCCATAAGCTTTTTCATGCGTGTTGGATGGCATCCGCCATGTTCGCAGGCATGATGCCCACCTTTGCTTCTGCACATCCCAAATGCAGGGAGGTGGATGGAAGCATCAATCTAACGCTTCATGAAACAGGTGCCGTTGTGGGGTATGGTTCCGGGCAGGGTGTTTTTACAGAGGGAACACACCAGTACCCCGTAGAAATCAAAGGCGGAGGGCTACTGACATTTGGCAACGCCACACTGAAAGCCACAGCTTGTGTCACCAATCTAAGCAGGCTGAGTGATCTGGCTGGAACATATTGGACAATTGGAGGAGCCGCCAGCATTACCAATGGAATCTTTGTGGCAGATATGGAGAATGCCCGTGGTGTTGATATGCATGTGCAAGGACAAGTACATGGGCCACTGATTGCAGGTCAAGTAGCCCGGTTTTCTTTGAAGTTTATGTCTAATAATCCACCTGATATTTAAAGTATTTGAGAATAATTTAGGTAATTTCGATGATATATTGGAACTGGTTTCGTGATACAAAATCAGATTATTTTTCAAAAACAGATTTCATCTATCTCAGAAAGGGATGCTGCACGTCTTTCCCAGATGGATACACAGGCTCTCACAACCGCTGGGAACATACATCATGTTCCTCCGGGGACAAGGATCTTATTTCAAGGTGATGTTTGCAAAAATGGATATGTCATTCAATCGGGGATTGTAAGGGTTTCTTACGAGCTGGCTGATGGAAGACGACAGATTCTGGGGTTTTACTCAAATGGGAATTTATTAGGGTTTTCTGGAAAGAAGACTTATCCGTATTCAGTTGACGCCCTTACAGATTGTCACCTTTTGCAATTTGAAGTCAGAAATTTTCAGTCATTTTTAATAAATCATCCAAATATCCAAAATAAATTTTTACTAAATTCTTTGTGCGAAATTCAATTATTACAAAGACATCTGATCGGGGCAGTAAAATTTGATATTATTTCTAGGACAGTGCAGTTTATTGCAGAGTCTTGTGCATGCGTGCAATATTTTGACCATGCAACTCACATTCTAAAACTTCCTATGAATCGGCGTGATATTGCCGATTATATTGGTATCTCCTACGAAAGTTTAAGTCGCGCGATGGCGGTTCTGGAACGAAAAGGATTTATCAGACGTTTGGAAGCTGGGGAAATCTACGTAGAAAATAGTCTGCTGCAATACATTTACTCCTACTAAAAACCACATGAGCAATAGCTTTTGTCTGCTTGGGTTTTACTCAGAACTTGTCTCCCGATAGTCTACATCGTATCAGGCATATAATTAAACATGCTCGCTCAGTGCAAGGAGCAGAAAGGGAAGCAATTGTCTGGAAAGAATGTTGTCCGTGTGACAGGTGGCCGTCCTTCACCAGATGCTGGTGAAGAACTAGATCGCAAGATTATGGATGTCGCAACACAGGCTTTTCTGACAGACGGTTACGCTGCTACCTCAGTGGACACGATTGCTAAAACAGTTGGTTGCAGTAAACCCACCATTTACCGCAGATATCCTTCAAAGGAGGATCTTTTTAAAGCGGTGATGCATAATCGTTGCAGACGATTGTTTGAGGTTGCTCAGGAGGCCGAATTTTCGTCCCGAGAACCCATGGTTGCCTTAAAGGAACTTTTTGAGCAATTTCAGGATTTCTGCCTAGAGCAGGAAACTCTTGAAACATATCGTATTCTTGTCACGGATGCACGGCGGGTACCCGCTGCTGCCAATAGTCTTTCAACAGAGATTATGCAGCCATTTTTCGAACGCATAGAAATGTTGCTTGCACGCACCTTGCAGTGGCCAGATACACCACAAAACCGTAAGCGCATTCAGGTATTGTCCCGTTATATTCCCGGCTTCGTGTTGCAATGGCCTATGCATCGGGCATTGGTTGGGGTGGAGACATTCAATGATGTTGAAGAAAGGCATCGTCATTTTCAGATATGTTGGGAAATGATTGAAAAAATGATTCAACAAGTAGATGCGCCAAATGCAAGGAAGTAGTGGTATTTTTTGTAGTATAAATATAAAAATTTCTTTTTATTTATAATTTTTTCTATGCAAGAGATCTTGCTATATTCTGATTTTACTATCGAGAGCAAGATCTGATAAAGCTTTGTCTGGAGCCACTGTTCGCTGCTTAGCCAGAAACGCATGGCTCATCACGTGCTTTTCTTCTTATCTCTAACATGCTGATGTTGGCTGATATAGCTATGATAATTGCCGCTATTGGTTGTGAGCCAGTCATAGAGGCCGCTTAGGGTTAACAGCCAGCGTTGAAAACGAATTTGGTCTTGCAAATAAACGCCAGCCTGCGTGGCTTGGTGCATTATTATTATCGTGCAAGCGTTGCATAGCGTAGCTTCTTGATTTTTCGAGTTATAATGTAAACTATACGAAAAAACATTTTAGCTCTTATGCCCAAATATCTTCTGGCAATGGCGGATTAGGAGATTTCTAGCTACGGCTTTCCTGTAAGCTGCGGTAGAACGCATGTCATCAATCGGTGTAATTTCCGACATAGCTAGTTCAGCCGCAAACTTGAAATGCCTTTCATCGCATTCCTGTGCAGCAAGATACTGATGTGCTTTTGGGCATGTCATAGGAACAGGGCCAACAGCGCCGAATGCAAAGCTGATTCCGGCCGGATCGTCAGGAACTAAAACTGTTGCCAGAGAAAGTTTTGAAATTGCCTGCGCTTTGCGAGGGCCTACTTTTGTAAACATTTGTGGCTGACCGATGCATTTGGCAGGAATAACAAATCCGACAATAAGTTCACCATCCTTACGTTTCGTGCGTCCAACCCCTGTAATAAACTCTGCAACGGGCATCTCCCGGGTTCCGTCTGGATGGATCAGCCGAATACGAGCCTGAAGTGCTACGAGAGCCGGAAGACTATCCCCTGCCGGTGAAGCGGTGGCTACATTGCCGCCAATGGTGGCTGCATTTCTAACCTGAGGGCTGCCAACACCATAGGCGACATCTCTGAGGATAGGCACAGTGTGCGCAATGATACGATCATGCAGGATGTCCTGCCATCGCATCAGGGCTCCTATTACAAGGTTACCATCTTCCCAGAAAACCTGACGTAGTTCCGGCGCATTCAGCCTATCTAACGAAAAAAGCCGGAGGGAGCCAAGATTATGGCCTGCGCGTACTATCAGGTCGGTTCCGCCTGCAATCGGGATGAGGTCTGGGTTTTGAGCCAGATGGGCCAGTCCGTCTTGCAAAGACATATCAGCTTTACCGGAAACGGTATCTTTGTGCGGCAGAAGGCAGTCTGTTTGTTCAAGTGCTGTGCGAATTTTAACATATCCCGTGCACCTACAAAGATTTCCCTCCAGGGCATCATCTGGCGCGTCATCAGGGTGCCGTCCGGCCCAAGCCATGACTATTCCCGGCGTGCAGAACCCGCATTGAACGCCCCCTTTGCGCGCCAGTGCAGAACAGATTTCAGATCCCTCTGGCGTCTGGGCTAATGCCTCAATGGTAGCAACAGCTACACCTTGCAGCATTTCGGCTGCTTGCAGGCAAGAACAGACTGGTCGACCATCAACCAGAACGGTGCAGGCTCCGCATTCGCCTTCACCACAGCCAAGCTTGGCGCCAGTCAAATGAAAATCGTCACGAAGAACCTGCAACAGGGTTTTACCCGCATGGGCAATCTGGACGGGTTTGCCATTAAGCTGGAATGTGATCATGACAGAATTTCTTCCATGACCGGGAGAATAGCTTCCGGTTTGATTGGAAAGTGCGCGAAGCGATGCCCAACACACCGTGCCAAAGCATTGGCGATAGCCGCAGCGGCGGGTGTGAGCCCAACTTCTGCTATGCCGCGCGCACCGAGAGGATTAGATGCATCGGGATGGTTAATTAGATGGACGCGAACATCTATTGGTACATCTCGAATTGTCGGGAGAATGTATGATGAAAAACGGTTGTTCAGAACACGCCCCTCGCGCTGCACGAGGTCTTCACTTAAAGCGAAGCCAAGCCCTTGCGCCAAACCGCCTTCAATCTGGCCTGTTACACCATCGGGATTGATAACTGTTCCTGCATCTAACCATGTTTCAACTTCTTCCACCGTAACATTGGCGGTTGCAGTATCCAGCGCAATACGCACGGCCTGTATGCCATAAGAATACCCTATGTGCGGGGCGCCAAGTGTCAGTTTTTCTGGAAAAATAGGGGCATAATGTGCTGTTTCTTCAAGCACACCGCTTTCGCCCGCAGCTATTCTCATGGCCAGTTGTTTTGCTGCCTGCGCTACAGCATTACCTGTTACAACCACGGATCTGGAAGCATTTGTGGACCATGAATTTGTGTTATCTGTTGTGCCGATATCAAGCTGGATATCATGGGCATGACACCCCAACCCTGATGCTGCAATCTGCTGAAATGCAGAAAGATTGCCTTCCCCCAAATCTGCCGTGGAGCAATTCAGCCAGAAATGTCCATTCTCGTCCCGGCGTAGGGTCACGCTTGATCCGGGCTCAGCACCGGCCCCCAACCCGAACCCTTGCCAGACGAATGCAAATCCGGTTGCACGGAACTTACCATCCTGATCTGGATGTAAGCTTTTTTGAGAAAGGGCAGATAGTAATGGCCCTTTGCGTGCGGCAGCAATCAGGCGTGGAAGCGTAACATCATGACGAACAATATGCCCAGCTCCTGCACGGTCTCCGCCGCGAAGAAGGTTTTTTTCGCGGAAGTCGATAGGGTTAAGGCCGCATTTGGCGGCTAGTTCATCCATAGCCTGTTCGATGCCCAGAATAACCTGCGGGTTGCCAAACCCACGAAAGGCCGAGGCATTTCCTGTATTGGTATGGACGGCCTGACCATGAATACGGCTTGCCTGAAACCGATAAGGCCCGGAGGCGTGTTCGGCGGCCAGAACAAGAACGGCAGGGCCTAACGTCATGTAGGCTCCGGTATCGGCCAGAAGATTTGCCCGGAAGCCGGTCAGTTTTCCGGTGGCATCACATCCCACTTCGACATCTACTTCAAAACGATGCCGTTTAACGGAGTAGCCAATGCTTTCTTCACGTTCATAAACATACCGGGCGGGACGGTCTGTGGCTTGCACCGCTAAAGCCAGATGTGCCTGAACATTCAGGTCTTCCTTACCTCCAAAGGCGCCTCCCATAGGGGGGGGAGACACATAGACTTGTTCAATCGGGATACCGAGAATAGCTGCTATCTGTTTCTGGTCTGCAAAAGGGTTTTGTCCGCCGCAAATAATGGCAATACGCTGCTGATTATCACGATAGGCAATGCCGGCTTCAGGCTCCAGAAAAGCGTGTTCCTGCCGCCCGGTGCTGTAAGTCAGACGCACGACATGCGCAGAATCTGCCAAAGCTGCATCAACATCACCAAAACCCAGATTAACCTCGTGGCAGAGATTGCCATTCTGTCCGATCTGGGGGGCGCCGGGAGCCAGAGCCTGTTTTGGGTCCAGTATGGCTGGTAGGTCTTCATATTCTACATGAATAAGTTGGCAGGCTTTTTGAGCCTCGTGCTCGCTTTCTGCAATTACAAGAGCAATAGCATCACCGGGAAACCTTACGCGGTCATGGCAAAGAACAGGTTGATCGGGGGTGATGAGGCCGAATCTGTTGAGGCCTGGGATATCGGCGTATGTGAGAACGCGCAGAACCCCCGGTGCCTTTTGAGCTGCATGAATATCAATTTCAAGGATGCGGGCATGGGCACGCCCGGCCCTGAGAACCTTGAGGTGAACACAGTGTTCTGGCCGCAAGTCAGATGGGTACAGGAAAGTGCCTGTGGCTTTATCGCGTGCATCCCATTTCTGAATGGACTGTCCTATCACAGGCTTGCTCCGGCATTTTTCAGATTCCGACCGCTATCGGAATGAAAAGATAATTACGATACGATCCGTATCGTAGTCAAGAAACGATACGGATCGTTGCGAAAAATGCTGGATGGTGGCAATTTCCTTAAGGACGCACTGGAGATCTCTTTTGAACACTCGCAATCTATCTCATGCCGCAAAAGCTGCTGTAGCAGGGAGCGGACGCAAGCGTAGTGAAGCCGCGACCGAGGCAGCGCGTAGTGCAGCCCTGAAGCTTGCATATGACTTGGGACCGGAGCGCGTGACGATGGAAGCTATTGCAAGCCATTCAGGTGTGGCCAAAACAACGCTTTATCGCCGTTGGAACAGTGCTGCAGCCGTGGTGATGGATGCTTTTCTGTCAGAATTGACACCACGCATTGCCTATCGCGCTGGACAGGATGTTAAGCAGACACTTATTTTTGCACTTGAAGATCTTAGCCATGCGCTAGACGAACCAAGGCGGAAACTTCTGCGGCATATGGTTGCGGCAGCGCAATCCAGTGCTGTGCTGGAGCAGGCTTTTTGGGATAGGTGGATTGCACCTAGAAGAAAAGCAGGGTTGGAGGCGCTAGAACAGTTCGGAATGTCTTCAGAAACAGGAGAGCTTATGCTCGATCTGCTGTATGGGGCATTTTATTACCGGATGCTGATTCCATATGCGCCCATTACAGATTTATGGATTAGGAAAATTGTAGATCAGGTTTTGTGAGTGCAATTATAAATTGTTTTCAGAAAAAAGTATCATACAAAAGTGTGAAATTAAGAACCAAAATAATACCAGCAACACCCCAAGCAAGGATGGTTGTTTTACGAGAAATAACAAGTTCACCCATTTTCTGGTTGTCAGATACAAACAGAATTAAAGGAATAACAGCAAAAGGAAGTTGGATGGATAGGATAACCTGGCTGAGCATCAGCAGATTTCCAATACCCTTGTTACCGTAAAGAGCTGTCACCATTATGACAGGAATAATGGCAAGACCGCGTGTGAGCAGCCGTTGCATCCAGTGCGGTATTTTTAACCGCAAAAAGCCTTCCATAATAATTTGCCCGGCCAATGTGCCGGTTACGGTTGAATTAGTGCCAGCAGCCAGAAGGGCAACGGCAAATAAGGTGGATGCAATGCCTAACCCAAGAACAGGGGAGAGCAGGCGGTAAGCATCTTCAATTTCTGCAACATTTTGATGGCCTGTTGTATGAAAAGCAGCCGCGGCAACAATAAGAATGGCAGCGTTAATAAACAAAGCCAGCATAAGAGCAATTGTGCTATCCCACGTCGCCCAGCGAATGGCCTCCTTGCGGCCGGATAATGTGTGTTCGAATGCACGTGTCTGCACGATAGAGGAATGAAGATATAGATTATGTGGCATAACCGTAGCCCCAACAATGCCGATTGCAATGTAGAGCATCTGACTATTGGTTATGATTTCAGGTGAAGGAATAAAGCCTTTTACTAATTGGGCAAGAGGTGGGTCTGCAGCTATCATTTGCACACCAAAACAAATGGCAATAATGCTGAGTAATGCAATAATAAATGCTTCCAGATATCGGAAACCGCGATTCATCAAAACAAGCACAAGAAAAGCATCAAGAACCGAGATAATGGCACCACCCAAGATTGGAATGCCAAGTAGCAGTTGTAGCGCTATGGCTGTACCAATCACTTCGGCTAGATCACATGCAATAATGGAAAGTTCACAGGCTAACCAAAGAACAATATTGATGGCGGGTGGAAAATGATCTCGGCAAGCTTGGGCTAGATCACGGCCCGTTGCGATGCCTAGTCTGGCTGATAGAGCCTGAAGGAGAATTGCCATCAGGTTTGAAAGTAGAATAACCGCAAGCAGGGTATATCCAAACTGGGCACCGCCTTGTAAGTCGGTCGCCCAGTTGCCGGGGTCCATATATCCAACAGAAACCATGTAGCCCGGCCCAACAAACGCTAAAAAGCGCTTGAGCCATGATGTATTTGCTGCGGGGAGTTTAATGCTGGCAAAAACTTCTGGCAGACTTTGGCCGCCTGCATCTGCTGTTTTGGCAAAACGCCATGCAGATTTTTTTGAAGAGAACGGAGGCGCAGGAGCTTGCGAGTCTTGGGGCATAAATTCAGACTAAACTGTGCCTGATTAAAATATGCAATATGTATATAATTAAAGTGAGTGGAATTTCTGTGTAAGCTGCATGCCGTAAAAACATGCGTTGGCAGAAAGGTAGAAGATGCAGAAAACTGATGGATATCTTTTTTCTTTGTTTCTCAATGCTTCATGTTTTTCTGTTCATCACGCACAACACGGCGTGAAACGCTAAGAATGGCTCCGGCAAGGGCAAAACCTGTTGCCAGTTCAAGACAATGAACAGCCCCGGAACCGCCTTCAGACAAACCAAAAACCAATGCAACAAAGGCAGACCCCAGTGCCCAACCCATTGTGCGTGCAACAGCCAGCATACCACTGGCAGCACCACTGCGCGTTGTTGGGCCGGAGGTCATGACGGTAAGATTGTTGGGTGTTTGATAGAAACCAAACCCAATACCGCATAACCCCATACGCCAAGCAACATCCAAGAAGGACGGATGTGCTGGCATAATACTCAACATGCTTAATCCGGCTGCCAGAATAGTCAGCCCAATGCTGCTTAAAACAGAAGCGGGGTGGCGGGCAGCTAGCCGTCCGGCAAAGGGTGCTGCTACGGCAACAAGTAATGGCCAAGGCGTAACAAGCAAGCCTGTTGTAACTGCAGATTGATGCATAACGGTTTGAAACAGGAATGGCAGAGCAACATACGCCAGAATTTGTGCTGCATACGCACAAACAGATGTAAGGATGGAGAGTGAGAATAGCGGAATGGCCAGAAGATCAAGGGGAAGCATAGGGGCCTTCTGGTGGCGTTGCTGCATATACAGCATAATGGCGCATAGAAAGCCTGCTCCGATTTCAATTCCTCCCCATCTGGCTTCTTTTTGCCCCAGTGCATCAACACCAAGAACACCCAGCCCCAGAGCACCAACATTCAATAAAGCGCCCATCCAATCGAATGCAAATGAACGGCGCGGGCTATGTGGTGCAACTCGTAGAAAAAGAGGGACAGCTATAAGGCCGATTGGCAGATTGATAAGGAATAACCAAGGCCAAGTGGCAACAGATAAAACTGCAGCGGCCAATGTGGGGCCGGTAGCTGCAGAAATGGCAACGGCAAGAGCAATTATTGCGAATGCCTTATGCAAAAGTTCTCGTGGGTACACACTTCTAACAAGTGCACCGCTTAACGCAGCCATGCAGGCACCGCCAATGCCTTGCAAAACGCGTGAACCAACAAGAAGGCCAATAGACCCCGAAAGTGCACATGCCAGAGAAGCAGCAGTAAATAATGCTAACCCAAAACCATATACTCTTTTAAGACCCAGAGATTCAGCCAATGCAGCAGCAGGCAATAAACTGACAGCAACAGCAAGCTGATATCCGTTAACGATCCAGACAGTTAGCGTTTCAGTGCACGAAAGATCTCGGGCAATAGTTGGCAGGGCAATGTTGGCAATGGCACCATCCAACCCACCTAACACAATCCCTAAAACAGCACAGAGCATAACCAGGCGGCGTTGCGTATCGGAAACAGGCTGATTATTCATGTTTTTGTCAATGGAATGGATATCCCGCCTTGGATTTTAAGAGAAAATAGACAGAAGTTACTGCCTTAATCCACTGCTGGAACTAAAATTTGAGGTGGAGAAGCTATGGTTTAATACGATGCCATTGTTAAAGACGATGGTAAGCGTTTTGCTTTTGTTATTTGTTTTTTCTCCAAGCATGCCCAGACCAACCACATCCTGAGCTATTGAGAGCCCATCTTCTCTACCAGCTGTAAAACTATAAACCCAGAACTCATAACCATTTTCATAGCCTTTCTGCCCCGGTTCTCCGTAAATCTGATACACTTGGGGTGCAGTCGTTACCCCATCATGAATATTCTGGTTAACTTCCGTAAGTGTTGTATGTTTTATGGAGGTATTGCCGGTGGATGTACAGGCACTCGTGATGGTAATAAGAGCTGTGACTACAGCAGTTCTGATAATTTTCATTCTGTAATGTATCTCCTTATCTATGTATTCTCAGTATAATCCATTGCGTTGCATCAATACAGAGTATCTATCTTGTGTGGTATCTCACTTACTGAGTGTAGGTTTTTTACGAACTATCTGTCTACTTGATTTACGACAGGCAAGCCTAAGGTTTGATTATGATGGGGCGTGAGAAAACCAGCTTGCCAGCCAGTCATATGCTGTCTGGCAAGCGCTTGCTCTTTATGGTGTTACAGCCCTAGATCGGAAAGTCCTGGATGCTCATCAGGGCGCCGTCCTTGGGGCCAATGAAACAATCTGCTTTCTGCTTCGATAGGCAAATCATTGATGGCAGCAAAACGGCGGCGCATAAGTCCATCGGGGTCAAACTCCCACATTTCATTGCCGTAAGAGCGAAACCACTGTCCTGCATCATCATGCCATTCATAGGCAAAGCGAACAGCCATACGGTTTTGACGAAATCCCCAGAGCTCTTTGATCAGACGGTAATCATGTTCTGTGCGCCATTTGCGTTTCAGAAAATCTACAATTTCATCACGCCCATGGATAAATTCAGTTCGGTTGCGCCATTGGCTGTTCACAGTATAGGCTTGCGCTACCTGATCAGGGTTTTGGGAGTTCCAGGCATCTTCAGCAAGGCGGACTTTGCGTGTTGCGCTCTCAATATCAAAAGGCGGAAAGGGTGGGCGTGACATAGACATATTCCTTATGTGATTGAGTATGTAACGTTGCTGTAGGATGACGTTTCCCGAGCAATATTGATGAAAAAACAAGGCATCATGCAGGGTGCGTGTTAAAAAGGGCAACGCAGGGGTGAAGCCGATATGGTTACATAAGGCGGGTAGGTTCTGTTAGTTTGAGCAGGTGATCTGAAATCTGTTTTCAGCCTGAATAGGAACGTTTCATGTTTACCTGCATCGGCTACGCTGCTTCCAGCGCCACAACTCCACTGGCTCCTTTTACTTTCCAACGTCGTGATTGCGGCCCTCTTGATGTGCAGATTGATATCACGCATTGCGGTATCTGCCATTCTGATATTCATACGGCCCGGAGCGAATGGGGGCCTGCTTCTTACCCATGTGTGCCTGGCCATGAAATTATCGGACGCGTTGCTGCCGTAGGTGTAGATGTAACACGTTTTAAGCTGGGTGAACTGGTTGGTGTGGGATGTATGGTCAATTCGTGCCAGACATGCGCCTCTTGCGAAGCCGGGTTGGAGCAGTACTGTGATGCCGGGCCAACCTGGACTTACAATAGCCCAGATCCGGCTTTTCCTAAAACGGACGCCTATACGTTTGGTGGATATTCACGCGCAATCGTGGTGGATGAACGTTTTGTTTTGCGTGTGCCTGAAAATCTGGATCCGGCTGCGGCTGCACCTTTGCTTTGCGCGGGCATTACTACATGGTCTCCGCTATCACATTGGAAAGTGGGCGTAGGCCACAAGGTGGGCATTGTGGGGCTAGGTGGCTTGGGCCATATGGCCGTAAAATTTGCTGTGGCATTGGGGGCAGAAGTAACACTTTTCACCACTTCGGTAAGCAAGGTGGAAGATGGTAAACGTTTGGGTGCACATCGCGTAGTTATTTCGCGTGATGCAGAGGCAATGGCAGCAGAAGCCAACCAGTTTGACTTCATTTTAGATGCCGTTTCAGCCGAACATGACATTAATGCCTACCTCGCGCTGCTCAAGCAGGATGGGCATATGGTTCTTGTTGGTCTGCCAGAAAAGCCGATGTCCATTGGTGCATTCAGCCTTGTAGCCAAGCGCAGAAGCCTTGCTGGTTCTGCTATTGGTGGTATTCAGGAAACGCAGGAGATGCTGGATTTCTGCGGTAAGCACAATATTACAAGTGATATTGAAGTTGTGCATGCAGATCAGATCAATGAAGCCTATGAACGTGTTTTACGTTCCGATGTGAAATACCGCTTTGTGATAGATATGGACACCATGCCCAAAAGTGTTCAAGCCTAATAAAGGCATTTTACAATTTTTGTGTAATATTGCTTTTTACGGGGCCACACCATTGCGGCCCCATAAATGTGTTATTTAAGCAGTCATTCTAAAATCTTACATCTGCTTTCAGATAGTAAAAGCCACCATTGATACCCAGTTGTGATGTGCTCATGTAATACTGAGGCACGCCAAGGTAACGGTTGCTATCTGGCACGCGTGAGGGTAGGGCATTAAACAGGTTGTTCGCTCCAAGCGTAAAAGACAGTTGCGGCATAACCCGATAGGTAATGTCCAGATTGGTTACGAATTTTGGCGTGTTGTGAAATTGCGTAAAAGAGTAAGCGCTTACGCTGGCACTATTGGTTGGTCCTGTATAATCCGTGAGTTCTGATGTGGTTTGCCCCCAGCGTATTTCATGCACGCCTACGGTCCATTTGCCATTACTGCTGGTAAAGCGGCCACCCCAGATCATTTTGCTACGCGGATAGGCTGTGGTGATGTAGGCAATGCTTTGGGCAGTAAGCAGCGGTGTGCCATCTGCTGCTGCACTCTGATGTGTTAGGCGTGTGCGGTTCAGGTTAATACCAACGTCCCAGTCAATACGGCCTATTGTGGGGCTTAATTCCGTTGGGTATGTGGCGGTAATATCCAACCCTTGTGTGCGCGTGCTGGCCACGTTTGCAAACCAGTGTGTGGAAAGAGAACTGCCCCATGTGGCAGCATCGTTCGGAAGTGTAAATCCGTTCATCTGCAAGGCAGAAAGGGCATCTGTGCCATATACGTTGCCGCCCGGCAGGATCTGATCGCGCAGGTTTATCTGGTAAACATCTGCGGTGATATGAAGCCGTTTGACAGGTTCCAGCACAATACCGCCAGAAACGTTGGTGGAGCGTTCAGGTTTAAGCGCGTTGGCGCCATTTGCACGCGCACCGGGGGAATTGGCAGCAATAATGCCGCGTGCCGCCGTGGGGGAAACTGCAACAGCACTATAATATTCCTGCGCCAGTGTGGGGGCATGAAAACCGTTTGATATGGTTGCGCGTAGGCCAAGCCACGGTAGTGGGTCATACCGCAGCGCAGCTTTGCCGGTTTCTGTATCACCTACATCCGTATAGTGTTCGTAGCGGCCGGCCAGATCAAGTTGCACATTTTTGGCAAGGTGGGTGGCAACATCAATATAACCACCAATAACATCTCGGCTGTAATTGCCAGCATTGGCGGCCACTGTGCCCTGCAATGCGTCTGAGCCACTGCTATAAGTGGAATCAGCCGAGCCCGTGCCAATGCTATAACTTTCGTAACGGTAAGATGCGCCTCCTGCTACGTTTATGGCATACGGCCAGCCGGGTATATGAAAAGCTTTGCTGAGATCGAACGTATTGCTCCATTGCTCATTATTGTAGCCCTGAGCATCAAACTTTGTAGGCGTACGCCCGGTTGCTGTTGAAAGGGCAAGGTTGGCTGAATTGGCAATGCCAATCTGGTCGTAATCACGCCCATAAACGGATGAGATATCCCAGTGCCAGTTGTCAATTTCACCACGTAAGCCTGCGGTTACTTCCCAGTCGTTTTCGTCCATTGTCATGACTGGGGAATAGCCATTTGGATAAATGGCCGCGTAAGCCGGGTAGTTATCTAAAGAACTGGCCGTACGGTAGTTCTGGAAGGATTCAGCATGCCGGTGTGCATAGGTGGCTAGAGCATAAGCCTCCAGATTATCCAGGATATGATACCCGGCTTTTATAGCCACGGTTTCACGCGTTTGTTCAGGTTGGCCCAGAAGTTTGTTGATTTTTGTGTTCGTGCGCAGGTCTGGTGCGCTGCGATACGTGTGATCTTCATGCACGTAGTCACCACTTACATGAATGTAACCGCGATCCGTCAGTTTTGCGCCGCCATCCATGTAGATGCCTTGCTCAAACCCATCTTTCGAGGCTGTGATGCCTGTAAGAGACTGCGCATGAAAACCGTGATCCTGCTTTTTCAGGATAATGTTTACCACACCCGCCACAGCGTCTGATCCGTATTGAGCGGATGCGCCATCCCGCAGGATTTCAACATGATCAATGGCAGCAAGTGGGATCATGTCTACATCAACGGGCGTGCTGCCCTGTTGAGGGCCGGGGTCTGCATAAATATTGGCTGTGGTGTGCCGCCGTTTGCCATCTACCAGCACCAGTGTTTCATTCGGGCTAAGCCCACGTAGGCTGAAGGCCGATGTCAGGGCGCCTGCATCATACCCACTGGTTGGCATGGTTAAAGAAGGGGCCAGTTGGGTTAATGCCTCCCGCAAAGAGGGCATTCCTGTCTCAGAAAGTTGGCGTGCCGTAATGATATCTACAGGCGAGATACTGTCTCGTGCTTTTTTGCCAATTTCACGAGTGCCGGTCACGATAACGGCTTCGGTGCCGCCTGCTACGGGTTGTGCTGCTGTGGGGTGAGGATCGGATACTGTTAATTGCCGGGCCTGGGCGGTTGAGGGGGCTTTCTTTTGTGTAGTCTGGTGCTGTTTGGGTAAGGAGCTACTGGCATTTTGGGCGTGAGTTGGCTCAGCCAATAAGCAGAATACGGAGGTTGTTCCTAAAAGCAGGGGATGTGTGATGCCAGTTGGACGAGCCATGATCGAACGAGGTGAACGCACAATAAGCTCCTAAAAATCGTATAGAATTCTTAAAGTCACGTTCACATGGGTGAATTAATAATTTCAACACATTTTTTGTATTATTGTAGGGTAAACTGTTGCTTTGTTGTGTATTTGCAACATCTGCAAAAACGTACCTTGGTGGATGCAAACCGTTGAACGTGTGCTGAGTTGCATAGAAAACCAAATATCAGGCACTCGTGCTTTCATAGGTACGGATCTTGCATAAGAACACGCATAAGCGTGTTTTAATAAACTTTCTGGTCTGTCAGATGTTCGGGGAAGATAATAGCTGAGGAAAGTTGCGCATGCTTGCGTGCGCAGTATCAATATATAAATGGAAAAGGAATAGTATATGCCGCAATATATTGCCATGAACCGCTTTCTGGTGCCCCCAGAAAATGAAGAGGCTTTTCAGCGTCGTTGGCTAAACCGAGAAGTGCTGTTGAAAACCGTTCCCGGTTTTATCAGCTTTCAGTTCCTTAAAGGGCCAGAAAAAGAAGGCGGAAGGCTCTACGCGTCTCATACCGTATGGGAATCTTATGATGCTTTTATCGGTTGGACGCAGTCTGAGCAGTTTCGTCAGGCGCATGCCGGAGCAGGGCAGGGTAAGGCGCTTACAGCAGGGCCACCAGTTTTTGAAGGATTTACAGTTCTGCAGGATGTAAGTGCCTAAAAGGCAAAAGAAATCTCTCTCTTATATTTTTATCTATAAGAGAGAGATGCGTTTCTTTTAAGCGGAGAGTACTTTTGTTTCTGCCGCTTTCTGATCATCAATCAGATAGGGGCCAGCGGCGCGAATGGTCAGGGAAAGAATGCCCATTTTGCCGTTAAGCAGTTGTTCATCAAGCGGTAGTTGGGCGTTACCATTGGTCCATGCGCAATCAGTCCAATCTGTTGCGTGCCAGCCTTCTGGTTTTTCGGCCTGAAGATGTGTGGTGATGTTATGCTGCTGTTTGGCGGAAAGCAGATGGATATCTGCAATAGCCACACCCATATGGCGGCGATCATCCACAAATGGCCCAATCACATCAGCCGGACGGCTGGCGCGTGAGACAATGCGAACAGACTGTGTGCCAGCAGGCAGCATGAAGCTGTATTGCTGACCGTTGTGGCGCATCGGGCGAATAACTGCGCCTGTTTGTGTCAGCAGGTGCAGGTTGGCGTCATTGGTTTGTTCTAACGGAAGCGCTAGAACTTCATGGCCAATAACGTTGTTGCCCCTATATTCCAGTTTGCGGAAAAGAGGCTCCACAAAAGCCCGATCAACACACAGTGGAGCTGCGGCATCTTCTTCCCATGTGCCTGTTTTACCACCTAGCATGACAATAGAGCCTTCCTGACGGAAGGAGCGGCGGTTGCCTGTGTTCAGGTAGCTTTCTGTCAGCATTCCATCAGCGCGAATAACAGAATGTTGCTCTGTTTCCACGTGATAATAATCGTAAGACATGATGGATTTATCGTAGAAGATGGAGATACCATTCACGAGCATACGTGCAGGCACAAACTTGCCTTCAAAGAACAGGCAATGCTCGGGCGTAATCAGCATGTCCTTGTAAGGCACACCATCTGCAATGGCATCTTTGAGAATACGTACAGGGTATCCTGCCTCATCATCTGGCAGACCAGCGCGCACTGTTGCATGGGTTTTACCAACCCAGAGCACCGGATGAGAGATTTCCTTGTTGTTCTTCCAGTCAAATGCAACAACCTGATCACCAATCTGGAGGTTTTCAACTGCTACATCGCCTTCTGGAGTGCGGATCATGCTACCGGAAAGGAAGCAGACCTCATAGCTTAGCCAACCATCAGAACCATCGGCCAGCGTGAAGCCATAATTCTTTACACCAACAATGTTCAACGTGATGCTGTTGTTATTACTCAGGGTTAGCTGAACCTGATCTGCGCTAGGGTAGGTGACAGATGAAACATCTGTGGCTTTGACCCCTGCCAGTTCGATGCTATCTGAATTGCTTGCAGAAGCGCCATTGAACCCGCTGATTACGGTATTGAGCGTACCACCAGATGCCAAGCCAGAGATAACCAGCCCAGTGTTGGTATCGCCCTGTAGGTCTATAGAACCACCGGCATTATTCCAGATAGTTGCAGAACCACCATCTTCAATAGTGACAGTGCCGGAAATGGTCGCACCACTGGCTGCGCTGATCTGTCCGCCATTGGAAACAGTGGTGGTGCCCAGAATGCTGCTGGCATCTGCATAAACAACACCGCCGCTGTTAACGGTCGTGCCTGTGGCCGTGCCACCAGAGTTAATTTCCACAACACCGCTATTATTAACGGTTGTATTGGCAGCCGAACCAGAAACAGCCAGCCCACCATTGCTGGATACAATCGTGCCCGAAGCAATGCCCCCACTTTGTATGGAGAGAGAAGCATTGGTTTCCACTGTAACAGTGTTTGCGGATGCCCCAGCGCTTACAACTGCCACGCCGTTGTTGGTAACAGTAGCGGAGTTAAGAGTGCCACTTGCATCAACATAGGCAGAGCCACCATTAATAGTGCCGCCTGTAGCTGTGCCGCCGGAGGTGATTTCTATAACACCGCCGCCATTAACGGTTGTGTTGGAAGCCGAGCCGTAAACAGCAACACCACCACCGCTGGAAACAACTGTACCAGTAGCAACACCACCACTGTAAATGGCAAGTTTATTGCCTGATAGCAAAGTGGCATTTGAAAGCGTTGCCCCAGATTGCACAATGATAGTCGCGCTGCCTGCTTTGGGGCTTTCGTTTATGTCTGTCACGCCGTTTTCTAAAACAAGTGTGCCACCGCTAGTACCCCACTTAAAATACGGAGGGGAGTTGTAGGCGTTAATTGTGCCACCATTAAGCGTAACACCGGTTTCCTTGGCGCCGGCTGAAAATGTTGCTGTCGCACCGGCATTAATGGTGGTGGTACCGTTCAAGGTGCCGCCACTGCTTACAACCAAGCTGTTTCCAGACAGCAAAGTTATGCCGGAAAGAGTGGCGCCTCCATCAACGATAATTGAGGCATTTCCTGCGAGAGGAGTTTCAGCACGATCGAGAGCGCCACTTTTTAATTCTAGGGTTCCACCCCCAGAACCCCAGGCAAAAGTTAACCCACCAGAGGTGCTGTTATATGAAACAATGGAGCCGCCATTCAGAACGGCGCCGCCGCTAAGAACGCCACCTTGGCTTACGGTAACGGTGGCACCACTATCGATAGTGTTTGTGCCAGTCCATGTGCCACCAGGTTGAATAATGACAGAGGAAAAAGTCTTCTTATAATATGAATTACTTGGACCAGAAGGGATGGTGCTTCCCCCACCAACATATCCATCAATCGACAATACGCCGTTTGTAACATCCGTCATTCGGTTGTTTCCTTAAAGATTATTCAAACAAATGTCTGTTGTCGGGTGAAGCTTCCATCTGCGAAATCAATAAGGACAGCTGATGGTTAAAACCCTCTACCACGATGAACGTAGAGGGTTTGCTAACGAACAGAAATTGAAAAAAAGTTGGCAGCCATCAACTGTTTGGTTTTTTCAAAATAGCATCTTAAAATAAAATGGCATTCCTGCTATGCAAAGTTTTGGACTCTATCAGGGGTAAGCTTGAATGATGAAGGTGGCTAAACTGCCAGACCTCCGCATACATATGAAATTACGACATTTTCGGCTTGTAGAAATGTTGGTTGCAAACAAAAGTATCCGGCTTGCAGCAGAACGTCTTAATATTACACCTGCAGCTGTTTCAAAATCGTGCCTGGAATTGGAAAATATTCTTGGCATGAAGCTGTTTGTTAGAAACAAGGGTGGTCTTATCCCTGATCCTATTTGTGAACGTTTTATCATTGCGGGCAGAAGAATTGATTCCGAGCTTAAAAATCTCACTGCAGATATTATGTTGTACGAAGAAAGTTTTCATGGGAATGTAAAAATTGGCTTTCAGGCAACGTTGTTGCAAGATCCAATTGTAAGAAGTGTTGCCAAAATTAAAAAGACACATCCCGGCTTGAATCTGACGCTTGAATATGCATCACGCCAGCAGCTTTTAGTTGGATTGGCGGCAAATCACTATGATTTTGTTTTTGTAAATCTTGCGGATATTCCACTCAATAAACGGTTTGGTATCCAGAAACTGGGTACCGAACAATATGTTGTTGCAACCACAAAAGAAACTTTTTCAATTCCTGATGTTCTTGAAAAATGGAATGAATTTTCTGCCGGAATATGGGTTATTCCGATATCCGGAATGGCGATGAGAGATCGGTTTGATAGTATTTTGGCCGCAAGAGGGCTTTCTCTTCCATCTCGGCGTATTGAAATCAACTCTGTTGTAGGAGGAGAAAGAATAGTAGCGTTAGCAGATGCATTTACCTTGCTTCCGTTAACGATGCTCAGGGATCTGGGGCGTGATATTATGGATCCAGATACAAAATTACGTTTTCTGCCTGAAATGCAGCTGGAAGTAGGGATGGTCTATTTGCAGGATACGCAACTTAGTGCAGCGGCTCAGTATGTTAGTGATTTTATAGTGAATAAAATTACAAGAACAATATAAGAAGATATATCTTCATTGTTCACGCTGCTGTTCTCGATTTTGGAAACAGGTTGCGCAAGGGCTTACATGTTTCCTCTGTAATGTTGGGCTTTCCTATTTACCCTCAGCAAGGGTTACGCAATAAGGGGCCTCCCGGTTTTGCTTGTTTCCTTTAAGGTATCTGAGGCCCCATGATCCGTCTTGACACTATCAGCAAGTACAATGGCCATCGTGTCATTTTTGTCGATGCCTCGGCTGCACTTCAAAAAGGTGAGAAAATCGGGCTTGTTGGGCCAAATGGAGCAGGTAAGACAACACTGTTCCGCCTGATTACAGGCGAGGAAGAGCCTGATGAAGGAAATGTTCTGATTGATCGAGGCATCACTATTGGCTTCTTCAATCAGGATGTGGGGGAAATGGCAGGGCGTAGTGCCGTAGCCGAAGTTATGAATGGTGCAGGGCCTGTTGCCGAGGTTGGAGCTGAACTGGCCGAACTGGAAGCCGCGCTGGCGGATCCAGAACGTTTGGATGAATTGGATGCCATTCTTGAACGGTTTGGTGAAGTGCAAGGGCGTTTTGAGGAATTAGGCGGCTACGCGCTAGATGGCCGTGCGCGTGAAGTTTTGCACGGTTTGGGCTTTAGTCAGGAAATGATGGATGGTGATGTCGGCCGTCTGTCTGGCGGGTGGAAAATGCGCGTAGCACTTGCGCGTATTCTGCTTATGAAACCAGACGTTATGCTGCTGGATGAACCAAGCAACCATCTTGATCTGGAAAGCCTGATCTGGCTGGAGCAATTTCTGGCAGGTTATGATGGTGCCTTGCTGATGACATCGCATGACCGCGCTTTCATGAACCGGGTTATCAATAAGGTGATTGAAATTGACGGTGGTGTGCTGTCCAGTTTTTCGGGTGATTACGAGTTTTATGAACAGCAGCGCGCTTTAAACGAAAAGCAGCAGCAGGCCCAGTTTGAACGTCAGCAGGCCATGCTGGCCAAGGAAGTGGCTTTTATTGAGCGTTTCAAGGCACGCGCTTCTCATGCCGCGCAAGTGCAAAGCCGCGTTAAGAAGCTAGATAAAATTGATCGTGTTGAACCACCCAAACGCCGCCAAACGCTTTCCTTCACTTTTCCCCCGGCGCCACGTTCGGGGGATGCCGTGGTTAATCTGCGCGGTGTGGATAAAGCCTATGGCAGCCGGGTGATTTACAAAAACCTTGATCTGTTGATCCGCAGGCAAGAACGCTGCTGTGTGCTGGGTATCAACGGGGCGGGGAAATCTACTCTGTTAAAACTTGTTACCGGCACCACAAAGCCGGATGCAGGCACGGTTACGCTCGGTGGTAGCGTTAAAATGGGGTATTTTGCACAGCACGCTATGGATCTGTTGGACGGTGAGCGTACTATTTTTGAAACTTTGAATGATGCGTTTCCGCTTGCTTCTCAGGGTTCTCTCCGTTCATTGGCGGGCAGCTTTGGCTTTTCTGGAGATGATATAGATAAACTGTGCCGTGTGCTTTCCGGGGGCGAAAAAGCGCGTTTGGTTTTGGCATTGATGCTGTACGATCCACCAAACTTTCTGGTGCTGGATGAACCAACTAACCACTTGGATATTGCCACCAAGGAAATGCTGATTACTGCTTTGGCCGACTATGAAGGCACAATGCTTTTTGTTTCCCATGATCGTCATTTTCTTGCGGCACTTTCCAACCGTGTTCTGGAACTTACGCCAGAAGGGCTTCACCGCTACGATGGTGGATACACAGAATACGTAGCTCGAACTGGTCGGGAAGCTCCGGGACTACATGAGTAATTTAACTAGGGTTTCTTGCAGCGTAGTCTGGCCCGTATCTTTCTTTTGGCAAAGTAGCTTCATGGTATCTTAGCCACAGTTTCCGAAGGAAGTGCGGGTTATCGTGTCATCTCATAGCCCAGCAAGAGAGTAGAACTTGTTTAAGAGGTAGCGTGTTACTTTTCCTATATGCTCTCCATGTATTTAAAAAATATGAACATTCATTTCACAAAATTGTCTAAGAGATAAATAAAGCATCTTTTTTATTTTAATATCGTATCGGTTTTCTTATAAAATATTTGTAATCATCTTTGGTTTTTTGAAACTTCATATAAGCCGAAAGGTTTTCTGTCTGGCGGCTAGATTAAAAGACCGTCTCATCTCAAAAAAGAGGAAGAGTACAATGGTCAATCACGGCGGCAGTCATGAACAGCATGTAAAAGCTGGTGAGCAAAGCCATAAAAATACTGGTAGTTCGCATACTGAGGGCAGCGGGAGCGAAAATGGCTCTGGCACTCGGGGCGGCACACATGAGCAGCATGTTAAGGCCGGTGAGCAAAGCCATAAAAATGCTGGTACTTCGCACGATGAAAGGAGCCAAGGTGAACATGGCACCGGCACGCGTGGTGGTACGCACGAACAGCATGTAAAAGCTGGTGAGCAGAGCCACAAAAATACCGGTACATCGCACAATGAGGGCAGTGGGAGCGAACATAGCTCTGGCACTCGGGGCGGCACACATGAGCAACATGTTAAAGCCGGCCAGCAGAGTCATAAAAACTCCTGATCTCATGCTAAATACAGGAGGCATCAGCAAGATTGCTGGTGCCTCCATGTAGTGTTTCTACATTTACGCCAGCAGATTATATTATCTCTCAATGTAAAGTGACCAAGTTGTACTGATTAGGCATGGATCTGTTATTGCAAGCCATACGTTAGACGTAGAACGTCTTGCGGAATTGGGATGCCTAACATGCTGAGCTTGGATGAAAAAGTCGTTAAAAATAACCTTTCTACTTTTCAAATAGATATCAAAAATCTGTTCGATGCGTGGAAAAGTGCGGCTTCCATACCAGCAGAAAATGCTTTCCCAATAGATATGCTCAATGCCTTGCACGAAATTGGCGCACTAAATGCTCTTTTATCGCATGAAGAAGGCGGGCTTGATCTTTGCCGAACATCAGAAGGTGGGCGCGTTCTTTTAACTCTTCTGCGGCGAACGGGCTATGCAAGCCTTTCGTTAGGGCGATGTTTGGAGGGCCATGTAAATGTTATTCGGCTTGTAGAGCTTTATGGCACCCCAGAACAACGTTGTAAGCTTGCTCAGAGCCTTCAACGTGGAATCTTGGCAGGGATATGGGTTACCGATGGTACCCCACCAGTTACGATAAAGCATGAGTGCAGACATTACAGATTAGCTGGCATTAAAGGGTTTGCCAGTGGTGTAGCGCACGTAAGGCTAGCACTCATAACAGCTACCACACAGCAAGGCCATTCCATAATGGTGCTTGCCCCCACAGATGGAGCCGATCGGAGGCTGTTAGGTCCGGGGAAGTTGATGGGAATGCAGGCTAGCGGTACAGGCGGCTATGATTTTACAGATGTAGTGATCTCTCCAGATAATATTCTTGGTTCAGCAGGAGATTATTTGCGACAACCGGAATTTTCTGCTGGGGCGTGGCGGGGGTCGGCAGTCGTCTTAGGCGGCATGGATCGGTTGATTGACCTGTTGCGGCAGGAGCTTCAGGGACGTGGGTGCGCAAACAATCCGCATCAACTGCATCGGATTGGAGAAGCCCTGATTTTACAGAAAACCGCGAGCATGTGGGTCAAAGAGGCAGCCAAAGTGGCTTATGCTTCCAACATGGAACCAGAGAGTGTGGTTGCAACTGTTAATCTTGCACGCATTGCCGTTGAACGTGCCGCTTTGGAATTGATAACGCTTGTTCAAAGAAGCCTGGGCGTATCGGCTTTTGTGAAAGGTAAGGCGGTAGAGGTGGTCATGAGGGATTTGATGACCTATCTGCGGCAGCCTGCGCCAGATGAGGCTTTGACAGAAGCCGCTATGTGGTTTGTTGACCATGATTGGCCAGGAGAAAATGCATGAAAGTTCAGGACATTATAGAACATTTTTCTATGCTCCCTATCGCCGATTTTGACCAGATTGCTCCGGGAACATCACTTATACTGGCGCCTCATTCTGATGATGAAAGCTTGGGGTGTGCAGGTTTTATAGCAACCGCAGTGCAGCATGATAGACCTCCTGTTGTTGTAATCGTTTCGGATAGTTCTGCCTCTCATCCTGGTTCCCATGCATGGTCACCAGAACGCCTTGCGCAGTGTCGGCAAAAAGAAAGCCGAGATGCACTTGCTACGCTTAACCTTGCAACAGATCGGTTGTTGTTCCTAGGTTTGCCAGACTCAGCTATTCCTACCTCAGGTGTGGCTTTTAATCATGCAATACAGCAATTATGCGTGCTGATAAGCCAGCATAATTGCCAAAACATTCTTGTGCCGTGGCGGCATGATCCACATTGTGACCATCTGGCCGTATGGCAGATGGGGCAGCAGTTGAAGGCCTTACTGCCAGAGTTAAGAATATTGTCTTATCCTGTCTGGGGTTTAACGCTTCCGCTTGATATGGATATTGAAGAAACATTACCTGTTGGATGGCGCCTTAATATTCAGGATTTTTTGAGCCACAAACACAATGCTATTCAGGCATATAAGAGCCAAATGGGATTGGTTGTGGAAGATGATCCAAATGGTTTTATTTTACCAGAATACCTCCTGGAAAAAATACTTCAACCTTATGAAACCTTCATAACATCATGAGTAACGAGACGTGGAAACCAGATATTTTTGAAGATATCTTTCAGCGTAATGCTGATCCTTGGGACTTTGAAAACAGCCTATATGAGCAGCAGAAACTTGAAAAAGTCCTGCAATGTCTTCCTGCATCGCCCATCTCTTTTGCCGTAGAGTTAGGGTGTGCGATTGGCGTAAGCACTCTAGCACTTGCAAAACATTGCAAGCGTATTGTTGGCATAGACGCTTCTGAAACGGCTCTTGCCATCGCTCGACAACGATGCGTGCAGCAAAAACACATCAGTTTTATGAAGGCTTTTCTGCCACAGGCTTATCCTGCTTTAGAAGTGTGTGGGTGTGACTTGGTTCTTATTTCAGAAGTTCTTTATTTTTTTAGTCCAGAAGATATTCAGTCTCTTGCTGAGAGTGTTACCAAAAGCCTAAAGCCAGAGGGCAATATCCTTATTGTAAATTGGACTGGCCCAACAGATACGCCATGCACAGGAGATGAGGCTGCTGAATATTTTATTCGGGCCTGTCTAACGCAACATTGGCACCCAGATTATAGTGAACGCGGGGAGGGATACCGCATTGATCGGTTGATGCACGTTGCTCGCCATCAGAAAGGCAATATTCCGTACGATGCAGAAAGTTGAGAACACGCAGGGCACGCTGATAGTGTTTGGGAAGATCCTCCCGAAGAATACGGGGGAAGGGAGGGCTGGCAGATAGCTTGCTTATAGGGCTTAATGGGTTTGCGCGTCTGTCAGCAAGCTCTCTGCGGACACGCAATAACCGATTGGAGACTGTTTCAAAGGCATCATCAATATATTTGTCTTGGGCAATCATTCTCCGCGCTAGAGTTTCTGCCATGCCGCCTTGTGCGCGCCCTAAAAGGCGTGCTGAAACATAGACTATAACATCTGGTGCATGACGTACGCGAATGCCATTTTGCCTTAATGCTTTATAAAACAGGCGATCTTCTCCAGATGCAACATCAGGAATGCCTCCCGCCTGCCTCCATGCCTGATGCGTGACAGCAATGCTTGCGCCTGAATGTTCTATATGCCGCGGCCACGGATCATGCGGTTGTGGGTCAAGAAGCAAGGTGATTTGATCTAAAAGAGCGCCATAGGCTTGTTCGGCTCTTTCATCTTCATGAAGCCGTAGAGGGATTTGTGCATATTCGGAAGGTAAAAGCAGGGTTCGCCCAAAAACAGCTTCAACATGATATTGCGTAAACGCTTCAAGGGTTCGGTATATCCAATCTTTGGCAACTTCTCCATCAGCATCAGTTGTAAATAATAGAGCGTCTAGCTGTGCATTTTGGGCAGCATACGCCATAGCTTCTCTTCGCGCTGTTCCGGCATTTGCGATAGCAGGATCATAGGTGACTGATATAATCTCCAGCGTAAATGGGAGTTTATCTTGCAGAGATGAAGCCCGTTCATAGGTTTGATCTATAGTGTTGTTAATCCATAAGATAACTTTGTGGGGAAGAGCAAGAAACTGTGCTGCCAGTGCAAGTAAGCAGGAGGTAATATGTTGTTCCTCATTACAAGCCGGAATAACAACAATTCTCTGCCTTTTCCAAAATATATTGTTATGAATGTAAGTGTAAGTAATACATGGATTTTTATTATCAGGATCTTCTGAAGACATCATGATACGCCTTGTTAAAGACGATAGGGTGATTTTCTAAGACGCACCAGGAGCGTAAAAGTTCAATTTAATATTTTGTGGCTGTGACACAAAAGGTAATGAGCATTTACAGTTTGGGGGTGCCTGAATTATGTTTGTTTTTTATTATAAAATGATAAATAAATTGGTTTTGGGAAGTTATCATAAATATGCAATTTTATTTTTCAAGTATGACTCTTGTTTTATTAAATGACGGAATTGCAAATATGATCATGGGAATGAAGCGAAAATACATTTCATGATGTTTCATACTGATGGTTTTCATGGCGCGTACATAGGAAAAATTTGGTACATCTGTTCATTTTAAATACGCAACTGGGAATATGTATTTTTTATGACTATAATTAAATATACTTCCTTTATATGTTATTTACATGCAACAACAACGCATTATTATTTTATTTATCTATCTATAAACCATAAATAATATTTTTTAATACCATAATATAATAATTGTTATGTTAAAGCGCATGGGTTGGATTTGCGGAAAATAAATAAAAGTCAAGAACAAATTAATAATTATTACTTAAATGGAATGTAATAGTAAAAATAAAATTAAATTAATTGACTCGAATCAATTACAAGTGCGTGAGTTCATGTATATGTTGCGTGGTTCGGGTAGTATATATTCTCAAGGAACTACATTTTGCACGCATTCACTACTCTTTTATCCAGCCTGTTTGGTGCGTGTCCAGAAATGGCCTTGTTTCTTGCACTTGTTATAGGGTGCTGGATCGGGCGATTTCGCTTTGGCTCGTTCCAGCTTGGCGGTGTGGCAGGCTCGCTTTTAGCAGCTGTGCTTATTAGCCAAGTGGGCGTTCATATTGATTCTGGCATCAAGAGCGTTCTGTTCGCTCTTTTTATCTATGCCGTGGGCTATCAAAGTGGCCCGCAGTTTTTTCGTTCATTAGGGCGGCAGTCTCTTAAAGAAATTCTGATGGCCGTTGTGCTGGCTATTACGGGATTGATTACCGTTGTAGCGGTTGCGCGCATATTCCACCTCGATAAAGGACTTGCCGCAGGGCTTGCGGCTGGGGGGCTTACCCAGTCGGCCATTATTGGTACGGCAGGCTCGTCCTTGGAAAAAATTGGTCTGCCGCTTGCGCAGGTGCAGCAGCTTCAGGGTAATGTCGCTGTTGGCTATGCCGTAACGTATATCTTTGGCTCCATTGGGCCCATTCTTCTGTGTGTTAACGTTTTGCCGTGGTTCATGAAGCGCGGCATCCGTGAAGATGCTATTCGTGCTGAAGCCGAGCAGGCAGGCGGTGTGCATGTTATGGGTGAGGGAGAAGTCTCTGCTTTTCCTAATCTTGTTGGGCGTGCGTATCGTCTGACGCAGCCTGATCTCACTATTGCTGGTGTGGAAAGTCTGGCCGCAGGCGTTACAGTGGAACAGGTGCTGCGCAATGGCAAACCCGCCGGTGTAGGAGCCAATGCAGCGCTACTGCCGGGTGATCAGCTTCTGCTCGTTGGGCAGCGCGCAGAGGTTCTGGCTGCAGGGCAGAAGATCGGGCAGGAAATTGGTGATGTTCCCGGCCTTGATCTTTCCCTTATCCGTCGGGATGTTGTTTTGTCTCGTAAGGATTTTGTCGGAAAAACTGTTGATCAATGCGTACAGTCTCTTTCCGCAGCTGTGCGTCACGGTGTTTATCTGGTCGCGCTTTCCCGTGCAGGTAAGGCAATGCCTGTTACGGGCTCCATGCAGGTAAAGGATGGAGATATTGTTACCCTGCTTGGTACGTCTGCCGATGTGCAGCGTGCAGCCACGCAGATTGGGACGATCCTGCTTCCAAGCATTAAAACCGATCTCGTTTTCCATTCTCTGGGCGTTGCCCTTGGTTTGCTGATCGGCTTGGGTGTGGTGCATATGGGGTCGGTCCCCCTTACTCTTGGTAGTGGCGGTGGGGCTCTGCTTTCCGGGTTGCTTTTTGGTTGGTATCAAAGCCGCCATCCCGTTATGGGGAATATGCCGCAGGGTGCCTCAACTTTTCTGGTGGACTTTGGGCTGGCAGGCTTTGTGGCCGTAACGGGCTTGCAAACTGGCCAGCAGGCTATTGCCACCATCATGCAGCACGGCATTACGCTCTTTCTGTTGGGTGTAGTGGTTACATTGGTGCCGCTTATCCTCACCATGCTTTTTGGGCGCTACGTGCTGCGCTATAACAATACGGCCATTTTTGCAGGTGCTTTGGCAGGTTCTCGTAGTGCCAATCCAGCTTTTGGCGAGGTGTTGAACAAGGCAGGAAATGCCGTTCCCACCACACCCTTTGCCATTACTTACGCAGTTGCAAACGTATTGCTTACGCTACTTGGGCCACTTGTGGTCGCATTTTCCTGAATACTGAAAAGAAGGAAACGCAATAATGACACTTGATTATTCGAAATTTCGTGATCTCAGCCCATTTGAACTCAAAGATACGCTCATCAGCCTGGCATCATCAAAGGCTGACCGCGTTATGCTGAACGCTGGCCGTGGTAACCCCAACTTTTTGGCGACACTGCCACGTGCTGCCTTTTTCCTGTTGGGGCAATACGCTTTGGCTGAAGCGCGCCTTTCTCTTTCCTATCTCTCTCCCGGTCTTGGCGGTACAGTCCGTATTGAAGGGATTGAAGCACGCTTTGATCGGTTTATTGAAAGCAACGAAGACAAAGAGGAAGCCGCTCTTCTGGGGCATGCCTTAAGTTATGTGCGCGACCAGATGGGCCTGCCAGCCGATACATTCCTTGTTGAAATGGTTGAGGGTATTCTGGGCTGCTACTATCCAACACCACCACGTATGCTGACATTGAGCGAAAAAATTGTTGGCCAGTACGTTCTGCGTGAAATGGTGGGTGGTAGAATTTCTCTGGATTCCACAGACTTTTTTGCAACTGAGGGCGGCACAGCGGCTATGGCCTATGTGTTCAATTCTCTCAAGCAGAATGATCTGATCAAAAAGGGAGACAAGGTGGCAATCGGCATGCCGATCTTCTCCCCTTATATCGAAATCCCGCAGCTTGAAGAATACGGTCTGGAAGTTGTGCCTGTGCAGGCAGATCCTTCTCTGGATTGGCAGTATCCAGAAAGCGAGCTGGAAAAACTGCGTGACCCGGCCGTTAAAATGTTCTTCTGCGTGAACCCCAGCAACCCGCCATCAGTCAAGATGAATGATGCATCGCTGGAGAAGATTGCCGCTATTGTTAAAGATCGTCCCGAGTTGATGATCCTGACAGATGATGTGTATGGCACGTTTGCTGATGGCTTCCGTTCGCTTTATGCAATCTGCCCGCGCAATACCATTCTTGTTTACTCCTTCTCCAAATACTTTGGGGCAACGGGTTGGCGTCTGGGTGTTATCGGGATGCACAAGGATAACGCAATTGATGCACGTCTGGCGCAGCTTCCGGCAGATGCAAAAGCCGCATTGGCAAAGCGTTATTCCAGCCTGACAACAGATTCAGCTGATCTGAAGTTTATTGATCGGTTGGTGGCAGATAGCCGTGCCGTGGCTCTTAACCACACGGCTGGTCTTTCTACACCGCAACAGGTCCAGATGGTGCTGTTCTCTCTGTTTGCGCTGATGGATCACGAAGGCCGTTATAAAGCCACGCTTAAGAGTGTTATTCGCCGCCGTGAAGCTGCGCTTTACCATGAGCTGGGTGTGGCACCCTCGGAAGATGCCAATGCAGTAGATTATTATACGCTGATTGATCTGGAAGATACTTGTCGCGCTCTGTACGGCGAAGAGTTTGCGCAGTGGATGCTCAAGCGGGCCAGCACAGGTGAAATTCTGTTCCGAATTGCAGATGAAACCGGTATTGTGCTGCTTCCCGGTGCTGGGTTTGGGGCTACGCGTCCTTCAGCTCGTGCTTCTCTCGCCAATCTTAATGAATTCCAGTATGCCGCAATCGGGCGTTCATTGCGCAAGATGGTGGATGAATATCACGCTGAGTTTGTGAAGCCTCAGGCGTAATGAAAATTGTGTTCGGAAGGAGAGAGTGCTCCTTTCGGTAGATTTGGTTTTTAAATGACGACAAGGGGAGGTAAGGGCATTCCTTTATCTCCCTTTGTTAGAAAGAGTGTTGTTTTATGGTTTCTGTGCGTGGTCTGCCTATTCTTGCTGCAATTCTGGGGGTAGCCTCTGTTATGCCTGTTTTTTCTCATGCAGAAGGGGCATCTGCACCTCTTGCGGCCCATCAGCAGGTCTCCTTACCACGTGTGCTTGTGCTGGCTACGGGGGGCACAATATCCGGTAAGGCTGATACCCGTTCCGCTATTGGATATGATGCCGGTGCCGTAACAGGTGAACAGTTGATTGCAGGTGTGCCTGGCGTTGAAAAACTGGCGCAGTTGCAGGTGGAACAGGTCTCCAACATTGCTTCCCAGAACATGAATAGTCAGGTCTGGTTCAAGCTGGCTGAGCGTATCCGGCGGGCTTTTGCCAATAACGAAGCAGATGCTGTTGTGATCACCCACGGGACAGACACAATGGAGGAAACAGCTTTCTTTCTGGATAACGTGATTGCAGATGCACGGCCGGTTATTTTAACGGGCGCAATGCGGCCGAGCACAGCCATTAGCGCAGATGGCCCCGCCAATATGTATGAAGCCGTAAAGGTTGCGGCTGATCCGCAGGCCCGTGGGCGAGGCGTAATGGTGGTATTGAATGATGAGGTACAGTCTGCGCGTGGTGTCAGCAAAATGCACACCACTGCACTGCAAACCTTCCATTCACCTAATCTTGGTCCGGTTGGTTATGTTGATCCGGCAAGTGTGCGCTTTATGGCGCCAGCCAAACCTCAGCAGCTTCTTGATCTGCCAGCAGACCACAAACTGCCACGGGTTCAGATTGTCTATGCCCATGCAGACATGGATGCGCAGCAGATTGATGATGCCGTAAAAGGCGGAGCGCGGGGCATTGTGGTTGCGGGTATGGGGGATGGCAATGTTTCAACAGATGCATTGGCCGGCATAGAGCGCGCCACAAAAGCTGGGGTTGTTGTTGTGCGTTCCACCCGTGTGGGCAACGGTTTTGTAAACCGCGATGTGGAAGTTGATGATGATCACTATGGGCTTGTGGCCTCTATGGATCTCAACCCGCAAAAGGCACGGATACTTCTGCAGCTTCTGCTGGCTAATGGCAAAACCACAGCTGCAGAGATTCAAAAAGCGTTTAGCGCTGGCTTTTGAGCAGAAAAAACTCAGCAGGATAAGTAATTGAATGAGAGTACGCCTTAAGCAATGGGTATATGCGGGTGGCAAGGTTTCCGTAAGAAAAGCACTTGTCTGCTTTCTTGCATCTACCGGTAGTTTTGCATCTGCCCATGCAGATCAGTGGTATACAGGCTCACTCGTTTCCCCTTCCGGCACAACGCGGGAAGGGGTGCTGAATGTTGAACCCTATTATTCCTATAGTCAGCCTTTAGGGTCTTTTGATGCACATGGGCGAGCAGGGCCTGCATCTCACCCCATGCAACGCATGTTTTCCAATTCAACGCTCTGGAAATACGGGATCTCTCAGGATTTCAGCATCCAGTTGCATACTATTGTTGATTATGGATGGAAACATGCAGATGGACATTCTCATGGTCCTAAAACAGGCGATGTTCCGTTTGATCTGATCTATCGTTTGGTGCGGCCTGATCCCAAACATTACATTCCGGCTTTCAACCTTTTTGTAGGCATGATTTTCCCTACAGGTGATTACAAAAAGTTGGGAGATAAGCAGGATGGAGTAGGGAGCGGTGCATATGTTTTCCGTTTTGCTTTAACTGAGCAATCTACTTATACGTTGCCGGGCAACCATGAATTACGCTTGCGTGTATGGAACTGGTTCCGGCGTGCTGTCACCTCGGCCAAACTTACAGATGTCACCAGTTATGGCACAGCGCATGGCTTTCGTGGCCGTGGGCAGCCGGGCATGAGCGGCCAGACAGGTTTTTCATTGGAATACGGTTTAAGCCAGAAATGGGTGCTGGCCATGGATCTTGCGCGAGATTGGTCCAATGGATCAATGTTACGTGGGCATGATAGTAATGGCAATTACATCCATAAAACAGGTTCTGCCGGAACGGATTGGCAGATTGCGCCAGCGTTTGAATATAACTGGAACCCACGCTGGGGGGTGATTGTTGGTTCTGCTTTTTATTTTGCAGGTCACAACAAGAGTATCCAGGTTTCCCCACAGTTTGCGGTCAATGCAATGTTCTGAAGTTGGCTTTATAGGGCTTTTGAATATTGAAGTTCTAGCAAAGCAGACCAATAAAGAGGCGCCATGAGCATTGGCGTCTCTTAGCAAACCGACCTAAAAGGTAATCATAATTTATAGGTGAACGCTCACTTTAAAGTGGGGATGAAGGGCCTTAATATACATTATTGAGAATAATTTGCATTATCTTTATGCTGCATGCCTTTATTAAGGGAGGTCTTGCCGCAATGTATTTTAGAAAGCTCTGGAGAGATGGAAAGGGGAAGAAAGACCTTTCTAGGCCTTTGGAATTACCTGCTGAGATAGAAGCCATTCGCCAAAAAGCGTTGCGAGGGCATCATTTAGAGCAGGTTATATGGGGCAAAACCCTTTTAAACAGTGTATATGTATCTTCAGATCCTGCAGCTGCTATCACATGGTTTCGTATGGCTGCGCAGGCGGGGTATGGGCCAGCACATAATATGCTGGGGCGTTGCTATTATTTTGGCTGGGGCTGCCCTCAAGATTATCAGCAAGCTATTGTGCATTATACCTTAGCTGCAAATTTAAATGATAACTGGGGGCGCTATAATCTTGCAATCATGACAATGCGGGGTATCGGCATGCAGCAAGATCTTTTATCAGCGTTTGCTCTTTTTCAGATGGGAGCTCAAGCTGGTCACGCAAAATCTATGAACATTTTGGCGCGATTTTACGAAGAGGGGTGGGTTGTGCCCCAAGACAAGAAAAAAGCGCTTATGTTGTATAAGGAGTCAGCGCAAAAGGGTGATTATCGGGGCCAACATAATTATGCAGTATGGCTGGCTGAGCAAGGGCGTATTGAAGAGGCTATGGTATGGTGGCATCAAGCCGTACCGCAGGCCACATTAGATGTTTTACTTGCAATGCAAGATATTATGCAAAAGTTAAAAAATAACGCAGTAAATAATTTAAAATATGCTGTAGAACGAGAAATAAAATCAAAAAAACATAAATAATTATTATTTTAATAGTGTTTGTTTATATAAACAAAAACATATCTGTAAGGAAGCAAAATAATAAAAAATATTTTAAAATAAGCGGAATTGCGAATCATTTGCGATAAAAGCTATATGCAACTGATTCGCATTAATGTTTTGTAAAGTCTCATGACAAACTCATCTTCATCTCGGCAGATACCTACGTCTTCTTTCATGTTTGGTTTGGCTATGGGGTGGAGTACACTCTCATTGCTAACAGTAGATGCATACGCTGCAACGGCTACAGCAGAGGGGCAATCTCTTAAAAATCAGAAGGCTCCAGAGGCCACAGATGCGTCATCCAAGGCAACGCTTGCGACATCAGGGAAGAAAGGGCCGCATTCTGCAAAACAGGAAGATGGGTCTGAGGCAGAAGAATGGGTGGTTACCGCATCCCCCATGAACACACTTCGGACACCTATGGGCATTAGCCGAATGCCGCATGATGCTTTGCATACTCCACAAACCATTAATGTGGTGCCGCAAATTCTTATGCAGCAGCAAAACGTTAAATCTTTGGATGAGGCCCTTAAAAATGTTCCCGGCATTACGGCGTCTGTTGGGGAAGGTGAGGGGGGGATGGCGGGAGATCAATTCCTGATCCGAGGATTTGCTGCCCAGAATGATATTTATGAAAATGGCTTGCGCGATTTTGGTGTGTATACGCGCGATAGTTTCGATTATGAAAATGTGGCCGTTATTAAAGGGCCATCTTCACAAGTGTTCGGTAATGGCACCACAGGTGGTGCTATCAACATTACAACTAAAACGCCTACATTGAAAAATCATATTCGTGCGTCTTTTTCTGGCGGAAGTGGGCAGTATTATCGTGGAACGCTGGATTTTAACCGTATGCTTACGGATAGCATTGGTATCCGTATTACCGGTATGGGGAATGAAAATAATACTGTCGGGCGCGATTACGTTTATTCCCACAGATGGGGTATTGCGCCATCCATAACATTTGGTATGGGTAAAAAAGTTTCCTATACTTTAGAATACTTCCACCAAACAGATAATCGCATTCCAGATTATGGTGTGCCGGTGTTGAAAAAGCCGGGGGCTGCTTATGGTAAGCCGGCCACGGAATATGGTGTAAAACGTACCAATTGGTATGGCACCACGTTTGATCAGGATAATTCCAGTGTGGATATGCTGACAGGACGCTTGAAGTGGGAGGCCTCTCCTTACGTTACTGTGTATAATGATACGCGTGGGGGACTTTATAGCCGATATTTTTCTGCTTCGCAGGAAGGCTGTACCAGCAACCAGCTTTCCTATAATGCAAGTGGGTATCTACAAAACGGAGCAGCCTATAATTGTAATACCGATTTTTTTGGTGGGAACGCAGCAGCCGCCAAGCTTTCTAGAACTGGCGGTGTGTTTGGGCCAAACCCGTATCAGCAAAATGATTGGTCTGTGCAAAATGTCCTTTCTGCAGTTGCCAAGTTTGATACAGGCAGCGTGAAGCATGAAATGATTGGTGGCGTAGATATCATGCATGTGTATGATCGCCGTGAAAATTTTGCCTATAATAATGCTGTTGCGCGCCAATATGTAAATCTTCTGGACCCGTCTCCGGTTGTGTCAGGGTTGAATGTTGTAGATGGCTCATCCATGCCCGGCGGATTGGTGAACACAGCTACTGCAGGGCAGAAAAAGTGGAAAACGGGTGATGCAACAGATGTAGGGGCTTTCTTTTCAGAACAGGCCCAGCTTGCCCCGTGGTTTTCTGTGCGTGCTGGTTTTCGGTGGGATCACTGGGATACACATTACAGCATGACCGGTGGAAGCTATGCCAAGCCAGACGTGCATATGGGCCAGACGCAGGATACGTTTAACCCTAACGTGAGCCTGATGTACACACCTAATGACCATGGGATGATCTATTTCAATTGGTCGGAATCAACAACGCCACTCGGCCTGTATGTGACAAACAGTTCTGAGCCGTTGAACCTCAAGGATCAACGCGGATTTCTCACACTTGAGGCAATTTCGGGTCATTTTGTAGAATTCAGTCATCCCACAGGAGCCCGATCTGGAATATTGACGATATTCTGCTTCTGGCGGCGGGTTCTGAACGCAGTGAGGGTGTCACGGCCTGAGAAGGCAGTGTTGGTGGAAGCTATGTGGTCTGTGCACTGTCTGTTTCTTCAGATGGCCTGCCGGAGCCTTCGCAATCGTGCATGAGCGAGGGCGAATTCGTGCTGACAGGGGAACATGTCCGGCATGAACAGGACAATCCGACGGACGCTGAGCGTTACACGTGTCGCGATTTTGAGCAGTCGTGCGCGTATGGTGCCACAGGTCGCCGTCTCCAGGCTGGTCTGGCCAAGGGCCAGTCTTTGCAGAGCGGTCAGCAGGACATAGGCTGCGGCCGAGAACCACAGCCGGAGCTGGTTGGCCCGGATGGTGTGGGACGAGGTCCTGTCTGAGAACAGATCCATCTGGCATTCCTTGATGCGGTTTTCCATATCCCCGCGTGCGCAGTAAATCTGTTCGTAGAGATGGCGGGGGTCGGACATTCCCTGCGGTAGCGTGGTGACAATAAAGCGATGATAGCGGTTGCCGTGGCGCCATTCGGCCTTGGCCACGACCCGCCTGCGGCGCGTCCAGCTGTCCTTTGTGATCCAGTCAAAGGAGGCGAAACCGCGCGCAGCTCTGCCTGTCGTGGCGGCTTCGTCACGAACCTCAGCGGACAAAGAGGCAATCCGGTCATACAGGCGGGTGTTGCCTGCAAGCCCGAACAGGAAGTCAACGTGGTTGTCTTCGCACCATGTCATCAGACTGTCCCGGGCGAAACCGCTGTCCCCACGCACCAGGATACGCACCCGGGGCCAGCGGTTCCTAATCTGCTCCACGATCCGGCTGATGTCTGCCAGTGCTTCCTTCCCCGGGTCCCGGTCTGCCGTGCGCAGGGTGGCGCTCAGGAGATGGTCTCCGCAGAAGATGTATAACGGCAGATAGCAGTTATGGCCGTAATACCCATGAAAGGCCCGGCCTTCCTGATGGCCATGGATACGGTCATCGGTGGCATCCACATCCAGAACGATCCGGGCGGGTGCGCGCTCATGCTGGTCCATGAAGAGCGTCACGAACAGGGTAGCCAGGGCCTCATGATCAGCAATGATGCGGCAGTAACGATCTGCCTTGTGGCCACTGCGCTCCAGCCGGTTCAGCGTGGATTTTCCTGCCAGTGCTGCGCAGTTTGCCCGGCCTCCTGACAGACGGCCCGAGGCCAGACCAAAGATCAGGTCATGCCGCAGGGCATCGTGATCATTGAGATCTTCATAGCCCAGTGCCAGGCCCATGATCCGCTGACGGACAAGGTCTTCAACCCGGTATTCCACAAAGCCGGGATGCCGCTTATCGCGAAAACAGGCAGCAAAGCGGCGGCTGAGACCCAGAATGTCATCAGCCTGCTTCACCAGAATGACGCCCCCATCCGAACTCATGCGACCCCCGTCAAAACGGGCCACAACACGCCGTCCACAGGAGGCTGGAAATTCATACGCGCCTGCGCTACACTCTGTCTGCATCGGGTTTTCTTATAGCTTACGAAAATTTCTTTTACACAAAATAGACTTTTTCATAATCTAACCCGATGTACAACCCTTCTGTGAGATTTCCGCGTCAAGGTTCCAAGCCAGAACGTAGCCGACTTTATGAGTTGGGGGCTAAATATTCAGCTTTCCATGATCGTATTGGTTTTGCGGCCTCTGTTTTCCGTTTGGAAAAGGGCAATTCCATTCAAACAGATCCAAGTTCCGGCACAGTTACACCAACCAGCGATACACAGCGCAACCAAGGTGTGGAGTTGAGCGTATCTGGCATGATTATGAAAAATTGGAACGTGATTGCCACTTACGCACGGTATGACAGCAAAACACTTTCTGGTACAGCAACCGATGTTGGCAAGCAGGTGCAGTATGTGCCCAGAAACCAGGCAACAGTTTGGACAACATATGAAATTGCACCCTCCAAGCCCTACAATTTTCTTGTGGGTGGCGGGATGACATGGCGGGAAGGTGTGTTTCTTGATAACGCCAATACAGCACGCGTTCCTGCAAACGTAGAATTTGATGCAGTTGTTTCTCATCGTTTCGATCAGCATTGGAAAGTTACGATGAATGGTTACAACCTTGCCAATCGTCTAAATTACGGAAACCTGTTCAGTAACCGTGTTACGCCATCTATTGGGCGTGCCTTTTTGTTCAATTTGGCAGCGGATTATTGATTGATCTTGTGTCGGAAATAAAGGAAGGGGGGCGCGTAAGAGATGCTCTTTCCTTTCTGGATATAAGTATAGAATATTAGAAAAGTTTTTGATGATGTTTTTGTGTATTCCATCTGTTCTGACTGCTGATGAGCTTGCCTATTGCCGGATGAAGTTAGAAGCAGCAGAATGGACAGATGGGCGGGAAACCGCAGGGGCTCAATCTGCCAAAAGTAAGAACAACTTACAGCTTCCCCGTAACTCAGAAACTTGTTTGGAGTTGGGGGAGCTAGTTTTGCGCGCTTTGGGCCGGAATGCCTCGTTTAATAGTGCTGTTCTGCCGTATAAAGTTACGCCCCCTTTATTTAATAGGTATGAAGGGGGTATGCAATTTGGTGCTCATGTGGATAATGCGATCCGCGGTGTTTTTGCGGGTGGCATTCACACGCGTATTCGCACGGATGTTTCCTCAACATTGTTTTTTTCTGAACCAGAAGAATATGATGGTGGCGAACTTGTTATCCATACTAACGGCACGCTGCAATCAGTTAAGCTGGCTGTTGGTGATATGGTCGTATATCCCACTACGGTATTGCATAGCGTTGCGCCAGTTACACGTGGCAAAAGATTGGCTGCATTTTTTTGGTCACAATCTATGATCGCAGAAGAAAGCCGTCGGCAAATTATGTTTGATCTGGATATGCAAATCATATCCTTGCGCGAAAGATTGGGGGATACGGATCAAACTGTATTGGCGCTTACAAATACCTATCATAATTTAATGCGCCAATGGTGCATTCTGTAAATAAGAAAATATAGTTATCATCCTCAATAAATATTTTTATATAGAAAACATAAAATATATTGAGCGTGTAATTCTATTCTTGAGAAAGGTTTTGCTTCCGGCCATCTGATCATAAGTCAGATGGCTTTTTTCTTGGTCGCCAATAAAGGCTGTATTGCAGCAGTTCATTCATCGTGACTTCATCATGTCGCGCGTTTTGCTTGTATGACCATGCTGCCGCACACCCTTTCTGCCTTCAAAATAGTTAATAAAAATATGTAAGTTAATGGAGAGGATATCTTCACTCGAGAGAGATTTTTCTTAGTAAAAAAGTATATTTCAAAAAGCCGCCTTCTTTCCCTATCTTGACATAAATAAATACATAATTACATAAACAATGAATAAAGGCGGTACCCTTATCATTCCCCGTTCCTGTGTGGGAGTGAGGGGCAGTGAGTGTGAAAGTGATGACGCAATCTTCGGGCAACAAAACCCTTGTGGGCTTTACGCGGCGCATAAGCCTTTGGCTTGGTGTGTCCGTGCTGCTTGGTGGCGTTGCTGCTGTATTATTGGTCTTACAACTTACTGTTTTTGCACAAATTGTTGCAGATCTAGCTTTTAGGCATCACGCGTTGGAGGCTGAAGTTCCAGCGTTAGGATGGCTGGTAATTTTGCTGGTTGGGCGTGCGCTCTTGCAATGGGGGGCTGATATTGTTGCTGCCCAAGGCAGCCTGCGCCTTATCTCCAAATTGCGGAATGAACTGCTACAGCACCTATTCCATGTTGGGCCTGTAGGAATGGCCAACTACACAACAGGGGAAACAGTTACGGTGCTGGATGCCGGGCTAGAAGGGTTGGAACCCTATTTTGCCCAGTATATTCCACGCGCCGCCATGATGGTGGTGTTGCCGTTTATGATATTGGCCACTGTTTTGCATCTGGATGGCTGGAGCTTCTTAATTCTGGCCTGCACCGGGCCGCTTATTCCTGTTTTTATGGCGCTGGTTGGGTATCGGGCACAGGCTATTATGGACCGACAGTGGACCCAGCTTCTGCTGCTGGGTTCATCCTTTCTGGATGCATTGCAGGGGATGACAAGCCTGCGGCTGTTTGGTCGTGCAAAGGATGTCGTTGTCGCGGTGGCAGGTATGGCAGATGAATATCGCTGTACAACCATGTCCGTCATGAAAGTGGCATTTCTTACCTCGGCAGTGCTGGAGTTTTTTGCCAGCCTGTCCATTGCGCTTGTAGCCGTTGTGTTCGGTGCACGCTTGCTGGAGGGGAAAGCAGATTTTCAGTCTGCTTTTTTAGTGCTGCTTTTGGCGCCAGAGTATTTTATGCCGCTGCGGGCTTTTTCTGCCAGTTATCATGCACGCCAAAATGCAACTGCAGCCATGGCCGGAATCAGCAAGCTTTTTGCACTTCCAGCAGGAGTTGCAGATCATACTCAGCAGCCAATGATAGAGCCACTTCTATCTGTAAACTGTGAGAATATATCAGTAGAATATGAAGAAAACAGACCAGTTTTGTCTCGTGTAAACTGTACATTCAATCGTGGCGCAGTTAGCTTGATAACAGGGGAAAGTGGCGCAGGTAAAACAACGCTGGTGCGCCTTCTGCTTGGCCTGTTATCGCCTGTTGCTGGGCGTATTGTTGCAAAAGATGTTCATGGCCAAATACATACGCATTGGCAATCTTGCATTGGTTGGGTGCCACAGCGGCCTTGCCTTATACATGGCACAGTGGCGGAAAACCTACGTCTGGCAAACCCACAAGCAGATGTTGAATGCCTTCGTAACGTTGCGCGGCAAGCTGATGCACTTTCGTTTATCGAAGCTCTGCCTCAGGGGTTTGATACCCCCATAGGAGAGCGTGGGGTATGTCTGTCTGGCGGGCAGGTGCAGCGTTTGGCGCTGGCACGTGTGTTGTTGCGGAACCCGCAAGTTCTCATTCTGGATGAGCCCACAGCTCATCTTGATCCCGAAACTGAGCAACGTGTTGCTGCCGCCATCGCGCGTGTTGCACTTGATCGTATTGTTATTGTGGTCGCTCATCGTGGGGCAATCATCAATCACGCACGGCAAGTGTTGCAGGTGCATAAGGGGCAGGTTTTTAGCGCCCCACATATGTTGGAGCACGCAGCATGACACCGTTTTTACGCCTTGCCGTGCTGATAAAGCCCATTCGGCGCGAAATGCTGATAGGGCTTGCGCTGGCAGTATTTGCATCTCTGGCTAATTTTGGGCTGCTGTTTTTGTCCGGCTGGCTTTTGGCCGCTGCGGCAATAGCGGGCCTTGGCGGAATTGTAGCACAAAATGCCTTTAATATTTTCTTACCTGCAGTAGGTGTCAGGTTTTTTGCCACTGTACGTATTCTTGCGCGGTATCTGGAACGTGTGGTGACGCATGATGCCACGCTACGGTTTATTGGGCAGGTGCGTGCATGGAGTTTTGAGAGGCTTGCACCCCAGGCTCCTGCCGTTCTGGCTCGGCAACGTAGTGGGGATATGCTGTTCCGCTTTGTGTCTGACACAGACCGGATGGGGCAGTTTTACCTGGAAGTTATGCTGCCTTTTGCCGCGGCTGCTATCTGCGGCGTAGTATATGTGACTGTAACAGGCTTATTTTCTTTTTCAGCAGCTTTGGTTTTGGCTGCAAGTCTGTTGCTGTGCGGAACTATCATTCCACTAACAATAGCCAAGCTTTCAGCAAAAGCGACCGCGCAGATCAGCCTGCAGCAAGATATTATGCATGCAGATATGGCGGAAATCTTACAAGGTATGGGCGAATTCATGTTTCTTGGCGCTGCAAACAGCGTGCAAAAACATATTGCAGACCAGCAAACCAATATTCGCTTATGCCGCCAAAGGATTTTGCTGCTCCAAGGTGGGGCGCGTTGTCTCAGCACGGTTATTGGCACGTTAAGCGCGGTGGCAATGTTGGCTCTTTCTACGCATGCTTATCATGCAGGCACGCTTTCCGCAGCGTGTTTGCCTATGTTGTCATTGGGCGGGCTTGCTGCATTTGATGTGGTGGGGCCTTTACCGGCTGCGTGGCAATTGCTTGGGCATGTGCGGGTGGCTGCACGCCGCGTATTTGCTGTATGTGATCAGCCTCCATGTGTGTCTGTATCTGCTATAATAGCCTCACCAGTTCAAGCATTGGATTTGTGTTTTTGTAACTTGGGAATGCGTTACCCAGAAGCAAAACACTGGGCGCTACGGCACGCTAACTTGTTGATCCGGCAAGGAGAGTATGTCGCTCTTGTTGGGCCATCAGGGGCCGGCAAAAGTACGCTGATAAATCTGCTGTTCCGTTTTTATGATTATCAGGAAGGAACAGCCAGTTTTGGTAACGTTGATCTGAAAAACGTCGATGCTGATGTCATGGCGCAGCACATTGGCGTGGTGGCGCAGGATTATCACCTGTTTCAGGGCAGTATCCGGCGTAACCTGATGATTGCTAACCCCAACGCCACAGAGGAAGAAATGTGGCGGGCATTACAGATAGCGCAGCTGGCAAAGTTTACACACGCTGAGCCAGCAGGTCTGGATACCTTGATTGGAGAAGGAGGTGTTCGCCTTTCTGGCGGGCAGGCGCGGCGGTTGGCCATAGCGCAGGTTGTGCTGCGTGCACCAGCCTGGATCATTCTGGATGAGCCGACCGAAGGTCTGGATGCGCAGACGGAGCAAGAGCTTATGGCCGCCTTGCTTGCTGCTCTACCGCCGCAAACAACCATAATGTGCATTACCCACAATCCTGCAGTGGCCGGATTGATGGACCGTATCGTGCGCGTTGAAGAAGGCCGGTTTCATGAGGCCGGGAGAGCGCCATGATCCGACGATGACCTGACCCACCCAAAACCCTTATTTGCTTTTACCGTAATCAGGAGATCTGACGGTGGAATTTATTGATCCCAATGTCGTCGATCTGTCGCGCTTTCAATTTGCGTTGACGGCATTGTACCACTTCATGTTTGTGCCGCTTACCCTTGGCCTTACATTCATGCTGGCAGCTATGGAGACGGTTTACGTCGTTACCGGCCGGCAGATTTATAAAGATATGGCGCAGTTTTGGGGCAAACTGTTCGGTATCAACTTTGCCATTGGTGTTGCAACCGGCATCACAATGGAATTTGAGTTTGGCACCAACTGGTCCATGTATTCTCACTTCTTTGGGGATATGTTTGGCACGCCCTTGGCTATTGAAGGCCTGATGGCCTTTTTTATGGAATCTACCTTTGTAGGTCTCATGTTTTTTGGGTGGGATCGGCTGAGCAAGCAGGCACATCTGGCCGTTACTTATCTGGTAGCTCTAGGCTCCAATTTGTCAGCCCTGTGGATACTGATTGCCAATGCCGGGATGAATGTGCCCGAAGGTGCACATTTTGATCCAGAAACCATGCGTATGCAGTTTGAAAGCTTTGTAAATCTGGTTTTCAATCCAGATGCACAGGCCAAGTTTGTACATACATCTGTTGCGGGTTACGTTTCTGCGGCAATGTTTGTGATGGGGATTAGTGCTTTTTATCTTTTGCGCGGTCAGCACCGGCAGTTTGCAGCGCGTTCATTCCGTATGGCGGCGTTGTTTGGCATTATCTCCACCGTGGCAGTTATCACGCTGGGAGATGTGCTGGGGCGGTTGGATTATGAAAAGCAGCCGACCAAAATTGCGGCAATTGAAGGCCTTTGGCATACCAGTAAACCACCGTTTGAGCCGTGGATTTTGGCCGCGCTGCCAGATGATGCCAAGCAGGAAAACCATTTTGAAGTTGGTGTGCCGCTTGTACTTACTCCGCTGATTACCCATACGTTTGATCAGCCTATTACGGGTATGCACGAACTGGAAGATGCTGCCGGGCCGCGTATTCGTTCGGGTATTGAGGCTGTAAGCGCCTTGCGCCGCTATGGCGTAACGCATAGCGATGCAGATCTTGCTCTGTTTACGCAGCATGAGCAGGATATGGGGTATGGCCTGTTGGCAGCCCGACACGCGCCCAATCAGGATGTTACGAACATTCCTGAAAATCAGATTGATACTGTGGTGAAAGCAACCCAGCCCGATATTCTCCCCAACGTGTTTGTTACGTTCTGGTCTTTTCGGTTTATGGTGTTTCTCTCCCTATGGTTCTTCGCGCTGTTTGCTATCTCGGCATATATCAGCCTGAAGCGTCGTCTGGAGCATAACAAACTTCTTTTAAAACTGTGTATGTGGTCTATTCCTTTGCCAATTTTGGCAACAGAGTTTGGGTGGATTACGGCTGAAGCAGGCCGTCAACCGTGGACAGTATTTGGCTGGCTGCCAACATTCCTGTCTGCCTCAAGCCATGGTGTGTCTTACATGGTGTTTTCGCTCATCGGGTTTGTGCTGCTTTACAGTGTGTTTATTGCCGCAGAACTTTACCTCATGTTCAAGTTTGCGCGTCTGGGGCCAGAGCACGACAGTATGGAACCCCATGCTCAGCATGATGCTCCCAAACCGTCTGCCTTTGACATGCACTCCACGGCTTCCTGATAGGACACGGTGATATGGAACTTTACGCGATACTGAAAATAGTCTGGGCCGTTATGCTGGGTGTGCTGTTTATCGGCCTTGGCACCATGGTGGGCATGGATATGGGGGTTGGGACATTATTGCGCTTTGTAGGGCGTAATGATGCCGAACGCCGTACGGCACTTAACATTATTGGCCCGCATTGGGATGGCAACCAAGTGTGGTTCATTTTGGGAGGAGGGGCAATTTTTGCCGCTTTTCCCACACTCTATGGTACATCGTTCTCGGTTTTTTACGTGGTCATGATCACGCTGCTGTTCAGCATGATCTTACGTCCGGTCGCGTTTGAATATCGCTCCAAGGCAGATAGCAGACTATGGCGCGCAAGCTGGGACTGGGTGTTTCTTGTTTCGGGCTTTGTGCCGATGTTTATCTACGGCGCAGCCTTTGGGAATATTCTGGAAGGGGTAGGATACCATTTTGGATGGACAGGGCAGTATTATCAGGATGAATCCTTCCTGTCTTATCTGCTCAACCCCTTTGCCATTCTGTGTGGCCTTATGTCCGTTAGCCTGAGCATTTATCAGGGTGGGGCTATGCTGATGCTGCGGGCTGATAACCCAATTTGGGCGCGTGCTCGGCATTATGCCATTGCCGGAGGTATATTTGCGGCCATCCTGTTTGTGGCTGGTGGCGTGTGGATGCAGTTTTTGCCCGGATTTGTCATGCAGGCTCCGGTTAATCCTGCCATGCCAGCAAACCCGCTACATGGGCAATCAGTCGCCATAGTTGCTGGTGGGTGGATGCATAATTTCCACAATTATCCTGCCTTGTGGGCGCTGCCTGTTGTGGGGGTGGTTTGTATGCTGGCAGGTTCTGCCATGCTGGCGGCTGGCCGCACGGTAGTGGCCTGGTGGTTGGGGCTGGGTGCATGGGCTGGCACCATTATGACTGTTGGCTGCGCTATGTTTCCATTCCTGATGCCGTCCTCCACCGTGCCAGATCAAAGCCTGACGGTATGGAACAGCACGGCAAGTGAATATGGCTTGGGCTGTATGTTGGCTGTGGCCGCCATTTTTGTGCCGATTATTCTATCCTACACTTCGTGGTGTTATTACGTCATGCGCGGGAAAGTTCATACCGCTGATGTCGTAAACGATACCCATAGCTACTGATTGTGAGGTCGTGATGACAAAGCTTTTGCGTCTGGCTGGTCTGGCTGTTGTTCTTGTGGTTTCCCTGTTGTTTGCCGTGTTTGTGGGGGACCAGGGGCCTTGGTATTTTGCGTGGGTGATCGGCACGGTCATGATCATTCTGATTTCTGGGGCAGGGGCTATTATGCTGGATGCTCAATCCAACCTTTCATCCGATGAGGAAATCTGACTATGATGGGTGATCTCGAACGGATTATTTTCTTTATTCCCGTTGTGTATATGGGGCTTTACCTTATTGCTTATCGGTGCGGACGGCGCTGGTTCCCATAATAAAAAGGTGCCACCCCAACATATGTGGGTGGCGCCATTATTGGGTGCAGCAGGTAATATAAGTGGCAGATAGTGGAACCTGCCAAGATGTTCGGATGTTACACAGGCACTACGCATTGACCAGACGATCATGCTGTTGTGCTTAAGCTTGTTCTGTTCTTGTTTTTTCTTTCAAGGAATGGAGCACAGGTTTCCTTGTTGGGTGCATGATCTTGGTCGTAACATAAAACCGAGAGAATGTTATGAAAACATGGGTGTACTGGGGTAGCGTTGGCGTGCTGAGCCTTGCGGTTATCAGTGCTGCTGGGTGGAAACTTTTATTGCATCCAGAAGCAGCAGTGTTGCCTGTTGCCGCCGGGTTTGGTCCTAGTCCTGATCTTCCAAAACCCAACCATACCTTGTTCCCAACGGTTAATATTGCAACGCCTATTGGGTGGTCGGGCACGCAAGCTCCATCACCCGCACAGGGGCTGGCTGTTACGGCTTATGCAAAGAACCTGAACCACCCGCGATGGCTCTATAAATTGCCCAACGGTGATATTCTGGTGGCCGAGAGCAATTCCCCCAAAACAGATGTTAAAACTGTTAAAAGCCGTATTGCCGGATTTGTCATGGGCAAAGCAGGGGCGGGGAATGCCAGCCCCAACCGGATTATTCTGCTGCGTGATACATCAGGGAACGGAACTGTAGATACGCGCACGGTTTTTCTGGATCATCTTTATTCTCCATTTGGGATGGCTCTGATAGGGAATGATCTCTATGTGGCCAATGCCAATGAGATTTTGCGTTTTACTTATCATGATGGCGATACGCAGATTAATACGCCGGGTACCAAAGTGGTGGACCTACCTGCAGGATATAACCATCACTGGACTAAAAACTTGCTTGCCAGCCCAGATGGCAGCTTTTTGTACGTAACTATCGGATCCAATAGCAATGTTGCCGATAACGGTATGGAGGTTGAAGAAGGGCGGGCGCGGATAGACAAACTTGACCTGTCCACAGGAAAGCTCATCCCATATGCAACCGGCCTGCGTAACCCCAATGGCTTGGCTTTTGAACCAGATAGCGGTGCCCTATGGGTAGCGGTAAATGAGCGGGATGAAATAGGTAGTGATCTTGTGCCCGATTACATTACCGCCGTGAAGGAAGGGGCGTTTTATGGCTGGCCGTATAGCTATTACGGCCAGCATGTTGATAGCCGTGTTTCACCTCAGCGTCCCGATCTTGTGGCGCAAGCTGTTGTGCCTGATTACGCGGTTGGGGCGCATACTGCATCCATCGGGATTGCGTTTTCTCATGACGCCATCCAACTTCCCGATGCTTGGCGACATGGGTTGTTTGTAGCGCAACATGGATCATGGAACCGTAGGCCTAAAAGTGGCTACAAAGTTATCTATGTGCCGTTTGCCGATGGTCAGCCAGCAGGAATGCCTATTGATGTTCTGACGGGCTTTTTAACATCTGATGAAGCACATGTGCATGGGCGGCCGGTAGGCCTGGCACTTGATCGTTCAGGAGCGCTGCTGGTTGCTGATGATGTTGGCAATGTCGTATGGCGTGTGACAGAGCAGAACCCATAGTGCCCATCGCCTTGAAATGTGATCCTTGCATTCAGGATAATAAAATACGGATCACAGTTATGTGATTTTGGTGCCGAACATGTGCATATGCTTTCAATATCATGAAGGTATATGCACAGAGTTATGACACTGTGTGCCGCAGAATCCGGCCTCACGCCCGGACGCCTCAGTGCGGTGGCGATGTGTGGTTAACCAATTCACAACAATATGTATAAATTTTAGTCAGGCCATAATGATGACGGATAGCCGTGACATATCCTACCATGTCAGGAAGGTGCGGGCGCTACATGCTGCCGTGTAGCAACCGCGAAATATGATTTAGGGATGATTATGGAAAATCAGGTTCATTCAATTTGGGCGCAATTAAGCGGGCTATTGCCTGTATTGTTAGGGTATGTAAGCCAGTTTGTTCTGGCATTGATTGTTCTTTTTGTAGGCTGGAAAGTTGTTAACGCTGTAACGCGGGCAATGGGCCGGATGATGACCGCCAGCCATATAGAACCCACACTCCGTGGTTTTCTACTCAGCGTTGTGGGGCTGTTCCTAAAAGCTCTTTTGCTTATTAGCGTTGCCTCCATGGTAGGTATTGCAACAACATCCTTTGTTGCGGTGTTGGGTGCAGCAGGCTTGGCTGTTGGTATGGCGCTACAGGGTAGCCTTGCAAACTTTGCTGGCGGTGTTTTGATTCTGCTGTTCCGTCCTTTCAAGGTGGGGGATTCCATTACTGCAGGTGGCAGTTCAGGCACGGTGACATCCATTGAGATGTTCCGCACTGTACTGCTGGATGCAAACCACGAAATTATTTATGTTCCCAACGGAACGCTCTCAAACAACATTGTTATTAACAGCTCGGAATCTGACAGGCTTTTGGGCTCAGTCAGTTTGCTGATTGATTATAATGATGATCTTGATAAAGCACGGACGCTGTTGCTGGGGCTGACAGAACAAGATCCGCTGGTTTTGAAAGATCCGGCTGCTTCGGTTTCCTTTTTACCCAAGCCTGCAAATATTCAGGTCACTTTGGGATTCTGGTGTGCGCCGGGGGATGTTTCATCTCTCGTGGCAAAGTATTCCGAGGATTCAATCAAGGTGCTTCAGCGTGAAGGTTATCGTTTGGGGGTAACTGCGCGACCAGCCGCATAATACACGCTATTCCTGTTGGGGCTTCATAAGAGCCATCAATTTGGAAGCAAGGGGTAGGCATTGTCCTACCCCTTTTTTGATTCAGTTGGAGTTTGAGTGCCTTGCAGAAGACCCAACGAAAACTCATGGAAGTACGTACTTGCAATTTATTCTTAGTTGCTTGATAAGGCGCGGGCCGTTCCCATGCAGTGAGCCTTGCCATGAGTTTTCGTGTGTTTTGTTTGAATGCGCTTTGTGTTTCCAGCCTGCTTGCAGGTGTTGGAGAAGGCGTTTTCTTTTCTGATTACGTACGAGCAGAAGATGTAGCATCGTCACAAAAGGCTGTTCGTGCGCCACTTGCAGCTAAAAAACAGCCAAATACAGATCATGCAAAAAAGGCGGAGCAGGGGCAAAACAAACAGACACCAGATTCAGTTGCAGCCAAGCAGGAGGATCTGGTTGTTAAGGCATCGCGTAATAACCGTATGTATGTCACCAACGGAGGGGATCTCGGGGCATTAGGGCATAAAAAGGGGTTAGATGTTCCGTTTAATATACGGAGCTATAATTCCAGCCTTATTCTGAATCAGCAGTCCCAAACGCTTGGAGATGTTCTGCTGAATGACCCAACTGTTCGTACAACAATGGGGTACGGCAATTACGCTCAGCTTTTCCAGATACGTGGCTTTACCCTGTATGGCGATGATATCGCGATTGATGGCTTGTATGGTGTAACGCCACGCCAGCTTGTTTCACCACAACTCTATGATTCAGTTCAGGTTCTCAACGGTGCCAGCGCGTTTTTGAATGGTGCCGCGCCGGGGGGATCTGCCATTGGCGGCAATGTCAATCTTATTCCCAAACGCGCAGCTTCTACTGATATCACACGCGTAACAGGTGATTATACAAGCAGCGGGCAGGGTGGTGGCGCTTTTGATCTCAGCCGCCGTTTTGGCAAAGACCGTGCTTATGGTTTCCGCTTCAATGCCGCAGGCATGGATGGCGAAACACCCATCAAGGGGGAACGGCATGATGATATTGCCCTTGGCGGTTCCTTTGATTGGCATAATGATGATACGCGCATCAATATGAACATGAACTACCAGAAACAGCAGGTTTTTGGTGGACGCAGTGCCATTATTGTTTCCAGCCTTGCAACAGATATGCCCACGCCCAAGGCAACATCTCCATCAAAAAACTGGGGACAGCGCTGGGCTTATACAGATTTGTCCTACCTGTTCGGTACGTTGAATATTGAACATGACTTTGGTGAGCATATTACCACCTACGCAAAATTTGGTGCCCAGAGTGGGAACGAAATGGGTAATTATGCCACAACCACGCTTACCAATTCTCGTACAGGGGATGGATCTGTGGGGGCCATGGCAGATGCTTATAATGTGATGAACGAGGCAACGCAGGCAGGTGTGCGTGCGCATGTCAACACAGGTTTTATCAAGCACGAAATCAATGCGGGTGGTTCTGCAATTTGGGAAGAATCAGATGCAGCCTATGCCATGAGCTTGGTAGGGGAATCTGGAAACATTTATCATCCCACCCAGTTTACGCCCAATGAAACATATGCCGGAGGGAGCCTGCGCAACCCGGGACGCGTTTCATGGAATAAGCTCTATAGTTTGTTTCTGTCAGATACGATGACTTTCTGGCACGATCGTATCGCTTTGACAGGTGGCTTTCGTTATCAGGATATCCTGTCAGATTCCTATAATTACGGAAGTGGTAGCCTACTTTCGCATTATAATTCTTCAGCCTTTTCCCCTGTTATTGGCCTTGTTGTGCACCCGGTTAAGAATTTTGCGTTGTATTTTAACCGTATTCAGGGGCTTTCTGCGGGCACGACTGTTGGTTCTACCTACGTCAATGCAGGGCAAACCTTTGCGCCGTATCAGAGCACGCAGTACGAGGTAGGTGCCAAGTATGATGTGGGCCGTTTTTCTGCTGGCGTTGCATTTTTCCAGACATCCATGCCGTATGGCATGACAGAACCCTACGGAGATACGGGTGAATCTATCTATACCCAAAGTGGTAAGCAGAGAAACCGGGGTATGGAGCTGACATTCAACGGAGAAATCCTGCGCGGTTTGCGGTTTAATGGGGGCCTCACGCTGATTGATGCCAAGCAGGTGCACACAGCAGGTGGGGAATATAATGGCAAGACCGTTATTGGTGTTCCAAATTATACAATTAACGGCAATCTGGAATACGATGTCCCCTTCGTAAAAGGGCTAACGCTTGTTGGCCGTGTGGTTAGCACTGGCAAGCAGCAGTTTAATAACGTTAATTCAGCACATTTGCCTGCGTGGTCCCGGTTTGATCTGGGGGCGCGTTATACCTTTTTGGTGCATAACAAGCCTCTTACAGCACGGTTTGAAGTCGATAACGTTGGAAACCAACGTTATTGGGCCTCTGTTTATCAGAGCGATCTGGTTATGGGTGACCCGGAAACATTTAAGTTTTCAGTAAGCGCTGATCTCTGATACAGCCATATTAGAAGATGCTATTGTTTAGGGCCGGATGTCGCTTTGTCGCATCCGGTTTTTTGATATGTGCATGAGGCCACGATTTTCTTTTGAGAAACAAAGTTTCCAAATTTTTAAAAGTTATTTTGTAAATAAAAATTATTTAAAGAGAAAATTGTTCTTTGATGGTGTGAAACCTTTAGTAAAGGGTGCCGTTCAACACAGTGCGCACTGTGCGGATTTATCTTTTCTGTAAGAAAATCACCGCTTCCAAAAGGACAATACTAATGAAAAAAATGTACTTTCTTGTTGCGGCTTTGTGTGTTGCTGCGCCAGCGCTTGCTGAATCTTTACCAGAACGGACAGGCATCAATTCTGTTATGGGCATAGCACCTAAAACAGATGATTTTATTCAGGCTGTTGTATGGAGTGATCTTTTTGAGATTCAATCCAGTCAACAAGCACTTTCAGAGCCTTCTCTTAAAGATTTTGCATCTAAAATGATAGAAGATCACCACAAAACTTCGGCGGAGCTGAAGCAGATTGTGAGCGATAACAACATGAACAACACGCTGCCAGTTGATGTTGATGAATCAAGCCAAAAAAAGCTTGATACGCTCCATGGCCTGCATGGTGAAAGTTTTGTGCGGCAGTACCGGGAAGATCAGATAACAGCGCATGAAAATGCGCTCTCGCTTTTCCAGCGTTACGCAAAGAATGGGGATAATCCTGCCCTGAAAAAATGGGCTGCCAGCACCGTGCCAACGCTTGAAGAGCATCTGAGATTGGCAAAGAATCTGCCCCAATAAAACTGCCTTGATGATCTAAGCTGTAGAGCGCGAGCGTTCACGGCGGGAAATATCCTGCCAAGGTAATGCGCACCTTGGTATGTCATTTTCTTCTGGAACAGTGATTGATTTGCAATACATGCGCTCTTGAGCGTATAAGCAGCATTCACTCAGATGAAAGGTCGTGTAACGACCTTTTGCTGGCTCTTGCCGCTCTCTGCTCTCAGAACGACGCCCATATGGAAGGTGTCCAGAGCACTTCACCCTCCATAGGAAACCCAAGCCCTGCAGGGGGCTGTGCGCCGTCGAAGAGAGCGAGATATCGTCCACTTTGATTGTGATCAGCTGTTCAATCAAAGGATATCTCTGTGACGACCGATAGCTGCAAGGTCTTGATGATCTTCCCTCTTTTTAACGCCAGTTCATTCTGGAATTATAAAGAAGCCTGTGATCTGGCTGGGGCACGTTATCCGGCAGCTCCCCTTGGTTTGATTACGGTTGCAGCGCTGCTTCCCAAAAACTGGGAGGTGAGGTTGGTGAACCGGAATACCGAGCTTTTGACGGATGATGATTTCGCTTGGGCGGATATGGTCATGACCGGCGGCATGCTTCCCCAAAGAAATGATGCTCTACGCATTATAGAAATGTGCCGTGCCAGCAATAAGCCTGTGGTGGTTGGAGGCCCAGATGTCACCTCCAGCCCAGATCTGTATAGCGCAGCAAATTTTCAGGTGCTGGGTGAAGCGGAAGAAATCATGATTGATTTCATAACGGCTTGGCGTAACGGGGATACACAGGGCGTCTTTAAGGCTCCTATGGGCAAAACAGACGTTACCAAAAGTCCTCTGCCGCGCTTTGATCTGTTAAAGCTCGACCAGTACCTGCATGTAGGTATTCAGTTCTCACGCGGGTGCCCGTTTAGCTGCGAGTTCTGCGATATTATTGAGTTGTATGGGCGTGTGCCGCGGACCAAAACAAACGCGCAGGTTCTTGCTGAACTGGATGCATTATATGCTCTTGGTTATCGGGGACATGTGGATTTTGTTGATGATAATCTGATTGGCAATAAAAAAGCGCTCAAGAAATTTTTGCCGGACTTGAAACTCTGGCAGAATAAAAAGAAATTTCCGTTTGAGTTTTCAACCGAAGCATCTATCAATCTTGCAGATGATACGGATTTGCTGCGCGGTCTGGCAGAGACAAATTTCTTTGCCGTATTTATCGGGATAGAAAGCCCCGATACAGATACGCTGGTGATGACGCAGAAAAAGCAGAATACCCGACGCAGCCTGCAAGAAAGCATTACCAAAATTCATGAAGCCGGCATTTTTGTAAATGCTGGTTTTATTGTTGGCTTTGATAGTGAAAAAGGCAGTGTTGCAGCAGGGATGGTGGACTGTATTGAAGATACAGCCATTCCGGTTTGCATGGTTGGGTTACTATATGCTCTGCCAACAACACAGCTTACACGGCGCCTGCTGGCAGAGGGGCGCCTGTTTTCTGGGGGCGAGCAGACGCAATCTGGGGATCAGTGCACGGCGGGGCTGAATTTTGAAACAAACCGGCCACGCCGCGATGTATTGAATGATTACAGAACCGTGCTAGCAGAAATTTATAATCCGGTTGCATATTTTGGTCGTGTCCGCCGCATGGGGCGGATGCTTAAGCGTGAGCGTGCCCATAAAATGATACGGGGTGATTTGCGCAGCTTTATCCGATTGCTTTTCCGTATTCATCGTGCAGGCCCCGGAACAGCCAAACAGTTCTGGCGCATGATGCTTGATTGTGGCCTGCATAACCCCAAGGCAATACCTTATGTGGTAATGACGAGCGCACTTTATTTGCATCTCGGCCCATTTTCACGGCAGGTAGTGCGTGAAATTGATAGGGAAATTAAGGATGTAGATGAAGGGCGTTGGCATGCCCCAGCAGTAAAGGTTGCAGCAGTGCAGGCCGCAGAACTGGAACCTGCTGCATAACTTGGCGGATACAGAAAGAACTTAATAAGGCTGATATTCTGGCGTGCTGTGGTCAAGCGCCCCGGTGCCGAATGCCAGCCCAGCTGCCGCAATAAGTGTGGCATAATAGGCATCGGAATGGCTGAGTGTTGCATCTACCAAGCCATTTTCAGCTAGAGACGTTTGTACAATAGACCCAACACCATTGCGGTAGGCAGCATATGCGGCATCAAAAGCTGTTTGTGCGGCTATTTCAAGTTTGCCGGAGGATGCATAAGCGGCCAAACTTGTGTGTAGGGCATTTTCTGCTACCACAATTTGTTTAACGGATGAATCAACCGTTTTCTGTAAAGCTGCGTTGGCACTGTCAGCTTGATCCTGTGCCTGCTTAAGTTGTGCAGCCCGCATACCACCATCAAAAATTGGCACGGAAACGCCACCAAGAATAACACTGCTGAGTGAATTGGAAGAGAGGTTGAGGGTGGGAGAGGAATCACTCCCAACACCCGGCACAGAAGAAAGTGCCAAGTGGCCGGTTGTATAGGCCACGTTTCCGGTTACAAAAATCTTTGGCAGAAATTCGCTTTTAGCAGCAGCAACCTGGCTTCTTGCAGCTTTTGCATGGGCATACGCTGCAAGAACATCTGCACGCCGTGAAACAGCTTGTTGAATAAAGGCATCACTCAGGCGCGTATCATCCAATGCCAAAGGTCTGCCAGATATATTCTCTGTTTCAAAATGAGTGCGGGGCGAAATGCCGATAGCGTTAACAAGTTCCAGATACGTGTTTTCAACATCGCCTTGTGCCTGAACAAGACGGAGTTCTGTTTGGGCTGTAGCCTGTTGGGCTGTAGCCTGTTGGGCTTGTGTAACATCTACAATAGTGCCTTGCCCATGTTTAAGGCGCGCTTGCGCGGCTTCCTGCACGCGTTTGGCGTTTTCTAGAGCTTTTTCCAGAAAATGCACTCGGGATACGGCTGCCGCATGTGTATAGAAAGCGATCGTCACACTATAGATAATTTTCTGGTGTTCTGCGGTAAATAGAATATTCGCGCCAATCTGGGCCTGTTGAACGGCAGCAAGAATAGCTTCTCGCTTACCAAAATCAAAAAGCAACCATTCCAAACCTAATGTTTGAATTTCCCCAGCACCTGAATGCGAATTACGCATGCCCCCAATAAGGTTATTAAAATTGGTAACCCCGCCATTAAATATTTCTCCCGCAGCGCCTCCATTGCTGATGCTGGGAGTATCACCATTATTGCGTGCACGGTTATAACCGCCGACGACTGTTGCAGTAAGACGCGGAAGATACGTGCTTTTGGCTATGCCTACGGCCAATGCGGCATCTCGTGCAGTATCCCATGCCCGGCGTGTATCGGGGTTGGTGGATTGGGCAATGTCAATCAATTCTGCCAGACTGTAAGCGTGTCCTGCTTGTGTTGTTATGGCGGCATCAGCCGGGCGTATTTCAATCTGCTTGTTGGACGGTAGCGTATAGCCCGGTGGCAGAACCAGGCCGTGGGCATTTGCACGTCCGGGTTTGATTTCACCATTAGCAGAAAGATTTGGTTCCCACGGCGCATTGGGCTGGGCAGGGGCTGTTTCCAGTTCCTGCGTTGCACATCCACAAAGCATCATAACCGCACAATAAGCAACAAGCCGGAAAGGATTATGGGTCATTGTGCGTTGCGTTCCAGTTGTTCGATATATGCGGTGGTGTGCGCTGGGGTATCTTCCAGCAAGGTGGTAGCTAAATGATCAGCCTGGATCAATGTGCTATGCCACGTAGCCAATTGGTACTGGAGTTGGTGTGTGTTTGCGCCCGGATTGACTGGTTCCGTCTGAGTGTATTCCAGCGTCAGTTTTGCGGCATCCAATGCGCTTTGAGCTTGCGCAAACAGGGCCTCGCGTTGCTGAAGTGTGGGAGCCTGTTCCTGTTTGCGTAAAAGTTGGAAAATAGCTTTCAGCTTTACTGGCACCAGATTGCGGGCACTTGCGGGCCAGAAACTGGTGAAAATGGCGTAAGTAATAAAATTACCAATCATGATCCCGACAATGCGGTCTCTCGCTGTTGTCATATCACTTGTTGGGCCATAGCCGTTCAGATCGGTCAGATAGAAAGCCAAGCCGATCTGAAATCCTGCATAGGCGATCCGCTGATTACCTGCTTTGACCCAAGCCGCCAGAAGTGACACGCCAAAAACAAGCACCAGAAAGCCGGTTATGCCATCAAGGTGCGGCATAACCCAAATAATACTTAAAATACCAACCACTCCACCAATAAGAGCACCGGTAATACGAAGTGTTAATTTAGATATCATCTCGCCCGTAGTGGGGAGTGCAACAATAAAACATGTGATGATACAGGTGTGAATGCCTGGCCAATCTAGCATTTTGAATAAAAGATAACTGCTCATAACCGCGGCAGTACCTTTTACGGCAAAGCGAATATGATCAGGATTACTAAATGCATCAGGCGCGAAAAACCCTGATTTCTCTTCAAATTTTTTGGAGTCCTCTGTTATCGGTGTGGTGAAGGTTGGCAGAAGGGAGGCCAATTTGCGTAGCGTTACACATTTTTCTGGGTTTGCAGGAGGAGTAATACTGGTAGGATAATCTCCTTGAGCAAAGATTGTCGCCATTTCAGTAAGCGTGCCCAGCAATTCAGCAGACGCGGTTGCACCTGACCGTGCGGCGTTGCATGAAAGAGCCAAAACGGCAACGCTGGCATTTGCGGCTTGTTGCAGGCAGGCCAGATCCTGTGGTGACCAGATTTTTTCCAGCTTGGCCATTTTGACATTGCGCATCATCTCAGAAGCCCCTGTGTTTAGAAGGGTGCTTGCATGATCAAGCAATGTGGGATCCGGGTTTTGTAATAAGGAAATGGAAAGCTTAAGGCGTTCCGTTATGCCTTCTGTAAGGAGTGTTTTGGGGGAGGGGCAGATAAGTAGCCCAAGCACAACCATGACTGCACCCGGCACAGCCAGAAAAAGGTCTGCATACAGCACGGCGCGGGTTACAATTTCCCCTACGGGAACCTGATCAATGGCAATAAGGGCGTAAACGATAATCAGCCCAAGCATATAGGCCACAGGCTTGAGTTTGCTGGCTGAACCCAGAAAGAAAAACCCAAAAGAGAGCAGTGCAATAACAATAATCAGCCAAAGAGGATGATCCAGCGTAAGCCGGATAAGCCCGTAAACAAAGGCCAATAGAAAAAGAATAATGATGTTAAGGCCAATAGCAGCTACAGCATTGGTAACGCGGTCTTTCTGCCACAACGCCATGGTAACAAGGGCTGGCACGGCCAGATCAGGCACTTGCCATACTTCTCCAACCAATACCGTGGCTGTGCATCCTGCAGCCATACGTAAAGCATACCCAAGGCGGCCGGGTGCTGGGTTGCACACTAACGCCCATATGCGTGAGAGTGTGAGTTTAGGAGAACTATTCCTATCTTGCTCACCTTGCTCGGGGGAGAGGTCAGTGGCAGGCGGCACCATACCGGATCTCTACATTAGCAGTGGCTCCCATGCGTAACAGTTCAGGCCGTATATCATCTATCTTGATACGTACAGGAAAACGCTGGGCAACATGCACCCAATCCATCTGTCGTGGCACAATAGGGAGCGCACGCGCAAGAATGGTTGTATCAGCAGACATAATGCCCCAACCAATGCTTTCTACATGCCCATGTAACGGCGTATGCCGATCGATCATGGAATAAACCGTGACACAATCGCCTGCATGAATGGACGAAAGGTGAATTTCACGGATGGGGGCGGTAACGTACCATGCATCATCCGCAATCAGGGTAAACAGCACTTGTGATGGTGCCAGAACCTCACCGGGCTTTACTTGTAGGCTGGTAACGTATCCATCAGCAGGGGCGGTTACAGTTGTCTGGCGGAGTTCATAACGTGCATGATCCAGTGTGGCCTGACTTGCAGCCTGTGCCGCCAGAGAGCTTTTAAGGTTACCCACCGCCATATCTGCGGCAATAGATTGTTGGTGAGCCTGCGCCAATGAAACTTCAGCGTTATGCAGTGCCACCCGTGCCTGATCGTATTCTTGCCATGGAATATAGGCTTTTCCGGCTAGGGGTTTCAGGCGTTCTGTTGTGCGGGCAGCAAGATCGCGGTTTGTTTGGGCGCGGGTAATCTGGTCCGTAGCCACAGCTGCATTGGCGGTTTTAACACCAACTAGTCGCTTCTGGTTTTCTACTTCAGCATTTGCCAGTTCCAGATTGGCTTCGGCTTGCCTTACGGTCAGCATGTAAGGTTCCGGGTCTAGGCGGTACAATACATCGCCTTTGTGCACATGCTGGTTAACGTGAACCCGCAGGTCAATCAGGCGTCCACCCACGGTGGAGGCTACATGCACCAGTTCGGCATCAATGCTTGCACTATCGGAACTTGGGTAACTATTGCTTTTATGGGCAACAACAATACCGCATAGGCTTGCCGTTCCAATACAGGCAACCGCAATAAGAATACCTAAGGGCTTCTTGCCTGAAATACGCACGTGCTGCATTAACCCGGCCCAAACACAAATACCCATAATGCCAAGGCAGCCAGAACACCCAAAGCAACATAGGTAAAAAGACGAAAGCTCAAAAGAGCATCAATTCCGGTTAGGAGGAAAATAACGCGCAAGGTTAGTGCGACCGCAATACCCGTTATTCCGCACACCATCCAAGCAGGAAAATAAGCACCAACGATAGGGAAGGAAGGTACCCCCCGAAATGTACACCCGCTAACCAGAGGAACGAGTAAAACAGAGAGGAACCTATGGGAGGGGCTGGGTATCATGCGGGCAAGAAGACTTTTCTGTGATCAGTGTTCGGTGTTTTTTCGGTTAGCATGTTTCCAGTGAAAGAATAGGCAGAAAAACAGATTCACTTTCAAAACCACCCAAACTTAACGATGTTAAAATGGGGGAAGTGCGAAATAAATGTCAAGCATCAAAACATTTATGCCATGTGCGTAATCGGCATTTACCGGAGGTTGAATGGAAAATAACGCAAACAACCTGCAAAAATAGAAAGATCAGATGTTTCTGGAATAACTGTATGAAACAGAACGGCTCTGCGCACTGCTTTTAAGAAACAGAGCGCAGAGCCGCTTAAATATTATAGTGATGTATCGGATTAAAAATCAGCAGAAAGAGTAGCAGTGACCACAAACGGAGAACCGATAACGTAGGTGGGCTGTGAACCAGACAGGCTCTTGCCCGTAAGCACACCATGCTGTGTTTTGGCGTTTGTTGTATAACCATACATTGAAGACAGATAATGGTTATCGCCAAGGTTTACGAGGTTTAGCTTGATTTTAGGAGAGACGTGGCCAATTTGCGGCAAGCGTCTGCCAAAGCCAAGGTTGGCCGTAACGTAACCGGGAATGCTCTGGTCGTTCATAAGCGTGGCGTACTGGGTGCCAGTATATTGCAGCGTAAAGTTGCCGAACCATTTGCCATCATTATAGGTCAGCCCCAATGAGCCTGAGAATTGCGGGGCGCCAACTTCCTGCTTACCCTTTGTTGCAAGATAATCTCCTGCATAGGCAATGTTGTTTCCGTTTTTAGTGTGCATATACTGGCCAGATGCATAAGCACTAACGTGGTGCCAGGGGCGCGTGGCAAGTTCAGCCTGAATACCATAGGCCTCCATGCCACCGGCATTGATCAACTGTGAAATTGTTGATGTTGAGCCCGGTTCATAGCTTACAGCCGAAACCTGATGGTTGGTTACGTTATAATGAAAGCCGGCCAGATTGGCCATAAACAGGCCGCTATAGCGATAGCCTATTTCTTCCGTAATCATATATTCCGGCTTGTAATCAGACATCGGGAGAGATGTCGCCTTGCCATTGTTGTAGCTGTAAGAGGCAAGCTGTGAACTCAGCCCCGCTGGCAAGTGGTAACCGGTTGTGCCGTTTACATAGATCTGATGGTTCGGATTAAAGCGGTAATTGATAAGCACCTGTGGTGAGGGAACAAACACGTTTTTAATGGATTTGCTTGCCGTTACGCCTGGTAGATCTTGGGTGTATTGGCGGTTAGCCATGACCATTCTAATACCACCATCAATAGTCAGGCGGTCATGCAGGAACGACATTTTGTCGTCCACGGCAAAGCTATTCAACTGCTGTAAGGCGTTTTCATTATCTTCGTTAATAAGCAGGCCGCCGTTGGCTGTAAGGGGGGCACCATTGGAGTTCCAATGTCCACTGCCATTCACAGGGTAAAACTTCTGGGAGGCCGCTTCCTGAGCGTAAGAATACCAATAGGTAAAGTTAAGCGTATTGAACTTATGCTTCCAATGCCCGGTAAGCGTTAAGCCGGAGGAAATTGTATACCAGTCTGAAACTTCAACAGATGTCAGCTTGCTTACTGATGGATCATATCCAGGCAGGTTTTTATAATCATCAAGATGCGCGTATTTTTCTGCCCCCGCGTAACCATTGGCAACGGGTACGGTTTCTCCGTAATAATAAGGACCATGAAATTCAACAGAATAGGCTTGTGCATCCAGGCTCAGGCCATGGCCAAAGCTGAAATGGTTTTTTAATGTGCCATAAATAGCCCCGGTATTTTTGCCGTTAAGCCCAACGTAGTGCGTATCGCCGTTGTAAAACTGGTTGTTCAGGCCATATTTTGTGCCGTAGGTTTTCCAGTTCGCCAAGGAGGGGTAAAGCCATTCACCCTGAGCAGCATCTGTAAAACCAAAAATGGCCTCTGAATGGCTACCGGGTGCCCAGCTTTTTGTAAGCGCTGCATCCACATGCCATTTGCGGATATCACCAGCACCACGCCACATATCACTCCGTGCGTAGGAACCTGATACAAAGCCCCGCACGCCGGAATGCCCGATTTCTCCCGTATCGTAGCGGATAAAGTCTTTGTTGGTGCCGTAAGACCCACCAGAGGCTGCAACATGCACATTCTGGCGATCCATCGGGTGGCGCACGGTGGCGGAAACTTCAGCGCCTGTTGCGTTGTAGGTTGGTGAATTAATGTCCACCGAACCCTGCATTACATTCACCTGGCCCATATTCTCACTATCAACGAGAGAAGGGGTGTAGGTGCTGTACGTAAATGGGTTGGCTGCGGGCATACCTTCAAGCGTGACACCAATTTCTGCCTGCGCCATGCCACGAATATGAATGGTAGAAAATGACGTGGTAAGAGGGCCTTCACTGGCAGAAACGACACCAGGCACTGTCTGGATCAGTGACTCAATTGTGGAGGTGGGGGACTGCATTTCGATATAGCTATGGGAAAGTGAGCTTATCGTTTTGGCAGATGTCTGTTTTACCATCATGCCGCCGCCTGCAGTCTTGCGCGAGACGACGTCAACATTCTCATCCTTAGCTTTCGGTAATTTGGCCGATTTTTTTGCGGCAAGGGGAGCGTGATTTTTATGTTTATCGGGGTTGCTGCTCGCTTTGGCTATGGTTGCGGTGTTTTGAGCAAATAAACAAACTGTGCTCAGGATAAGGAACTTTTTCATTGCGGTGTCTCATCTCCCCATAAGGCGCCGCAACCTATCCGACTTTTCTTGGGTGTTTGATAAGAATTATAAAAATTCATTTATATTACATAGAGTATTCACAAAACATTCATGGATTTTCTAAAAAACGGGAGTTCTGTGTATACGGCAAAATATTGATCGTTTGTGTTTTGCCTTATTTGTGTGCTTGCGCGCGTGTGCAGATGGCTTCTGTGAATAGGGTAGGGGCAGAAAAGACTCTAAGATATATATTCCGATATATCTTTACATACGATATATCGGAATATATATCGGAATCATGAAGCACAGACATAAACACGCAGGCGGTCGTAACCGCCAGGTTTTCTCCCCTGAAGGAACAACTGGTTCTGGAGGGAAACATCGCCACCAACATGGTCGGGGTGGAGGCCGGCGCGGTGGCCGTGGCAGGCTTTTTGATTATGGCGAAATTCGCCTGCTGGTTCTGAAGATGATTTCAGAAAAACCGACTTATGGTTATGAACTTATCAAGGATATCGAAGAAAAATTTGCGGGAAGCTATACCCCAAGCCCCGGCGTTATTTATCCTACCCTCACATGGTTGGAAGAAGCAGGGTATATCCGCCCATCTGAAGGGGAAAGCCGTAAAAACTACCAGATAACGCCAGAAGGTGATGCGTTTCTATCTGCCAATAAGGTCGGGTTGGAGGAAATCCTCTCTCGTGCAGCGACGGCGGAACCTGAAGGAAGGGGAGGGCGTAAGAATATTCCCATGCCTGTGATGCGCGGCATGGAAAACCTGAAAACGGCCTTACGTCTTCGGTTACGTAACGGAGGACTTGATCTGGCTGCAGAAGAAAAAATTGCAGCATTATTAGATGAGGCTGCACGGGGTATTGGGCAGGTTTAAAGGCGTAAGCTGCAACCATAGTAAGAGGAAAGATGATCATGGATGACAAAATTCAGGTAGTTCTCACCCTCTATCATGAACGTATGCAGCAAGAACGCAGCCAGCCGCGTGTGGAAGCACCCGGCGGGCGTGATGGACGCGGAAATCTCACAGAAGGGTTGTACATCGGGTTAGATTATGAAAAAGTCTATTTTGTGTAAAAGAAATTTTCGTAAGCTATAAGAAAACCCGATGCAGACAGAGTGTAGCGCAGGCGCGTATGAATTTCCAGCCTCCTGTGGACGGCGTGTTGTGGCCCGTTTTGACGGGGGTCGCATGAGTTCGGATGGGGGCGTCATTCTGGTGAAGCAGGCTGATGACATTCTGGGTCTCAGCCGCCGCTTTGCTGCCTGTTTTCGCGATAAGCGGCATCCCGGCTTTGTGGAATACCGGGTTGAAGACCTTGTCCGTCAGCGGATCATGGGCCTGGCACTGGGCTATGAAGATCTCAATGATCACGATGCCCTGCGGCATGACCTGATCTTTGGTCTGGCCTCGGGCCGTCTGTCAGGAGGCCGGGCAAACTGCGCAGCACTGGCAGGAAAATCCACGCTGAACCGGCTGGAGCGCAGTGGCCACAAGGCAGATCGTTACTGCCGCATCATTGCTGATCATGAGGCCCTGGCTACCCTGTTCGTGACGCTCTTCATGGACCAGCATGAGCGCGCACCCGCCCGGATCGTTCTGGATGTGGATGCCACCGATGACCGTATCCATGGCCATCAGGAAGGCCGGGCCTTTCATGGGTATTACGGCCATAACTGCTATCTGCCGTTATACATCTTCTGCGGAGACCATCTCCTGAGCGCCACCCTGCGCACGGCAGACCGGGACCCGGGGAAGGAAGCACTGGCAGACATCAGCCGGATCGTGGAGCAGATTAGGAACCGCTGGCCCCGGGTGCGTATCCTGGTGCGTGGGGACAGCGGTTTCGCCCGGGACAGTCTGATGACATGGTGCGAAGACAACCACGTTGACTTCCTGTTCGGGCTTGCAGGCAACACCCGCCTGTATGACCGGATTGCCTCTTTGTCCGCTGAGGTTCGTGACGAAGCCGCCACGACAGGCAGAGCTGCGCGCGGTTTCGCCTCCTTTGACTGGATCACAAAGGACAGCTGGACGCGCCGCAGGCGGGTCGTGGCCAAGGCCGAATGGCGCCACGGCAACCGCTATCATCGCTTTATTGTCACCACGCTACCGCAGGGAATGTCCGACCCCCGCCATCTCTACGAACAGATTTACTGCGCACGCGGGGATATGGAAAACCGCATCAAGGAATGCCAGATGGATCTGTTCTCAGACAGGACCTCGTCCCACACCATCCGGGCCAACCAGCTCCGGCTGTGGTTCTCGGCCGCAGCCTATGTCCTGCTGACCGCTCTGCAAAGACTGGCCCTTGGCCAGACCAGCCTGGAGACGGCGACCTGTGGCACCATACGCGCACGACTGCTCAAAATCGCGACACGTGTAACGCTCAGCGTCCGTCGGATTGTCCTGTTCATGCCGGACATGTTCCCCTGTCAGCACGAATTCGCCCTCGCTCATGCACGATTGCGAAGGCTCCGGCAGGCCATCTGAAGAAACAGACAGTGCACAGACCACATAGCTTCCACCAACACTGCCTTCTCAGGCCGTGACACCCTCACTGCGTTCAGAACCCGCCGCCAGAAGCAGAATATCGTCAATATTCCAGATCGGGCTCCTGTGGGATGACTGAATTCTACAAAATGACCCGAAATTGCCTCAAGTGTGAGATGGGGTGGTTGCCGTCCTCCCCGCACGGCATCGCAATGTGCCAGAATGGTCGTTGAAAGAAACGACTGCGCGAAAGGACGGCAGATGAAGGATACAGTGATAGGCGTTGATCTGGCAAAGAACATTTTCCAGGTTCATGGAGCTTCGCGTGCGGGCGAGGTGATGTTTCGCAAAAAGCTGCGTCGTCAGCAGTTTATGCAGTTCATGGCCACGCAGCCGCCTGCTCTGGTCGTTCTTGAAGCGTGCGGGAGCGCGCATTACTGGGCTCGCGAACTGGCAGGAGCTGGTCACGAGGTCAGACTGATCGCTCCGCAGTATGTGAAGCCTTTCGTGAAGCGCCAGAAGAACGATGCTGCTGATGCGGAAGCGATCGTCATTGCGGCCCGTCAGCCGGAAATGCGCTTTGTCGAACCACGCACTGAAGCGCAGCAGGCGCGTGGCGTTCTTTTCCGGGCCCGGCAGCGTCTGGTGCACCAGCGCACGGAACTGGTGAATGCCCTGCGTGCCGTTCTGTATGAATTCGGTCTCGTCGTGCCACAGGGGATTGCGCATATCAGACACATTGAAGCCATGCTGGATGAGGCGGTTCTGCCAGAGGCTGTGAAGCAGGAATGCCTTGATCTGCTGCGACAGATTTCGGAGCAGAGTGTGCGGATTGATGTCAGAACAAAGAAGATCAGGATGCTTGCCCAGGAAAGTGAAAACACCTGCAGATTGCAGAGCATGCCTGGAGTGGGTCCTCTGACCGCTCTTGCGATTGAAGCTTTTGCGCCTGACCTGCAGAGCTTCCGGCGCGGGCGCGACTTTGCTGCGTGGCTGGGGCTGGTGCCCCGTCAGTTCTCATCTGGCGGAAAGGAAAGGCTGGGGAAGATATCAAAAGCCGGGCAGGCTGATATCCGCAGGCTTCTCATCATGGGCGCCATGACCCAGGTGAACTGGGCCAGCCGTAAGGCCCCTGCACCGGGAAGCTGGCTGGCACGGATGCTGGCCCGCAAGCCCCGTATGCTGGTAGCCATTGCGCTGGCCAACAGGATGGCACGAGCCATCTGGGCCATGGCAACAAAACAGGAGGATTATCGGGATCCGGCCCTGTCCGTGGCAGCCTGAGCGATGGCTCGGCTTCCGCGGATGGAACCGGTAGGGGTGTGAGAGGGCGATGACCTGAATGGGCGCATGATCGTTTGATCCGGATCGGAAAAACCAGTGGATTTCTCTGTGCTTTAAAGCACGCCTGTGAGATTTGGATCTGATCCGCTGATCACCATACCGGCCAGTGGCTTCTGAAAGGCCACATCAACAGGCCTTACAGAAGACCGCACACGATCACACGTCAATATGGGTCAGAAAACTCTTGCATAACGGACGGTAACCACAGAAGAAATCCGCGTGGAGGGCATGACCAGCGCATGCGCTCCATCGGCCCGGAAACAGGGCAATTGCTGAATATTCTAGCCAAGAGCCTGAAAAGCCCAACTATTCTGGAGCTCGGCACATCCTTTGGGTATTCTGGCATCTGGCTTGCTGAAGCTGCGCGTGCTGCGGGCGGCAAGCTGATTACGATGGAACTGCATGAGTATAAATCTGCTTATGCCCAACAAATGGCGCAGCAGGCAGGTTTGGCGGATTGGATAGATTTCCGCGTAGGTGATGCTGTGCAGATGATTGATGATCTGAGCGGAAAAGTAGATTTTGTTTTTGTTGATCTTTGGAAAGATCTTTATGTACCCTGCCTAAAGGCGTTTTATCCACGCCTTAACCCCGGCGCAATTATTGTGGCGGATAATATGATCCGACCCGGCACAGAAGATGTAAAACGCTATGGGCAGGCCATACGCGCATTACCCGGCATTTCGAGTGTTTTGTTGCCAGTTGGGACGGGTATAGAGGTAAGCCGTTTTGAAGCGGAGTAAAGCTCCGGGTAACAGGTTTTACATCATGGGCTGCTCATAATACCTGTTACCCAACTTATGATCTATTTTTGATAGTTACAGGACCTTTACGTGCAGTCATCTTCTGCGGCGGAAACCTCATCTGCCTATTCTCCCACTACGCGCATTCTTGTGTTTATCGGTCTTATCATGACCATGATTATGGGGGCGCTTGATCAGAGCATTGTTTCAACAGCTCTGCCAACCATTGTAAGTGATCTCGGTGGCTTGGCCCATATGTCGTGGGTGGTTACAGCGTTTATGTTAACCTCCACCATTGCAACGCCTATGTATGGCAAACTGTCTGATATGTTTGGCAGGCGGCCATTGCTGGCGTTTAGTATTGGGGCTTTTCTGTTTGCATCGCTTCTGTGCGGGATCGCGCAGAATATGTGGCAGCTTATTTTGTTCAGGGGCTTGCAAGGTGTTGGGGCAGGTGGGCTGATGACCCTGTCACAAACCGTTATTGGCGATATGGTAACGCCCCAGCAACGTGGCCGTTACCAAGGGCTTTTTACCGGTGCTTTTGCTGTAAGCAGTGTTACAGGGCCATTTTTAGGTGGTGTGCTTACAAGCGCGCTTTCATGGCGCTGGGTGTTTCTTGTAAATCTGCCCATTGGGCTGCTGGCTTTTGCGTTAATTATGTTCAGCCTGCCTGCGGGGCGGTCTGAAGCCAAACCTCAGATTGATTATCTGGGCGCTGGGTTGCTGAGTATTGCAACAGCAGGCTTTCTGCTTCTGTTCAATTCTGTAGGTACATCTCTGGCTTGGACATCTCCGTTAACCTTCCTGCTATTTGGCTTGAGCCTTGCTGTTTTTTATCTTTTTATTCGGCAAGAAAAGCAGGCCCCAGAACCGCTTATAAATCTTGGGTTATTGCGCATTGCCAATTTTTCCGTGTGCGTTGCCGCAACGGGTATTATGTCCTTCGCCATGATGGGATCACTGGTTTTTCTGCCTTTATACTACCAGCTGGTTCTGGGGCAGACACCGGCAACCTCTGGCCTGATGATGCTGCCGCAAGTTGGCACTATGCTTGTTAGCTCCATATTGGGGGGGATAGTTTCCTCCAAAACGCAGCGTTACGAGCTTTTGCTTGCGATAGAGGCGTGGGTATTGAGTTTTCAGCGCTCAGCCTGATTGCGTATTGTGCACATCATGGCGCACCGCCTCTGTTCTTTCTTATCAGCCTTGGCTGTTTGGGGGTAGGCATGGGTATTGGTATGCCTAACGCCACCGTTATTATCCAAAACTCGGTGCCAAGTAATGCGTTGGGTATTGCTACGGCTATGATGTCCTTTATCCGTTCATTGGGCGGATCTTTGGGGGTAGCGCTATCTGGAGGGGTTATGGCGCTTACGCTGCAACATCAGTTGCAAGCCATGGCAGATAAGATTGATATTTCTGCGTTTCTGGAAAAAGGTATGGTGGCTCTTCAGGCTCTTTCTCCAGCAATGCATGTGCAAGTGACTGAAGCATATAAAGGAGCCATTAGCGCCAGCCTCAGCGTAAGCAGCAGCTTTATGTTCTTGGCTTTTTTAATGGTTGTTGGGCTGATGATACGCAAAGTAAGATCAAGCTAGAAAGCATTATCAGCGCATAAAAAAGGCCCGGTACATGCCGGGCCTTTTTTATGCTTATTTGCTCTGACTATCAGGGGCAACACAGGTAAAGCTGCTGGCGTCATCCATATTGCCATGCCCATCATACCGGGCAACTTTGGGCCAAGCGCAGAGGGGGCGCGTGCGCACAACCTGGCCATTGCTCACGCGGGATGCCACAATTGTTTCAGGGGCCTGCTTGTTGCTCACCCAGTTATCAATGGCACCAAGCTTGCTGAATGTGTCACACCCTGCGCCACCGTAACAATGGCCCATACCGGGAATGGTAATCAGCCTAACGTCGTTCTGATATTCTGGTCCGGCATTGTGTTGGAGAGCCTGATAATAACCAGCCAACTGTTCAGGGTTATGGCCATCATTCCAGCCAATATACATCAGCAATCGGCCACCATGCTGGAAGAACGGGGTGAGATTGTCATCAACATGCAAAAGGGGGCCAACTTTGTGTGTGGCTTCCTCTATATCGGTATCCCATTTCAGGGTTGTCCAATCCCAATTTGGGTTCTGGAAAGCTGCATATTTGAAAAGATCCAACGCAACAGGAAAGGCTTTGCCATCGGCAGAAAAGCCATCCTCGCTTCCTTTCGCGGGACCAGGAAAAATCACCTCATGCGTTTGCGGGTTTACCGGCCCCTGATAGATGTTTTTGGCAGCCTGAACTTCATTTGCCGTCAGGCAGGATGAGGTATCATCCCCTTTGCACAAAAGCTGATCTGGGGTGAATGTGCATTTATCTGGCTCATCCAAAAAGCCTTGTTTTTTGCCAACAGGTGAAGCGCAGGCGTTCATGACCGCGGTGTTTAACAGACGAAACTTATCGCGTGATACACGCAAGGCCGGATTGTGATAGCTCATCCAGCCCGCCCAGAGTTGCTCGGCATTAAAGTTCACAATCGGGTTGGGGGGCGCACCAGCAACAATACCATCGTAATCTTGCGGGTATCTCTTTGCTTCAATCAGTCCTTCAAGGCCACCAAGTGAGCAGCCTATCCAGTAAGCATGGCTGGCAGGTTTTTTGTAAAATGCTTCAATGAGCGCTTTGGCCGTGGTGGTCATTAAATGATCAGCGCGGTAAGCGTAATCAATCAGTTTTTCTGGGTGGCCAAGTGTAAAGCGGCCGCCTTGGCCTTCCGGGGTGGAGCTATCATGCCCGGTATCGGTGCTGGTTACGGCATAACCTTCTCCCACACCTGTTGCCATGCCGTAATACATGAGAGAGCCGGCCCAGCCAAAATTGCCAACGCCCAACAATTTACCATTCCAGCCTTTAAGGGGTAGCCAGACTTCTGTGCGGATATGTGAATCAGCAGAGGGGTGCAGGGTCATGGCCACACGGCAGAAAGCCGGGTTAGGGGCCTGTGTAGGGTGGCCCGCCACATTCATGCCCGGAGCAGACATAATGCGGCTGAGTTGATTTTGCGGTGGCTGCCACTTACCGGCTTGCACAATTTCCACAGTGGTAAATGTTGTATCTGGCAGAGCTTGATGCGCGAGTTCTGCGCAGCTTGTGGCATGGACTATGTGCGGAAACATGAGCGTTGCCAAGGTAGCTCCCGCGACACACAGGGAAAAACGGCGGGGGAATACCGTCAACAGTGCTGAAAGTGGGTGCGGATAAGGCATGAGAAAACCTGCAGAAAAGGTGACACAATAATAGGGTACCATGCGCCAGACAGCTTTTAAGCGGCACTCGCGTGGCGATTGATAACATTCTGGACGGGAATAGAGGAAAAAGGAAACCCTCTTGAGCCAAAAGTAAGGTCCATGCAGTGTTGATGATAAAAGAGAATGATATCTGACCCAAAGGGTAAAGCAGAAAACGTATGCGAAAAATTTTTGGTATAGTTGGTGGATTATTAAGTGTGGTGCCTGCAGTAGCACAAACTTCTGCGCCACAGGTGTCACCCACTTTGGTGCGTGCGGATGAAACAGCAACGGCCCAGCAGACCCATGCTGTGGTTATTGCTGCGCAGTCTTTTCTGTCCACTCTAGATGCACAGAAACGTGCCGCTGTAGAGTTGCCTTTTACCATACAGAAGTTTGCAACACTTGCGCGTTTTCGGCGGAGTGCTCCAGATCAGCATGTGCAGCCCGTAACAGATGCGCAAGCACATCAACCAACAGTGCGGGGGCTGGGTATGGGGCCGCCTGGTGGTTTTGTTGGTGAACGTTATGGTGCATCAGTATGGTCTAACTTTCCGGTTAGTGATGTGCTGCGCCCCGGTTTGCAAATGGGGCAGTTCACAGTTGCTCAGCAGGTAGCCGCATTGCATGTATTGCAGACGGTTCTAAGCCCTAAAGGTTACCAGAAGGTTCTGGATATCATGGGGGCTGATCAGGCATTGGCCGATAGCGGAACGCCTTTTGCTTCAGGCAAGGCAGTTTACACCATAGCTATTTTTGGTGCCCCATCAGAAACAAAGCCGTGGATGATCCAGTTTGGGGGGCATCACCTTGGTTTGAATATTGTTATTGATGGTGAGCATGGGGCAATGACACCTACCTTAACAGGTGCGCAGCCCGCTGTTTATACAGCCAATGGCAAAGTGGTACGTGTTCTGGCTGGGGAGAATGACCGTGCTTTTACGCTGCTGGATGCGCTGGATGCAAAGCAACGTCAGCAAGCCATTTTACCCTACAAAGTAGAAGATCTGGTGCAGGGGCCGGGCCATGATGGTGAAACCATTGTTCCCGAAGGTATAAAAGGCTCTGCTCTTACAGCCGTTCAGAAAGAACTGCTTATGGCAGTGATTGGAGAATGGGCGGGTATTATAAATGATACCTATGCGGCACCTCGGCTAAAGGAGATTAGGGAAGGCCTGAACGATACATGGTTTGCCTGGAGCGGCCCAACAACACATGCGCTAGGTCGCAATGGGTCATCCTATTATCGTATTCAGGGGCCACGTCTGCTAATTGAGTTTTCACCGCAAGGGGTGGGGGATGACCCAACCATGCATGTGCACACGGTGTATCGTGACCCCACCAATAATTACGGCAGCCGGTATACTGCGCAGTGAAACCAAAATTATCCTTCTTGCTTATGCTGGCAGGGCTCACAGCTTTTGTGGTTCCGGCATGGGCGCATCGTCTGGATGAATATTTGCAGGCCACAGTTATTGATGTTTCGAGGCAAGAAATAGATGTTGTTTTGCGTCTTACGCCAGGAGTGGATGTAGCATCTCAAGTTCTGCGCCAAATTGATGCGAATGGAGATGGCAAACTTTCTGCTCATGAACAGCAGCAGTATGCTCACCATACCGTAAGCCAGGTGTCTTTAATGCTGGATCATACGTATCTTTCCCTCAAATTGAGAGACTATGTATTTCCGAGTGTTGAAGAACTACGTGCAGGAAGTGGCACGATAAACTTGCATCTTGGGGTGCAGGCTATTCTTGAGCCCGGGAAACATCAGTTGAGATATAATAATCAGGGAGCAGGACCAGATACTGTTTATTTGGTAAATGTGCTGCTTCCGCATGATGCAGCCGTTCATATACAGAGCCAAAAACGATCATTCAATCAGGCTGTTTATGATATGGACTTTAGTGTTGATCAGTAGGTGCTCTTTATAGAAAGGGATATCCTGCGTTTTTAAGCGCATAGCGTAAAATATCAGCAGGATATCCCAAGTGTTATAATACTATATTAAAAGTCTACGCTTGCTCCACCCATAACCATAAAAGGTGCCGCAATAGAAAAGGTGCTGCTTCCGCCTTTAATGCTGGTGCCATACATACCGGTAGTGGCCAGAGCATTTGCGGCGGTGCCATTTACGTAGCCCAGATAATGTCTGTCTGTAATGTTACGCAGGTTCAGCTTGAGAGTTGGAGCCTTGAAAACCCCCATATCTGGAAAGCGATAGCCTACATTGATGTTCATGGTCAGATAGCCGGGAATGTGCTGATCATTCACAAAAGTTGAATACTGTTTGGCAACGTATTTCAGGCTGTATCCACCAAATAGATGTCCATCATCGTAATCAAGGTTAAGGGCAAATTGATATTTGGGTGTCTGGGGCGCAAATTTGCCTTTACTAAAAACAAAATCTCCACCGCTGCCAGCTGCAACGTTACTATCTGTACGTGCATTTATGTATTCGGCTGAGAAATACGGGCGGATGTGGTACAGAATAGGCCGTGTGCCAATTTCAAAATCAACACCATCGGCATGAGAATTCCCGCCATTAAAGCTGCGGCTATAATAGTTGCCGTTCGGCATAACAACAGTTTGCTGATAAAGGCGGTTGGTGAAGTTGTAATGGAAATAAGAAACAGAGCTCATGATTGTTGGGCCCTGATACCGCCATCCGAATTCTTCCGAAATTGAGATTTCCGGCTTCATGTTTGCATTGGCGCGCGTAGAATACCCCACACTAGGCGTAAAAGTTCCTGAATCATACAGGGATGTATTCATCGGAATACGAAAGTTTGTGGTGGAAGATGCAAAAAGCTGGTTTTCATCATTAATTTTGTAGCGAATAGAAGCGGCAGGCAAAGGCTGCTGCCAGGAACCGTTTATGTATGGGCCAGTGGATGTATCGGGCAGAAAGTTATGGCCTTGGCGGTTTACTACGGCATATTTCAGGCCGGCTTCCAAGTTAAGGCGGTTATTAAGTAGGGAAAGGCTATCTACAATAAACATGGTGTGGATGCGCGTTTGTGTTAGCGTATCACGATACTGAGCAGTTACACCATTGGAAAGAATAAGGTTTTGCCCACCACCTAGCAGATCGTCCGGTTTGCCTGTCTCATTATCAACCAAGCTAAATGGACCGGTCTGAAGCTGCTTTGAATACTCAAACCAATACCCAACAGTTAGCCGGTTAATGCCTGTGTGCAAGGTCAGCTTGGTTACAGACCCCGGGCGGTAAGTTTGGGTGTTGGACGGATTATATAACAGCAGAGATTTGGTGTTGGAGGCATTATATGGGCCAATAGAACCCGTAAGCGTTTCATTCCCATATTGCTGAGAAGTCAGGCTTTCACTGTAAGCACCACCACCATTGCCATTACCGTACCAAAAATAAGGTGTTTCCGTTAAGGTGAGGTTGTCTGTAAGCGTAAAGGTAGAAGGTGCGCTGGCATAAATGTTGGTGAATGGATTACGGTGTAGTTGGTAATAGTTTTTGCTGGGGTTTTTAGGGTCCCATTTTGATTCATAGGCGTTATGGATACCTTTTTGCTGCCATGTATCCATATACGTGGTGGGAAACAAAACGCCGGTAGACTGGTTGCCAACCAGAGAGAAAGACACGATATTGCCTTGTCCCCATTCACTCATCCATTTTGTTTCACCGTGCATTTTGTTCTGCCCGCCTGGCCCACGCCAGGAATGTTCAGTTGCATCGGAAAATGAGACAAAGCCTTTTACATTTGTATTGCCAACGTATCCTGTGTCCAGCCGTCCGAAAATACGGCGTGCATTATAGTTGCCGTAAGAACCAACAATCTGGCCGCCCAGTTTATCCTTGGGGTTGCGCAGATACATGTTAACAGCGCCGCCCGTTGCATTAAGGTGAGGGCTATCCAGATCTGCAGAGCCCTGTTCTACATTAATCGTTCTTAAATTTTCTGGATCAACAATTTCTTGCGGATAAACGGCATAGTTGCCGATATCGTTAATAGGAAAGCCTTCAAGTTCAAAACCAATCTGGTTTTCTGTCAGGCCTCGCATACTCATATGCCCACCCGAAAGCCCCATTGGGTCTGTGGATGTGGTGTTTACGCCGGGCAGAGATTCAATAAGCTGCATGGGGTTTAGGCCGGCAGCCTGCTTTGCAATATATTCCGCTGTAACAGTAGAGCGAGATTTAGGGGCATCTTCCTTAATCATAAGGCCGCCACCTACAGCACGATGGCGCCCACCATGTACTTCTAGTTTTTCTGCGGCCTGATCTGTTGGAGCTGTCGCGCCCATCATGGAAGGCAGTGTAACAGTAGCTTTTTTTGGCGCCGCTTTTGCGTGCTGAGATGCCTTTACTGTAGAGGTTTCTGCCTTGGCTGTAGGAATATTTGCTTCCCATGCATAGGGAATGGCAATTCCGACAAGCGTCGTGCATACGAGAGACTTTCGGAAGCAGGAAGGCATAGAAAGACCTTTTAGTGAATTGAAGACCAGTTGTTGAGAACAGGTCCGTTTCTAAATGGTATTGTTGTGGTTTTGGTGTGAAGGTTTTGTTATTTGTATTTTCAATATGTAATATAATATAAATATTTATATGTAATTATTTTGTAACATTATGCGTGATTGAAATTGTTCTTGCGCTTTGAAGCCCCATAAAAATTTAGGGCGTTTGCATGGCTGAATATGCAAACGCCCTAAGATATAAATCTCTATAGAAGAATGAACTATAACTTACTGTATCAGCCCCATTGCTGGGTCTGTAATGCTATGGTGCCCATTATCAACGTGCCCGGCAAAAACATAAGAAAACTCAGGTTCCTTAGGTGTTGTCAGCGTTAAATCATACCACATGCTGGAGTGTGCAAGAGATATCTCCTGCTTAATGCTGCCGTGAGCAGGCACGTGCAGAACATGCAAAGATGGATGTTCTGGCACATTGCAGTGAATTTCCAATGGCTCGTGACCCATATTTTTTAGGCAGAGAAGAATGCTTTCCTTGCCGGACGGCATATATTTACATTCAGCTAAAAGCTTTATGCCGTTCTTACGCCCGGTGAATTTGCGGTAGAAACCATTGGGAGCATGCACGGATACATTATAAATATTATTATCAGATAAACCACTATCAACATTAACAGCCATATTATCTCCGGCAGCTACAGCGTAAGTGCTGGAGCGCATGCCACCTTCTTGCTGTATGTTATGGCTATAAACATTAAAAGGTGCACCAGATGAAAGATGTTTGTGTACTTTGGTGCCCGCTTGCAAATGTAAGGTTATGGTTTGTCCATCTGCGTCTAGGCCACCATCACAATACAGTTCGTACGGTAGGGCACAGGCAGGGCGTGTTCCTGGTTCCTGTTTTACATATTGCTGTATCTGCCTAGGATTATTTTTGATCTGCGTAATTTCTGTTTCTTCAAGAGATTTAAAGCCACTGGGCATAGGCCGGTAGCGTGCATCTTCAATAACTTCCAGATGCTTGTCTCTTTCAATAAACGGAAGCTGCGGGGCTGTGCCATCATAGGGGCGGAAGCAGGATGTCAGATCCCCACTAATGGCACGGCGCCATGGAGAAATATTTGTTTCGGTAATCTTTTTACCAAACTTACCTTCAATAAATTTCTCAAGAAACTGAAGAGTAGAGCTGTGTTCGAACAGTTGAGAATTAACCCATCCGCCACGGCTCCATGGAGAGGCAATAACCATGGGAACCCGAAAGCCCAGACCAATAGGGCCGCTACGGGCCAATGCAGATGGCACGCCCATAACTTCTTCATCTTTGGCGTAAGTGTATTCCAGACCATCAGGCCCAATGCTGGTGGAAGATTTGCCAGTTTCCGGGCGTTTAGGGTCTGGTGCGGTGAAGGAGCAGCAATGGTCAAAGTAGCCGTCATTTTCATCATAAGTCATAATGAAAATGGTTTTTTTCCAGACTTCTGGGTTTTCTGTCAGAATATCCATAACTTCTGATACAAACCATGCACCATACCAAGGTGAAGCTGGGTGATCAGAGAAATGTTCCGGCGCGGCTAACCACGAAACGGTGGGGAGTTGGCCATCTTTCACATCCTTACGGAATTGGTAAAGGATATCTCCTTTGGGGGCATCCATATGGCGCGTATTGGGGCCATCAGAAAATGTTAGCGTTTCAAGTGTTCTATAATTTTTGTCTGCTTTGTTGGTTACAAAAGCGCGCTCAAACAGGCTGCGTTCTGCCGGAGTAAGTTGTTCCACTGTTCTTGTAGCGGCATCACGCCGGCGTTTAAGAACCGCTAGCAAAGCATTGGCTTCAGCTAATTGTTCCTCACGTTTTTCCGAAACAAGCCTCTCTTCTGTCTGAAGTTTTTCAATATGTTTTGAACAGGCTTTTATGCGTTCATCTACCCATTCATGAAATCTGGGGTTTGCTGAAGTATTATATTTTTCAAAGCATTCTAAGATATTCAAGGCAAAGTTAGAAAGCCAAGCGCGCTCTTTTTCATCTAAGCCGCCAACCTGGTCTGTTTCATTTTGATAGACTTTCCATGAAACACCAATTTGCTCCAACCGTTCGGGAAAGGTTGTCCATGTTAGGCCAGATTTCAGAATTTCTGGGTTACGCATGTAAACTGTAGAATCTGTGCTTTGTTTATCACGCACTGTACCGGTCCAGAACACCAGTCGGTTCGGGCAGGTGCTTGTCATCACACCGCAGTAATTTTGATCACAAACAGTAAAAGCATCTGCCAATGCGTAGTAAAACGGCAGGTCTTCTCGTGTATAATATCCCATGGTCATAGGATAATGTTCGTATTTCTTGTAATGAGATTTTTTAACGTCCACCCACCGGTCATGATGTCCGTTGTTCCACGCATCAACCTGGCTTTCACGCGAGTGGGGGATGGAGCCCATCCATGTAATGCGTGTATCGTGGATGTTCAGGCGCCAAGGCACATAGGTTTGCCCTTCAGTGCTGGATTGCACAAATACCGGGTTGCCGTTGGGCTGCCGCATGGCTCGTGGGTCGTTAAATCCACGCACGCCCTGTAATGTACCATATAAATGATCGAACGACCGGTTTTCCTGCATCAGAATGACAATATGTTCTGCATCCTGATATGTCGTTCCCGGATCGGGGGAAATGGCAAATGCCCGGCTGATGGCGGAAGGCAACATACCCGCAGAACCAGCAGCCCCGGAAAGGAACGCATATTTCAGAAAATTACGACGTGTCGTCATGTCTCGATCCTGTCAGATACGTAAAACGTCTAATGAGAGGGAATGGTATTTTCGTAATGGTCCCAGTGCGTCGCTATTTCTTTTACAACAACACTTCCAGCCTGGTACGCAGCATCCAGAGCAGGTAGAAAACCGGAAAAACCAGATTCTTCAGTTTCAGCCTTAAGCAAATTTGCTGCCGTTTGCCCCGGTGGGGGCATGTCAAAATTGCTACCAGCACGCAAAACCAGAATACGGTTCATATCAACACGGCCAGCGCGTGCTTGCAGGGAAAGAGCCTGCAGCATGCCAATTTCTTCTTCTGCCGTTGTTGCAAAAACACCTTGGTTCTCGGTCCAATATTTTACCCAGCGTTCTGCCCACGCATTCATCCGCTTGCCAACCCAGAAGGTTTCAGATGCCAAGGTGTCTCCCACCATGACCTGTGGAGGCATTTGCGCGTGTGGGTATCCTTTGTATTGGCGACGGTTGGCTTGCAGGGCAGGCGTATCCGTTAAGGGCAGTGAGTGCGTAAGTTGGTATGCCCATGCAACCAAATTGGGGTTAAGCGTATAAACCATATCACCCCACTGGGAATGTAAAGCGGGGAGGGGATGAATGTTGGGGCCAGCACCTTGAATGGGCACCAGTTCATCTTGCCAGTCTTTGGGCATTTCACGGGCATCAATCATATGGGCCAGGCCGCCATTCACGGCGTATCGCGCCCATACGGCAGATCCGGCGGAGCCAAAATTGGGGTTTATGCCGCCAATACCGGCCAGAATAAAATAGGCTTTGCGTAGGTCAAATCTTGGATCAAGCACAAGGCCGGTCATGGCAGAGGCCATATGTTCCGGGCCTTCTCCTGCAACCACACCCAGAACCTGAAGATTTGGATTATAGCGCATAACGCCATGATCTGTCGCGGGGGCAGAAATTTCCTGATTAAGGGGTAGTTTTTCTACCCAATTCTGAAATTCGCCCGGAGTATCGCCAGTATCTTGGCCGAGTTCAAAAGTGGTGACAACAACCACCCTAACCGGAATTTTCTGTTCCTCTGCTTTTGCAGGTAAAATCGTCCCCATAAAAGAAGCGAGGAGAGAAAACGTAATTCCGGCAGAAATTAAGGAGCGGATGCCATTTTTGTTAGGAAAAGAGTTTTGCATTTTCAAAGTGCAGCCTTTGTTGGGATGGAACTTGCTGTTCCTTTTATAGTATCCCAAGTTGGCAGCAGAAAATGCGTAGGGCAGTTATCTTGTTCCCACGGGCTGCTTGTAAAGGATGAGGCGTGAGGGAACTCACCAAGTTTTTCAGGCTTAAGCGTAAACCATAGTTGCGCTAAAACCATGCGCCCTGTTGAATCTTTGTTGCATTGAAACTGCAAGCCTTTTTCTGGCAAAGGCCCTGTATCGGTTTGTATAAGTGTTTGCAGTTCGGATTTGGAAATAACCTGTCCAGCTTTAGCCGTTATCTGGGTAGATGCTGGTAAAGCTGCAAATCTGTCGCGCAATGTGGCGGCTACAGTAAAAAATTGTTCGGCGTTCATGCCAAAGCAACTCGCATGTTTGATGTATTCATGCGCGACCAGATCAGACGGAAGATGCGCGACAATGCTGGAAAGTCGTGTAGATAGGCCAGAACTTAAGGCTGGCACCGTGGGCGTAGGGTCCGCATCCGCATAGATGCTACACCCTTTCTTCCACCAGATTGTCACATCCTGATGGTTTTTGATCAGATCCGATGGGCGAGAGGCCCACAAACCATGCAAACCGATAAGCGGCGTTTGAGGCTGATCTGATTTGCATGTGTTTTGGCCGTGCAGAAGGCAAAATCCCGGCTGCCACGTAAGCGCCAGCGTATAATGCTTGAAATCTCCATGGCGCGGGGCCTGAATAGTGAGATGATCTGGTGCTTCAGAAGTGATTGGCAAGGAATGCTGTGCGCAACCTGCCAGTGCCAAAAGCAGCAGGAAAGGCAACGCAGGTAAGCGGCAACTCATGAATATCCAGATCCCGAAAACAGAAAATATAGATTATTAAAAAACGTCTTGCGCTGCTTGCTGTTCTACAGCGCACGCTTTTGCGTCTGGTTCTGTTTTTGCGTTACGCAAAGCAAGGAGTTCCTGACGAACTTTTGCCATTTGCTGCGTAAATGCGGGTTGTTCCTGAAGAGCTGCAAACATGGCACTTCCGTTCATGTAGCCAGCTTGTACGTCGCTTTTCCAATGTACGCCGCAGACAATACGGCTTTCACCAAATATACGGCCACGCTGCATGATCTGTGTTGCACGATCTGGCAGAGCGCTGGCAAGAATGGATGCCGTGAGCCATCCCCACGTTGTATGGCCAGAGGGATAGGCATAGCTGTTATCAAGCCCATCTGAATGTGCTGTGCAGATGTCTTTATTTGTTCCAACAAACGGCCTGCGCCGTTTCCAGAAGTCTTTTTCGTTTGAAACATCTTGCTCTACAGGTTGTGCGAGCGAGGTAAGAAGATTGACCATTGCGGGAAGTTTGGCCGGATCCAGCTCAAACCCGGCGGCGCATGAAAAATCTTTGATGACGTGGGATGGGTTAAGGTTGGCGTCATTCTGGGCCAATTTCCAGCGCGCTTTATCTTTCAACCCTCGTGTTTTTTCAAAAGCCCGCAAATCTGCCTGTTGCGCGGGTTCTTCAGCCTGTGGTGGTGGGGGCAAAAATGCGCGCCCATCAGGTAGGGTAAACTGTTGTGCCTGTGCGGTGTATCCAAAAAGGCTGCTCGCTAAGGAAAGGCTTGCGGCATAAAAAAAGGCGTTACGAAAACGCATAGTAACTTATTCCCACATCAATCGTCATACTGGCGCATAAGTTACCTGCATTTCATAGTTTAAACTGTGACGATTGCATGAAGATCGTGGAGAATGTGTTTTATAAAATACAGTGCCATGCTGCAAAAAAGAATAGAAAGATAAACAGATGCCAAATGACACATTTGTTGAGCAGTTAGGGCTTGCCTTGCCAGTTGTTCAGGCACCTATGGCAGGAATAAGCACTGCTGAGATGGTTGTTGCCGCCAGTAATGCAGGTTTTTTAGGCTCTCTTGGTGCAGGTATGATGTCTCCAGCAGAAATTGAGACGTCTCTCCGCCAGATTAAATCTGAAACAACAGCAGCTTTTAACGTTAATCTTTTTATTATTGATCACCTACCAGAGTATCAGCTTTCTGCAGAAGATATTTTGTTTTTGCGTCATATCTACGAAGTAATGGAATTAGATTTTATTTTACCTCAGCAATATGCTCCATCTTTTCATGAGCAATTTGAGGTTCTGCTTCACGCCAAGCCGCCTGTTGCAAGCTTTACATTTGGTATTCTTACACAGGAACAGGTTTCCAAGTTGCACGCACAAGGCATTCTTGTATGTGGCACAGCAACCACCAGTGCAGAGGCACGGGCATGGGCAGATGTTGGAGCAGATGCGGTGTGTGCCCAAGGCATAGAAGCAGGAGGGCACCGCGGAAGCTTTCTCTCTGAGGGTAAAAATGGCGTTGGATTACTTCCTCTTGTGCGGGAGATTGTAAAAGAGATCTCAATTCCAGTTATTGCTGCCGGGGGCATCATGGATGGAGCAGGTATAGTGGCGGCCATAAGCATGGGTGCTCAAGCCGTGCAGATGGGCACGGCATTTCTTGGTTGTTCAGATGCAGTTTTGGCCCCGGCGTATAGAAAGACCCTTGCTCAGCACTTGCCTGCTGAGAGCACTGTATTGACCAATGTTTTTTCAGGTAAGTTTGCGCGCGGCATACGTAATCAATTTATTGAAGAATATGGAAGTTCCCAGCCACTTCCTTATCCTGTCCAGAATGCCTTAACTCAAGCATTACGCAAGAAGGCTGCGCGAGATGGAAACGCTGAAAACATGTCTTTGTGGGCCGGGCAAGGGCTTAGGCTGATACGAGATGTTTCTTTCATAGAGTTGGCGCATGTTTTACAGGATGAAATCCGTACCGTGGTAGAAAAAGTAAATGCGGCCTTATCTGTTACAATGCACTGTGGACGCAGCGGGTCATAACGGAAAATGGCAAGCGACTTCATGCCCATTGTGACGAATGGGGCGTAAAGCAGGATCTTCCTGCTTGCAGCGTGTTTGCACATAGGGGCAGCGTGTATGAAAACGGCAGCCACTTGGGCGGTTAATGGGGCTGGGCACATCCCCCTGCAAAGGCACTGGGCGTGCCAGCCCTGTAACAGGCCGAGGGATGGCAGCAGTAAGAGCGGCTGTATAAGGGTGCGCTGGTGTATGCAGCACGCTATCGGTATCACCAATTTCTACAATGCGCCCCAGATACATGACAGCCACCCGGTTTGATATCTGGCGTACAACAGCCAGATCATGGGCTACAAAAATATAGGTAAGCCCAAGTTGTTTTTGTAAGTCAGCAAACAGGTTGATGATCTGGGCCTGAACCGAAACATCCAAAGCAGATACAGGTTCATCAGCAACAATCAGTCGGGGAGAAAGAGCTAATGCACGTGCAATGTTAATGCGTTGGCGTTGGCCTCCAGAAAATTCATGCGGATACCGTGCCAGTGCGGTGGTGGGCAGGTTCACCAGTTGCATAAGTTCGTGCGAACGTGCCGTGATTTCGGCAGAGGAACGCTTTCGGCCTTTGGCATCGGGGTGAACCTTAAGGGGTTCGGCCAGCAAGTCTCCTATTCTTCGGCGCGGGTTCAGGCTGGCGTAGGAATCCTGAAAAACCATCTGCATACGTTGGCGTAAAGGGCGCAAAGTGCGTTCGGGCAGATGCGTGATATCATGCCCCTCAAACACAATTTGGCCGCTTGAGGCAGGTGTCAGCCTGAGCAGGCAGCGACCTAAGGATGATTTTCCACACCCAGATTCACCCACAATGCCCAGCACTTCCCCTGAGTGAACGGAAAAGGAAACACCATCTACAGCCTTCAGTTCCTGCCTGCGGGGTAGGCGATATGTTTTATACAGATCGCGCACCTCCAGAATGGGAGATAATGTTGCAGACGTTTTCATGGCCGGAGATGTTCCTGTGCAGTTGCATCGCTCAGGCGTGGTGGCAAAGGTTTACCTTCCTGCGGGAGAACACAGGCTGCAAAATGGTCTGGGCCCATTTGGACGTAAGGCGGTAATGCTGCTGTGCAGGCTGTATGCGCGTACTGGCAACGTGGTGCAAAAGCACATCCTGCCGGCCGGTTTTGCGGAAGTGGAGGAGAACCTGCAATAGCAGGCAAACGCAATGGCCGAGGACCATCCAATGGTGGAATAGAAGCCAGAAGCCCGGCTGTATAGGGGTGAGAAGGGGATGCGAACAAGGCAGATGTCGGCCCATATTCTGCAATACGGCCAGAATAGAGCACCATGGTGTTATCGCAAGTTTCTGCCACCACCCCCATGTCATGCGTAATAAGTAAAATGGATGAGTGGTGCGTATCTCGCAGGCTGCGTATCAGTTCCAGTATCTGTGCTTGTACTGTAACATCCAGCGCAGTGGTGGGTTCATCTGCAATCAGAAGCGAAGGATTGCACGAAAGGGCCATGGCTATCATGGCGCGCTGACGCAAGCCCCCTGATAGCTGGTGCGGATAGCGATTGGCTGTGCGTTCAGGATCTGGCACGCCCATATCACCCAGTAGTTTTACAGTGCGGGCACGGGCTTGTTTGCGAGAAACACGTTCGTGGGCGCGTATCTGCTCATCAATCTGCCAGCCTATTGTGTAAACGGGTGTAAAGGCTGTCATGGGGTCCTGAAAGATCATGGCAATTTCTTTGCCACGCAGGCGCCGCAGCTTTTTTTGCGGTATTCCTACCAGTTCCTGCCCCCGAAAGTAGACAGCACCTGTTACTTGCACACCGGGGGCATCAATCAAGCCCATAAGCGCCAAAGCCGTAACAGATTTGCCGGACCCGGATTCACCTACCAGCCCCAGAATTTCCTGATGATTCAAGGTGAAGGAAACACCATCCACAATTGGAATCATCTGCCCACGGGCCGGAAAACTCACCCGTAGATCGCGCACATCCAGCAGGGCTTTGGGTGGCATGTCAGCGGGCATCGCGCACTCGGGGGTCAAGCAGAAGGTAGATCATATCCACTGCCGCATTTGCCAGCACAACAAATACTGCAGAATACATGACGGTAGCCATAATAAGGGGTAAATCCAGATTGGTAAGGGCCTGATAGGTGAGGCGCCCAACACCGGGTAGGCCAAAAACCACTTCTGTCAGCAAAGCGCCCCCTCCGACCAACTGGGCAAAATCCATGCCGAATAGAGATACAAAGGTGACCATAGCGGTGCGCAGTCCGTGCCGGATAAGAATACGGGAGGGAGAAAGCCCCTTGGCGCGGGCTGTGCGTATAAAATCTTCACCAGAGAGCGCGACCAGATCAGCCCGCAGCACCCGGCTGTAAACGCCAATAAACAAAACAGCTAAAACAACCCACGGAATAACCAAGGCTTTAAACCAACCCCAAGGGTTTTGTGTAAGCGGCACATAGCCCAGAGCCGGCACCCAGGAAAAAAGCCATGTATCGTGGTAACGGTTCTGTGTAATCAGGTTTGCGACTTGCCCAAGCCAAAAAACGGGTATGGAAATACCAACTAACCCGAGCATCATGAGCGTACGGTCAACCCATGTGCCTTTCAGGGCAGCAGCCAAAGTGCCCATGGCAATGGAAAACACAATCCAGATCACGGCTGCACCACACACCAAGGAAACTGTCACCGGGGCCGCGCGTGTAATTTCGGGCACCACCAGTTCGCCTCTATCTGCGTAAGAGGCCAGATCCTGCGTGATGAACAACTTTTTCATCATGATGGCATATTGAACGGGCAAAGGGCGATCAAACCCGTATTCCTGCCGTACTTTCTGCATGGTTTGGGGCGATGCGTTTTTACCAGCAATACGGGCGGTAGGGTCTGCGCCCGGTGTGGCAAAAAACACAGCAAACACTAGCGCAGAAATACCAAACAGCACAAAAACTGTTTGTCCCAAGCGGCGGAGGGCGGCCATCAACATGCGTTGGGCCTCCTATTGTTCACGGTGGCTGGCATCACGCACATCCAGTGCATCTCGCAGGCCATCGCCCAGAATGTTCAAGGCCAGCACTACGGCAATAATGGCCAAGCCCGGAGCAATAGCCACCATGGGGCGCGTATAAATAAGGCCTTCACCATCCTGAATCAGCGTGCCCCAAGATGCCGCAGGGGCCTGCACCCCAATGGATAGAAACGAGAGCGCGCTTTCTGCTAGCAGGGACATCGCCATGATCAGCGGCCCAAGCACAACAAGGGTGGATGTGACGTTGGGGAGAATATCGCGGAGCACAATGCGCCAGCGGGGTACGCCAAGGCAGCGTGCAGCCATAACAAATTCAGCCTCCCGCAATGCCATGACACGGCCCCGAATGGGGCGTGCCGCATAAGGGATATAAACCAGCGCGATAATGCAGATAGGCAGAAGCAGGTTATCAGATTCAATAACAAACGGCCCCAGATGCAGCCCATCGCTGACCGTGACAATAGAAAGAGAAATAGCAAACAGATACACGGGAACGGACCACATGATATCCATCATGCGGGAGAGAATGGTATCGACAATGCCGCCGCAAAAACCCGCCGCTATGCCCACAACCGCAGCCATTATGAGGCACAGAACAGCAGAACAGAATGAAATGAGCAAAGAGTTCTGCCCACCATATAATAGCCGCGCTGCAACATCGCGCCCCTGACTATCAGCCCCCAGCATATAGCTTCCGTGCCATGTGGGGCCAATGGGGCTTAGGCCAAGATGCAGTGGGTTATCATTGGGCTGCATGATATCCACTTCCTTCCCCCCCACCATGATGGAACCTGCCACGTTGGAGACAAACGGATCTGTATGCGCAACATAGCGTGCGTAATAGGGTGCAAGCAGGCTAGCCGCAGCTAGAAATACCAAAACAGTCAAAGATATCAGCGCTGAGCGATTGTGGCGGAGGGACCGCAGCGCCATGCGCCACGGGCCGGGTGGTTTGGTGTCTTGCGCAGGAGAGGGGGCGGGATCAGTCATGGAACCTGTAGCTGAGAAAGCAGGATTTCATCATTAAGCGTAATTATGACATTTCGTGTGCGTTTAGAAACCAGCACAACTCTTTTGGTCTGCACCAAAGGCACTGCAGGGGCCTGTGCCATCAGCGCTTTATCAGCTTGTGCCCACATGGCATTGCTGGCAGCGCGATCTGTTAAGGTAAGCTGGGCAGCATGGTGCATCATGTCATCAATATGCGGGTCACAAAAGCCGGACATATTGGGTGAGTTATCGGAATGGGGATGAAAATTGGAACATGCAAACAGCGTATCCAGAAAGCTGGCAGCCGAGGGATAATCAGCATTCCACCCACTGATGGAAATTTGCACATGGTTGTCTGAATTCTGCACAAACGTAAAATGGACGGCAGGGCTGATGCTATGAACCGAAGCCTTGTAGCCCAGATTTTCCAATACGCTGCGTAATTCAAGCGCGGTATTGTCTGATTTGCCGCCGGAAGGGGTGACTATAGTAACCCGCATACCTTTTGTGCCACTTTCCTGCACAAGCTGGCGGGCTTTTTCCATGTCGGGTTTTACCCATTCTGGTGCTGGGTTTCGTGGAGAGGCTCCCGCAGTATAGGCACAAAAACGTTCATACCCCGGAGTGCCTTCTGGCAGAAGCTGGCATTGCGGAGATGCAACCGCGCTACCCCCATCATAAATCACCATCGCATGCCGATTGACCGCGTAATTGAGTGCCTGCCGCACCTTGAGGGATGTAAACGGCGGTTCATTTACATTCAGTGTTGCGTAGTAATACAGCAGAGGGGTGAAGATGTGCACCTGATCCGCATATTTGCTGCCAACTTCGCCTAATCGGTCTAGCGGAACATTTTCATACATCAGGTCGGCTTGATCGTTTTCTACGGCGGTTACAGCAGATTCTGGTTCCAGCCCAAATGTCACTTCCATGTGGTCTGGAAATCCCGCAGGCTGTGCGTTGTGTGACCATTCATGAAAATAAGGATTGCGTTCAAAACGCATATGCGTTGTGGGGTTGTAATCTGTTATTTGGTAAGGCCCGGTCCCCGGAGGTGCAGTGTTTCCCATATCATGGGCAGGTGTATTGGCAGGTAGAATAGATGCATGAAACCATGCCAGATGCTCCAGAAATTCAGGGTCTGGGCGGCTGAGGTGGAATGTAATGGTGTTGGTTGCAACATCCGTTTCAATACCCTCGGCCAAAGTGCAATGGGCAGGGTCTTTCAGGCAGGCATCAGCGCCTTTAATGGCACTGTAATATGGCCCGGCAGTGGGGCTGCCTGCAGCAAAAATACGACGGAAAGAAGCAACAACATCCGCTAGGGTTAAAAGCTGGCCATTGGAAAAATGAATGCCGTTACGCAGAGTGAGCCTGTAGGTTAGTCCGTTATCTTCTGGCAGGGGAACGTTTACTGCCAGATTTGGAATAACAGGTTGCGCGCCTGGGCCTGCAAATTTTGGATAAGTTAAAAGCGTATCGTAAACAGGTGTTTCAAAAAATTTGGTCAGGCCAACGTAGGATATCTGCGGGTCAAGCGTGCCAACTGCACTGGAAACCAGAATGCGCAGCGTGCCTCCCTTTTGCGGGGCTTCTACGGCATGCGCAGCAGCAGGGGCCAGCATAAAACCGCATAGGAGAGGAAGAACACGTTTCATCCACCGTGTTATGGCCTGTATGCGGGTGTGTTTCAAACTTTCAAGCTCTGCTTTTTTACATTCACATTAAAAAAACAGACAGAAGGCGCGTGTAATGCTTGCCTTTATGCGTGCATCATCATAAGAGGGAGCGCCAATGGTCGGGTGACCTGCGGCGTAGCGTATGCTTCAGGGTAACCTGCCTTTTTGTATTTCAGCAAGGGTGCCCGCAGCATGACCTCTTCTCCCTATAGCCGTGTTACGGAAGCTCTGGCGTTTGACGATGTGCTGGTTGTGCCGGCTGCATCTGACGTTGTGCCCAGCCAGACAACCGTTCGCACGCATCTCACACGCTCTATTGAACTGAACATTCCGCTGGTTTCCGCCGCTATGGATACGGTTACGGAAGACCAGATGGCAATTGCCATGGCCCAGCAGGGTGGCCTTGGTGTGATCCATAAAAACCTGAAGCCAGAAGAACAGGCCGAGCAGGTTCGCCGCGTTAAGCGCTTTGAATCCGGTATGGTGGTGAATCCGGTTACGGTAGGGCCGGATCAGACACTGGCAGAAGTGCGTGATATCATGCACCGCCACGGCATTAGCGGCCTGCCCGTGGTTGAACCCGGCACGCAGAAGTTGGTGGGTATTCTGACCAACCGTGATGCCCGTTTTGCCGTAGATCCCAACCAGCCTGTTTCCGAATTGATGACCAAGGATCGGCTGATCACGGTTAAAAATGGTGTGGATGCAGATACGGCCCGTCAGTTGTTGCACAAGCACCGCATTGAAAAACTGCTGGTGGTTGATGATGCAGACCGCTGCGTAGGTATCATTACCGTTAAGGATATGGATAAGGCTGTTGCCCACCCGCTGGCTATCAAAGATAGCTTGGGCCGCCTGCGTTGTGCAGCCGCAACAGGTGTGGGCGAAGATGGCTTTAACCGCGCCAAAATGCTGATTGAAGCTGGCGTGGACGTGCTGGTGGTAGATACAGCGCATGGCCATTCTGCCGGTGTTCTGGGCGCAGTTGAGCGCCTGAAAGCCTTTGATGCCAATGTGCAGATTGTGGCTGGTAACGTTGCAACGCCAGAAGCCGCTCATGCCCTCATTGAAGCAGGGGCAGACTGCGTGAAAATTGGCATTGGCCCGGGTTCCATTTGCACCACGCGTATTGTGGCTGGTGTGGGCGTGCCTCAGTTCTCCGCCGTTCTTGAAACCTCTCTGGCATGTAAGGAAAAAGGTATTCCCTGCATTGCAGATGGCGGTATTCGCACATCGGGTGACATCGTAAAGGCCATTGGTGCTGGTGCCGATGTTGTCATGGTGGGTTCACTGCTTGCTGGCACGGAAGAAGCGCCGGGTGAGGTGTTCCTGTATCAGGGACGTTCCTATAAATCCTACCGCGGTATGGGTAGCCTTGGCGCCATGGCGCGTGGTTCGGCTGACCGGTATTTCCAGCAGGAAGTCAAGGATGCGCTCAAGCTGGTGCCAGAAGGTATTGAAGGCCGCGTGCCTTACAAAGGCAGCATGGCTGCGGTTATTCATCAGCTGGTGGGTGGTCTTAAAGCCGGTATGGGCTACACAGGTTCCCACGTGCTGAAGGAACTGCAAGAAGGTGCCCAGTTCCGCCGTATTACCGGTGCTGGCCTGCGTGAAAGCCATGTGCATGATGTTTCCATCACGCGTGAAGCTCCTAATTATCGTCGGGATTGATAACCACATATGACACCTTCAGCCAGGCTTGCGGCCGCCATTGATCTGCTTGCAGCAATGGAAGCCGCCCCGCGCAAACCCGCCGATGCTGTAGCCAACAGCTTTTTCAGAGAGCGGCGCTACATGGGCGGTGGAGACCGCAGAGCCATATCCGGCCTTGTATGGGATGTTATGCGGGCGTGGCGTCGGCTTGGCTGGTGGCTGGAGCAAAAAGGGCAGGTAGCATCTGCCCGGCTCCGGGCCGGGGCGCGCCTGTTGTTCGATGGTTTCTCTCTGGCCGAAGTAGAGGAAATGTTCGAGCAGGGGCGCTTTGCCGCAGGCGCTTTAACGCGTGGGGAACTTTCTATCCTTACGCCGCTTGCGGGTAAAACTCTGGATACCCCGGAAATGCCTCGGGCTGTTCGGCTGGAACTGCCCGATTGGCTGTTGCCGCATCTGGAAGCAACTTTTGGTGACAAGTTAGAAGATGAACTTGCCGTCATGTCCACCCCAGCGCCTCTGGATTTGCGGGTGAATATTCTGCGCGGCCCCCGTAAGGAGGCGCAGCGTAGTTTGGCCTGTGAAGGCCTGCATGCTGAGCCTACACCGCTTTCTCCGTGGGGGTTGCGTTTGCCAGCGCGTTTGCCGGTTACAACCAGCGTGGCGTTCCGTGATGGGCTGGTGGAAATTCAGGATGAAGGCAGCCAGCTTGTTGCGGCCATAAGCGGCGTTGAGCCCCAGATGCGTGTGCTGGATTATTGTGCTGGTGCTGGTGGTAAAACACTTGCCATGGCCATGATGATGGAAAACAAAGGCCATATTGTTGCATGCGATGTTTCTGCACCCCGCTTGGAAGGTGCGGTTAAACGCTTGCGGCGCGCGGGCGTGCATAATGTAGAACGGCATTTGCTGGTTCCCGGAGATAAGTGGGCCAAACGTCGCGCCGGATCCTTTGATCGGGTGTTGGTGGATGCTCCTTGTAGTGGCACAGGCACATGGCGCCGTAACCCAGATGCACGTTTTCGCACCACAGAACAGGACCTGACAGAACTGTTGGAAAAACAGGCTGCCATTATGGATCGGGCTGCAGCACTTGTGCGTGCCGGAGGGCGGATGGTGTATGCAACCTGTTCTCTGCTTCGTGCAGAAAATATGGATCAGGTTACGGCATTTTTGGCGCGCCATCCTGATTTCAAGCTCGTTCCTTCAGATAGCCCAGATATGCCAGAGGCATTGCGTAAGGAAAGTTCCATCAGTTTAACGCCTTTGCGCGATGGCACAGATGGCTTTTTTGCCGCCGTAATGGAGCGCGCCGCGCCAGAACCGGAAGCAGGTATAGAATAGGAAAATATTTTTAACTGTTCATCTTATTGGTCTTACGCATAATACTGATGCCTGATTCATCAGGTCCTATAGACCAATAAGATAAATGGCCCCGCATGACTGAAAGCGTAATCCTTTTTGTTTTTCTCGTGCTGGGCGGCGGTATGCTGGCACAATGGACGGCTTGGCGCTTTAGGTTACCTGCCATTGTCCTGCTTTTTTCTTTAGGTTTGCTTTTGGGGCCGGGGTTGCAGATCATGCATCCCTCCGAGGTTGCCGGTAGTGCCTTCCACCAAATGGTCTCTTTGGCGGTGGCGCTTATCGTGTTTGAAGGCGGTCTCGCGCTTGATTTTCGTCAGCTAAAAGAAGCCGGTGAGGGCGTTTTGCGCCTTACGCTGGTGGCATTGCCGATCAATTTAATTTTAGGCAGCATTGCAGCCCATTACGTTGGGCGCATGGGCTGGGGCCCGGCCTTTCTGTTTGGCGCCATTATTGTGGTAACAGGGCCAACGGTTGTTCTGCCTTTGTTGCGTCACGCTAAGCTCAAGCCTCGTATTGCAGCCTTCTTGCGGTGGGAAGCCATTCTGAATGACCCGGTAGGCGCCATTCTGGCAACATTGGTGCTGGAAGTGCTGCTTATGCAGCCGGGCGAGGGGTCTGGCACATTTTTTGTATCCATCATCCCACATATGCTGATGAGTGCGACATTGATGATCGCTCTTGGCATTGGCACGGCATGGTGTGTGCGGTGGTTGTGCATACGGGATTTAATGCCCGACCTCCTGAAAATGCCGATACTGCTTAGCCTTGCACTGATTTTGTATGTGATAGGCACCTTAACCATGGATGGCGCAGGGCTTATTGCCTCTACCGTATTTGGCATGGCGTTGGTTAATCTGCGTATTCCCGGCATGGCGGAAATCCAACGGATGAAAGAAGCACTGGTGGTGCTGATTGTCTCCATCCTGTTCATCATGCTCACTGCGGATCTGACACGAAGTGAGCTTGCTGGTTTGTCATGGTCTATTGGGGCATTAACATTGGCTGTGCTGTTTGTAGTGCGGCCTTTGGGTATTTGGTTGGCTACCATAGGTTCCAGCCTTAGTCGGGCTGAGCGGCTGTTTATGGGGTGGATTGCACCACGTGGTATTGTGGCGGCCGCAGTGGCAGGTGCCGCCGGTGTGCGCTTGCAGGATGCTGGTTACCCCGGAGCTTCTCAGGTTATGCCGGCGGTTTTTGCCGTTATTGCTTCCACCATGATTTTGCATGGTTTTTCTCTTATTCCGCTGGGTCGGCGGTTGCATCTTACGCTTTCCAACCAACCCGCATTGGCCATTGTGGGAGCTAATGACTGGTCCACTCAGTTGGCTATGGCAGTGCATGCTGTGGGCACGCCTGTTTTGCTGGTGGATAGTTCCTTGGGTGATCTGCATCCAGCCGAGCGTGCTGGTGTGCCTGTTTTATGCGCCGAAGTTTTATCGGAAGAAGGCACAGAAAACTTGGAGGAACGTCCGGCTGATTATCTGATTTCAGCTACGCCGGATGCCATTTACAATGGGCTGGTCTGTGCGCATCTGGCACCACATTTTGGGCGGCAGAGGGTTTATCAGGTTAGCCCGGGCATAGCGCGGCTGGACCAGTATCGTGGTTTTAGCCGGGAAGCACGCGGAAAGGTGTTGGGGCAGCCCGCCTGGAATTTTACCGTGCTAGAAGCGCTGGTGAGCCAAGGCTGGCATTTTGTTGCGATAGAAGTAACCGAAGACAACCAGAACTACCTTTTGAGTGAAAGCAGCCATTTCCTGTTATTTCTGGTGCTTCAGAAAGGTGCAGGCATTACAATTGTTTCGGCTGAGGATGAGCCACAACCAACCCTGACACCAGGTTACGTGGCAATAGGGTTGGTTGCGCCAGAGCAGATGGCCAAGCCAGCTTAACGGGACGGATGAATAGTTATTTCTGTAGCGCCAGATGCCAGAACAAAGCGTAAGTCGGCTTCTGTGAGCGCAACACATCCTTCAGTTGGCGTTTTGTTGGGGCGTTGCAAGTGCATGAAAATGGCAGAACCTTTGCCGGGTTCTGCTGGACTATCGTTGTAACCAATCACGACAATCAGATCATACACGGCATCTTCACGCCATAGTATTTCATGGCGGAAAGAAGAGGGAAGCTGAATGTGCTGGTTATAGCTGGACGATGACGGATCATCACACCAGCCATCCTGCGGGCTTAATGGAATAACGGGCAGGGCGGATTGGGGCTTTATAACCCGATCAGCCCGGTAAAAGACCTGCCTGAGGGAGAAGGTGCCTAGCGGTGTGCACAGGTCTCCTTCGCGCTTATGGTGGGTTACGCCATTTTTGCCGATAATGGCGCTCATGCTTTTGTGTCTGCAATGCAGTTGTGCATCCATATTGCTGTTTACTGTTGGCCAGACGTGTATCATCATAAACAATCTTACCCCTGCTTTATGGCTTTCGCGTGAGGTTGACGTATCATGCCGGAAATTGGTTTCGATACGATTCGTTGTGTGATCGATAAAGAAGTAGGCCAAGGCAGCCGAGCCAGAGGGCTGACATAAGGAGACGATGTTCCATGACGGGTGCGCGCCCAATTTTGGTTGTAGATGACGATCAGGTCATTCGCAGAACACTGGCAGAGCAGTTGCAGTTGGATGGAGAATTTCAGGTTCTGGAGGCGGCAACATTGGCCGAAGCTCGCCAGAAGCTGAAGGAACCAGATGCACGGTGTGATGCCATTCTGCTGGACGTAACCCTGCCAGATGGAGATGGGCGCGATTTTTGTGCAGAACTGCGCAAGGATGGCCTGCGTATGCCCGTTATCATGCTTACAGGATCAGATGATGAATCTGATATTGTGAAGGGGCTTGATGCTGGTGCCAATGATTACGTTGCCAAACCTTTCCGTATTGCAGAACTTCTGGCCAGATTGCGGGCGCAGCTAAGACTGTTTGAAAACAGTGAAGATGCTGTGTTTTCCATTGGCCCATATACGTTCCGCCCTTCTGCCAAGCTGTTGCAGGAACCAGCCAAAAACCGTCGCATTCGTTTGACGGAAAAAGAAACGGCTATTCTGAAGTTTCTTTATCGCGCAGGAACGCGCCCGGTGCCCCGGCAGGTTTTGCTAAACGAGGTGTGGGGATATAATGCTGCGGTAACAACCCATACGCTGGAAACCCACATTTACCGCCTGCGCCAGAAGATTGAGCCAGATCCAGCTCATGCTTCTTTGCTGGTTACAGAAGGCGGGGGGTATCGCCTTAACCCAGAACCAGAAGTTGCGACAACAGCCGTTTGATTTTTGGTAAATTGAAGTCGTTTTAACTTCTAACGGCTTCGTGATTTAAATTATATGAAAAAAGCCCTCCACATTGGAGGGCTTTTTTGTAGTTCAAGACACTATAATAGCGTTTATTATTTTATTAAGCATGCAGAACAGAATGCCCGCTGACTTAGTAAAGTGACCCCAATTGGGGGGGGCTCAACATTGCTTATAATAAGCAAAACCCGATCTGACACACTCATTTTCTGCATCGCTACAGGTAAACAAATGCTTTAATTCGCTGATTGTTTGTAATTTGATAGGCAGATTAAAATCTTGTGGTTGTTTTGGATAACCTCCGCCAAGGTATTACCAACAAGCTCCAAATCTTCGCCAGATGAGCTACCACCAAGATTAGTTAGGCGCGGAAACGTGTCGAGAATGTCATGATTGGAACAATCTGACAGTGCGGACATAATAAGTTATGCCATCGTGTGCTTTTTGAATAATGGGTTATTAATTTTAAGGGAAGTTAATCAAGCTAACCTAGAAAATGAGAGATGAGCACAAATGCTCTAAAACCCGCAGAAATCTAGGAAAAACCGTGGTGGGTGCGACAGGGATTGAACCTGTGACCCCCGCCGTGTGAAGGCGGAAATCCCAGTTACTAACTTATTGAAAAATAAGCACTATTCTTCATCATAAACCAACTGGCCCGGATATGGCACGCAATCGGTAATTTCTGGCCACATCCGGTAATTCAGCCAACGCTCAATCGCTGGCCGGTAATGCTCAGGCATCTTCTTGGCGTATCTGGCCACCATGGTGATGGTTTGCCATCCACCTTCTTCTTTTAGGCCGATCAGGTCTTTGTGTAGGCAGTAATGCCATGTCGCAAAGGTGTGGCGTAAGCAATGGGGCGTGAGGTCTGGAACGAATTGAGTGCGTGGCCACCGTTCATTCTTTGGCTGCCACGTTCTTTCATGCCCGGGAAATCCCGCGCGTTTGCAGGCTGCCATCCATGCACTTTTGATCTGGCCGCCGCCTGTGCGTTCTGTATCGTGATAATGCTCACCAATTGCCCAGCGTGTTATGCCTTGCTTATCGCGGCGCTTATAGGCTGGACGAAATACCCGGCCTGTCCTCCATGGTATTCCACTCAGGGCCAGAACCACTACAGGCGGCAGATCGATATGGCGTTCATTGCCCTGCTTTTGCCAAACAACGCATCGAGCGGCTTCTAGGTCTAGGTCTTTCCATTCCAGCTCCAGGGCTTCTGACATTCTCGCACCTGTACCGATCAGAAAGACGAGTAGGGGCCTGATATGAGGAGCGGCCTCATTCACTAGACGGATTGCTTCATCTGGCCGCAGGAAAAGCATACGCACTTGTTCAACTTTTGGGCGCTCAAATGCTGGCTTATCGCACCATCCACGCACGGCCGCATATTCCAGAACGGCGCGCAATGGTGTGAGAACTGCCCTGATCTTTGTGGCAGAAGATGCCGCAGACCCCTTGGTCAGTATTGCCTCGTAAGCTGCATCCAGATCGGTCTGGTTTATGCTTGATACTTTACGGTCGCCGAAATGCTTAAGTAATCGGGAAAGGTGAAGAAGGGTTGTTTTGCTGCGGGGCGCAGCTTTTTCATACCCCGCAACAGCCGAAGCAAATGTTACAACGGCACGCTTTCCATAAACACTTTCTTGCCAGAGTTCCGCTTCTCTTTTCGCGCGGTAAGCCTCTGCATGCTTCGGGTTATTTGTGCCTGTGCTTTCATATATGCTTTGTCCGCCGACGGTTCCGCGGACGTATAGCGTTTCCCTTCCTTTGCGTGAGACGATTTTGAGCGACATTCAAGGCTTTCGATAAGGCGTGGCAAATCTTCTGGGTAGAATACGATCTTGCCGCCAATGCGCCGGTGCGTTGGCTGGCCATTGTATTCAGGATGGTCTTTCAGGTGCCGGGAGAGGTATGTCTTTCCTACGATACCTTTGAGCTTAAGCAACACATCCTTCAGCGTCATAAGATCAGGCAGCGTCTCACCCATTCCCGCCTCCTTCCAGTGCGTGGATACGCACTCTGATCTGCGGAAGTGTCTTTAAGGAGATAAGTTTGCGGCCACAGAACTGATCACCGCTAACAGTTTCACCTACGTAGCTGTCGGCCTGAACAATATCGGTCAGAATACGGCTCTTGAACACCCATTCATCCTCACCCTTGATTCCTAGAAGAAGACTGAGCGTCACGCTTGGCCCATCTGTAGGCTCGACACCTTCTGGTAGAACAGAGCGCAGCACATCAGGATGAGCAACCCAATCCTCCAAGAACGCCACGGCCTTCCGAAGATCCTCCACTTCGCATCCTTTATGACCGGCGCGGTAAACATACTGGAACGCCTGTGCCATGTTGCCGGACATGTAACGGGTTACATCCCAGACATGCAGGCCACTTTCTGTTTTGTAGTGGTCGGGGGTTATGGCGTTCATGAGGTTGCCTTTTTGGTTGGTGGAGTAAATCGAGGAATCAGCATCCATGCCTCGATATCGACCTCAGCAATATTATCGCCCATCATATCAACCCAACCATCCTCGCCTTGAGGAAACTCATTGTTGGCAAGCATGGTATCGCCATTCTTCAAATGAACAACGATTGTCTGGCGGAAGCCGGGAGCTTTCTTGATGTCGGTGTTCCAAGCCGCTGCATCTGCTGCTTCAAGAGCAACTCGCGCATAGCACCGGGCGACTTCTTGACGGTTATCTCCCATGTTTTCCCATTTCAGGGGCTTTCCGTTGCGCTCATATACATATTCGGCAATCGCCCGTGCAGCCGCCTCAATGCGTGCGTCAGTCATGCCCACCTCCTTTTCCGTGCAACCCGTTGGCCCTTGCGCTGCTGTGCTGGTGTTTGGTCGCCAGCTCCAAACCAGTAGTAAACCGGGAACGTCCCTTCATCACGGGCGCGCATGAAATCGCCACCGATACGGCACCTGCGCCCTTTTGCGTCAAAGCAAGCTGGGTTTGTACCGCCAATCCATGACGTTGCTTTGTTTATCCATGTCTGGAAGGTATCAAACTGACCATCTGGCTCACGGTCTGGCTGTTTGTTGGTCATTTCCCGGCCGCCATAGCTGCATCAATGGCGGCGCGTAAATTGCGTTCCGCTTCTGGTTTATGGCTTAGGGTACAAACCCCGCAGCCAATACCCGTATCGTATTTTTTTGGCTCGTATACATGAATGCAGCACTGGCCCAACCACTCCAACCGCCGCGTATCAGCCGCACATTCTGCCCGGGCGCGTTCCTCGGCCTCTTGGGTGTATTTGTTCGCAATGGCGATGCACTCATGTATATCCGTATGTTTATTGAATAAGGCGTATGCTAGAGCGGATACCTGTTCCTTTCTCGTCCTCATGGCGCGGATCCTAGATTGCGGATTTTTTCTGCTATTCCCGCAAGGGCTAGATATCGACCTGTAAGAAAGGCATCATCTGCAATGCTGCCTTTATCTGGCGTGAATTCATCACATATTTTCGCACACCGCTGCCGGTCGGAATTGAGGGGAGTGTATCGGTCGGGAAGGCCTGTAGTCTCCGTATCAAAAAAGAGGATCATGCGAATTCTCCTTCATTGAGGGCGCTCGCTTTGGCAGAGGCGGCTTGTTTGACATTTTCCGATTGCGCAGCATCGAACTGGTCAAGCTGGGAGAGCAAAAGCCGGTAATTGTTCGAGCCTGTGATCTTTTGGAGAGCTGCAACATCAGCTGCATTATTGATTGCTGCCATTGCGCGCTGGGAGCGCTCTTGCAGGTCTGCTGGGGGTTGTGGCTTCTCAGTCCGCAACGGCTTGACCGTGTAAAGCTTCTTGCTTCCACGCGTAACTTGCAGGCCAAGAGCAACATTTTCGTCAATATTGCTCATATGGCTGACACGAATACCGCCTACTTTAATGCCGCCAAACTTTACTTCTGGGTCACGGTAAAGCGTGCAGGATTTCCCTGCATATGTTTTCCCATCATTGCCCCAGATAGCCACCAGAACGCGGCGCATGGATTTGCACGGATACCATGGCTTGCCATTGCAGCCTTTATAAAACACAGCGATAGGCTGGTCCGCATTGCCTTGCTTTACATCTTCAATGGTAATCGTAATCGGGCCGCCTAGCAGATCATCTGCATTAAGCTGATCTGACTTAGCGATGATGGTTTTTGATAGATCGACCATTATACCATGATCTCCTCAGGATTTTCCCGCCGTTCCGTGTCGATCAGGCGCAGGTCTGGGTTATGTAGGGCGGCCTCATATTCGGCCTGGTAGCTTTTGATCTTGGCTTCGAGGTGTGCAGCTGCATCCAGCAGAAGCGCCTGAAACTTCGGGTCTGAGTAAACACGTTTGACCATCATCTTTCCGCCGCCAAGGGCAGGGAAGCTGATGAAGTCTAGCCAGCGCCTACCAGAGACCATTAAGCCGGTCTGTATCTGGGGCATGTATTCGATAGGCACGTTCTGGGAGCAGATTGTCTGCATTTGCAGTCCTGAAAGCCGTGACTTGCATTCAATCAGACCGTCTTCACCCACAAGTCCGTCTGGCGAATAACCAAGGGTGAATCCCCATTTATCATTCGTCATAAAGCCAATTTCGGATACAGGTGCGACATGCTTGGAATAGAGGATCTTCGCCTCCATTTCGTCTTCATGTCCGCGCTGCATCGCAAAGGTCTGGAAACTTTCATCTCCAATTCCATTTACGCGCTGGCCCAGAATGTCCAGAATGACGCGCTCGGCCGTATCGTTCTTTGCAATGGCAGAGCAAGTCTTGGTGAGTAGCTTACCGATTAGGCTTGCGGTCAACACTCCACAACGCGCCTGAAACCACTCATCTGTTCCTTGCTCCAGATCCTTGTAGATTTTGAGAGCCATCACGCAGCCTCCAGAGCACGAAACGGATGCGCACTCCTTACGGCTTCCATGGCGTCCCAATTTTGCAATTCCAGCCGCACGTATTCACGTGTCAGATTGGAAAGTGCCTTCATTGCCATGTCGCGTTTATCATCTGGGACATGCTGCAGAATAAGCGAGTGCACGACTGCTTCGTGTTCATTCCACGCGCTCATGCCGCACACTCCGCAACTTTGCGCATGTCGTCATTATGCGACAGGGCAGCAGACTTAATGCTTTCCTTCCGCTTTTCGCGTAGTTCACGCACTGCGCAGACCATATCGCCGATAGCTTCTTCTGAGTATTCGATCATCGTGTCTGCAAAACCGCGGTCTGAAAACTCATCCCGCTGCATACGCATGATGATCTGGCAGTGCTGATCTATTGCCGCTTCATATTCACGGATTTCACGCGCTACATGCGCTGGCACATCGTCTGTATTAAACATGCCATCACGCACGGCGTTTGCGTACGCCTTGTTTGTGTAAGCCATTTTCTACTCCTTTGTGGAGAAACATTCGGCCAATGCGGCCATGCAACCCGCTGCGGACAGCGGGAAACATTGCGGCATCAGTAGGGGTAGGGAGCGCCGAACAGATTGCAGCCGATCATGACGACCAGCTCGATCAGGTATTCAGCAATTTTGCGGCCCGGTTCCGTGAAAACGATGAGCGCGAACAGGCCGTAGAAAAACACAGCCAGACAGAACAACTGCCCCAGTGCCGTAAACTGCAACCAGTCGCATACATCCCGCGCACCGCTTCCAATGCGTTCTGGCCATTCTTTGTTTTGGAGAGTGTTCATCGCCCATCACCTTTTGTTCGTGATGGGTTATTATGTCGCTCATACCGACATATCTTGTCAACAAGAAATGTCGCACATTACGACATTGGCACATAAAAAATATCCCGCTCCGAATTTGGGGCGGGATGATTGGCGTGACTTTGCCCGTGCTTGGGCGAGAAAAGGGCAGGGATTGGGCAAAAAATCCCGCCGGGTTAGGGCGGGATTTCTGTCTCAGCTAGTCTACCGTTCCTCGTCGGCCCCTTCTTTCGATTCTTCATCGTCTTCGGCGTCGCAATATTGCGATTCCAGAAGAATGACATAAAAACCGACAGGCCACCAATGGGGGAATGGTAGACCAGCGATAGTGAGGCGGGGCATTTCTTTCTCCCTTCTGCCTGACACTAAAACTGTATAACAGAAATTCATGCCGGAAGGGGGAGAAAGATGGAGCCCAAGCTATCAAGCTAATTACGGAGAGCCTGAGGTTTTGGGTAGTGTGGGAGATGTGCCTAGCGAAGAATGAAATTCGTATAGGTCACGTGTGAATGAAGGAAAGTCCCTTAAAAATCGCTCCAGCTATTGCTAGCAATGCAGCAATCTGGGCGAGAGATGGCAGCTTAGCGATGCGACCTTTCATCTCGGCTACTTCGACGCGAACATTTGACAGATCGTCTTTGGTCGCCATAGTTGTTTTAATTTCGGCAAGCGTCACCTGTATGGCATTCAGGGCGTCCTGAACCTTATCCATCTTGTCTTCAAGTTTGCCTATGCGTCTTTCCATATCTGAATCATGGGGAGGGCCACCGCCGCCGTCAATACCTGATGGCGGGGTTCCGCTTCCAGAGAAAACATCTCTTATTACGTTGTCAGCCATCAGCTGAAGTCCACTATAGGTGCAAAAAATTCGTGAATGAATCCGCAATGACCGCAGGCTGCCGCGTAGGTTGGGTAATATTGCCCAAGAGTCGATGTAGGGATCACTGTTGTTTCATGCTTATACCCTATAAGCTGAAACCCGCCCACCGTGCCGCACATAACACATTTTAGGACAATTCTACGCTCGTTCAAAAAGTCCAGTAACCGCTTTTGTCGAAGGTAAAATGCCTGATCTCCAGCATTCATAGGAGCCATATTAATAGGTGTATGGGGAGGAATATTATTATTATTCATCTGAGTGTCTTCCTCGTTCGCTTGCTATCTGGGTTTGATATGCTATTGATGTTCACGTTTCGTTCTGACATACTCGCCACATGTTACGGGCACACAGAATCACTGGCGAGGGGTTAAGCAGCATCGGTATCGATGGCGGCCTGTATCAGAGCAAGCGCCATCCGTCTTTGTTTCTCGTTCATGTCGCGCCAGAGCCCGAGCCAAGCAGCCTCCTCAGCATTATCGAGAGTTTGCGCAGACGTGTTCGGAGAAGGAATGCCTCGATAAAGGTAGTCCATGCTAACCTGATAAAAATCAGCTAGGGCACAAAATGTCTGAAATCCGGGGTCTTTCCCGTTTTCAATTTCAGTAAGATGGTTGCGGCTTATTCCAATAGCCTCTGCGGCAGCCGCCTGCACTAGACCCTTAGCCCGCCGCAGCGCCCTGAGACGGGCACCCATTGTTTCCGCATGATTCATAAGTGAACATTCGCATGTAATGAAAAATTACGAGTCGGTATTAGCGACATTTTTTATTGACCGAGAATGTCGGTATGTGCGACATTCGGGGCATGGAACCTAAAGAGCTTTTCAAGAGAGCGGGTGGCTGTGCTGCGGTTGCCACGAAACTCGGTCTCCGCGCCCACTCAACCGTTCTTGGGTGGAAGCGCATCCCCCCCCATCATTGCCCCACTATTGAGCGTATCTTCGGCATCCCCCGCGAAGAACTGCGCCCCGACCTGTTCAAGCGCACCCCAGTAAGGGATGCCGCCCAATGACTGCCGACATCGTTCCCTTCAAGATTGAGCGGCAGGACGATGGCGAACTGCGCATCAGTGATGTGGAGCTTTCCAATCATCTTGGGTATGCCGAAGTGCGTAACTTTCGAAAAGTAATTCGGAAAAACCTTGATGATATAAAGGAACTCGACTTTTGCGCCACACTGGCGCAAAAGTCCTCTGGTGGCCGCCCCGAGAAAATCTACTGGTTGACAGAGCGGCAAGCCGTTCACATGACCTACAGAGCAGATACACCAGAAGCGCGTCAAATAGCTATTCTTCTGACTAAGGCTTTTGTGGCCCTGCGCCGCAAGGCAGAACGACACCTTCCGCTTCCTGAGTTCTTCCGTCTTCAACTCATTAACGATCAGGTGCGCCAGTGGCAGCGGGAATATCCCGCTACGTTCTTTATTGAACTGCATCGTGTTCTTGGGTTGCGGCGTCCAGCCATTGGCAATCACTCTAACTGTTCTCATTTCATCAATCGCTACGTGTATCAATTTCTGTTTGGAGCGCTTGGCTTAGATGCCATACGCAGCGCCAACCCAGCAGATGAGGAACATGTACGCGCTCACAAGCATCATCAGGTGCTTAGGGAGAAGCATATGCCTCGCCTAAGGCAACATCTCGACAAAGTTGGTGCATTACTCGCCAACGCAGTTTCGATTTCTCATTTCGATGACATGTTCAATCGCTCTTTCCCATCAGTGGATACGCAAATTGGCTTCATGTTTGCGGAAACTCCGCTGCTGGCTATTTCTCGCACCCCAGCGCAGGAGGCTACGCGATGAGTTACGTTGCTGAATCAATCCATAATATGACGAAAGAGGATCAGCGTGCATGGGCCCTTATGCAAACTGGCCCCGGCCTTATGGTAGATCGCATTGCCGAGGCCGAAGAACTCCTTAATTGGCTTCTTTCTGCACCAGTTCCCTCAACAGTTTCTCAATCCTCTGAAGGGTTGCTGTCTGCTTTGCCATTTCAAGATGCATCCTCTCAAGAACAGCTTGGTTCGGGTGTGGTTTTTCAAGCGCCATCGAATTCATCCTCTCCAAAAGATGGTGAAAGCGTGGGGGAGGTTACGACTCCCTCACGCACTGAAACGGTAACCCCATACACCCAGCCGGTCATGCAGCCTTGTACGCATACCCGTACGGACGGGGAGGGTGTGTGATGAGGGCGTGGACTGCGGCGGAAGTGAAATCCCTCGAACGCATGGTGAATGCGGGGAAAAGTTGGGCAGCGATCTGCTCCGCGCTCAACCGCACTGTGGGTAGCTGCCAGTGGAAGGCAAGCTCCGCATTAGTGATTTCTGATGAAGTCAAGAAAAAGCGTTTGGAAGACAGCTTGAAAAGGCGCGGGGAAGCGCAGCGGGGCGCTGTTACTAAACTGAAGGAAAAAATGACCTCCATTGGTAATACTCATGTGCGTTCTGAAAATCCCAATTTTCGCACGCGCCCATGCAGCAGATGCCATAAGGTTTTTACAACGCGCCATAAATGCCGCTTCCTTTGTGATAGCTGCAATTCATATGCTTCCAGCATGGGTTGGTTCTAATGGCCGGCTCCGTAAACAAGGTCACGCTTGTTGGCAATCTGGGCAAAGATCCGGATGTGCGTACCACGCAGGGCGGCGCGAAGATCGTGTCTTTCTCGCTGGCCACCAGTGACACATGGAATGACCGCGCATCTGGCGAAAAACGCGAGCGCACCGAGTGGCACAGAGTCTCTATTTTCAATGAACGTCTTGCAGATGTAGCCGAGCGCTTCCTGCGTAAGGGCCGCAAGGTATATCTGGAAGGCTCCCTGCAAACCCGCAAATGGACGGATCAAGGCGGCGTAGAGCGCTTTACAACGGAAGTCGTTCTTGCGGCTTATCGTGGCGAGTTGGTGCTGCTGGATAATAAAGACGCAGGCGATGCCCCGCGCCAACAGCAGGGCCGCAGCCAGAACAATCAGCAGTCCGGTGGATGGGATAGCCCGCAAGGCAATCCCGATCTGGACGATGACATTCCGTTCTGAGCCTAACCAATGCACGCCGCATCAACCCCCAGCTTGTCGGCTACGTCCTGTAGCAAAAGCACGCGCTGCCTGATGGTGGCGTGGGGGTTGAGCTGCGCCCAGATGATCGCGTTGCGCACAATGGCGTTCCAAAGGAACGGCGTGCCGTGCGGGATGTCTGGGGCTGTATCGCAGGCATTCAGTAAATCGGGGGAGTATGTGCCCCCGAATTCTACAGTTCCGAATTCAGTCTCCTTCTTCATCGTTTCTCCGATCTCCCGTTCTTGCAAAACGGAGAATGGACGATGAGCATGGAACTTTTTAGGGAAAATCTTTCCCGAAATGTCACCCCAATTCCCTCGAACGAAACATGCGCTGAAACGGTCAGTGAGGCCATGCAGCGCCGTTACGGGGATTTACGAAACGCTGCCAAACGAGTGTCACGCGCACGCGGCTGGTCGGTAAAAGCTTTCAAAAATTGGTTCTACGGCATGAATGCGCCTCGCATGCAGGACTTGATTGTCCTGATGGCGGACTGCCCTGAGCTGGAGAAGAAGGTCGGCCAGATGGTCGAAGAAACAAGGAAATGCCTACAGCAATCCAAACTCTGAAATGGCGTGGCTTCGGCTTTGACCGGGGCGATGGGTTCTTTGAGATCCGCATGGGCCTGCTTGGTTTCGCTTTTTTGCGGCAGGACGTTTGGGTTTCGTTGCGCGCAGAACGTGAAAGTTTTGAGGTTCTTGCGCGTGAGAACGAAAGGCTTCGTGCTGAACTAGACAAGACGAGCGACAGGCTGCGGGCGGTCATTATTGCAGCTTCTCCGTCAACACGGATTACGTGGGGAGGTGGAGAATGAAGCGCGGCAACAGCATGGATGATGCTGATGTTTTCAGAATTGTTGACCGCGCAATCAACAAAGCCGGGTCGCAATCAGCCTTCGCAAGAAAGGTTGGGATAACCCGTTCAGCACTCTGCAAGCAACACAATGCCAAAACGGCCAAGGGATATACCAATGAGGTTCTTCTCGCCGCCGGGATCAAGCGCTTTCAGCCGCCTGCCGAATATTACCTGATGGATGAAATCTGATGACTGAATTTCCAAAAGATCACAATGAGACTGCCAACGTTGGCGGCATTGCCGCTGACCGCCTGCGCTCTATAATCGAACGCGTTGAGCGCCTGGAAGAAGAGCGCAAGGCTCTGGCAGGAGACATTAAGGACGTATTCACCGAAGCGAAATCCGCTGGCTTCGATGTGAAAGTGCTGCGTCAGATCATCCGTATTCGTAAGCAGGAGCCTGCCGAAGTGGAAGAACAGGAAACCTTGCTTGACGTTTATCGCCGTGCGCTTGGGATGTAAGCCATGTTGAAAACGCTCCTATCCCCAGACGCTAAACTCCAGCGTGAGAACACTCAACTGCGGGCAGAAAATGCCCGCTTTCTGGAGGCTGTCACGCGCCGGAATGCTGAAAACATCAGATTGCGCGAAGAAAACCGGCAGCTCCGTTTGCAGAACAATGCGCTACGCCTTGGCCGCCGCCGTGATGGCGCAGGACGGTTCGCATGAGGGTAATTCGCTTTGAGCTTCCTGAACCCTATCCATTGCTAAACCACAGCATAGGCCAAAGCCGTTTTGCGCTTACACGGATGCGCCAGAAGATGGCCCGCGCTGTTGCCTGCGCGACTGTTAACATGCGCGTTCCTGAGCCATTTCAGAAAGCGCATGTATCTATTGAGCGTCATTCCTGTGGCACGCCGGATCATGACGGCGTACAGGGTGGGGCCAAGTTCCTGATTGATAGCCTAACCACACCAAAGTTGCTCAATGTAAGGAAGCCGGGAGCGCGCCAGCGTGTGCGGAATAAACGCGGTCTGGGCTTCATTGTGGACGATGGGCCGGAATATGCCACGTTCGATATTCGCGCTGTCAAAAGCCGTTTATGCGACCAAAAAACAGTGGTGACGATTACGGAGATATTGCCGTGATTATCAGTAATTTTTCACCTGCGACCCCGTACCCAACGGGGCGCAACCCTGCTAACATGACGAAGGCCGCCCGGCTCCCCCGAACCAGCGGCCTTCTGACCACAATCTTGGAGTAGCAAGACGATGGCTAATCACGCTATAACACCAGTGTACAATGATTTAAAGCTGATTTCCACCCCTGAAAACATCATCAGGACAGAAGGTATGCGCCGAATATTGGCCTGCCGGCGTGCGCTCATGTCTGCGCTGAAAGATGCCATCAACTATGGCTATTCAGATGCCGAGATAGATGAACTGTATGAGACAGAGGCATCTGTTTTCAAGAATATGCGTGAATGGGAGGCGCTGTAATGAGCGCCCGGGCGAGAGATTGGGCCTATTCTGTGCATCTGCCTATTTGTCAGAAATTCGTGCTTGTGGCGCTTGCTGAGCGTGCGAATGACGATGGGCTTGCTTGGCCGTCTGTGCGCACCATTTGCGACATGACTGGGGCCTGTGACAAGGCTGTTCGGAACGCCCTCAAGCAGCTTGAGCAGGGGGAATTTATTACTCGTGTTTCGAGTGGAACGCGCTCCAAAACATACCGTCTGAGCATCGAAAGCCAGAATGAGATACCGGTATCTGGTACCGATCAACCGGTACGAGATACCAGTCAACCGGTACGAGATACCGCGGTACCAGATACCGGTTACCCGGTACCACATACCACCCAACCGGTATCTGGTACCGGTCAGACCGGTACGACGTACCGACAAACCGTAAAGAACCGTAAAGAACCATTAAGCGCTAAGCATGCGCCGGACGCTGATTGGGTGAGTGCAAACTGGATGCGTCTTGGCAACGAGGTTCTCGATGCGGCTGGCGTTGATCCGGCGAAGCCGATGGTTCGAACGGGAGAGGTTCGCCAATGGCTGGCTGATGCCCGAGACCGGGGTTACGGATACGATGCTGCCCGAGAGGTGATCCTTTCTGCCATTCGCGAGAAATGCGAGCGCGGTGCCGGGCAAGGCAAGCCGCCGGCATGGTTCCGCATTCCCGTGCAGGAAGCTCTGGCCTCTGGCGCCATTGCCGCTTCTGAGGCGACTGCCGCTGCAGCGGAGCCAGAATGGACGCGCCAGATGGGCAAGGATTACACGCTCTACGCTCGCAATGCGATCGGGCGTCAGGAGCGGCCCATTTCGATGCGTGAGTTTCAAACCGCGTGGATGGCGCAGCACAACATTCCGCAGGGAGAGGCGGCATGAGCGGCACATTTGACAGGGCAGAGCTAGGCGCTGAAATGCCGTTCGATCTGCAAGCTGAGCAAGCCATACTTGGCGGGGTTATGACAAATTCCCGCGTTTATGACGATGTTTGCGATGTGCTGGAGCCGCGATATTTCTACTCTCCGCTCAACCGTCTGATCTACGAAACATCCGAACGCCTGATCATCGCCGGGACAGAGCCAAACCCGATCATGCTCCGGCAGGTCTTGGTCGGCAGCCCGGAAGTGGAGGCCGCCGGTGGATGGGAGAAGATTGCTCCGATCATCACCGGAAGCCTTGTGGGTGTGATGGGAAACCGGCGTTACGCGGAAACGGTGCGGGATCTGTGGGTGCGTAGGCAGATGCTCGAACTGTCGGGTGATATGCGGGAAATGGTGACACGCCCAGATGGTAGGACGGCGCAGGATGTTGTCGATCACGTTGAGGAAGCCATGCTGACCATCAGCCGTGATCGTTCGGACATTCGGACGGTTGGCGTGAGTGATTCCATGGCGTCCGTGCTAGAGGCGGCGCAAAGGGCTTCGCAGATTGATGGCGTAATCGGAACACCAACTGGATATGCTCGGTTCGATGCTATGTCCGGGGGTCTGGAAAACGGCACGCTGACCATTCTGGCAGGCCGTCCAGCAATGGGGAAAACCGCAGCGGGGGTTGGCATTGCCATTCGGGCAGCCAAAGCAACGGGCAAGCAGGTTCTCTACTGGTCTGGCGAAGTGAGTGACCGGCAGATTTCCCAGCGCCTCCTTGCTGCAAAAACCAATATTCCCGTTCAGTGCATCCGTTCCGGAAAGAACCGCGGCGAAGAAGTCGGGCAAGGCGAATACGCGTCAGGCACACCGTTGAGGCAGGAGCAGTGGGATCGAATTGTATCAGCCCAGCTAGACGCTGCTAAGATCCCGCTGGTGATCAACGATACTCCGGCAATCACGGTCGCAAAGCTCTACAGCGTTGCGCGGCGTATGGCGCGCTCCAAGAAGGGGCTAGCCATGGTTGTGGTGGATTATCTGGCGCTGATGCGTGGCTCCCAAACAGCGCGAAAGCAAGGACGCTATGCAGAAGTTTCCGAAATCTCCGCCGATCTGTTGGCCATGGCAAAATCTCTGAACGTGCCAGTGATCGCGTTGCAGCAGTTGAACCGAGACGTGGAAAAACGGGACAACAAGCGGCCAACAGGGGCTGACCTGCGAGATAGCGGCAACTTGGAGCAGGACGCCTCCATGATCGTGCTGCTTTACCGGGAGGAATACTATCTCGCGAAAGAGGGGCTGCCGGAGCAGAAGCAGGGCGAGACGATGGATAAATTCATGCAGCGGCAGGAGGACTACTACCGCAAGCTGGATGCATCGCGAGGTAAGGCCGTCTGGATTGTGGACAAGAATCGCCAAGGCAGCACCGGCGATATCCCAATGCTGTTCAATGGGCCGCAAACATGGTTCCGCGACATGTCCGAGGGTGAAGAAAGCCCAGCATGGTAAAAACAGCCACGAGGTTTCACGGAGAGCGTGGTTAGAGCATGAGAACGATAAATGACAGCAGAAGCGGATATGGCGCACTCTGCGGGAAGATATGGGGATTTTAGGGGTATGTTGATAATCGGAGATTTTGTGGGTGCCGACCTAATAGGCTGGCACGAATGGCCGACAAACCGGCGTGAAACAGCGCAAGAGCCACACACCAATCTGCCGCCCATACACGAGCCAGAGCCGGGGTTGCTGGATGAGGAAATCCTGCCGCTTCGGGATGATTGGATGAAGGGGCCGAAAGGGTAAGTTTTCCCTGTACTTTCTGGGCAATTCGTGATTCCATCAACGTATGAATTGGCGCGAAAACCTACCAGACTTTCTGAAGCCCGGTAACGTGGGAACATACGCTCCACCGGTTGATTGGAATGTGGCCTGTGCATTGCAGAATGTGCGGGCTGGCGTGCCTTTGACTGAGGCGCAGAAAGAGTTGGTCAAGAATGCGCGCGACTGACCGCACACCGCCACGCATCGTGATCGGGCTTTGGCTGATGTTGGCGTTTTTTGAAATTGTTGCAGGATTGGGTGGGTAATTATTCCTTCGCTTCTTCCCCTTTCATTCTTTGAACTTGCCCAGGTAATTCATAAAGGTAGACAAGCATCATGCGTGTAAGATTGCCAAGGTCTGCAATTTCTTGGGGAGAAGGCTCGTCTTCATCGTGTGCTGATTCGTTGCCTATTATTCGGATGTGGTCTGCCCAATCGCGGATATCGGGTGTGAGTAGTTGGTTTTCAGCAAGTATTCGTATGCGAGCAGCAAGCGATTTCCCAGAAGCTCCGGGAATATCCCGAGCTTTATCTTTAGTGGCCAATTCAAGCGAGCGTCGATATGTCATGCCGGCAGCACAAACATTACCAGAGATCCGGCTACGCTCTCCTTCAATGAAGGCCCTTTCCACATTATCTGGCAGGAAGAGAGGCGCAGTCGGTTTGGGAGGCGGTGGTGATATATTAGAAACTTTAACACGCGCAGTAATGTCGACATCTCGGCTCAATGCGATATTTAACGGCAACGTAATTATATGCGCATTGCTGCTTAGGAGATTCCTTGGCGCATCAGTGATTTTTAATCCGACAGGCAGGAAGCACCCTCGGCAGAAACAGGCAAGATTGTAAGATCTTCCGCCGCCTCCATCGGAATCAAGATATCCACAAATATCCATCGTAATGTTTTTTTGAGAGCAGCGAGGGCAGTCAAGAGCAATGGTCGCCATACAAATCAATCCACAGAATGTTGCGCACCAGTTAGCCGAAAGATTGGTCAGACGGACATGCGCGACTTCTGATCCAGCTTCAAGAGCTAGTGCCTTAATGAATGAGTATCGTCTCGCTTCTCCAGATGTCCAGAGGGCTCTCGTTATAGCTCTTATTTCGCGCGTAGCTATAAAAGGGGAATAAACGTGAATAAAGTAATCGCCCGGCCACGCTGCATTATCCCCCACGCGCAAGATAATGGGCCTACGCCTGAACGGGCGGCGAAATCTGTTTTCACTCGGGGTAATCCACCCCGCGTGCTGACAACCGTGCAATCATTGCTTAACGCTGGCGATATCACGCAGGACGATGCAAACGCAGGTGAGCGTTGGTATAGGGATTATACCTTCGCGTATGAAGGCATCATCGAATTTCCAGAAAATCATGTGTCGGACACAACTGTGAAGCATGATGATCTTTCTTGGAATATGACGCGGGCAAATGCCGCAGGGCGGTTGTTCGATGTGCGCAGGGCTTTGGGTGAGCGGGCAAACCAGATCCTACGGTTGATGTTGGTGGATGAGTTGAGTTTTCGGCAGTTGGGGGAAATGTTCTTTCCGCGCGTATCATCAGGGTCCGCCCATAGAAAAATATCGGCACAATGCGCAATGCTGCTGGGCCAGTTGAACGAGTTCTATAGGTCGCTGCGGTGCAAAAATAAAAAGACTTGTACCCCTAGCGAGGTTTCTGTATACGTTTAACCACAATGCAATAACTACGTTCACAAGCCGCCACAGTGCGGCTTTTTCTTTACCCGGACAAAATGCAGATACTCAGGCATGGCGACATCGTGCGTTTCAAGCGCTGTGACGCCCTGTGTGTTGGCATCGTGTCCGGCCTGTCGCTTCTTTGCGGCATCATGCCTGCAACAGAAAATACATGGCACCGTGCTGACCTTCCGCTGTCGATGCTGGAATGCGCGAACGCGGGGCTTCGTCCTGATGTGCGTATCCGGTGTTGGCCACGGTTTGGTTTGATGCGCGGGAATGTATCAGGGCGCGCTTCCAATGCGCTGCTGATTGCAGTCGGTGGGCGTGTTCAGCGCGAAGCAATGTTGCGGCAGTTCGAAAACAGTTTCGGGGGCGGCCATCCTTTAACGATGTAGCGCGCATCGCCATCCTGTTCTCTCTAACCGTTGGCTCCCGTGTAGTAGGTATTGGTCAACGGCATGGGCAAAACGTGCCGCCTTAAATTAGCAGCGTTAAGACAGGAAGCGCATTTTTCATTCTGGAGTGTTGGATATGGCCGGACGGCCCAGCAAGTACCAAGAAGGATTTGCTGAGCAGGCAAGGAAGTTGTGCCTTCTCGGTGCAACAGATCAGGATTTAGCAGATTTTTTCGAGGTAAGTGAGCAGACAATAAATGCCTGGAAATCTGCGCATCCTGAATTTCTTGAGTCCATAAAAAAGGGGAAAGATTTAGCCGACGCTGAGGTGGCTGATCGTCTTTTCCAGCGCGCTCTTGGATATTCTCATAAGGCAGTGAAGATCTTTAATGATCAAGGGCGCCCTTTGGTTGTTGATTATGAAGAGCATTATCCCCCCGATACTGCCGCAGGTATCTTTTGGCTAAAAAACCGCCAGAAAGACAAATGGCGCGATAAGATTACTCAAGAGCATTCCGGCCCAGACGGTGGCCCGATAGAAGTGAAGGGCGGCGGCGTTTCCGGCTTGCTCAACGCGGCATTACAGGAAGATGGCTCTAACTCAGGCTGATATTGCTGATTACCGCAAACTGCGCGGTATCTGGCGTAAAGATCCTGTTCTGTATGCTCGCCAGCGCTTGGGGCTTAACCCGACCACGCAATAGCGTCAGTTGCTGGAGGCTATTGCCCCGCCGGGTGCCAAGGTATCGGTGCGGGCAGGTCATGGCGTCGGCAAGTCGGGCTCTACGTCTGCGGCGATCTGGTGGCATCTGGAGTGTTACGAATACTGCCGCATTCCATGCACGGCCCCGACTGCGTCACAGCTTTACAACGTTCTTTGGGCGGAGCTTTCCAAGTGGGGGCGTCGGTCTGAAGAGCGAGCGCGTGCAGATGGCCTGCCGGAAGAATTGTGGCTGGCAAACCTGTTTGACCGCAATCAGGACAGGATATCCGACAAGGGCCAGCCCGCTGAGTGGTACGCTGTTGCCCGCACAAGCCGCCGGGAATCTCCTGACGCATTGCAGGGCTTTCATGCTTCTGACGTGCAGATCACGGATGATAACAGGGCGGTAGAGCGTTCATCGTCTGGTGGCTCAATCATGTTCGTGATTGAAGAAGCCAGCGGCGTCCCTGATGAGATATTCGAGGTTGCGGAAGGTGCGCTTTCTTCCCACGGTGCGCGCCTGCTTATGGTCGGCAACCCAACGCGCAACACAGGCTTCTTTGCGCGTTCTCAGAAGCAGGACAGGGCGCTGTACACGGCGCTTCATTTTCGCTGTTCTGACAGCCCGTTGGTTGATCCCAGCTACCGCGCCAATCTGGTGCGCAAGTATGGGGAAGGTTCAAACGTTGTTCGTGTGCGTGCTGATGGGGATTTCCCCAAGCAGGACGACGACGTTCTGATTCCGTTGGAAACGGCAGAAGCGGCGCTTGCGCGTGAACCTGCCAGCGGGAAATACGAGCGCAGGTTGGGTGTGGACGTTGCCCGCTTTGGTGATGACAGAACAACATTTGTTCTGCGTGAAGGCCCGCGCGTTGAGAAAATAGAAATCAGGGCCAAGCAGGATACGATGGCCACAGCCGGAATGGCGGCAGATTTCTTTCGCCGCTGGGACGCTGACAGCATTTACGTTGACGTTGTTGGTGTGGGTGCTGGCGTTGCTGATCGGTTGCGTGAACAGAAGTTGCCGGTCGTGGACGTGAACGTGGCCTGCCGTGCGCCTGATGAGGTTGTCGCGGATGATGCCAAGCCTGCAAAACTGCGCGATTATCTGTGGCTGCAGGTGGCCGCTTGGTTGCGTGCTGGGGATGCCTCCATTCAGGCTGACAGCAAAGACAACGCAGAAGATCTGGCCGCCGAACTTTCAACGGTTCGGTACGGTCTGGACAGTTCCGGCAATCTTCTGGTGGAAAGTAAGGACGCCATGAAAAAGCGTGGTCTGCGTTCTCCTGATATTGCCGATGCTTTGGGGCTTACTTTTGCGCCGGAGCCTAAGAAGGCTTTTAACTTCAACTCCATACTGAACCGTATTTAATGCTCTCTCGTATCCGCTCACTGTTCCGGCCATCCATTGAGCCGGACCCGCCGCGTGTGCGTGATGAGCCGCGTCTTGTGACCGACGGAAAGGAAAAGCTGGACTGGGGCCGGATCGCCCCGAGCGTTGGTGCGCCGTCATTGCGCGATGCGTTCAAACCCTACAAGCCCCCACCGGGCGTGCAGGGGAATGGGCAAGCGCCGCTAGCCATGGACAGCGGAGCTGCGACCGGCTCTGCGCTCATGAGTTGGATTGGGGAGGCCGTTTCCGAAGGGGTTGTTTTCCTCGGATACCCGCGCCTTGCTGAAATGGCGCAGCGGGCTGAATACCGCAATATGGTGGAAATCCTTGCCACGGAATCAACCCGTGAATGGATTGACTTCCAAGCTGTTGGCAAGGACGATAAAGGCCAGCGTATCGAGCAGTTGCGCAATGAGTTCATCCGCCTGAAAGTGCGTGAGCGTTTTCGGGAAATGTCCGAAATGGACGGATATTACGGGCTGGGCCTGCTGTATGTGGATGTGGGGCAGGCGCGCATGAGCGATATAGTTTCCACGCCTTTACTGCTTCGTCCCGAAACATTCAGGAAGGGATCGCTAAGGGAGTTGGTTGCTGTCGATCCGATCTGGGCTGCCCCAAATCAATACAGCACGTCAACGCCGCTCGCTTCTGATTTTTACAAACCCTCTACGTGGTGGGTGCAGGGCACGAATGTGCATCACACGCGGCTGCTGCGGTTTGTGTCGCGTGATGTGCCAGACATCCTTAAGCCGACATATAACTTTGGTGGTCTTTCACTGGCTCAGATGGCCAAACCATATGTCGATAACTGGCTGCGCACTCGCCAGAGTGTTTCCGATCTGATCAACGCCTTTTCGGTTGTGGCTCTGTCCACAAACATGACGTCCTATCAGCAGGATCCAGAAGGGTTGCTTGCCCGCGTGGAGGCATTTAATCGCTTTCGCTCTAATCGCGGCACGTTCTTGCTGGACAAGGATAGTGAGGAAATCCAAATCCTGAATGCTGCGTTGGCTGGACTGGATAAGCTGCAAGCGCAGGCTCAGGAGCAAATGTGTTCAGTGGCCCAGACTCCGCTTGTGAAGTTCACAGGCATTACACCCAGCGGCCTGAACGCTTCTTCTGATGGCGAAATCCGGGTGTTTTACGACCGCGTGCACGCTTATCAGGAAAACACATTCCGCGGTCCTCTCACAACGATCATGCATATGTGCATGTTGAACCTGTGGGGCGAAATAGACCCCGGCATTACGTTCGAGTTCAATACGCTGTGGCAGGCGACCGATGAAGAAGCCGCAGCCATCGAAAAGACCAAGGCTGATATTGATGCCGAGTATATTGATCGGGGCGTAATCTCGAACAGTGAGGCGCGGGACAGGATCGCGGCTGATCCCGAGAGTATTTATCAAGGCGTGGTAGAGCGAGGCAGTGAAGCGCCAGAAGTTCCTGATGGGGGCGATAATCTTTCATGACGACACGCTTTATTGCTCAATCCGTAGAGCCGGATGGGCGCAAAAAGCGTGCGCCAAATGTGCGGCCCGTCTTTTCCAATCAGGGTATCCGGGCGAAGTATCATGCTGTTCTGGTGCATCATATTTCCCGCATGCGGCAGGACGTTCTCAAGCGCGTCTTAGCTGCGTATGAGCAGTTTGACGCACAGCAGGCGCAGGATGAAACGCCACTAGAACGCCTTAAGCGCACGTTCTCGAATATTCTGGGGCAATGGCAAGAGCACTTTGACAAGCACGCCGAAAGTCTCGCCTCGCAGTTTGTGCAGCAGGCTTCCGGCCATGCGACCAGAAGCGTTCGGAACAGTCTGCGCGATCTTGGTTTTACGGTGCAGTTTCAGGCAACACCTGCCGTAAAGGAAGCGGTAAACCGGGCTCTCACTGAAAACATTGGTCTGATTAAATCCATACCGACTGAATGTCTGGATGAGGTTCAGGAACTGGTGGAAAAGTCTGCTTTGGCCGGGCGTGACCTTGGCACGCTCACCGATGAGATCAAGCGCCGGTTTGATGTTGCTGATAGCCGAGCGGCTCTGATTGCCAGAGACCAGAACAACAAAGTTTCGGCCAGCATAACGCGCAGACGACAGCAGGATCTAGGTATCTCGGAAGGTATCTGGCTGCACTCTGGCGCAAGCAGACACCCGCGACCCGAGCATGTGGCCGCTAACGGCAAGCGGTTCAATCTGGAGAAGGGGCTTTATCTCGACGGGCATTGGACGATGCCCGGTGAAGATATCAACTGCGGGTGCACATGGCGGCCTATTTTACCGGGGTTTAACGATGGTTAATACAGACCGCGTGCAAATTGCACTGGATGCGGTGCAGAGCGTGCGCGAGAAATCGCCTGAAGGACACTTGCGGATTACGCAATGCGTTCTCTCCAGCGCATGCGTATGCCCTTACTATGGGCGTGAAATACCGGGCTGGCGTGAGTTGGGGCTTGAGCCTGAAACGATCTACCAGCTCTACCGCGACCCGACAGCGCTGGCGCAGGCCGCCGATACCATGCGCGGCAAGCCGGTTCTATTCACGCACCAGCCTGTTTCTGCTGAGGATCATCCTGCGGAGATTACAGTCGGCAGCGTGACAGATGCGCGGTTTGAAGATCCTGACCTTGTTGGCTCGTTCACGGTCTGGACGCAGGACGCTATCGACGCAATCGAAAGCGGAGAATTGAAGGCTGTATCAGCGGGGTATGCGTACAAGGCGATCCCGCAAGGTGGGGTGCTGAACGGCCAGCCCTACAGCCTGACGATGGTTGATATCGTGTTCAACCATCTCGCACTTGTCGCAACGCCGCGTGTTCCTCACGCAATCATTGGAGATGCGGCGCTTTCTTCCACGGAGAATACATTGTCACAGACAAATGGAACGGCGCTGGAAAAGCGCCGCACTAAACTGCTGGAGGCTATCAAGCCACTTCTGGCCGCAGATACAGACATTGAGGTCTGCAAAAAGGCCATCGATGACGCAACATCAGCCACACCTCTGCCACAGGGAGCCCCTGAACCCGGAAAGGGAGCAAGGGACGGCGATGTTGCAGACGCACTGCGCAATCTTCTTGCGACCCGCGTGCCTGACGACATCCTGGATCAGGTTCTGGCGCTGTTTCAAAATAGTGAAACGGACGGTGGTCTGAACGTAGGCGGCACGGACGATGATCCGCAGGAGATGGCCGAACGTATGAAGGCCGCTGGCCTTACTGATGATCAGATTGCCAAATGCATCGCCGCTATGACCACGCAGGGTCAGGATGACACTCCGGGCGAACGTGAGGCCGCAGGAGCAGCGCGTGCAGATGCCGAGAAAGAAGCGGCCCGTCGTGCGGAAGCTGCTGGCGCTGCGCGTGAGGATAAAGAACGCGGAATGGATAAAGGTATTACCAAACAGGCGATGGATGCGGCTCTCGCCAATGTTGCCGCAACAGTAGAGCGCAACACGATTGCCCGCATGAATGCACTTCATGCCGCGCGGGATGCCGTGAAGCCTTTTGCCGGTGAAGTAGCGCTAGATAGTGCTGCGGCTGTGTATCGCTTTGCCCTGAAAGAAATGGGCTTGGATTGCACAGGCATTCCTGATGCCGGGCTTGAGCCACTGTTCAAGCAGGCCGCGCAATTACGCACTCAGGTAACTGACGCTCCGGCAAAAAAGATCGCGCAAGACAGCAAAGGCACTGCTGATTTCCGCGAGAACTTCGGCCTCAACCGCATTCAGGTGAAGGGATAATCACATGGCATTTCAGCAGCAGGTAAATGTTGAGCCCGCACTTGGCGTTGCGGGGGATTTCGCATCCATGAACCCAACGGCGAATACGCTGGCGGGTGAGGGCGCGCTGGTCGCAGGCGCTGGCGGTGTAACTGTTGGCAAGTTCGGGTGGATTCAGGCAGACGGCCAGACCGTTCTGAACGCGCCACCGTCAGGCTCAAAGGCTGCTCCCGATGGCTTTGTGCATCGTGACCTTACTGCCCAGATCGACAATTTTTACGATGAAGCCGGGATGGTTGTCCCCGAAGGTTTCATGGTCAGCCTGTATCAGGCTGGTGATTTCTTCGCCAACACATCCACCGCAGCCACGCGCGGGCAGAAGATCTTTGCGTCCACCACGGACGGCAGCGGTTCCACCGGTGCAGCCGGGGCTACGGTTGCCGGTTCTGTCGAAACCAAATTCTACGCCGCCAACACATGCGCTGCTGGCGAGCTTGTTAAAATCTCCACGTGGGATCATTCATAATGGATAATTTTCAGGCACAACTGGCGGAGCTTAACCGCCTGGGCTTTGTGATGCCCGATGCAAAGGGCATGATCAAAGACAACGCGCTTCTGGCCACCGATGCCATGGCGATGGATGCCCAGCCTACACTTTCCACGACAGCCAACGCGGGCATTCCCGCGTTCATGTCTGCGTGGATTGACCCCAATCTGATCAAGGTCGCGTTCTCCCCCATGCGTGGCGGTGAGATTGCGGGTGAGGTCAAGAAAGGGGATTGGGTTACCAAAACAGCCGTGTTCCCCATGGTCGAAACCACGGGTGAAGTTTCCAGCTATGGTGACTGGAACAACAACGGTCAGGTGAACCTGAATCCGAACTTCCCTGATCGGCAGTCCTATCATTATCAGGTCTTTGCGACTTGGGGTGAGCAGGAACTGGATCTTGCTGGACAGGCGCGCATTCAGTGGGCTGCTGGCCTACGAGAAGCCGCAGCGCTCAAGCTGAACAAGTTTCAGAACAAGACCTACTTCTTCGGTATCGATGGTCTGCGCCTCTACGGTTACCTGAACGACCCGCGCCTGAACGCGGCTATCGTGCCAGAAACCAAGGCGGCAGGCGGCACATCATGGAAAAACGCCACGCCGGAAGAGCGGCAGGATGATGTGATCGACCTCATCAACCAGCTGCGTAAGCAGACTGCCGGCATGGTGACGACTGACAGCGCCATTACCATTGGTCTGTCTCCTACCAGCATGGGTCTGCTGACCCGTAAAAACCAGTTCGGCATGTCTGCGCTTTCGCTGCTGACGGACACCTACAAGAAGCTCCGCTTTGTTGAGGCTGTCGAATTTGGCGATGAAATTGGCCAGACCGTACAGACCATGATTGCCGTGGTTGACCAGGTCGATACGCAGAAAACTGCCGAAGCAGCTTTTACCGAAAAGCTGCGCACGCACGCCATTGTTACGGAATCCTCTGCGTGGAAGCAGAAGATGTCTCAGGGCACATGGGGCGCGATCATCTACATGCCTGCGGGCGTTGCAACCATGGCGGGGATTTAAGACATGAGCGGCACAACATCCAGCGCCATCGTTATCGGCTGCAAGCTGGCCAACGGCGTTATCCTGCGGCTGAAAAATAAGCCGGGCGTAGAATACAAGCTGAACGGTGCCAATGCTGCACGCGTGATTGGCGGGTATGGCCTTACCACTGTCCCGTCTGATTTCTGGGATGCTTGGGTGAAAGAGAAGGCTGGCTTTCCGCCTTTGGAAAATAAACTGATCTTCGCGCAGCCAACAGTGGCCAAGGCGGAAGGACAGGCCAAAGAGCAGGAAGCAGTTAAGGCGGGCACAGAACCGCTTGACCCTCAGAAGCCCGCTCCGGGCATTACCCCAGCCAAGTAAGGTGCAGGCGTGGCGATAGCGCAGTTTGATTATACAAAATGGTCGGCGCGTTATCCCACGCTGGCCACTTATGTGAATGCAGGACTTGGCGGCGCTTTGTGGGAAGAGGCTGGTTTGTACCTCAACAATACAGACGCTTCACCTGTGCAGGACGTGGGCAGGCGTGGCGTTTTGCTGGGGATGATCACGGCCCATCTGGCACAGCTTAATTTAAGCGCGCAGCAAGGTGGTTCTGATGTGGTGGGACGCATCGCATCGGCATCAGAAGGGAGCGTATCGCTTTCGGCTGATATGGGGCCTGTCACCAATTCTCAGGCATGGTGGGTGCAAACCAAGTGGGGCGCGGCCTATTGGGCGGCAACGACTTTCTTGCGTAGAGCGCGATACGTTCCGGGTCGCCCGCAGCCCGCGTGGTCATGGCCGTAAAGGCAAAGGTGCGTGGAGGCGCAAAGCTGCGTGCGTATTTGCAGCAGCTTGAGCGCAATTCAGAAACAGCCCGTGTGGCGCGTGTAGGTTTTCTGGAAGGTTCCACGTATCCAGACGGCACGCCTGTTGCCGAGATTGCTTCTATTCAGGAGTTTGGTGCATCAATCGATCATCCCGGCGGCACGAAATACATCACGGATGCTGTGGTCGGAAAGCGTGGGGCAGAGCGCATTGGTACGCGGTTTGTGGGCAAAAGTTTCCAGGGTGAAACCAAGACAACAGCCGCGCATAAAATCGTTATCCCGCCACGGCCATTCTTTCGGACCGCCATAGCCAAAAACAAACAGGCGTGGGCCGATGCGCTGGCAATAAGCATGAAGCGCACGGGCATGGATTCCGCCACGTCTCTTGGTCGCGTGGCTATGCTGATGGTGTCGGATATTCAGAAGTCCATCATTGATTGGTCAGACCCACCGAACGCGCCCAGCACGATACGCAAGAAGGGTTACAACAACCCGTTGGAACATACCCGCACGATGCTCCGGGCAGTTGATGGCGAGGTGAAGTGATGAACCTTTTCGGGCCAGTAACGGGTATCATCTCTGCGGTTAATCCATGCATACAGGCCACCTTGCGGGCCAGCAATGGCAGCGAGACGCTCCCTAGTGGGCGTGTGGCCCCCGAATACACTGAGGCTTTGATCACCATTCAGGTGCAGGCGGCCAGCAGTGAGGATTTGCAGCAGGTCGCCAATCTCAACCAGTCCACAGATGTGCGCTCAGTTTACGTTTACGGGCACATCAAGGGCATAGACCGAGCTCATCAATTTGGTGGCGATATCCTTGTTTTTGATGATTCAGAATGGCTGGTTGTCGGCCAGCCCGAGCAATGGGGCAGCGGTGAATGGTGCAGGCTGATAGTGGCGCGACAGATCCCATCACAGCAAGCCTGTCCGAAGACGATGTAACGACAGCACTGCGGGCCTTTCTGCTTTCCATTCTTCCTTCGGGAACAGAGGTGAGGCTAGGTCAGCAGAACCGCGTTGCTGCGCCTCTTGGCCTGTTTGTGCTGATGACCATTGTTGTGCGGCAGCAGATTGCCACTAACGGCTCTAAATACGGCACAGATACGCGGACAGTGAGCAGGCAGGAGCATCTAACTGTGCAGGTTAGCGTGTTCGGTCCCGGGGCAGGCGACATGATTGAACGCATTGTGACGCTGTTCCGTGATCCGTATGCCTGCCAATTCTTCCAGCAGGAACGGCCACAAGGCGATGTAACGCCGCTTTATGCGGATGATCCCCGGCAGACGGGATTCATAAATGGTGAGCACCAGTATGAAGATAACTGGAATGCAGACCTGCACTTGCAAGCCAATTACCGCTTCACGCTTCCACAACAGTTTGCTGACTCCGCTCATATCGATCTGATTGAAGCAGAGGCGGCCAGCAACGAGACACAGGCATGACATTATCAATCAAAAGCATCGTCAGCGTAACGCCGAGCGTTATCTCGCCCAGCGGCACGGTTAACATCCTTAAGGGGATGGTGTTTTCTACGAATACCTCTTTGGATGCAGGAGTGAGTTCCTTCACTACAGCGGCTGATGTGGCGACCAAGTGCGGGGTGAACAGTATTGAGGCCAGCATCGCCAGCATTTACTTTGGCTCGTATTCTGGTTCGCTGGATGCGCCGTCCACCCTGTATTTCTACCAGCTTCCATCTTCTCCGGCAGATGCAGATTACGGCACATATCTTTCTGCCGCAGCGGATGCAGAGGGTGATTGGTCTGGTTTCATGTTCGCTCAGGAGCCAGACGCTACGGCCAAGACAGCCATTGCCGCGTGGATGGCTGCTAACCCTAACCGCTATTGGGGCGTTATTCAGGACGCAGATGCAAACATCCTGACAGCCAATGCGACCGCCACATTCGGGGCGACTGTAAAGGCCAAAAACACACCGGGCCTAACATGCGTGTGTAACGCGGATGGCAATGGCACGTTGATTGCTGCGGCTGCACTTTCATGGGCAGCGTCCATCAACCCCAATCGGGCTAATGGCCGGGCAACGCTGATGTTCCGTCAGTTCTCTGGACTTACACCGTCCAACATTTCCAACGCACAGGCCACGAACCTGCTGGGGAATGGTTACTGCTTCTACGGCAACTACAAAGCCAATGATACATCCTTCAACTGGTTCGTGGATGGCTCTGTGTCTGGCCCGTTTGCGTGGGCTGATAGCTATCTGAACCAGATATGGATGAATGCAGATTTCCAGATCAATCTGGCGGACATGTTCTCCAACGTTGGGCTTATCCCGTACGATGCGGTTGGGGACGGCATTATTTCAACGTCTGTGCAGCCCACTATTGATCTGGCGCTTTCCTTTGGCGCTATTCAGGCAGGCGTGACGCTCTCTGATGATGAAGCCCTGCAGGTCAATTCCAAGGCTGGGAAAGCTATCAGCACAACGCTGCAAACTCAGGGCTGGTATCTTATCCCCGGCGCATCCACAGCCACAGCAGCAACACGGGCCAAGCGCGGCACAGTGGATGGCATGTTCTTCTATACGGACGGCGAAAGCGTGCAGTCCATCAACCTTTCGTCTGCTGAGGTGCAGTAAGCATGTCTGATTATGATATCACAGCCGCTAATTCGGTTTTTACCATTACCGTGCCGGGGCTTTATAATGCCCCGATCACGTTGGAGAACTATGCGGCAGATCGCGCCTTTGAAACGGAAGCGGTTGAGCAGGCCGAAACGGCCATGAGCATTGATGGCTACCTGAACGCAGGCTGGGTGCCTAACCCCATTGCGCAAACCATCAGTCTTGCTGCGGCCAGCTCCAGTTCCCGTATCTTTGAGGCCGTCGTGGCAGCGCAGGCCACAGCGCGCAGCCTCTATCGCTTGAGCGCGGAAATCCAGCTTCCTTCCATCGGCAAGAAATACACCATGGTGCGCGGCCTTGTGCGCTCTGCGGTTGTTATTCCATCCGCTGCCCGCGTGTTGGAAGCGCAGACGTTTGAACTGTTATGGGAGCGGGTTATCCCGGCCGCGCTGTAATGGCTATCAAGGAAGTCACTGTTACGTGCCAGCGGGAAGGTGCTGACAAGGGCAAGATGTTTGTCATTACCCGCATGTCTGCCTTTGAGGCGGATAAGTGGGGACGGCATTGCTTGCAGGCGGCTATATCAAGCGGCGCTGATATTCCCGGAGCTGCTTCTGGTTCCGGTGTTGCCGGGCTTGCCGCCGCGGGCATCAGCATCTTCGGGATGATGGCGCCAGAGAAGATGGACGAACTGCTTGCGCGTCTGATGCAGTGTGTGAGCGTGCAGCCAGACCCGGGCAACCCAAGTGTGCGGCGCCCTCTGCATGAAAGCGATATTGAAGAAATCCCCACGGTCGGATGGCTCCAGAAGGAGGCCTTCGCGTTGCATGTGGATTTTTTCAAGGGCGTCGGCCAGTTGTTCTCCCTTCTGTCCGTTCTGCTGCAAATGGGACACAGCGCCCCGTCGCCCGATATGCCAACGTCAATGAACGCCATGCCCTCGTAATTCAGCAGGGCCTCGCCTCGCTGCATGAACTGCAAACGGTTTATGACAGCGAGGATTTTGAGGATTTATTGGAGATGGCTGTAGTGCGCCGGTTTAATGCGAGTTGAAGATGTCCGAAGAAAAAATAGAACGCCGCTTTGAAATTTCAGAGCGAGTTACATTCCATGTGTTGGAAAGGATTATATCCGTTACGCATTGCTCGGGTGCGGAAAATGCGAGTTACAGCAACACAAGTGGACGCTCTGCTTCATTCCGCACAAAGGAAGAAGCAGAGGAGTATGTGCGGTTACTGGGAGGGTGATGTTAGTAGGGTGGATTGGTCCACGTTCGGTTCTGACTATTAAACCAATCTACGCAGTCTTTGGAGAACCATCCTGAATTACTTTTTGTGCATCTATTAATTAGAATTCTATCACCATTATGACTTCTAATGGTCAGGAACGGCTTTAACTTGTTCATGATATCCGTCTCTGAAAAGCGGACCGTATCAACAAACCATACTGATTCCACAGGATGGCACCATATCCCACTGATACCTTTGATTGCCTCATAAAGCTTAGGATATTCAAAGTTATCTGCGACTTTAATGTCGTAGGTAATCATATAAACTGCCATTTTCTTCCTCCTTATCGGAGCAGGGTGGCAGTACCTTTCAGAGTCCGCCAAACCGTACAAATGAGGGGCTGGGTTTCTGTTTTTGGTAGGGGCTGGGAAGTAAGCAATTTACCTGTTATCAGCCCCTTATGAGACGACTGGCCCTGATATTTTTCTGCACTCTGTGCGTAACCCCTCTTCATGCAGAAGAAGATAACTGCAACGATTTTGGTGCAAATGGCCATTTGCCAAATATCGTAAACCCCAAGTTAAGCGCAGGCACTAAGCTGCTGTGCAACAAAGGGTATGCAGCCTTGGCTTCGTCCGTATCGCACGAGCCTCTTTGGTCAGCCGAGCATCTCTGGTCGGATGATGTAGAGGCGGCGGAAAGGCTAAAAAGGACAGGCCACTTCTATGCAGACACTCGGTTTGCGGGCAGCGCGGATTTACAGGACTATTATAACTCCATTTATGACCGTGGACATATGGCACCGAGTGGTGACCAACCTACAGAAGCATCCCAGGCAGAGACTTATGCACTCTCAAATGTGGTGCCTCAGACGGCCAGTCTGAATGAAGGCATCTGGTCACGTGTGGAGCGGCGTGTGCGGGATATGGCAGATGATGAAGGAGAGCTGTATGTGGTGACAGGCCCCGCTTTTCATTTGCGACCCATTCAGACCATGGGGCATGATCGCGTGTACGTGCCGTCCTCAACGTGGAAAGCAGTCTATTCGCCCAGCAAGAATAAAGCGTCAGCGTATGTGTGTAAAAACGCGCAACAACACCCACACTGCACGCAGGTTACAGTCGCAACACTTATACGGAATGTCGGGATTGACCCGTTTCCAGGAGTGTCAGCGCAGATTAAGGTGCAAGCGTGGAAGTTGCCTGCGCCTTAAGGGGTGGATTTGTAGAATATATCTAAGACGTCCGGTAGGGTGCTTTGCTTACTCGTTACTGAATAACTGTAGCGCAACTTTATCATGTTCTGGTGTGTAAGCATTAAGATTGTAAGCGGAGACAAAGTAATCTTCATCCGGGGTACCACTCCCATTCTGCTTGGCGAGAATGGGAGGCAGGTATTCTCCATCTTTAAGAGTGCTTTCAGATAGAAGCCTTTGGTACCTTCCTTTGTACCACTCTAGGTCGGATGTAGAGAACGGCTCTGTCAAAGGGGGGAGTTTCGTCATGTTTCACCGGATGAATAAAAGATAATAATAAGGGGTGATACCGTTTCCGATATCACCCTTGTCGCTTATTTGCGACGGAATGGACGAGGTAAGTGCCCGAAACGCTTACCAGTTTTTATTTCCGAGATGCGTCCCGGGTTCACATCAAAGTCTGCGGCAATGCGGTTTAGAAACTCGCCCGAAGCAATTCGCTGAATAATTATGGTTGCTTCTGCTTCAGTCAGCGTTTTAGATGGCTGACGAGGGTTGTAGTTAGGGATTACACTCATTGTGTTTTCTCTTATAGGATTAAGAGAACCGCCCTTGACGCATGTTACTTGCGTTGGCATTAAGCCCGCGCTATCACTGTAGCAACATTTCCGCGACGGTTCCAATTGGTAGCGGAATAAAAGGGGGATGGCCTTGCAGGGCTGTCCCCTTTCTTTTGTCTAACAACATAAATAACAGTACTTTAATTAAGTACCTAGACTGAATCGTAAAAAAATTTTCAGTTCATTTCCAAAAGTGGCATATTATTGAAGTCATTTTGTTTTATTTTGTATCAAATTTAGTCTGGCATTGACGAAGTGAGTGATAGTAACGCCGTCGATTACTTGCCGGCCGTCTATTATCTCCCTGACCACGCGGCCTCACAACCCTTGGACCGCCTCCCAAAAAATGAGACTCTGGACGCTCTCCAGTAGGAAAGAAACATGGCAACTGTAGTTGATGCTCTTGTGGTTGAACTCGGGCTTGACCCGAAGGCGCTGAGAAAAGGCGCGCAGCAGGTTCAAACGCTGTTCGGGAATGTGACGGCAGGCGCGGGCAAGATGAGTGCTGGCGTCTCCAAGGCCACGGACACGGCGGCAGACTCTTTCCGGCATCTGGAGCGCAATGCTCTGGCTTTCTTTGCTGTTCTGACGGGCGGCAAGGCGCTTAAGGCGTTCGTGTCTGATACCACGGCCAGCAACGTGGCGGCAGGCCAGCTTGCCAGAAACCTTGGCACGTCAGTCAACACGCTGACAGCCTGGCAGAAGGTTGCGGAAGCAGCGGGCGGCAGTGCGTCCGATATGTCCTCCAGCCTTGGTTCTCTTGTCTCGCAATTCCAGACCATTGATGGCCGCCGCAACCTTGGCATGGCCTTCGGGCAGATGGGCGTCCGACTGGAAGATGCCCACGGCAGGCTACGCGACTTCAACGCGCTGCTTCCTGACATGGCGCGCGCGGCACAGCGTCTTGGCCCGCAGCTTTTCTCTACGCTGGCAGGGCAGGCGGGGTTCTCGCAGGGCGCCATCAATATGCTGGAGCTTGGCCCCAAGCGTATTGAGGCGCTGTATAAATCCCTCAAGCAGTATGAGCCCACAGAGCGAGACAGCCGCGCATCCGGGCAGCTTCTGGCTGACTGGACGAAGCTGACGGCGCAGTCTGAATCCTTCGGGCGCTCGATCATGACCGACTTAAGCCCAGAAGTGCATCATCTGATGACGCTCATTGGCGGCGTGATTGATAAGAACCAAGGCTGGCTGCGGCAGGATATCGACCAGTATGTCACCCGTTTTGGTGATGCCATCGAGCATGTGGACTGGCAGGGCGTGGGCGATGAACTGAAACGCTGGTGGGATTATCTGAAGGGGATAGACTGGGCAGAGATCGAGAAGCGTGTTGAGGGATTTGCCACGGATGCTGACAGCGCGGCTAAGGCTGTTGGGGGGTGGACAGAGGTTGCCAAGATCTTATTTGACCTTTGGGTTGGTAAGAAATTTTTTGAAGTTTTGGCGAATGTGCGGACATTGGCTACCGCTTCAGGGGCCGGGCTGGGAACGCTTTCCAAGCTGCTAGCTGCAGCAGGCGCTCACGAAGTATTAAAATATCTTGATCCCAATGATGATTTGGGAACGTGGATAGACAAGCATATTCCGGGTGCATCGGCGTTAGATAATTTTGCCTCACACTTTGGCCTAGGTAGGTCATATGCCACGCAGGGTGCCCAGAAAGTGTTGAAAGGCGCTGACCCTGCCGCCATGATTAAGTTTACGAATATGGCGATGGCAAGTGGGTGGAGTAAGGAGCAGGCGACGGGGTTACTTGCAAATGCGATGACCGAAAGCAGCTTAAACCCAATGGCGGTTAATGGAGTAGCTTATGGGTTGATGCAATGGCATCCCGATAGGCAGGCTGCGTACGCAAAATTGTATGGCCATACCATGCAGTCTGTACATGACAAAGAAGCGGCCATGCGAGAGCAAATGGACTTTGCCAATTGGGAGCTTACCCATACGGAAAAAGGGGCAGGCGATCTACTAAGGCAGGCTAATAATGCAGGAGTGGCCGCAGCTATTGTTTCAAGTTATTTTGAGAGGCCAAAGGATGTTAGCGGGGAGATTGCGAAGCGAGGCGCGCTAGCGGATTATCTTGCATCCCCCAATAGCGTTGTGGGGGCAGCGCTTTCTAACGGGCCACTAACTCCATCTGTATCTCCACAACCAGCCGCTGGCGGAGATAGTTTGTCTCGTTACATGGATAGCATGAGGGCTTCAATAAATGCCCCCACGCCATCTGGAAGTTCTGGCGATACGAGTAATACGATCACCAATAACTTCAACATACATGCGCCTAATAGCGACCCAAAAGCCATTGCCAGAGAGGCGCGGAGTGCCTTTGATAGCGTGACCTTTAGGGCGCGTCAGGCCAATATACGGCTGACTTAATTTGTGCTTACGGGCATATGCCGCCGGAAAGTATTAACGATGCCGCAGATTGATCACCGTTAATGGCTCTGGCGGCCATTTTGCCACACGCTGTATCAGGCGACTTAGCATAGGCGTAAGCGGCATTGCTTGCGTCTGCGTTATCCATACCCATCTGCAAAAGCTGCGCTTCTGCTTTCTGCATAATAATATCATCAGCGTTTTCCGATGTATTATTAAGCTTCAATTCATAATAGGGATCTGTCGATATTTTATGAATTGTGCAGTTTAATATTCTAATGTGGTCTGCTGGATAAACTCCGCCACCATGCACGGCATAGGTGAGGGGGGTTCCATCAGGCTTGCCTTCATATTCGTGTAGTTGCTCAATGACGGTGCCTGCTTTCCCATCATATGAATTATCGGGAATGTCTTGAGTTACTACCCCTTTGCATTCATCTGCTAAGGCCGGTGTTTCGTTCGCTAGTAAAAGCATTGCAGACATCAGAAAGTATTTTTTCAAGATGATCGTCCTTCAAGTGTATAAATCATGAAAATTTAAAATGGCGGAATATTTCATCTGCCGTATCAGCAAGTTGTGCATGATGGATTAAATAAACACCTGTTGTAGCGGCGGCCTCTCGGGCTGAAGCTGAAAAAGTCGAGTTTGTAACAACAATGGCAGCTTGAGCTCCTCGGTGAGTTTTTGCTGTATATACTTGCTGCACAGCTGCATTTCCAACGGTCCCGCTATAAAGTTTGCATTGCACGACAATCTTCACGCCTTCTTTTTGTGCAATAACGTCCGCACCTTGGTCGCCGCTTTGCTTTGTGGCTTGGGCATCCCATCCTGCGTTTCTTAATATAAGCGCGCAATATTGTTCATAATCAAAAGGATCCATACGTGGATCAAAAACTGTTGGATCACTGCGATACGCTGTTGTGATTGTGTCAGCTTGCAATGGTTCGGAAGCGATCTGCTCAATTAAAAGCCCGGCAGCAGCACGCAATTTGTCGCGTCTTTTTTCATCTTGTATGCGAGAGGAAATGATTGGAGAAATGCGTGTATTGATAAAGTAATTTATTTCTTTGGCCCATTTTGTGACGTCAACGGTCCCATATGCGTCAGCAGTTAATTTCTGAGTTCTCGCTATTTGAAGGTTCTTTTTTTGCGTATAAATCTCGGTTCTAATTAAATCCCATGTAGCTTCATATTCATTCTTTTTGATCTTATGACGAAAGAATATAAAAGCCATTACAAGAACAGTGACAATAATCATCCATAGGAAAGATTTGCTGCTTTCTTTCTCATTGGTTGGAGTCACAGATGATGTATATTCCGGCTCACTTTTTGAGGTGGCCTGTACAACCGGTGTTGAAGCCATGAGCTTGAGGGCATCATCATCGGAAAGGAACCCTGTAGGATTATGGTATCCGGTGTTTTTTTGCCATTTTATAATAGCAGCACGGGTGCTTTCCCCATATACACCATCGGCAACACTTCCTGCCGGCATATAGCCGAGATTAATGAGTTGTTGCTGTAGTTTGATATGTTCATTGATATCGCGATTGGCTTCTTCCAAGGGGGCGCCAGATAACCTTGTTTTGTATTTGTCTGTGATTTCCACCATTTTGGAAATATAGCAATCTGGGTCTGCTTTGGGCGCCCCTTCCATAGGCGTAGATGTGTCTATGCAAGCCTTTAAAGCTCCATCGTCAGATACGACCTGCTGCTTAAGTGTTTTCCAACCAGCTTTGCCAACGATCTGCCGCAGGGCGTAGTATGTTTGATCAAAGATCAACTCATGTTTTGCGGCGTTGCTATTTTCACATAGCAATGTGGCAATGCTATCTTTGGAGTGATCAACGCTACAGTCAAAATCAGGATTGTAATGGCCGAATGCTTCTAGTCCTGAAGAACTTTCTGCGGCAGCAGGATGCACCAAGGATGGTGTGACAGGAAAAGATTTTGACGAATGACTTCCATTAGAATGAGATAAGGCAAAAATACCGCCAAAAATAATCGCGACACCAATAATTCCACTTAAACGTTGCTCTGCTTTCTTGCGGCGATAGTATTGTCTATTATAGGCCGCTTTCTTGTAGTCTTTAGCCCAGAATGGTTTTGAGCTTCTGCGGCCCATAACTTCCCCCAAAAAGCTCCGTCATACCTTTAGAAGAAGATTTTGGGGAGTCATGAGGGGGTGAATCTCAGCATTACTGTCTTACAATTCTTTCCATTGCTGCAATGCGCAGTTGGTAATCAGATTTCTTTTCGTAAGATACAGCCATAACAAAGGCAATAATCCAGCCTATGAGTGTCCAGCCAAAGCATAAATTTACTACAAAAACAGCCGCCTTTTTTGTGGAATCACGAAAACACGCCACAAAGAAGGGAAGGCAATATATTCCCATGAAAACAAATAATACGATTAACCAATGCCATACAGAAAAAGTGCTCTGCGGTAATGTTTGAAGGTTATCCTGCATTCTATCCCCCCCTAAAACCCCCGCACCATAGCCCCGTGACGCCACGTTGAGGAGTCACGCTTGGCCCAAATCCTTATGGACTAAACCCATGCCAGATCTAGATAAAACAGCCATGGCCTGTGCTGCGCGAGACTTTCCGTGGCATCCTCTATCAAAAGGCGAGACCCCACCGGAATGGGCGCTTGCGTATATGGAGCCCAGGTCCTCTTTGTGCCTTCAGTTGGACGCAGCAAATGATATGGTAATCGTTGGCTGGCGTTTTCATACAAAGGCGGAACTGGACGCCTGCCTAAAAGATCACCCGGATTTGCCAGTCAGAAGGTTTTGAAGGGCATCACCGCCAGCTTGCAATGCTTTGGGGCAACTAAATATTCTTCCTGAGCCGGGGTGCTTGCATTTGTCTTGCTCAATAATGGGGACGCCAAAAGACATGCGGGCAGGGTTTAAGATAATTTTAGCGTCACATTCTGGGCAGCGTAATTCAGGCATCAGAATCCATCCTTTAAAATAAGATGCTCTACGTTACCCGTACTACGCGCCTTGTGGGAGTCTGGGTTCTTGTACTCCGTGGTCATTGGTACTAGGCTGTCCAAATTGGACAGGGTAGGGAAAGCATCATGACTGATACCAGCGTGCATCATGAGCAGATTTATATAGTCGATCGCTACTGGACAGAATTTGGGAATAGAGGGCTTACCCTGTACGTTTCAGCTAAACCAAACTTTATTCCCTCTGGTGATTTTATTGGCGTGTTGAGCGATAATCCGCGCGTTGAAATTGTCTTTAGGGAATTAGGCATCATTAACCGGGAAAGAGTTTTTGAAGCCATTGGAAGTCGTGAGGAAGGAAAGCAATCCCAGCCTTCGTCACTTCCGTTAAGGCCGCTTGTAACACGACAGTAGAGCCTTTTGAGATTGCCTCTGGTTTAGGCTCTGACTTACTGTCTTTTTCACTCATACGCATTTTCTTAACAAAGGAGGCGATATGTCACTCGCACACGAATGGGCTATGGAAAAAGCCATTGAACTACACAAGGGCACGGGGGTCTCAGCAGAAGATTTGGCTGCTACCGCTGAGACCATTCGCCGCTATTGCGCGGGGGATTGTGAGGGCAAAACGCCCCCCGTAAGTTTAGCCCCCCTTGTCTGCATTAATGGTGATGTTGCTATTGTTGGGGAAGTCAATCTTCCTTCTTAGAGAGCAATTTATGTCCCTCAACATAATGGGTTGCAGCAGGAAGGACTATAGGCTCATGGCATCGGGGGCATTTCTTGTCAGTAAGCCTTACTTTCCCTGTTGTAGTAAGATTTTCTGGCCACTCAATAGTCAATTCCATAGTTAGCCCACAGTCGCAAATATAATCTGCAGTGACCTGAAGATTTACTTTTGCTGTAAGTTTTCCCGTTTTTGGATCAAAAACGATTTTGTTCATCCGACTCCTCCTTCCCGCAGAGTTTGCCCGTACGGGGAGGGGTTGGGGAGTCTGGAGAGGTGTCTGGATTGGAAAGGCTTAAATCAAACGTTCTGATAATTTCCCTAAGTGGAAAAGATAAGCCTTGCTTTTCCTTATCTAATCTTTTGGGGAAGGCTATTTAAGGCATTAAACGGGACGAAACACGGCCAAAAAGCCTTGAGTGAAATGGATGCGTGACAACTAGCCATATGGCGGCGATGTCTTCCGTTATATAAAAGAATCCTCTTACGTTTGGAGGTAGCTGTGACTAAGCCTGAGAAATTTAAGCCGCAATGGGCTAAAGACATTATTGAGGCAAGAAAGAAAAAAGGCTTAACCCAATCTGGACTTGCGCAAGCTATCAAGGTCTCTCAATCCACTATTACGGACTGGGAGAGGGGGAAGAGTAGGCCTTCTGGCGAAAATTTAACAGTTCTTAAGAATTTTCTTGGCCTTTCCTATTTTGGGCACGACGGCTTCTATCAAGAGGCTATCAAGGGCATTAATTTAGGCCTCCCACTTACAGAAACACCATTTGAACAGGCGAATCAAAGAGAGCAGATAGATATCTTTTTTTATGCGCTGTTCTTTATGGTTGAAAAAATTATCGAGAGGAAATTCCCGGTAAGTTTTTCTCGCGTAGCTGCGCAAGGTATGAGGTCATGGGTAAGATTCCATGATCCTATCCGCGATAGAAGATTGGGGCGTCCGTTAGCGGAATGCCTAGATAAAGATATAGAACAAATTGCAAAAGCCGAATACGCTAAGGCGGAAGATGACGCCTGCGCGCGCACCATGACACATGATGAATATTGGACTTGGAGAGAGGCGCGTAGGAAAAAAAATACCGGAGACAGTTGACCGGTATTTGGTATATGGAATATACCTTGATTCCTGTGAGGTTCTTGTTATCTCATAGGTATAAAGGAAAGGCACGATGAATAAATACCGGAAGCCATCTCCGGTTAGTGTTCAAATGCACATTCGCGTAAAGCCCGAGATCAAGCTATGGCTTGAGAAAAGAGCTATGTGGAGTGTCAATACTTTGAACGCAGAGGTAGCAAAAATACTAGAAGAAAAAATGGCAGCGGAGCCTATCGCCAAACAGTTCTCCGCCGCCACAAGCAGCAAATAGGATATATTCGCTATGACGAATGATAGCATGTCAAGAAAGCCTTTTTCAATACCAGCGCACACTCACCAAGTTTGCGGGAAACCTGTGCGTTATTTCGCACCGGTAAACGGTAGCCTTGATTTCCCGTTTGTATCTCTTGACGATCTACTTAATGCGATGCCGATTCCAGATGATCAGAAGAGGATTGTCGCGGACAAGTTGGCTATTGGTGAATACGCTGACGCAGTAAGGGTCATAAATACCCACGGCGGTCAGGCCACGATTGTTCCTCATTACATATACAATGGCCTTATTCACGCCTTTACCGAAAATGGGCTTATCTCTCCGAGGTTCGGTGCTCAGATAACGATAGGATCATACTCAGCCTTTAAAAATATCAATAAAGGAATGTCTGCACAGGAGCGCGTGTCCGCATTGTTTTCGATTGTTAAGCAAGATCGCGATGATGATGTGGCAATTGAAGGGGGCGCAGCATGAGCCAGATCATAATCAACAACCACGAAATCAACGTGGTCGAGTATAAAGGCCAGCGTGTCATTACCTTCAAGATGATGGACGAGCTGCACGAGCGCCCGACAGGGACGGCTAGGCGGAATTTCAACACCAACAAAGTGCGGCTGATAGAGGGCGAAGATTACTTCAAAGTTTGTGCAGACGAAATTCGTACGCACAAAATTGTCGAGATTTCCGCCAAGTCGCATGAGGACGTAACCCTCCTAACAGAAGCTGGTTATTCCATGCTAGTTAAGTCCTTCATGGATGATCTGGCTTGGCAGGTGCAGAAGGAGTTGGTGAAGGGATATTTCCGGGCGAAAGGGATGATCTCTCAGAAAAAAGAGATCGACCACGTTACTCGTATTCGCAAAGCTATCGCCCTGCATGGTTCGGCTCTGGCCTTCAACAAACGCCAAGGAATGGACCTGACGCAAGCGCGATTAAAAGCGGTCTCCACCGTTAAAGAGAAAATGGGTATTGATCTTCCGAAGGAGCTGGGATGGCAACCACAGCCATTAGCTGTTCAAGAGCGCACAATGAACGCTACCCAGATTGGTGCTGAACTGGGCATCAAGAACACCCAAGTTAACCAGCTTCTTGCCGATCAAGGATATCATACCGGTTTGCGTGATGCGAAGCAGAGGCGCGTTTGGAAGCCTACCAATAAAGGAATGCCTTTTGGGCGTTACGAAGATAAGGCAAAGGCGCATTCCGCAGGGACTGTGCAGCCTTGGGTTTGGTATCCTTCGATAGTCGAGGAACTGCGCCCTTTCGTCCCAACGCCAGCGTAAGCGCCGTAAAGGCCAGCCATCCCTTCGGGGGTGGCAACGCTGGTGTGTTTGATAAAGCGGCTGCTGCTTTTAACCTGCAGAATGATGAGCGAACAAACCTTCAGATCATGCAGGGCATTAGTGCCCGACTAAAAGCCCAGAATGCTTCGAAGGGAAGGATGAACGCAATGGGCCTATCTATGGCACTTCTGAACATGCAGATGGCACTGCCGGGAGGAGACGGCTCATTCCGCGTTGGCCGCAATAGGCGCCGGGAGATCATGCTCGCTATGGGTAAAGCGCTGATGCAACTCTGGCACGATCTTGAGGAAGAAGAGCGGGCTAGTGTGGGGCAGAAGGCCCTGGCTTGAGGGAGAGGCGGCCTTTGGGCCGCCTTTTTCTTGTACAATCCCCCAAAACATGAGATTCTAAAGCAATGCCATTGCTTCCTGTCGTCATGCCTGAAATCTGGGATATTCCTGCTGCGGTAGGCGTACCTGCGCTGCTGGGCCAATCCATCTCTGCGGGTGTTGAGGCATCCGCTTCCACGCTACTCGGCACGATGCTGGATGAATACCTTATCCAGAATGCGGCCAGCCAGTGGGGTATTTTCACGCAAGCAGGAGATGCCGTTCTGACCTCTGCGCATGTGCGTGGGATAGATATTAACCGTAGCTATATGCTGTCCACGGCACCGATAGAAAACGGCGCATTCACCACGTATGACAAGAACAGGATACCGGGCAGATATGTTGTCGAGATGGTCTGCGATGGATCATCTTTTGATTACGGCAGCGCGAGTGCGATTGAAGATCTTCTGAGCGGAATAGGTGCGGGTGGAACTTCCCAGGCGGCAACTCTCAAAAGCATTTTTGTCGCAACACTGGAACAGCTTGCGGCAGATCTTAATCTTTACAGCGTGGTAACGCCTGAGGGGGAATATACCAACGTCAATGTGGTGGGCTACCACATCCGGCGCGCATCAGAGCGCGGTGCTTCCATGATTACGGCAGAGGTCTTCCTGCAAGAGGTAAGGGTGAGCGCCGAAGCTGCATACACCTTAACTGCACAGCCGCAGGGAGAGGCAGCACAGAACGGCGGGAATGTGCAGTCAGAAGACGCAGATGATGATGCGCTCAATGCGGTTACGCCAACGGGGATATTTTAATGTCATCCGCATACACTATCCCTCTCAATGCGGTTGCTTTTCAGAAGATACAAACGCCGCTTTCCGGGCAAACAATCCGCTTTGATATCCAGCAGCGCAGCACGGGCCTGTATGCCAACATCTGGCTGAATGGTACCATGAAGGTGGCTGGCGTATTATGTCAGGATAGAACATGGCTGGTGCGGGAAGCGTATTTCGGCTTCCCGGGTGATTTTACCTTTGTGGATACGCAGGGTACATCAGACCCGGAATATAGCGCATTGGGCACGCGGTATCTGCTGGTTTATCAGGAAGGCCAGAATGTCTGACGCCATCAAAAAGCGCGAGATCGAGGTCACGTTTACCTTGGATCAGGGCGGGTTTGCAGACGGCACCAACAATACGCTGACCATAACAGGCCATCGTGTTTCCTGTGAGGTCGTCAGTGCTTCCAATGAAACGGGCATGATGTGCGCCTTGCGTATCGAGGGCATGAAACTGTCTGATATGAACAGGCTCTCTGTTATTCAGGCAGGTATCGTTAGCCAGAGCCAGAATACGGTATCCGTAAAGGCAGGCAATCGCGGAGAGAAAAAGGCCCTTGTCTTCACTGGCGGCGTGATCGAAGCCTTTGCAGATTTCAGTGGGGCACCCAATGTCGCCTTTATCGTCAACGCGCAATCCACTGTAGATGCCGCTTCTGCATCAGTGTCGGCCACGGCCTTTGGTAATGATGTGCCTGTTGCCACCATTTTGGAAACCATAGCGGGCAAGATCGGTTTTTCGTTCCGCAATTACGGCATTACATCCGTTCTCAAAGGCGGCGTGACCTACAAGGGGTGTGCGCTGGAACAGATTGCAGCCGTGCAGGCGGCCACTCGCATTCAATACCATTTGGGGTTTGGCGTTCTTTCGGCGTGGCCAGCAGGCGTGACATCATCGACTGAGAGTGAAATTCTGGAGATATCCTCATCTACCGGGCTGATAGGATACCCAAGCTACAGCCAGTACGGCGTAACACTGCGGACAGTCTTTAACCCTGAAATTGCATTTCACGATACGTTCAAACTCAGCAGCCAGTATTCTCCAGCAGCGTGGGTGAATGCCTACGGCCAGATGCGTTCTGTTGATGGTTCCCAGAATATCTATCCGCCGTCCAATGGCCAGTGGGTTGTGCTGCGTCTGCAGCATGATTTGCAGACCGAGGAAGAAAACGGCTCATGGTTCACCTTTATTGAGGCTGCGCGGCCTGAAATAGCTGGGCAGGTAAGTGGCTTTGCAAGATAAACCCACTGTTGGCTCCATGCAGCCATCGGATATTGCGAGTGACTTCAACGTCACCAATGCAGTTATCCGCCGCGCGCTCTCCATGATGGGGGCTGATACACTTGTGCAGGTTAAGGCCGTACGCAGCACAGGCCTTAACCCTGTTGGGTACGTCGATATCTGGCCGATTGTTCACCAGCAGGACGGGCAAGGGAACGTTGTCCCGCATGAGGTTATCTACAATGTGCCATACCTGCGCATACAGGGCGGGAAGCGTGCATTTATCTGCGATCCACAAGAGGGTGATATCGGCGCAGCTATCATCTGCGGGCGTGATATTTCCAGTGCGAAAGCCAATCGTACGGCATCAGCGCCGGGGTCATACCGGCAGCATGATATGGCCGATGCGCTTTATGTCGGGGGTTATCTGAACGGCGCGCCAGAAGAATACATCGGCTGGGTCGGTGGTGATGTGCACGTTAAAACAGCCGGTAAGTTCATTGTTGACGCAGCGGATTGCGAAATTAACTGTGATGTTAAGGTTTCAGGGGATGTGACTGCAGGAGATATCAGCTTGCAAAGCCATACGCATGGCGGCGTGCAAACAGGCAGCGGGGCAACTGGCAAACCAGAATAGGCTTGTACCCTAGCGAGGTTTATGCCATCCTCTCTCTATCATCGCCCGTTTTGTAATTAGGCCGCTCCGCATGGGGCGGCTTTTTTGTTGGTATCATGGCATCTACCCTCCTTCTTGACCGCACAACGTGGGATCTAGCTGTTGATGCTTCAGGAAACATTGCCATGGCGTCTGCGCCTTACGCCACGGCGCAGGATATTTCTTCTGCTGTGCGCGTATTCCAAGGCGAATGCTGGTATAATACTGCCTTGGGCTTGCCCTATCTCAATAAAATCTTGGGCAGGAATCAGTCGGTTTCAGTATTCCGTTCGAATGTTGAGCAGGTGGCTGCGACAGTCCCAGAAGTAGCGTCTGTAAAATGCGTGCTTTCTCGAATGAATGCATCGCGTCAACTCTCTGGGGTTATTCTTTTCACGACTGACAGCGGGAGCACGTCTAGTGTCAGCTTCTGAAACAGGCACAACGTCAGTCCCAGCCCCATCTTTTACTGATGCCGGGTTTGTCGCGCCATCCGAAAGCGATATGCTGTCAGGCGCATTGGCAGATATTAACGCGGCTTTTGGGAATATGCTGAATACCGCGCTTTCCACGCCGCAGGGGCAGTTGGCGATGTCGCTCACTGCCATTCTTGGTGATGCGTATGACCAGATGCTTGCACTCTTTAACGGTGTAGATCCTGATCGGGCGTCAGGCCGGATGCAGGATGCCGTCGGCAAGCTGTATTTCATGACGCGGCGCGGAGCGACTGCAACGGTCGTGACTGTTGTCTGCACAGGTGCGGCCGGAACAGTTATCCCAGAAGGAACGCTCATTCAGGACGGCAACGGGAAGACGTATGCGGCAGATGGTGCCATCACGATTGATGCGACGGGCACGGGCACAGGAACATTCTCCTGCACTCAAACAGGCGCGATTGAATGCGCTTCCAGCAGTGTATCGGTTTATCAGTCCGTGGTGGGCTTATCATCCGTTACAAACCCATCTGCTGGGGTAACAGGCTCCGATGAAGAAAGCCGAGTGGAGTTCGAGCAGCGCAGGCAAGAAAGCGTTGCGGCAAATTCCGTTGGCTCTCTGGACGCTGTTCTTGGTGCGGTAGAGGCGGTTAGCGGCGTAACGGATGCATATGTGACCGACAACAGCACTGATGCGGCGGAAACAACCAATGGTGTTTCCATCGCGGCGCATAGCTTGTTTGTATGCGTAAATGGCGGTGCGGATGAAGATATTGCTCGCGCTATACTAAGCAAAAAGCCACCAGGTTGCGGCTATACCGGCGCTAGCAGCGTGACCGTGACTGACCCAAATAGTGGCTACACTACAGCGCCAAGCTATACGGTGCAGTTTACGCGCGCCACGCCTACACCAGTTTACATTGCTGTAACGCTTAAAAGCGGATCTTCTGTTCCTTCAACGGCAACAGGAGATGTGCAGGCGGCCATAATTTCCGCTTTCAATGGTGGCGATGGTGGCACGCGGGCACGTATTGCCAGTTTACTCTTTGCCAGCCGGTATTACGGGCCAATAGCCGCCTTGGGATCATGGGTGCAGATTGTCGAAATCACCATAGGCATAGCGGCCAACCCAACCGGGTTTACACTGCAAATGCAGGCCGATCAGATACCCACCATAGAAGCGGCCAACATCACTGTCGCAATCGCGTGACATGCAAAACGTCCAGCAAACAATACTGTCTCAGTATTCATCATCTCCAACCATTAGCTCTTTGATTGAGGGGTGGAATCAGGCGCTAGACCCAGCGTCTCTGATAGATGCGTGGTACACGGATGTCTGGGATTTGGATACTGCCCGCGGGTATGGGCTAGATGTATGGGGCCGCATTGTTGGTGTCAGCCGCGTTCTCAAGATCACATCCAGTAAATACTTTGGGTTTTCCGAAGCGAATGATCTGACGGAAGAAGGGTTTAACAACGCACCTTTTTTCGCGGGAAATGCGGCGACAGACAATTATAGCCTGTCTGATGATGGGTATCGCCAGCTCATAAAAGCCAAAGCACTGGCCAACATCACTGACGGCTCAGTTTTCTCAATTAACAAGATCCTGACAACGCTCTTTGCGGGGCAGGGGGATGCCTATGTGCAGGACAACGGCAATATGAGCATGACTTACGTGTTCAATTTTGTGCCGACTGATGTGCAGGTTTCCATCATCGAAAACTCTGGCGCACTGCCTAGGCCTGCCGGTGTTGCAATCTCCTATTCAATAAAAAGTTCTTCCTGATGAAACAGTCTGATGATCTGGGGCTTTTTAACGCCCTTATTGCGGCGGCAGCGGCATCTGGAAACGTGGCAATTGTTCCAGACACGCAGGCCACAGCAGGAGATGGTAGCGCCAGCATTGCACTGGGGTTTCCCCCAGAGACCTTTATTGACCGTGCAGCAGGCGGCTCACCCCCTCGGGGCGCGGATATGAACGGGTTTCTGCACCGTCTTTCTCGTGCCATTCAGGTTTTGCAGGCAGGTTACGTTGGGCCTTTTAATGCTGCCTTTGCGCAGGCCATCGGCGGGTATCCTGCTGGCGCCATTGTTTCAGGGGCTACCCCCGGCTCCTTCTGGGTTTCTACGGCAGATAGCAATATCACAACGCCTGGGGCAAATGGTGCGACATGGAAAAGTCTTTTTGACGGGTATCTGACTGCTGCAATCGCGGCCAATACATACGTGAAAAAATCCGGCGATACCATGAGCGGGATATTGAATAATTCTTCATGGGTTGCTGGCGGGGTTGGTGGTGGATGGAATAATAATTCACCAGCAATTGGTGAAATTGTGTTTACCAATGGTATTGAATTCGGAAATCCGGCTGATAATGGGGATTTCCGAGGCACATGGTCTGTCACTGATGTTCACGGGAATGGGGCAGCAGATCAGTCTGGCTTAAACCTAACGGGTTACGATGCTACCGGCGTAACATATCAGTGGTATTTCTCATGGAATGGGAATATCACTACCCCAAAAGGGCTGGTTGCTTTTCAGTCTGACGTTACTGCTGAAGCAAGCGCACGCAATACAGCGATCACAAATGAAGCCGAAGCGCGGACTGATGCTGATACCAACCTGCAAACGCAGATTGACGGGAAACAAGCGGCGGGGAATTATGTTTTAGCAGATGTTCCCGGCGCAATTATTGAAACATTTACCGCAACAGTTTCTGGCAATAATCAAACTATCCAACTTCCACGCGAATATTCAAAAACCATTTTTGTGGCTGCCCAAAACGGCACTGACGGAAATGGCTTTGGTATGACAAATGTTGTGAGTTGGACGGAAAGCACGGCGCTTGTGTCTGTTGCTTCTTATCATACAGGGGCGCCCCAGAGCGCGACCATTACGCAAACATTTATTGTGATTGCCGTTCCATGACCGCGCCAATCCCATCCCCTATATGGCAACCAGCCTGTGCGCGGACCATCGCAATACCGGAAGCTACAAATTTGCGGGCTAGGGGGCTGGTAGCGAGCACTATTCTACTTTCATGGGCCCCAAAAAGTAGCGCGGAAAACTTTGATTTTTCGCTTGATGCATCGAAAATTCTTTGCTGCACGAACGATTACATATCTCATGTTTCAGCATCGGTTCTAACGGCGCAAGGGCTGCCCACAGACCTATCTGTTTCATGGTCCAGTATTGTAAATGGCCTGGCCTGCGTTTTCTTGGGTGGAGGTGAGCCGGGCACTACACAGACAGTCAACGTAGAAATAACAACGCAGCAAGGGCGGGTCATTTCTCAGGACGTCTTGATCGCAATTGCCAGCGGAACGATTAGCGCTCCTAACCCAGTTCCGGCGCTTTCAGACGGAACGCCTGTCCCCCCGAATGCTATACGCTTGCCAGATAGCAGCATTTTGTCGTTGAGGACCTCTGTCACAGATCAGACCTATTTTGATTTGCTATTGCCAGACGGAACATCTTTGCAAAACAGCATGATGACCAATACCCCATATCTGTCAGATCTGCTGTTACCAGGTGGGGCTGCATTACAGGGTGCAGACGGCAATGCCTTGGGAATTGATGCGGTAGACACGCAAACGGAACTTATCGGCCCATTGGGTGCGATAGAAATGCAAACCAACACAGATATTCTGCTGATCGCCTGATCAGTTTTTAAAATCCAACGAAAAATTACCGGCCTTTGAGCCGGTTTTTTTGTGCCCAAATTTAGGTGGAAAATGTCCGGTACAACCCAATCTGGAACTCCAATTACTGCCCTGAAAGTTGCTACGGCCGTTGCCGCAACCGATAACGTTCTGGGTGTTGTTAAAAACACTGACGGGACGCAGGAAGCGCAGCAAGTCCCCGTAGGCGTGATTGGCGCTGCCGTATCTGAGGCAGCAGGGATCCCTGCTGCAGTTCAGGCTGCGGAGAATGCGGCAACAACAGCACAGGCTGCATCTGATGCATCTTACAAAAATGCCACGCAGGCGGTGAATGACAAGCTAGGGGTTGCTGGTGGCGCGGCTCAGTTGGACAACAAAGCTCAGCTGCTTTTGCAAGGCGAAAGCGCTCTCGGCATCACCCCCGCCACAGCCGCTTCTGGCACAACACCTGCTACCCCCTCAAAGCTCAAGCCCCTGCTGCCGCTCGATGAGACGGCAACGGTTGGGAATGCGGGCAATACACTGGGTGACGCCGTTTCTCAGGCCGCAGGTGCTGTGCAGGCTGCGGGCGGTGATGCATCTAAAGCTATCGCCATCCCATCTGGGGCGAGTTCACCGCGAGCCATTGCAGATCATGTGGCTGCACGTATCGGTGCGCAGGATTTTACAGGGACTACCCAGACAGCGCAGTTGGTGGCAGCAGAAAATATGCTGGGCGCGGCGGATCGGCCCGTTCAACATTTTGCTCCGGGGACAAATCTTGTAGCTGATGGAGCTCAAACTACTATTGATGCCAATCAGACTGTGATTGCTGGTGAGAATTGCAATATTTCCGGAGCTGGCCGCAGGGCGGTTCATTCAGAAATTCTGCCGCCGCCAGAAATGTTTCCTGCGAATGTAAAGCCCCGACATTTAACGCAGTTTTACAAAGCTTGCCGTTCAGGTAAGGCAACTGTCATTGTATTGAGTGACAGTATTTATTCTCCTGGCGCTGATTTAACAACAATGTCAGAGAGCCCGTTTTATACGCTCTGTGACGAGATTATGCGTCAAAATCCCGGCGTTGATTTTACATTTGTCAACATGGGCATTGGCGGGCAGACGTATAATGGCATGGTCTCATCCGGCGATGTTACCAGCCAAATGCCGTGGAATGATATCCCTGCCGGTGTAACGTGGTTACAGGCGTGTGGTAATCTCAATCCAGATCTGGTGTATGTCCATTCTGGCGGGAACGATCAGTGGGGGTTTAGTCCTGCAAATTTCAATACGGTTTATAATTTTTTCAAAGGGCTTTCTACGCCGCCGTCACTGGTCTACGGCATTCCATACCAGCCATCCCTGACCAGTTCCGTAAATGATTATCACGACGATGAAGTGCAGAAAGGCATGTGGTGGGCGTGCACCTACGTGCGTAGTTTCTGCATCGTAAATGACGTCGGTTTTGTGGATGAGCTGCGCTGGCAGACAATGTGCCGTGATGGCATTGACCCGTGCGATATGTCTCTCACAATGGTTAATCTGGATGGCTCTACAGCCCCAACCACATGGCAAAGCAGTGTTGGCACAAAGGCTGGTTGGGCGTTTCCTGCCTTGAAAAATGATAACGGGGTGGCTGCTAACGACTGCACGGATTTCCGGTTGGCAGGAACATTCCCTGGAACTGGGACATTGCCCGGTATGATTAACGTTGTTCTCTCTCCGGGGAATAAATCTCAACTTTGGATTATGTTTGATAGTGACCGCAATATCACTGCCAAATACACTGACAGCACAAGTTTGTGGACTATTCCGGTTACAGGGATAAAGGCAAAAACTGGCGATTTGCAGTTCGCCCTGACCAGCAAAAATGGTCGCCTGCAATTTCTGGTTCTGAACGCCAAAACAAACACTGACTGGACGTTTAATGATATTGGGGCAAAACAATTGTCCCTTGGCTATGAAACTGTTTTTGACACTGAAATTGTAAAATTTGGTGGCCCGTATACGCCTGTCATTACCACTGACACAGATAGCCAGATGCAGGTTGATGGCCTGTGGATTTCTTCATCATGGGATATTACGGAAAACTGCCGTCGTTACCGACCTATTACGACCAATAACGCTCTTTATCAGCACACAACAAATGCAGGGGGGAGCAGTGCATACCATATGAATACGTATGGGGTGCGGATGATATTAGGGCATCTGCTGCGTGCAGTGGATTGGGCAACACCAAAAGATATTGTTGGCACGAGCCTAAATGTTTCCGGTGCAGTTGCCTCAAATGGCGTCACCATCGGGGCACAGCTTCTACAAAAACTGGGTTTATCAATTTCCGTAAATAGCATAGGTCAGGCGACTTACGACTACACGCAGCAGGATGGGCAACCATTTCAGATACAGTCGTATGCTCGTCTAATGTCTGGAGCAGTTAATTCTAATATTGGTATAAACGGGTTAGTATACCAAATTGGTGCAGACGGTAGCCTGACATGGGGGACATACATAGTAGGAATGGGTGGTGTTGGTATGTATGGCACAAAACCTCCTACATCACAGCCTGTCATCACAGGCACCAAGCCAACCGATGCTATCGTGCAACAACTCTTAGCGGCAATGGTCGCAATGGGCATCGTTAAAGATTCCACGACATAACTTCTGTCAAATGGAATAACTTTTTTCGGACAATTAAATGACAGATGAACAGAGCGCGGGCACCTCCTGCGTGGCTGATAATGACCTGCGTCAAATTGTTGCAGGTCACTCACTGGAAATCACCGACATCAAGGGGCGACTTGGCAATCTTGAAGAAGGTCAGCATGGCCTCATGCGTGAGATTGTAGCTGTAAGAGCTGAGGGCAATGCGCGTCAGCAGGCTACCAATGCTGGCATGGACCGGATTGGTATTCAGGTTGCTGATCTAACGCGCCAACTAGCTGCCTATACCGGAGCACAGCAAGAACAAAACCGCCTTGCAGAAGCCAATTTAAGGCGTTGGCGTTTGCGGGCTGTAATTATTGGTCTGGTGTGTACGGTTGGTGCTGCCATTTGTTCCACGCTGCTTTCCGATCAGGAGGTCGCCAGCACCATTTGGGTGAAGTGGCTGCACTGGCGTGAGCCGTGGGATGTGCCAACGCAGCCCGTACCCCAGCCACAGACAACGCAGTTTATTCTACCCCCGCGTGAAATGGAGGTGGCATGATCCCCGCATCATGGATGTCAGACCCCGTGCAGATCGGTGCCCGCACAGCATGGGGTGAGGCGAGGGGCGAAGGTAATAACGGGATGGCCGCAGTGCTGTGTGTTGGCCGTAACCGCGTCAGCCGTCCTGCATGGTGGGGGCATGATCTGTGCAGCGTGTTCCTACATCCGTGGCAATTTTCCTGCTGGAATGCAGCGGATGTGAACCTGCCCAAACTCCTGACTGTTACGGATGTGGACCCGCAGTTTCGCGAGGCTACCGCCTTGGCGCAGGCACTTGTGGGCGGACATCTCACCGACATGACGAAAGGAGCGGATCACTACTATGACACGCGCTCCCCACGCCCTGCTTGGGCCTCTTCGCAATTCTACTGCTGCACGATTGGCCATCATGCGTTTTACCGCGTGGGGCCTTTTGGAGAAGGCTGATGACAAAAGAAGATATCAAAGAAATTGCGCGCGCCGTAGCAGAGGAACTGGAGGCTCGGCTTTTCCATCGTATCCATCGCAGCCCAAACGGGAACCTCGTGATTGAAATGGTGGAAGTCAATGCGCTGCCTGTCAGTTTGCGGGGAGGTGTGTCGCATGGCTGACACACCTGTAAAAACCAACATTGCTCAGACAGCAAAAGCCGTTGCCGCAGGCTTATCCATGCCCACGCTCATTGCTGCCCTGCCGCAGCCCGAAGCTACATGGGTGCTGTATGCCTGCGCTGTGTTTGCTTCGGCAGGATTTGCGGCAACCCTGATCCCGCTTCCGGCTAATCAGTCCGGAAAGCTGTGGCTGGTTTACCGAATCATCAACTTCCTTGCTCTTAACTGGAAGTACGCAGCCAACGCAGCCGTCATGCTGCGAGGTGCAGCGTCCTCCAAATCCGAACCGCCCAAAGCTGGGCCCGGTTCTGTTGTGACCATTCCGAAAGACGATACGAAATGAAGAAAGCACTTCTCGCTCTGGGGCTGCTGCCTCTCCTTGCTGCCTGTGGCACGACAAAGCAGGCCAAGTTAAATCAGGCGGTTTTCGATGTGGACAGCGCTTACCATGTGCTGGCCAATCCGATGCCGGATGTAATGGCAGGTAAGGTGCCGGGCGTGGCTCTGACTGATACGCAGAAGGCTATTGCCAAGCGTGCCAGTCAGTCTGTGTTCAACGAAATCCAGTCGCTGGAAACCTCTATTGAGGGCGGCGACAGCATCACGCAAACAGCAGTGTCCGCTTTGCAGACAGACTTCGCATCATTCGAAACCTGCTGGGCAGGCCTGAAAACCGGCACCACGCCGGACGCCTGCGCAGCTATTGGTGGGAGCAAATAACATGAACGCAGCAGAAATCAGCGCCATCCTTGGCGTAGTAACCACCGTGGCCGGTCTGGCCGAAAAATACGGCCCGGAAGTGTATGAAACGGTGAAGCAGGCCATCGAGCAGTCCAAGAGCAAAACAGGCCCCACCGTGGCGGATATTGAAGCCATCTTTGCCAAGTGCAAGGCTGACAACGCGGCCATCCAGTCTGCATGACGCCGGACTTTGAGTGCGGGATGGTTTTGGGTGGCGGGGGAGTTACCTTCGCCATCGTTCTCTTTGTTTGGATAGACAGCGTGCTGCGCGAACATTCCAGTTTTTGGCGGAATATCAGGGGCGGCACCGAATAGTTGCCGGGCTTCCACCGGCTGCCTGCGTCCTAAGTTGTCGCAGTCTCCCACGCCACCAAGAGGACGGGGTTATATGCTGCGGGCAGGGCTTGATACCTGCTGTCGGAGTAGTTCAGGCACTCCGCGTCGGGCGCTCGGATCGAACGAGCAGCTACCCCTGTCCCCAAGCGTGTCCTTCCACGCCGCCGCAGCCCCGTGATTCTAGTACGGGTTGGGGATGGGTACAAGGGAAAAGGAATCGGAAAATAGTGGCACGGATTTGGCACGGATTTTGATGAAAAAACGTGGTGCAAAATGACATTCCGTGGTTCAGAGTGACACACTCACACCAGCAAAGAATTGGCTAAAACCCGCCGAAAACTAGGAAAAACCGTGGTGGGTGCGACAGGGATTGAACCTGTGACCCCCGCCGTGTGAAGGCGATGCTCTACCGCTGAGCTACGCACCCGGTTTGTGCGAGCTTAATATCTGTCTCCCAGGCATTTGGCAAGGGGCTTCTTACGTAAAAAGTGTAAAAAAAACAGGGTAATGGCATTGCTTTGCATCATTAAAGCGGAGAAATTCTTGATTATGCTATTGCGAGAAAAAAGTCAGCGCAGTTTTCAGATGAACCGGCAACTCGGTAGTTCTCTTGCCGTTGTGGCGGGGACTGTAAACGTGCTGGGTTTTCTGCAATTTGGATATTACTGCGCCAATATGACAGGCAATGCATCCAGCTTGGCTCTTAAGATAAATGCTTTAGATATGAGAGCAGCTTTTTTAAGTTTGGCTTTAATTGTCAGCTTTGTTTTAGGTGCGATTGTTTGCACCATTCTTGTTAACATGGGGCGTCGCAAAGGGTGGGGCGCGGTATATGCTTTCAGCTTGGTTTTAGAGGCAGCTATTCTGGTAGCCTTAGGCGTGAAATCCATTTGGTTTACACAGGTTGGCGTGCCTGATGGTGGGGCTGCGTTAGTTCTAAGTTTTGTTATGGGCTTACAAAACGCTACAGTCACCCGTATTTCAGGATCCGTTGTGCGTACAACTCACGTTACTGGAATGTTGACGGATCTTGGAATAGAAATATCGGATTGGCTTGAATCTTTTTATCATCAAGTTGAGAGTGAATATTTGGATGTTATTAAAAAACGCTTATGGTTGCATGCACAAATAGTGGTTTGTTTTATTGTGGGTGGTGTATTGGGTGCCTTAGGATATGCCTATTGCCAAAAATATATTCTATTTATAGTTGCAATTGTTCTAATTGCTTTGGCAGCGCCGGGCATTATTGAAAATGCCCGGATATCTGCTGAGAAAAAGTAATATTGATTTCGTTTATTTTAGAAAGCCAACAAGTTTTTCAGCTTCGGAAACAATAGGTTCCGCAATGCTCTGTGCGCGTTGTGCGCCTGAACGCAATGTATTCAGCAAATAGCTTTCATCCTGCAAAAGCCGTGTCGTTTCTTGCCCTATGGGGGCAATGGCGTTGACAACAATTTCTGTTAGCGCAGCTTTAAATGGGCCAAAGCCTTGTCCCGCATGTTCTTGTAGTACCTGCTCAGCAGAAATATCGGCCAAGGCTGCGTAAATGGAAACAAGATTTTTTGCTTCCGGACGATCCGCAAGGCCTGTGATATCTTCAGGTAGAGGTTCAGAGTCAGTTTTTGCACGGCGGATTTTTAAAGCAATTGCATCAGCATCGTCTGTTAATTCAATCCGGCTTTGTGCTGAGGGGTCCGATTTGGACATCTTTTTGGTGCCATCACGTAAGCTCATGATACGCGCAGCTGTGGGTGGAATAAGAGGTTCTACCTGTGGAAAAAACTCTACCTTGTAATCATGGTTGAATTTTTGGGCGATATCATTGGTAAGCTCCAGGTGTTGTTTCTGGTCTTCGCCCACCGGAACATGCGTCGCTTTATACGCCAAAATATCCGCGGCCATAAGGTTGGGATAAACATATAAACCAGCCGAATGATTTTCGCGGTCTTTCCCTGCTTTATCCTTAAATTGCGTCATGCGGTTCAGCCAACCTATCCGAGCAACGCAATTAAAAATCCACGCCAGCCGCGCATGGGCTGAAACTGCAGACTGGTTGAAGAGGATGTGCTTGTCAGCATCAATGCCCGCAGCAAGCAGGATAGCAGCCTGTGTTAAGGTATGTTCGCGTAGTTTTTCCGGGTCCTGCCACACGGTAATAGCGTGCATGTCTACAAGGCAAAAAATGCATTCATAGTTTGCCTGCAAATTAACCCAGTTTCGAATTGCCCCAAGATAATTGCCAAGTTGGGGAACACCAGATGGCTGAATACCAGAAAAAATACGCTGCATAAGAAAAGTATCACCACATGTTATGGGAACAGATTATGGGATTGGATGTGTGCGATCCAGTTCTTCCCGTTCGCCTGCCACTTTGCCAGCTGATTTTCTGTCAGCCCGCGCCGTTGCAATCTCTGCCGCGCTTATTGTTGGGGCAGGTTTTAGGTTTCCACGTTGTGAAAGCCAAGTCAGAATAGCCGCTACTTCTTCATCTTTAAGGTAGCGGAAGGGAGGCATTTCTGCGCTATAAGGCGCACCATTGGCTTTTATAGGCCCGCTTACGCCATTCATAAGCACATCAGCCAGATATTTGCGCCCTTCTGGGGTGCTGGCAATCTGGTCAATGCGGTTGACAAGTGGGGGAACAGAGCCCGGCATGCCATCACCACCATGATGGCAAATGCCGCAATTGGTGCCGTAAAGGCTGGAGCCGCTTTTAGGAGAGCATGCGGCTACAAAAAGCAACATGCCACTACATAAAAGGCGATACGCAAAGCGTGAAGCAAGCATGGGCAAAAACCCAAGCGGGTTCCTGAACTTCAGAAACCCACATTATCAGGAGAGTTTATATCAGGGCGAATTATGTGCATGTTCCACACCCAAAAGCTGGATGCGGAAAATGAGCGGGCTGTCAGAAGGGATAATACCCATGGATTTATGCCCATAACCAAGTTCTGGTGGCACATACAGCATCCACGTATCACCAACATGCATCAAGGGCAGAGCTTCCATCCAGCCCTGAATCAGACCTGCAAGAGGCATTTGCATATAGGCACCGCTGCCGTGCTGATCAGAACTATCAAAGATAGAACCATCTGGCAGTCGGCCTTCATAAATAAGCATCATGCCGTCACCCGGGCGAGGCTGCTCACCATCCTTGGGGCCGGATTCTAGAACTTTATAGGCCAAGCCATCTTTCAGAACAGTTACGCCTGGTGCTGAGCGCAGCTTTTCCATCTGCTGAGCAGGCGTAAGTTCCTGTTCTTCCTTGTGAGAACCACAGGCCGTAAGAGATACGGCCAAGCTGGCCGCAAGCATGCAGGGGATAAGAGAAAAGCGACGGATCATGATCTTCTTCAACACCTTCTGATGGATGGTGGAAAAGTGGTGCCCTATAGAGCACCACCTTTACGCCCGATCTGCGCGCCCAGACGCAGGCGGAGTGCATTCAGCTTGATAAAGCCTTGAGCATCCTGCTGGTTGTATGCGCCTTCATCGTCTTCAAACGTCACAACACGGGCATCATACAGGCTGTTCGGGCTTTCACGCCCAACACAGATAACATTGCCCTTGTACAGTTTGAGGCGAACATGCCCAGTAACGGAATGCTGGGAGGCATCAATAAGAGCCTGCAGCATCCGTCGTTCTGGGGAGAACCAGAGGCCATTATACAGAATGGAAGCGTAGCGCGGCATCAGGCTATCTTTAAGATGCATGGCTTCGCGATCCAGCGTGATGGATTCCATGCTGCGATGGGCTGTCAGCAGGATGGTGCCACCGGGTGTTTCATAAATCCCGCGGGATTTCATGCCAACAAAGCGGTTTTCCACCATGTCCAAACGGCCGATACCGTTTTCTTTGCCCAACTCGTTCAGACGGGTCAGCAACGTAGCGGGAGACATAGCTACGCCATTAATGGCAACGGGGTCACCGCTTACAAAATCAATGGTGATTTCTGTGGGCTTATCTGGTGCTGCTTCTGGAGAGATTGTGCGCTGAAACACAATTTCTTCTGGAGCAACGGCAGGGTCTTCCAGAACTTTCCCTTCTGAAGAAGAATGCAGCAGGTTGGCATCTACAGAGAAGGGGGCTTCACCGCGCTTGTCTTTGGCAATCGGAATCTGATTTTCTTCAGCAAAAGCCAGCAGACGCGTGCGGGATGTCAGATCCCATTCCCGCCAAGGGGCAATAACCGTGATGTCTGGCTTAAGGGCATAATATGCCAGCTCAAAACGAACCTGATCGTTGCCTTTGCCGGTTGCGCCATGTGCCACGGCATCTGCGCCAACTGCTTCTGCAATTTCAATTTGGCGCTGTGCAATCAATGGGCGCGCAATGGATGTGCCCAGAAGATACTGGCCTTCGTACAGGGTATTGGCCCGGAACATGGGAAAGACAAAGTCCTTCACAAATGTTTCGCGCAGATCTTCAACAAAGATTTCTTTTACGCCAAACATTTCCGCTTTTTTGCGGGCTGGTTCCAGTTCTTCCCCTTGGCCCAGGTCAGCCGTAAAGGTAACAACCTCGCAACCATAGGTGTTCTGGAGCCAGCGGAGGATAACAGACGTATCCAAGCCACCAGAGTAAGCCAGAACAACCTTTTTAACGTCTTTCCGGGCGGAAGTCGGGCCCATGAGGCAGATCTCCTGATATATAAATCTGTAACTATGGCTTTCCTCCTATCACTGCAGGAGGCGCGTAACCAGAGTGCATTCGCCCACCAAGGGCTGTTTATGCGGAAAAATTATTCCGAAACAGGTACAGAACTTGCGCGGGCGCGTTCACTTGCCGTTTTTAATTGCCCGCAGGCAGCCAGAATGTCTCGTCCACGAGGGGTGCGAATAGGAGAAGCAAATCCTGCATTCATAACAATTTCTGCAAACCGGTTTTGCTGCTCCCGCGTGGAGGGCTTGTAATCGCTACCCGGCCACGGATTGAACGGAATAAGGTTTACTTTTGCTGGAATGCCAGAAATCAGGCGCACAAGCTCGCGCGCATCGGCTTCACTATCGTTGATGCCGCGCAGCATAATGTATTCAAACGTAATGCGGCGGGCATTGCTGGCAGCGGGGTAGCGCCGGCAGGCTGCCAGCACTTCCTCAATTGGGTACTTTCTGTTGAGCGGCACAATTTCATCGCGCAGATCATTTCGAACGGCGTGCAGGGAAACCGCCAGATTGATCCCGAGTTCATCTCCGCACCGATCCATGAGAGGCACAACGCCAGAGGTGGAAAGTGTGATGCGCCGACGAGAAAGCCCAATGCCTTCGCCATCCATGATGATTTTCATGGCTTTGGCGACATTTTCATAATTGTAAAGTGGCTCCCCCATACCCATCAGCACGATGGTGGAGAGAAGGCGAGGCGTTTCGCCTTTGGGGCTGGGCCATTCTCCGTAGGAATCTCGCGCAGCCATGAACTGGCTGACAATTTCTGCCGCCCCGAGGTTACGCACCAGCTTTTGCGTGCCTGTATGACAAAAGGTGCAGGAAAGTGTGCACCCAACTTGCGATGAGATACAGACTGCTCCCCGGTCTTCCCGCCTATCAGGGATGTAAACTGTTTCAGCTTCCTGCCCATCACGAAAACGGAACAGAAATTTACGTGTTTCATCCGATGATGTTTGTACAGTCGCTGCTTCTGGGCGCCCGATAATAAAACGTTCAGCCAATTTTTGCTGAAGCGGCTTGGCGATAGTGCTCATCCGAGAAAAGTCGGTTACACCTTGATGATAAATCCAGTGCCAGAGCTGTTTGGTGCGGAAGGGTTTTTCACCAATTTCCGTCAGAATATCCGTGAGTTCATCGCGTGAAAGCCCAACCAGATCTCTCCGTCCATCGGATAGAGTGGCGGATGGGGGGCTAAAAAGCGCAGCCTTGGCCAAAATGCGTGAACGTTCTTCCGCGTTCAGATCGGTAAGGGCTGAACTGTTAGCGTCAGCTGATGTGGAAGTATAAGTGCGGGAAGACATTGCGGACATGCTGCTACATAAAGGAAAAGGAAAGCGGGTATAACAAAAAAAGAGGCTGATAGATACCAGCCTCTTTTATATATGCGCACCAGTATACGTTATAGGCAGCAACTCTTACGCGTTAATTGCTCTCTTTAAGGGCCGAGCGTAGCCAGGGAGCAATGGTGATTTTGGAAGCATCCATACCATCCAGAATCATGCCAATAGTTTGTGCGGAATATGAATCAGGCTTGGTATCAGCAGAGATAGGGAAGGCTGGCCGTGCAATTTCCAAAGTCATGGCAGGTTCTGCTGCATCTGCGGAGTTAGCGCTAGCAGGAGTGAAGCCATCCGTCTGAATATTGGCAGATACAGTAACTTCCCGCGCATCAGGGTTTTGGCCAAAATATAGATACGCATATGTTGCCGCGGCAGAAAGAACATCTTTCATGGCCAGCCGATAGCGATTGTTCGTATTGGAATCATGCGCTTGGAGTGTTGCTGGATCTGCCTGAATTGAAAGCGTGCCTGCGCGGACATCATCATGCAGGATCAAGCCGTCCTGTTCATATCCACGTAATAGCGTATTCCCAACTTCCGTTGCCTGCATACTTTGAACAGAATCAGAAGTGTGGGATGCAGAATGAAAAACTGGAGCTGCCAGTGCTTGGCTGCTGGTAAATGCAAGGCAGGCGACGCCAAACAGACCTGCAATTTTGCGCATGAGATGCTTGCCCTTATTCTTAGTGATAACTGATGGAATGATCACAAAGAAATGTGGCAAAAAAATTGATGTGCTGCCATGCAAAAAAGGCAGGGAAACCTGAAAATTTAATTTAGTGTTACAATTGGCCGTGCTGGTTAGGTGCGTTGAGCTGCAATAAGGAACTCTCTATTCCCTTCTGGCCCAGTAATAGGGCTAGGTTCAATGCCCAGCACTTTCCAGCCCGGGAGGGCGCTCCACCAAGAAAAAATGGTTTCGCAAACAGCGTCATGCACCGCAGGGTCCCGCACAACGCCTTTGGCTCCGATTTGATCGCGCCCAGCTTCAAATTGGGGCTTGATCAACGCGACAGCCCAAGCATTTTCTGAGGTAAGAGCCAGTGCAGCAGGAAGCACCGTGCGCAGGCCGATAAAGCTGGCATCACATACAACCACGGAAGGGGCTTCCGGTATGGTTGTGTTATCCAGATATCGGGCGTTGCACTTTTCCAGCACAGTTACGCGTGGGTCAGACCGCAGTTTCCACGCTAGTTGCCCGTGCCCGACATCAACGGCGTAAACATGCTTGGCACCATGGGTAAGGAGCACATCTGTAAACCCACCGGTTGAAGCGCCAACATCCAAGCAGATCCGTCCTTCTGGGGAAAGGCCAAAGTGCTCAATGGCATGAGCCAGCTTGCAGCCGCCGCGGGACACCCAAGGATGCTCCTGCCCACGCACTTGCAACGGCGCATCTTCAGGAACCTGATCTCCGGCTTTGGCAACACGTTTTTCACCAGAAAACACAAGCCCAGCCATAATGAGAGCTTGTGCTTTTGTGCGGCTTTCAACCAGCCCCCTGTCTACAAGAAGCTGGTCAACACGACGTCGTGCCATATCAAATCAGGCCATCTGTTCCGTAAAATCAACGCCCAACGCGCTTAGAGCGGTTCCGACGATGTGTGGTGCGGAGAGGCCGGCCTCGGCGTATTGGGCGGCCTGGGTGTTATGGTCGATGAAGCGGTCTGGCAGGGTGAGGGGGCGGAAACGCACGTTATCAAGCAGGCCGGTGCGGGCCAGATGGTGCCCGACAAGGGAGCCAAAGCCACCTTCCGAACCTTCCTCAATGGTAATCAGCACGGCATGGTTGCGGGCCAGATTTTCCACCAGTTCCGTATCAAACGGCTTGGCAAAGCGGGCATCCGCCACGGTGGGCGGCAGGCCACGGGCGGCCAGCATGTCTGCAGCTTTCAGGCACTCGGCCAGGCGCGGGCCAAGCGAGAGAATGGCCACGCCACCTTTTTCTGGCCCGGACTGCCCACCCATTTCACGAATGATGCGGCCTTTGCCAATTTCCAGCGGTGTGCCTTCTGCGGGCAGGTCCAGCCCAAGGCCACTGCCACGCGGGTAGCGCAGGGCAATCGGGCCTTCATCAAACAGGGCGGCGGTGGCCGTCATGTGCAGCAGTTCCAGCTCATCCGATGGGGCCATGATGGTCATGCCCGGCAGGCAGCCCAGATAGGCAATGTCGAAGGAGCCTGCATGGGTGGCGCCATCGGCACCCACCAGTCCGGCGCGGTCAATGGCAAAGCGCACGGGCAGCTTTTGCAGCACCACATCGTGCATCACCTGATCATAGGCGCGCTGGAGGAAGGTGGAATAGATGGCGCAGAACGGGCGCAGCCCTTCGGTGGCCATGCCAGCGGCAAAGGTTACGGCATGCTGCTCGGCAATGCCCACATCAAAGAACCGGTCCGGGTAGGCCTTGGCAAAGGCATCCAGCCCCGTGCCAGAAGGCATGGCGGCGGTAATGGCGGCAATCTTGTTATCGGTGGCGGCACGGCGTGTGAGCTCGCGGGAGAACACGGAGGTGTAGCTTGGCGGGCCTGCGGGGCCCTTTTTCTGCTCACCGGTGACCACGTTGAACTTGGCAACGGCGTGATACTTGTCTCCGGCTTTTTCGGCTGGCTGATAGCCGTGGCCTTTTTCCGTGATGACATGCAGCATGATGGGGCCGTTATCCGTATCGCGCAGGTTGCGCAGGATAGAGACCAGCTGCGGCAGATCATGCCCATCCACGGGGCCAACGTAGTAAAAGCCCAGCTCTTCAAACAGCGTGCCGCCGGTAATCATGCCGCGGGCATATTCATCGGCCTTGCGGGCCGTGCGTTCCACAGGGGCGGGCAGTTTTTTCACAAACTTGCCAGCCAGTTCGCGCAGCCCCATGAACTTGCGGGAAGACATCAGGCGCGACAGGTAGTTCGACATGGCCCCCACAGGTGGGGCAATGGACATCTCGTTGTCGTTCAGGATGACAATCAGCCGCTCGGCACCGGGGCCAGCCACGGCGGCGTTGTTCATGGCCTCATACGCCATGCCGGCGGAAATGGAGCCATCGCCAATCACGGCAATCACATTGCGTTCGTGGTAGCTGGGGTCTTCCTCCGCCCGCAGGTGGTGGGCCACGGCCATGCCGAGTCCGGCGGAAATGGAGGTGGAGGAATGGGCCGCGCCAAACGGATCGTATTGGCTTTCTGCGCGGCGGGTAAAGCCGGACAGGCCGCCCGGCTGGCGCAGGGTGCGGATACGGTCACGCCGGCCGGTCAGAATCTTGTGGGGGTAGGCCTGATGGCCCACATCCCAGATCACCTTGTCATCTGGGGTATCAAACACCGCATGCAGGGCAACCGTCAGCTCCACAACACCCAAGGAGGCCCCAAGATGCCCCCCTGTGGTGGAAACCGCGTCCACCGTTTCGGCCCGCAGTTCATCCGCAACCTGCTTGAGCTGCTCAACCGAGAGATTGCGCAGGTCCGCCGGATACTCAACCCGGTCCAGCGCAGGAAAACGCCCTAACGTCGGAATCGGTGAAGTGTGGGGCTGATTGGTCATGAGTTCAGTTTTTCCGTTCGATCACATAATAGGCCAGATCACGCAGACGATCTGCCTGTGCACCAAAGGGTTCCAGATCGGCAATGGCTTCTTCTGTTACGCGCAGAGCTTCTGCTTTGGCGCCTTCAATACCCAGCAGGGCCACGAAGGTGGACTTGCCTGAGGCTTCATCCTTACCGGCAGTCTTGCCAAGTTCTTCTGCCGTGGCTGTTGCGTCCAGCACGTCATCTGCAATCTGGAAGGCTGCGCCAATATTTGCACCATAGGAGCGCAGGCGGCGGCGCAGATCAGGGGATGCCTGACCCAGAATGGCACCAGATTCTGCGGAATAGCGGATCAGGCAGCCGGTTTTCAATGCGTGAAGATGGCGGACTTCTTCAAGCGGAAGTGCGCGGCCTTCGCCTTCCATGTCAATCATCTGGCCACCAACCATGCCAGCAGCGCCAGAAGCTTCGGCAAAGGCGGAAATCAGATCAATACGCACGTTTGCATCCGTATGGGTCTGGCTGGCGGCTAGAATTTCGAATGCTTTGGTTTGAAGGGCATCTCCGGCCAGAATGGCTGTGGCCTCATCAAACTTGCGGTGCGTGGAAGGCTGACCACGGCGCATATCATCATCGTCCATGGCTGGAAGATCATCATGCACCAGTGAGTAAGCGTGCAGCATTTCAACAGACGCAGCAACGCGTGCGGACTGACTTTCTGGAACGCCAAAAAGGCTGGCCGTTACAATGGCAAGATAACCACGTAACCGCTTACCCCCACCAAGTGTTGCGTAGCGCATGGCTTCAATTAGCCTCGCATCGCCTCCGGTTGTGAGGGGGAGCAAGGTATCAATCGTGTGTTCAATAACGCGGGCGCGCGCACCCATATCCTGCTTGAGCAGGGCGCCATTATCTGATGCACGATTGATAGAGGGGTGTGTCGGGTTTGTCATCGACATCTCAGTCCATAGGTTTCATGTTCAGCGTTCCATCAGACCGCTGCACGATCGCCTGCACGCGGGCCTCAGCCTCGCTAAGCTTGGCCTCACAATGTTGCCGTAGGGCGGCCCCGCGTTCGTAGGCCGTTATTGCATCTTCCAACTTTAGCTGCCCACCTTCCAAACCGCGCACAATTTTTTCCAGCTCGGAAAGCGCATCTTCGAAAGACAGTGATTTGATGTTGTCCGACATGGCGCGGGGGTTCCTATCCGTCATGAGGGGCAGGCAATAGCCCGATATGCAGGGGTCTGCCAAGTCTTGGGTGGTGTGTGACAGGCAGGATTTTTTTAGTTTGGCTTGTTTGTGGGCGCGCTGGTGCGACATTTTACGGTAAAACAGAACACACTGTTTTCATCTGTAAAGGCGATAAGAGCGTGGCCGGTTTCACGGCAGAATACCTGAAAGTCGGTTATGGAAGCGCGGTCCGTTGCTAATATTCGAAGCCGTTCCCCTGGTTGCATGGTGCGGAGAACGCGATTGGCCTTGAGCACAGGAAGTGGACAATTCAGCCCGCGTGCGTCAAGAACAGTTTCATTCATCTTGGCTGATTCCTGCTGTAGAGGGTTGATGGCGCAGTGTTTGCAAAGTGTGCCACTTTCTTTTGTAGTAGGAAACATTCTGTTAAAAGTTTAATAAAAACAGCAGGTTATAAAGTATGTCGGACTACCGTCTGGGAATCGATATTGGGGGCACCAAGATCGAAATCGTCGCTCTTGATGCCGAAGGGCAGGTGGTTTTGCGGCATCGCGTTAGCAACCCAGGTACTTATCAGGGGCTGCTGAGTGAAGTGAAAAAACTGGTTGATGATGCGCATGCCCGCACAAACCCATATGCCACTGTTGGGGTGGGTATTCCCGGTGCTGTGGATGCGCATACCCGCCTTGTAAAAAATGCGAATGCGACCTGGCTGAACGGTCAGCCTTTTGCTGATGACTTGCAGGATGTTTTGGGTTTTCCCGTTCGTGTTGAGAATGATGCCAACTGTTTTGCTTTGTCGGAAGCAACCGATGGAGCTGCGGCTGGGTGCCATGTGGTGTTTGGTGTGATTCTTGGTTCAGGCATGGGCGGCGGCATTATTGTTGATGGCAAACCCTTGAAAGGGTTGCATGACATTGCCGGAGAGTGGGGCCACACCCCCTTGCCATGGGTGCGGGAAGATGAATTTCCTATGCCAAAGTGTTTTTGTGGCAATTCTGGTTGTCTGGAGCGGTTTTTGTGCGGCCCTGCCTTAGCTGAGGCCTGGAAGGGCGCAGGAAACCGCAGTGTGCAGGGTATTGAAGAGGCTGCGGCGTCTGGTGACCAAGCGGCTCAGCGTGCTTTGGATTTGTATGTAGATAGGTTGGGTCGTGCTTGCGCACTTATCGTGAATATTCTTGATCCGGATGCCATTGTTCTGGGTGGCGGGGTATCAAACCTGAATTGCCTTTATGAACGCGTACCGGATGTTATGAAGCGATATGTGATTACGCCTGAGTGCAAGACCAAATTGTTGAAAAACAAGCATGGCGATAGCTCAGGCGTAAGAGGGGCAGCTTGGCTGTGGGGATAAAGTGAAGCCGCAGACCGTATAAACTATGCGGTCTGCGTATTGATGCGGTCTGGGCGAAAGCCGGTTGCCACAACGTAAAGCTCACTGGAATCTTTACGGCTTGCAGGCGGTTTGGCGTGCCGAACCTGCGTAAATGCCTGTTTCATGATGTTGAGCATGGCTTTTTCGGAACCGCCCTGAAACACCTTGGCAACAAATCCGCCACCTTCTGCCAAAATATCAAAGGCAAAATGCAAGGCTTCTTCTGCTAGTCCAATAATCCGCACGTGGTCTGTGGGGGCATGGCCCGTTGTGTTGGGGGCCATGTCAGACACAACCAGATCAGCTTTGCCGCCCAACATGGAAATAAGGCGTGCGTCCATTTCTGGGTCCGTAAAATCGCCTTCAATAATTTCTGCACCAGCTACAGGTTCTACGGGCAGAAGATCTACCCCGACCACTTGTGAAGCGCCGCGTTTGACTAGAACCTGTGTCCATCCACCAGGGGCAGCGCCAAGGTCTACAACACGCATACCGGGCCGGATGAGGTGGAAACGATCATCAAGTTCAATCAGCTTGAACGCCGCGCGTGAACGCCAGCCTTGTTTGTGTGCGGCCTGCACGTAAGGATCATTCAATTGCCGAGAGAGCCAGCGTTGCTGTGCGGTTGTACGCCCTCGTGCCGTGCGCAATGAGACCGACTGTGCCCGCATTTTTTGCGGGGCATCGGAATCGTTTTGTACCAAGCGGCTGCCGGGTGTTGCGCTGCTTTTGCGGGCACGGCCAGGTACGCGCAACGTGGAGTTGCCGGTGGAACGGTTTTTGTTTTCAGTCATAAGCCTGTTGCCTGCATAGAGTGGCGAAGGTGAGGGGGGATGGACAAAGACGCACGATTGCGACGAGAAGCCATGCCCGATTTGCCTCGGATCATACGCAAAACCATGCCATCGCGCAGCCCTCTGTCTGCAACAATAATATCTTCTACAGGCCAGATATCATGAATGGCCTCAAAAATGGCGCAGCCGGGTAACACAAAAGGTGCGCGATCGGGGCCGATACAAGGGTGTCGGGCTATGCCATCTGCTCCCATTTTTTGCAAAGTGCGCACTGCCAATCTGGCACTGGATGCAGGAAGTAAGGAGCCATCTACGGCGGCACGCGCATAGCGCGGCAGATTTAAGATAAGGCTTGCCAGTGTTGTGACTGTACCGCTGGTGCCGATCAGGCGTGTTTGTTTGCGTCTGATTTCCGGCCTGATCCGATAGACGTTTTCAAACTCACGTAGATGATGGCGCGTATGTTCAACCATTTTTCTGTAAGCCCGGTCATCCGTGCTGTATGCATGACCAAACTGCTCGGAAAGTGTGATGACACCGACCGGTAAGCTGAGATAGCCAATCAGCTCTTCTGTCTGACGTGTTGAATCTGTGCGTACCCATGCAATTTCAGTTGAGCCGCCGCCAATATCAAACAATAAAGCGCGATTGCGCGGGGGGCCAAAACGTGGGTTGTGCAAAAGATTTGCACAGCTTTCGACAGCAAGGCAGGCTTCTTCTCGCCCGGAAATGATTTTGATATCAAATCCCGTCTGCTGATGAACGTGCTGCAGAAAGGCCTGCCCATTTTCTGCGCGACGGCAAGCTTCTGTTGCCACGGCGCGAATTTCCCGCACGGGCCATCTGCTTAAACGTTCTGCGCATGTTTGTAGCGCCTCCAGGGTACGATCCATGGCTGCTTCATGCAGTTTCCCGCTATGATGCAGGCCTTCTCCAAGCCGCACCATACGACTATAACTATCTACAACCCTAAACCCACCCGCTGTTTGGGTTGCAACCATTAAGCGGCAGTTATTTGTTCCCAGATCAAGCGCGGCAAAAAGATCTTCCTCTCCACCAAGGGGCGGAGAGGACGACACAAATCTACCAGACCGGCCGGTCCAGGAAGGGGGACGATCCATCTGTCCGGTCCTTAAACAAGAGGTTAAACCATATTGTCTCTTATTTTGGGCTCTCACGCGCAGGGAGCAAGACAAATATGTGACAAAATGAAAATTCTTTTGGAAAAGGGGGTTGCGCACCCCAAAGTAGAATGCTAGATGAGCCTCACCGAACGGAAACGCTCTGTAAGAGCTTCTGTAAGGCCCAGTTTGCTGGGGGATAGTTTAGCGGTAGAACTACCGGATCTGACCCGGTCAGCCCTGGTTCGAATCCAGGTCCCCCAGCCAATTCTTTCCTATAAAATTTATACCTATGTAAGTATTGGCTTGCTCTGCCAATGTTTTATGTTGTTCCGGAATTATCTGCTTTTTACGGTAATGTTTTGGAATAGATGTAAATATCACTTAAAAAATTAAAATAATTCTGCATATTTCTGAGAATGATATTGCGTTCAGGTGTGTGTTATTTATTGCGTGTTATGCTTAATTTTGGGGTGTATTTTAAGTATTCATTTAAAAATAAAATTTTCACTCAAGTTGTGGAATGTCTGTATATTTATAAATACAGTTAAAACATAAAATAATGTGATCCGTATCAAAGACGCTCCATCAGGAAAAATGTAGATAACCTTCATTCTGTTTTTTAATAAAACATTCAGGATGGTTTACATGGCCTTGGGGCGCAGAGAGTTTTTACGGAACACTGGTGCATGTGTGGCAGGTGCCAGTGCTGTAGCGCTTGGTTTTGTGCCGCCAGTTAAAGCTCTGGCGCAGGAAACCCGTCAGTACAAACTGCTGCGTGCCAAAGAAACCCGTAACAACTGTACTTACTGTTCGGTTGGATGTGGTTTGCTTATGTATTCATTGGGAGATGGTGCTAAAAACGCCAAGCCCAGCATTTTCCATATTGAAGGTGATCCAGACCATCCTGTCAGCCGGGGGTCTTTGTGCCCAAAAGGCGCAGGGTTGGTGGATTTTATTCACAGTGAAACGCGCCTGCAATATCCTTCATATCGCGCGCCCGGCAGTCGGGAATGGAAGCGCATAAGCTGGACAGAAGCAACAGATCGCATTGCCCGCCTTTTGAAGGATGATCGGGATAAAAACTTTATCCAGCGCAATGAAAAAGGTGAACTGGTTAATCGCTGGCTGAGCACAGGCATGCTGGCATCTTCTGCTGCCAGTAATGAAACTGGGCTGCTGGATTTCAAATTTGCGCGGGCGTTGGGTATTCTGGGGCTGGATTGCCAGGCACGGCTTTGTCATGCCCCCACGGTTTCTGCGTTAGGTGCCAGCTTCGGCCGCGGTGCAATGACCAACAACTGGGTGGATATTAAAAACGCCAATGTTGTTCTGATTATGGGGGGCAACCCAGCAGAAGCACATCCTGTTGGTTTCAAATGGGTGATGGAAGCCAAAACCCGCAATGGTGCCCAGGTTATGGTGGTTGATCCGCGGTTTAACCGAAGCGCCGCCGTTGCAGATTTTTATGCGCCAATCCGTGCGGGTTCAGATGCTGCTTTTATGCTGGGCGTTATTAACTATCTGCTGACGCATGATAAAATTCAGCATGAATATGTAAAAGCTTACACAAACGCCGCGTTAATCGTGCGCGAAGACTTTCAGTTTCATGAAGGTTTGTTCTCGGGGTACGATGCCGCTACGCGCAGCTACGCTACAACCTCGTGGGATTATGAGCGTGATGAACAGGGTTTTGCAAAGCAGGACCTTACATTCCAGAATCCTCGTTGCGTGCTGAATCTTTTGCGCGACTATACCAGCCGCTACACACCTGAACTTGTTTCTCAGATTACAGGCACGCCGGAAAAAGATTTCCTGCATGTGTGTGAAACTTTGGCCTCCACTAGCGTGCCAGATCGCACATCGACATTCCTGTTTGCTCTAGGATGGACGCACCATACCAACGGATCTCAGATCATTCGTGCAGCATCTATGGTGCAAATGTTGTTGGGTAACGTGGGAATGCCCGGTGGTGGCCTGAATGCTCTGCGCGGACATTCCAATATTCAGGGGTATACAGACCTCGGGTTACTTTCAACGCGCCTGCCCGGGTACATGAATCTGCCTAAAGACAGCCAGCAAACATTGAATGCCTATCTGCAGGCAGTCACTCCAAAGGCAGATGAGCCAAAGGAAGTAAATTACTGGCATAATGCGCCCAAGTTTTTTGTAAGCCTGATGAAAACCCTATGGGGAGATAACGCTACAGCTTCCAATAACTGGGGGTATGATTGGCTGCCAAAGTGGGACCGCAGTTACGATATGCTGGCCTATTTTGAGCGTATGCAGCAAGGCAAGGTAAACGGTTACATTGCGCAGGGCTTTAACCCGCTTGCGGCCATGCCGGATAAAAACCGTATGCGTGATGGCTTGGCCAAGCTGCGTTTCCTCGTCACCATAGATCCGCTGGATACAGAAACGTCCAATTTCTGGCAGGATGAGGGCATTTACAATGATGTAAGGCCCGAAGATATCCAGACAGAAGTTTTCCGTCTGCCTTCTTCCTGTTTTGCAGAAGAAAACGGTTCAGTCGTCAATTCTGCACGTTGGCTACAATGGCATTATGCCGGCACGCAGCCACCGGGAGAGGCTTGGAATGACGGGCGCATTCTGGGCACCATCTTTACCAAGTTACGGGCCCTGTATGCGAAGGAAGGCGGTGTATGCCCGGAACCTGTTCTGAACATGCAGTGGAATTATCAGGATCCGGAAGACCCCACGCCGGAGGAAGTGGCGAAGGAAGCCAACGGTTATGCCTTGGCGGATATTCAGGATGCCACAGGCAAGGTGGTTGCCAGAAAAGGGGAGTTGCTGCCTGATTTTTCCGTGCTGAAGGATGATGGCACAACAGCCAGTTATTGCTGGGTGTTTGCGGGTTCATGGACAGAAGCCGGTAACCAGATGGCTCGGCGCGATAATACGGATACAGGTCTTGGCAATACGCCGGGTTGGGCGTGGGCTTGGCCTGCAAACCGGCGCTTGCTTTACAATCGTGCATCGTTGGACCCTCAAGGGCGTCCGTGGGATCCACGCCGCAAGATTATTGAATGGAATGGCCAGCGTTGGGGTGGGGCGGATGTGCCTGATTACCCACTTACATCTCCACCGGGTAGCGGTGTTGGGCCGTTTATTATGCAGAGTGAAGGTGTCGGCCGTCTGTTTGCTGGGGCATCGTTGGTGGATGGGCCTTTCCCCGAACATTACGAACCCACAGAAAGCCCGGTATTGGCCCCTGCGTTGGGCAGCAAAGTAAGGCACAACCCGGTGGCTAGGCAGTTTGCCGATGAAATACCGCGTATGGGCAATCCTTCCGAGTTTCCGTATGTGGCCACAACGTACTCTATTACAGAGCTATTCCGGCACTGGACAAAACATTCACACCTCAATGCCATTATGCAGCCAGAGCAGTTTGTTGAAATTGGCGAACGTCTGGCTAGCAAGCTTGGTGTTTCCGCCGGTGATACGGTGCGGGTATCTTCCCGCCGAGGGTATATTGAGGCCAAGGCCGTAGTTACCAAGCGGCTCAAACGCCTGAATGTGATGGGGCAGGAGGTCGATCAGGTTGGGGTGCCCTGCCACTGGGGCTTTAAGGGCGCCACGCGTAAGGGCTTTTTGGCCAATACGCTGACACCAGCCATGGGCGATGCAAATTCTCAAACACCAGAATTCAAGGCCTTTCTTGTTAATGTTGAAAAAGTCTGAGGTGCGCTGATGAGCATGCAGTCACAGGACATCATTCGCCGTTCCGCCACCAATGGGCTTACACCATCACCTCAGGCACGGCGGCATGAGCAGGAAGTTGCCAAGCTGATAGACGTTTCCCTCTGCACGGGGTGCAAGGGGTGTCAGGTTGCCTGTTCGGAATGGAATGATCTACGAGATGAGGTTGGTCACAACGTAGGGGTGTATGATAACCCGGCAGACCTGACAGCAGAAACATGGACCGTCATCCGCTTTGATGAGGTGGAGGATGAAGGCGGTAAGCTGGAATGGTTGCTGCGCAAAGAAGGCTGTATGCACTGCGAGGACCCGGGCTGCCTGAAGGCGTGTCCAAGCCCCGGTGCTATTTTGCAGTTTGCCAATGGCATTGTGGATTTTCAGTCTGAACAGTGCATTGGCTGTGGGTACTGCATTGCGGGCTGCCCGTTTGATATTCCTCGTATCAACCCAAAAGATAACAAGGCGTATAAATGCACCTTGTGTGCAGATAGGGTTGCCGTAGGGCAGGAACCCGCTTGCGTAAAAACCTGCCCAACCGGCGCTATATCCTTTGGTTCCAAAGCGGAAATGAAGGATCTGGCGCAAACCCGTGTGGAAGACCTGAAAAACCGTGGGCATGAAGGCGCAGGATTATATGATCCACCGGGTGTAGGCGGCACACACGTTATGTATGTGCTGACGCATGCCGATAACCCAACCCTTTACCACAGGCTACCAGCCGAACCTCATATCAGCCCGGTTGTGCGTGGTTGGAAGGAATGGCTAAAACCGGTGGGTGCGCTGGGCTTTATTGCCACATTGGCTGGGGCTTTTGCGCATTACATGGCTGTTGGCCCCAATACTACAGATGAAACGGCACCGGAGGTTCCTGAAAAGGAACTGGTAGAGGCTGGCGAAAAACCGGACCAAAACGGGAGGGATGCGTAATGGATACTAAAAATCTTGTTCTGCGCACAAAGTTTATGGACCGGCTTTGCCATTGGACAATGGTTGCCTGTTTTTTTCTGGTCGCGCTTTCTGGAATCTCGTGGTTTTTCCCTAGCCTGAACTGGCTTGGTTATGTGCTCGGGCCACCACAGATGGCACGGCTGCTGCATCCGTTTCTCGGTATTACAGTTTTTGTATTGCTGATGTGCATGTGCGTGTGCTTTGTGCACCATAACCTGTTTGTGCGTACGGATATTACGTGGTTTCGCCATATTGTTGATGTGCTGATGAACAAGCATGGCGAGAAACTGCAGATTGGCAAATACAATGCCGGGCAGAAAATACTGTTCTGGGGCATTATGTCACTTATCAGCCTGCTGCTTGTAAGTGGGTTAATGATCTGGCGTGCTTATTTTGCCATGTATTTTCCCATACCTGTGGTGCGGCTGGCTTTGCTGGCGCATTCTGTTGCCGGGCTTGGGCTTATTCTGCTGGTGCTTGGGCATATCTATATGGGCATATGGGTGCGGGGTTCTATTGGGGGCATGGTTACAGGCTACGTATCTCGTGCATGGGCGCGGCAGCATCATGATCGGTGGTATGAAGAGGAAGTATTACCTGCTGAAACATCTTCTGCAAAACGGCCACACTAATGCGTTCTGAAACCGATATTGTTCCGCTGGATAAACGCACACCCGGCGTGCAGGCTATTGAACCACTGATTTTTCCGGTGCTGGAAGCTGTATATACACGCAGGGAAAAACGGCTCCGCTTGTTGGCAGAGCAACTGGGTGAAGCGGAGGGGGGATATTTTAAGTTCCTCTCTTATCTTGTGGAAGCGCAGCAGATTTTAAAACATATGCCACTTGGTGCAGCAGATGTTTCTGCTATTCGTGCGGTGCCCAAACAAGGGTGTGATCAAGATCAGCTTGAAAAGCTGTTGCTGGAAATACCATCATGGCAACAGGCGTTTTTATTTTTGGTGCAGCAGGTGGGCTGTGTTGTGCCAGAAACAACGCGCACAATGTTGGAAAAGTGTGGGCAGGATATTCCAGATTTAACAAAGCAGGCTGCCAGCTTGTTGTGTGGAGAGTATGCACAGGTTAATGCCGGGTTGGCCGTTATACTCTGGGCTGCTTTGTCTGTTTGTTGGGCGCAGGCTGTAGAACAAGATCAGAAACATATTCAGCAGGAACAACTTGTTGGAGAAGCCAGAGTATGCCCCTGTTGTGGTGCTCAGCCGGTAGCTAGCCTTGTATTGGGGGGAGACCGTGAGGGGCTGCGTTACCTTCAATGCAGTTTGTGTGAGACACGTTGGCACAGGGTGCGTAGTATCTGTGTGGAATGTGGTGCATCTGCTCATCTTGAACACTGGGCATTTGATGATTTGAAAGCTCCTGTTCAGATAGAAAGTTGCGGAGATTGCAAAACATATCTGAAGGTTTTGCGGTTGGATTATGATCCAGAACTAGATGCACTTGCGGATGATCTGGGTAGCTTTGCTTTGGATACAGCCGTAGAGCAGCAGGGCTTTGCACGCGCAGGTTTAAATCCGTTCTCATTTCCGGGGTAATGGCTGTATGGTTGGTTCTTTATTAGCCTCAGCTGTTTTAGAACAAAAATGTACGGCGCCAGAGATGGTGGCGTATGATGAAGCACAGGCGCTTCTTGTAGCCTGCACGCAAAATATACCGTTACTTGCACCAGAATTTGTATCTATCTCACAGGCATGCGGTCGTGTTCTTGCCGAGGATATAAGGGCAGAGGTGCCACGCCCCGAAGCTGATATCTCAGCAATGGATGGGTATGCATTCCGCTGTGCAGATATGGAAAAGGCGGGTGATATAGGTTTGCCTCTTTCTGGGCAAATCGTAGCAGGGGACACTCCACCACCTTTGGAACAAGGTGTTGCATATAGCATTCTAACAGGTGCGCGCATTCCTGCTGGGGCAGATTGTGTTGTGGCTCAGGAGCGCACATCCATAACGAACGGACATGTGCATTTACTGGAGCAGAATGCCAGAAATGGTTTGAACATTCGGCGAAGTGGGGAAGAGTTTTGTAAAGGTGACATGTTGCTTGGGCGTGGCCAAAGGCTGGATTGGCGGCATCTACCCCTATTGGCGCACCAAGGTAAGGAACAAGTAGCTGTCTATAAACGTCCGAAAATTTGTGTTGTGGCTAATGGAGCAGAGTTTGGTGCAACAGCAACGGATTGCCGCACGGAACTGAATACGCAGCTATTGGCAGCAATGCTGCAAAGTGAAGGTGTGTTGGTTACGTGTGGTGTGTGTAGGTCAGACAGTAAAGAGGATTTACACAAGCTGCTTCATCAGTGTGCGCAGGACGCTGATATTCTTATCACTACAGGTGGTATTTCTGTTGGGCAAACCGATCATGTTCTGCCTGTCCTCAGCCAAATGGGTGCCACGTGTCTTTTTCGACGCGTTAAAATGCGCCCCGGTAAGCCCATGACAGTTATGCAACTAGGCCAGAAAATGGTGTTCTGTTTGCCGGGAAACCCAGGGGCTGCAGCTATATGTGCGCAACTGTTCGTTGTGCCATTTTTGCATGGTCTGACTGGCGTAAAGCAGGGAAAAAATGCAAGTAAGCCTATAGAAGGAAAAAGCAGTTTTTCTTATGTTGCGGCAACAGATACAACCTGCTTTTTGCCAGTACATTTTACGGAAAATAGGGGAGAAAACCTTATAAACCTTGTGCGGTCTGTTGGAGCCTCTGATATTCTTTGCCTCACACGGGCTAGCGGTCTTCTCAAAGTTTCGGCTGGTCAATCCTTGCAGGATGGAGATGTCTGCGAGGTCATGCCTTTTACAGTTTAATTTATACTTTCAACGCATAAGCGTGTTTACGGATATATGCTGCAATAGCCATTGTATCATTCAGATCCAGAAGAGTGAGACTGTCCGGAACATCTGGTATGTTGGGCCTGTCTGATGCGATAGCAACAATGCCCGGTGTTTGTGGGTACAAAGGGTCTTTCCCTATAGTGGGTCTCCATACTTCCAGGCAGATAGGTACGGTTACATGAAAGCCTTCTACCAACACCAGATCAACAGCCTGCATGCTCTGAAGTAGGTCAGATATGGTGGGTAGGCTATTGCATTCATGCTGAAGCACCCATCGTTCAGGGGTGGCGAGCATAACTTCTGTTGCACCATTTTGTCTGTGCACAAACGTATCTTTACCTGGTTTGTCCATGTCTACACCATGATGCGTGTGCTTGATGGTTGAGACACGCAAACCAAGATGACAAAATGCAGGAAGTAATCGTGATATCAAATGCGTTTTGCCAGACCCACTACGGCCGATAATGCCAAAAATAAGCTGCGTACGTTGAGACATCATGCTTGCAAAACCAATGAGAGATCTAAAAGATCCTTAGATTTTAGAATGTGCAAAACGTAAAAACTAGAATTAACAAGAAAGATATTTTTAAAAATGGTGGAACAGGCATGAAAATAGCAGGACTGGTGTTGGCTGGCGGACAGGCTAGCCGGATGCATGGGCAGGATAAGGCCTTTTTGGATACGGGAAAGGGTCTTGCCTTAGATTGTGTTTTTGCACGATTGCAGCAGGAGTGTAGTGCTGTAGCCATTAGCGCTAATGGTGATCCCGCACGGTTTGGTGCATGGGAATGTCCTGTTTTGCCAGATAGCCTATACAATGTAGGGCCACTGGCAGGCGTGTTAAGCGGCTTGGAATGGGCAGAAAAAAATGAGTACAATATGCTCATAACAATACCGGTAGATACGCCGTTTACTCCAGCCGGGCTTGTGGATGCACTTATGCCTGCACCTTCGTATGCACGTTGTGGGGGGCAGTCTCATCCATTGGTGGCAGCATGGCCTGTTTCCGCTAGGCCTGTATTGGCGGCGCAGTTATCTTTTCTGACACAGGAGAACAAAAAGCATCAAACACGTGTGCGCACATTAGCAAATACCTTGGGGGCGCGTGCTGTAGATTTTCCTTTAGTAGAGGGAATGGATCTTTTTATGAATATCAACACGCCGCAAGATCTCATGCTTGCGCAAAAATATTGCGCTTCTGTGTGTAATGCTGATGCTGCAAAAGGCAATGGATGATGGTGGAAGATATCTCCTTTCCTGTAGCTTTGTCGTATGAAGCAGAACGGATAAGCTGGCAGCAAGGCGATGACATTGCGATTAGTGCGCGAGAGTGCATTACGCTTATGGCCGCAGAGGAAGTGCCGCTAGCTCTGGTATATAATGGTATTGATTACGCGGTTATGATGATAACGCCGCATGATGTAGATGATTTTGTTGCAGGATTTTCTTTTACAGAAAATGTTATTTCTTCCTTTGTGGATTTACGACACATAAAAGTAACGGCACAGCCTGATGGTTTGCGTGCTGATGTGCGGGTAAATGCCGAAGCCTTGCGCAAGGTGTTGGCGCGTACGCGTCGTCCGATAGCTGGGCGGACAGGGTGCGGAATTTGTGGCGCTGATATGGAGAGTATAACAAACCGCAACGTATGCGGTGTAAGCGGGCAGGAGCCTGATGCAGGTGCAATCCATAAAGCGCTGGAAAATTTACGGAGCCATCAGGTTTTAAATAAAGGCATAGGTATGCTGCACGCGGCAGCATGGTGTCTGCCTAATGGCCATATTGTGCATGTGCGAGAAGATGTTGGCCGCCATAATGCGTTGGATAAACTGATAGGTTACGGGCTAAGGAATCAAGTGGATTTCACGCAGGGATTCTGTTTTTTAACAAGTCGCTGTTCTTATGAGATGGCAGCAAAAGCCATTGCTGCAGGTATGTCTGCCGTGGTGTCGCTGTCTGCGCCTACAGCACTTGCGGTGCGCACGGCACGTGCCGCAGGGTTGGTTCTCATTTCTCCAGCACGGTCAACCGGCATGTATGTGGTTTCTCCCGCCCCATAGAATTGAGAGAGTATCTGTTAGGACGGGAGGAGTTATTGCTTACGCCAAGCCTTCTGCTTTAAGCGCAGCCTGTGTGGCGGGGCGATTGAACACTTTGTCTCTGAGTGCACGTGCTTTGGGGTAAGCTGTCAAATCAATTTCCAAAGGTGTCGCCCAGCTTAAAATTACGGCCATAAGAGCATCTGGCTGACTAAAACCAGCAGGAAGCAAATAGTCTGTGCCATTGCTTTCCAGCAATTGCTCAAGCTGCTCCAACCGCCGGATGACTGTTTTTAGGCAAAGCGCATGTGTGGTGTCAGATAGATCTGGGGTGAAGAGCATGCCAAAAGCACTGTGTACGTCTTCACAAAAACCCAGTGCTTCCAGCATGCGTGAGCGATCTAATGAACCTTCTGCCGGCCGAAAGGCCGCAATATCAGAAAGATTCCCAATGTAGGGTAAAATAGCTACGTTCTGTGTAAGCACCACACCGGGTGAAATTTCGATGGCAGGCACAGCACCGCGTGGGTTGATCTTGAGATAATCTTTACCGTCTTCCAATGTCTTGGTTTTCAAGTCCACTTTTTCCAGACCAAAGGGAAGGCGTGTTTCGTTGAGAATAATATGAGAGGCTAAAGAGCATGCGCCCGGAGTGTAATATAATTTTATCATAGTGTTTTTGTCCTTTTTATTGGGTTTCTGTCACACATAATTCGACTTCAGCATATTAACGGCTATTTCTGTCCAGCGTTCATCTTCTTATTTTGAATTATTATGAATGCCTCATATGCCGCATGAAAGATTTTGGTTTTTCAGGCTTTTGCGGAACATCTGCGATATTGATACAGAGGCTCCGTTCATTGGGGAGTAGCCACCCTCTATTACAAGAGGGGTCTTCGTCAACACACTTGGTCAGTCGACCATGGCGGAGACAGCGTTTTTTTAAAAACGCCCAGCAAGACCAACGGCATTATCGCTTCCGCTGTGGCCGGGGGGCGATGCATGCTGTTTTGCGTTTTGCGGCCCTTGGACTTGCTCATGACTGGTATTTTCACACTCGGTGTTCTGGGGCTTTCCCTTTCTGTGGATGCTTTTGCAGCCGCAGTTGGTAAGGGTGCCAGTGCCAAACATGCACGTTGGAACGATGCCCTGCGTATTGGTGCTGTGTTTGGTTTTTTTGAGGCCATTACCCCTGTTGTGGGCTGGGTGCTTGGGCTGGCCCTAAGCACATGGATTGCCGCAGTGGACCATTGGATAGCCTTTGCGCTGCTGTGCGGCATAGGTGGCAACATGATCCGCCTGGCCATGAAAGATGAACCAGAAGAAGAGGCGCAAGCTGAACAGCCCAAAACTGCAAGCCGTGGTGTGTTGGGGCTGATTGGAACAGCTTTGGCAACCAGCATAGATGCAACCGCGGTAGGGGTTAGCTTGGGTGTTATGCAGGTGAATATTTTATCAGCTTGCTTGGTGATTGGTGCCGTTACCACGGTTATGGCAACGGCAGGAGTTATGCTGGGCCGGCACGCCAGTGTATGGATTGGCCGTTATGCAGAAATCTGTGGCGGAATAGCTCTGATGCTTATTGGCTGTTCGATCCTATACACGCACCTTACCTCTGCCGCGGGGTAAGGTAAAAAGTTAACCACATGCCGCAGCGGCAGCGCGGATACCTGCGGCAGTCATGCCAGCCGTCAGCCGGGATGTTTGATCAATATCGACTAAAGGGTTGCGTGCGATATACAGCAACCCTTCTAAAGCTGTTGTTAAAACAGCGGCTGCAATAAAATCCATGCGTTCAGGAGATGTGTTTTTCATGGGGACCACCCTGAGCAGATTTTGCTTCAGGTCATCCAGCATTTCCCGTGTTTCACTCATATTAAAGAGCTTGGCTCTGATATGATGCTGGTTGAGCTCTAAAAAATGTGGTGCACCATGAATACTTAGAAGCTCGCGAAAAGCCGCATACTGACTTTTCTGAAGCATTGTATCCAGATTATTTTCCTCGCTACGTGCCAGGCGCGCAGCATCTCTTACACGCTGTGCAACTTTTACGAGGATAATATCAAAGATGGTTTCTTTGGTTTTATAATAATTATAGAAACTTCCCGGTGAGACATTGCTAAGGGCAACAATGTCTCTTACCGTTGCTGCATCCAAGCCGATACTAGAAAAAACTTTCCATGCAGCGCTTTCAAAGGCGTCTTGCTTGAATGCGCGCGTCATTTCGCGTTTTTGAGAAGCGCGATAGGACTTTTTGGGTCTGGTTGTTGTTGGTTTAGCCTTGGTAACGGGCTTTTGCGGGTGGTCCGTCAATTTTTTACAAACTCCAGTGTCCTTCTCGCCCTTTGTTTACAGTAAAATTCTCCTATCTGAAAGCGGCAATAAAATAAGATTTAAAAAAGAGATATTTTTTCAATACATCATAGAATAAAATGAAATATTTAAGTAAACAAAAATAAAAAACTAAAATAAATTATGCCTGAAAATCAAAAGAATACGTAAGATTCATGCATTATTGCGGTTCTTTCCAATCATTAACATTTAAATAACCTTTTTGACCATGATCCATTTTACGAAATTCATCATTGAGAACAGCGTCTTGGGCTGATGTTGGAAGCATGGCAAAGCCTCGTGATGAAAAATCATTTCTGGAAGCCAGAATTTTTCTTACTTCTGTATCAAATTCATCAAAGGAGAGGCGGCCATCATGGTTGGTATCGGCATCGTTAAAATCTTTTTGCCGATCTTGTTCAGAATAAGCGCTGGAGATGGTTTCTGCACAAAGTTTTCCGGGGCAGAAATTAAAAATAATGACAGATATTGCAATAATTTTTTGAGGAAGATTATGCCAGCGGCATAGATCAAAAAATCTATGAAAATCAGGATGTTTTATAGCTATAAAGGAAAGGTTTCTTTTCACAAAAACATTTGCCTGCATGTTGCGCCTAAGCTCCTTATTTTAGCAGAATGAAAGGGACTTGTGCGACAAATCTTAAAAAATGAATAATATGTCAAGTTAGTATTTTTTCGAATACAGCACTATTTTGGTTCTTATTTTCTTTATGAATAGGAATTATCGTCAAAAATTGTTTTTAATGAAACTTATTTGCAAAGAAATAATACCAATAAGACGGTAATTTCATCAATTTAAAGTTGACGTATTATTCGATTTTTGTCTTCCTGCACAAAGCGCATTGCGGTGCATGCACATGTTTCAGAAATCTGTTCCGTAAATGCGCGTTGCTTGCGCACGGTCACCCTAATGGCCACGAGGTCGGGAGAGAACTTACATGACTATAAAGCTGCACGACATGACACAGGTCATGCAGGAGACAACACGGAAAGGTGTTGGGAGTTCTCGATGGCAAAGGCCGGTTTACAAACACTTTCTGCCGCCTTGTAATCATGCCTGCCCTGCGGGGGAAGATATTCAGGGGTGGCTGGCGCATGCGCAGGCCGGAGATTACGAAAAAGCATGGTACGCACTTACCGAAAATAACCCGATGCCCGCCGTGCATGGCAGGGCCTGCTATCACCCATGCGAAAGTGCATGTAACCGAGGCAGCTTGGATGATGCAGTTTCCATTCATGCTGTAGAGCGTTTTTTGGGTGACTTGGCAGTGCAGAATGGCTGGCATTTTCAGTCTGCGGCACCTACAGGCAAAAAAGTACTGGTTATAGGTAGTGGACCAGCAGGGCTTTCCTGCGCCTATCACCTTGCCAGGTTAGGGCATCAGGTTGAGATATATGAGGCTGCAGCAGAGCCGGGCGGAATGATGATGCATGGCATCCCCGCCTACAGGCTACCGCGCCAGCCTCTTAAAGATGAAATTGCCAGAATAACATCCATGCCGGGCGTTACATTGCGTTGTGGTATGCGGGTTGATGACGTTGCGCAGGCGCGTCAGCAAGGTGGGTTTGATGCCGTATTTGTGGCTGTCGGTGCCCAGTTGGCTAACCATCTTAATATCCCGGCAACGGACGGCAAGAAGCTGGTGGATGCTGTCAGTTTGCTGGATGAAGTGAGTAAAGGTGAAAAGCCCCAGTTAGGCCGCACCGTTGCCATTGTTGGTGGTGGCAACGTAGCAATGGATGCCGCCCGCACAGCAGAACGCTTGGGCGCCAAAGATACGGTTTTGATTTTCCGTTATGACCCCCAGCACATGGAAGCCCTACCAAGCGAGGCTGAAGCTGCTTTTGCAGAAGGGGTTAAAATTGAATGGCTGAGCGTTGCTGACCATTTTGGTGCAGACGGCGTAACGGTTGAAAAAGTGACCATGAATCCAGATGGCAGCGTAACCCCTACAGGGCAGACCGCGCATTTGCCTGCAGAGGCAATGGTTATGGCTGTTGGGCAGCATAGTGATCTGACATTGCTCAAAACAGCGCCTGCTATCAGCATAAATAAAGATGATACCGTTGCGGTAGATACCTCAACCCTCATGACCGGGCAGGAAGGTGTTTTTGCAGGAGGAGACTGCATAGGTGGTGCTCGCACCATGACAACCGCAACAGGCCACGGCAAACTTGCTGCGCGTGCTATCAATGCTTATTTGGCCGAGCAGCGTTATGTGCATCCCGCAGCGCATCCTCTTGTTTCATTTGATATGCTGCATCTGCCAGATTACGCACAGGCAGACCGAAGCAGGCAGCCAGAGCGCCCCTTAACAGAGCGTGCCGGGTTTGATGAAATATTCGCCGGTTTGGATGAAAAAACAGCCCGTTATGAAGCTGGTAGATGCCTTTCCTGCGGTAACTGTTTTGAATGTGACAATTGCTATGCATCCTGCCCAGAGCAAGCCATTACACGGCTAGGAGCGGGGAAGGGATATGCCGTTGCCATGGATATGTGCACAGGCTGCGCTGTTTGCGCAGAACAGTGCCCCTGCCATGCCATTGAGATGGACCCGGAACCTGTAGAGGCTACGCCACCTAAGGGAAGTTTGGGTGAGCCCGTTATGCCAACACGCTTTAAGGTGCGTGCATAAAATGGAGAATGTCATGACCGAACAACTCCAGACAATGGATGGCAATACATCTGTTGCGCATATTGCTTACCGTGTGAACGAAGTCTGTGCGATTTACCCTATCACGCCCTCATCCCCCATGGCGGAACTGGCAGATACGTGGTCTGATCAAGGTGTGCAGAATATCTGGGGTGAAGTGCCCGTTGTGCAGGAAATGCAGGCAGAAGGCGGGGCAGCCGGGTGTGTGCATGGTGCTTTGCAGACTGGGGCACTTACCACAACGTTTACGGCCTCTCAGGGCCTTATGCTCATGCTGCCAAATATGTTCAAAATTGCAGGTGAGCTGACATCAACAGTTTTCTATGTAGCTGCGCGCGCGCTGGCGGCTGGTGCTTCCTCCATTTTTGGTGATCACCAGGATATTATGGCCACTCGCACAACAGGCTTTGCCATGTTGGGGGCGGGTTCTGTGCAGGAATCCCATGATCTGGCGCTGGTTGCACAGGCAGCCACTCTGGCTGCGCGTATTCCCTTTATCCATTTTGCAGATGGTTTTCGTACATCACACGAATACAACAGCCTTGTTGTGGTGTTGGATGATGTCATTCGCCAAATGATAGATGATCGGCTGGTGCATGCGCATCGGCAACGTGCGCTTAACCCGGAACATCCATTCATACGTGGTACCTGGCAAAACCCGGATACCTATTTCCAGACCAGAGAAGCCGTTAATCCATTTTATGAGCGCGTACCTGCCATTGTGCAGGATGCCATGGACAAGTTTGCGTCTCTTACGGGGCGTCAATATAGCCTGTTCCATTATACTGGTGCGCCAGATGCGGAGCGCGTTGTTATTTCCATGGGCTCCGGCTCCGAAGTGGTGCGGGAAACTGCAAAATGGCTGAACGCACAGGGGGAAAAAGTAGGCGCATTGCAAGTGCGTTTGTTCCGCCCGTTTTCTGCAGAACATTTTCTAAAAGCCTTACCCCCAAGTGTAAAATCTATTGCAGTGCTAGATCGCACCAAAGAACCCGGTGCCCCCATGGAACCACTGCATGCAGATGTTGTAAGCGTGTTGGCAGAAGGGGTGGGGAATGGTCAGTTCTCACATATGCCGCGCGTTATTGGTGGGAGGTATGGGCTTTCTTCGCGTGATTTCAACCCGGCCATGGCACGGGCCGTTTTTGATGAACTCAAAAAACCAACGCCCAAGAACCACTTTACAGTGGGTATTATTGACGATGTTTCCCATACAAATCTGGAGTATGATGAAACCTTCGATATAGAACCAGAAGGCACTGTGCGCTGTCTGTTTTATGGTTTGGGTGCTGATGGCACGGTGGGAGCCAATAAAAACAGTGTGAAAATCCTGAGTGAAAAACCGGGATGGTATGCGCAGGCTTATTTTGATTATGACTCCCACAAATCTGGAGGGGAAACGGCATCTCACCTTCGGTTTGGAAAATCTCCTATTCAGGCACCTTACCTTATCCGACATGCAGATTTTGTTGCTTGTCATAAGTTCGATTTTCTGTTCCGGCGCGATATTCTGGGTGCCGCCAATAACGGAGCCACGTTTCTGCTGAACAGCCCCTATGCGGCAGACAAGGTTTGGGAACAGCTACCACGCAAGGTGCAGGATCAGATTGTTGGTAAAAAGCTGCGGTTTTTTGTTATTGATGCGTCAGACGTTGCGCTAAAGCTCGGCTTGGGGCCACGTGTTAATACCATTTTGCAAACATGCTTCTTCCATCTCTCCAATGTTTTGCCACCGGATGAAGCTATTTCTGAAATCAAAAAGTCCATTCAGAAAACCTATGGTGCAAAAGGTGATAGTGTTGTGCTGCTCAATTTCCGTGCAGTGGATGCCGCTGTAGCAGCCCTGCATGAAGTTGCTGTGCCAGCCAAGGCTGATGGCACTTTGCCTATGCCACCGGTTGTGCCTGCATCTGCTCCAGTGTTTGTGCAGCAGGTTACGGCAGAAATTATGGCGGGCAGGGGCGAGAGTATTCCTGTAAGTCGTATTCCGGCAGACGGTACTTTCCCCGGAGGCACAACCCAGTACGAAAAACGAAATATTGCCGTAGAAGTGCCAATCTGGAACCCGGATACGTGCATTCAGTGCGGGCAGTGTAGTATTGTATGCCCACACAGCGTGATCCGAGCCAAGACATACGAAGACAAAGATCTGGCAGGCGCTCCAGAAAGCTTTAAATCAGCGCCAGTCAATGCAAGAGGGTATCCAGATTCCCGCTTTACGCTCCAGTTTTATGTAGAAGACTGCACGGGTTGTGGTGTGTGTGTTGAAAACTGCCCGGCAATTAACCCGGATGGAGAAACGCGCGCCATCAATATGGGAGAAAAGCTGCCTATTCTGGAACAGGAACGCGGGAATATCGCGTTTTTTGAACATTTGCCAGAAGTGGATCGGGCTGCGATTAACGAAGCCAACGTGCGTGGTGTGCAGTTTTTGGAACCGCTGTTTGAATTTAGCGGCGCCTGTGCTGGATGTGGTGAGACACCATACCTAAAGCTGATCTCCCAACTTTTTGGAGATAGGTTGCAAATTGCCAACGCCACAGGCTGTTCGGCCATTTATGCGGGCAATACACCTGCACATGCATGGAAAGCCAATGCGCAGGGGCGTGGCGTTGCGTGGTCGAACTCATTGTTTGAAGACAATGCAGAATTCGGCCTTGGTTTCCGTCTGGCGGCAGATAAACAGGAATCTCTGGCACGGCAATTGCTGCAAAAACAGGCTGATATTGTGGGGCAGGATCTGGCAACGGCTATCCTGAACGCGCCACAGATTACAGAAAGCGAATTTGCGCTCCAACGTGCGCGTGTAAGTGCGCTGCGAAGCAAGCTGGAGGCTGTTCATACACCTGATGCTGCCATGTTGCTTTCTGTGGCGGATTTTCTGATCCGGCGTTCCATCTGGATTGTTGGGGGCGATGGCTGGGCATACGATATTGATTACGGCGGCCTGGACCATGTGTTGGCGCAAGGGCGTAATGTAAACGTGATTGTGCTGGATACAGAGGTGTATTCCAACACGGGTGGGCAATCCTCCAAAGCCACTCCATTGGGGGCAGCAGCCAAATTTGCGGCAGGTGGCAAACGTGTGCCGCGTAAGGATCTGGCCTTGCAGACCATTGCCTACGGCAATGTGTATGTGGCCCAGATTGCGCTGGGGGCCAACCCGGAGCAGGCTATTATCGCAATGCGAGAAGCCGAAGCGTATGAGGGACCATCTCTTATTCTGGCGTATTCGCAGTGTATTGCGCATGGCATAGATATGCGTACGGGTATGAAGCAGCAGGCACGTGCTGTGGCATCGGGGTATTGGCCATTGTTCCGGTTTGATCCTACCATGCGCAAAAGAGGCCTTAACCCATTCCGGCTTGATTCCACCCGCCCGCGTATTCCGTTGGAAGATTATGCGTATCGTGAACTGCGTTATAAAACCCTTACCCGTACGCATCCAGAAAGTGCCGCGCATTTGTTGCATCAAGCGCAGGCAGCCGCCAACGAGCGCTACCGGATTTACGAAGATATGGCCGCCCGTGATGGCAGCCGCTTCCTCCCCCACTGGGAAGATGTGAACTGAGGCGATTACGGGAGTATTATGGCAATGGATATTCGTACAAACTATCTTGGGCTGGAATTGCCTCACCCTGTTGTGGCTTCGGCATCGCCTCTTACTGCAGATTTGGAAGGGATTTTGCGTTTGGCAGATGCCGGGGCTTCCGCCATTGTTATGGCCTCGGTGTTTGAAGAGGATATTCAGGCGCAGGAACTGGCAGAAGCTGCATTGTGGGAAACGGGAGAAAATTCCCAGCCAGAAGCAACAGGGTATTTCCCCGCGATGCATCATGCTTCTCCGTTGGATGGAAGGCTGGCTGTGCTGCGAAGTGCAGCAGAAAGAGCTGGTGTGCCTATTATCGCCAGCCTGAATGGCTGCACGCCTGCGGGATGGTTGCGCTTTGCCAAGGATATGGAGCAGGCAGGAGCGGCGGCCATAGAATTGAACTTCTGGCATGTGCCAACCAACCCCGATGAAACGGGCACGCAGGTGGAAGAGCGCTGTATGCAGGTGCTGCGTGATGTAAAGGCACAGGTTAAAGTGCCGGTAAGCGTTAAGCTTTCTCCCTTTTTCAGCTCCCCGGGGAATATGGTGAAACGTCTATCAGAAAATGGAGCAGGCGGTATTGTTCTGTTCAATAGTTTTTACGAGCCCGGATTACGGTCATTAACAGAGAGTGCAGAAGTGGATTTTGTTCCAAGTTCTGCATATGAATTACGGTTACCGCTTATGTGGGCAGCTCTGCTTTCAGAACGTTGTCAGGCTGATCTGGCAATTTCCGGCGGGGTCCATTCCGGTATGGATGTTGCCAAATGTCTCTTAGCTGGTGCTGATGTCGCTATGGTAACATCGGTTCTGCTGCAGAAGGGGCCGAACTATATCTCCATTCTTCTGCAAGAACTGCGGGAATGGATGTCTGAGCAGAATTTGGGTTCTGTAAAGGCATTCAAGGGGCGAATGGCAGCCAGAGGCACAGCAACCCAGGCAGAAGAGTTTTTGCGCACACAATACAGGCATATTTTATCTGCCCATATCACTGATATTAAACAGTAATTGCAGAGATGAATAAGATGAATAACATTCCTTCAAGCAAAACACAGATTTCGCAATATACGCATGATACTGCAGAAATGCCTGTAAGTTCAGCCCCCACCAGTCATCAGGCGTTTGAGCAATTGGTCTCACGCGCTGTTCAATTGCCGGGGCAGGTGCCTGTTGGTATTGTCTGGCCGTGTGAACAGCATGCCCTTGAAGGCGCAATGGATGCCGCTCAGCAGAATATTATAGAGCCTGTTTTGATAGGAGATAAGGACACAATCACATCTGTGGCGAAGGCAAGTGGTATTACATTAGATAAAGCTGTTTTTATTGATGCGGCAACACCGGCAGAGGCTGCCCAGAAAGCAACGGCCTTGGTAAGGCAGGGGCGCGTAAAAGCGTTGATGAAAGGTAGTCTGCATACAGATATTTTTATGCATGCCATTGTTGAGGCGGATAGCGGATTACGTACTAACAGGCGTATTAGCCACGTGTTCTTGTTGGCTGTGCCCGGGTATGAGGATTTATTGTTTGTAACAGATGCCGCTATCAATATTTTCCCAGATCTGGATGTAAAACGGGATATTGTTCAAAACGCGATAGATCTGCACAACGGGCTGGGTCTGGGTGCTCCGCGTGTTGCTATTCTTTCTGCAGTAGAAACAGTTAATTCCAAAATACCCGGCACAGTTGATGCCGCATGTTTATGCAAGATGGCAGAGCGTGGGCAAATACAAGGGGGTGTTCTGGATGGCCCCTTGGCTATGGATAATGCTGTAAATATTGAAGCTGCAAAAATAAAGAACATTGTCTCACCCGTAGCAGGGCGCGCGCAAATTCTGGTGGCTCCAGATCTGGAATCCGGCAATATGCTGGCCAAGAATATGATTTTTATGTCTGGTGCAGATTCCGCAGGAATTGTTCTGGGCGCAGCGGTTCCCGTATTGCTTACTAGCCGGGCAAACAGTGTGCAGGCGCGTTTGGCATCTATAGCCATTGGGGCGCTTTATGCTCATCATCTTGCCGGTGGGCAGGGCTGAAAATAGCCTTATAACAAGGAAGAATATCCGTGCAGGATGTAGTTGTTGTTTTTAATAGCGGATCTTCAAGCCTGAAGCTGACGATTTACGCTTTCTCGGGCAAAGTAGATCCGCAGGTTCTGCTGCATGGAGAAATTGAGGAGTTCCCAGATCATTCTCAGTTTACGGCCAAAGATGTGGGGGGAAAGCTTCTTGCGCAGGAAAAATGGCCAGAAACGGGGCTGCATATTTTCAGCCACCTTTTTCATTGGTTTGAACAATATTCCGGCCAAGGGCGTGTACTGGCAGTAGGGCACCGGATTGTGCATGGCGGTGCAGAGTTTCTGCAGCCGGTTAAAATTACGCTGGATACGCTCAAGCAACTGGATAAACTCACACCGTTTGATCCGTTGCATCAGGCAGCTACGTTGGCGCCTGCAAAAGCTATTTTTGAAAAGCGGCCTGATATTTTGCAGGTGGCGTGTTTTGATACCACCTTTCATCAAACCATCCCGGAAATGGCGCGCTTGTTGCCACTTCCTCGCCGTTATGCAGAGCATGGCATACGCCGTTACGGGTTTCATGGTATTTCATACAGTTATATTGCAGGCCGTTTGGCAGAGGTTGATCCTGCATTAGCGCAAGGGCGTACTATTGTTGCGCATTTGGGAAGCGGCGCCAGCCTGTGTGCATTGCGCCATGGTAAGAGCACGGAAACAACTATGGGGTTTTCCGCCCTTGATGGGTTAATGATGGGTACGCGCTGCGGTGCAATAGATCCGGGTGCTCTGCTTTACATGGTGCAGTCTGAAAAAGCAGATTGGAAAACGCTGGTCACCACGCTCTATCATCAATCGGGGCTATTAGGTGTTTCGGGTGTATCGTCCGATATGCGTATTTTGCGTGCGACATTGGCGCAAAGTCAGGATGCCTTACAGCGTAAGAATATTACAGAGGCGCTCGGGCTGTTTGTTTACAGGATTGTGCAGGAAATTGGTGCATTAACCGCTGTTATGGGTGGGTTGGACGGCATCGTGTTTACAGCAGGTATTGGTGAGCATGATCAGAATCTCCGTGCAGATGTCTGTCAGGCATTGGCGTGGATGGGCGTGCAGATTGATGAAACCGCTAATGCGGCCCATGCGCCGGTTATCAGCAAAGCCAGTAGTAAAATAAAAATCCGTGTCATACCTACAAATGAAGAGCTGCAAATATATCGCAGTGTTCTTCCTTTTCTTGATTTAGGAAAATAAAATTAACTATATTTCTGAGTCGAGAAAATAATTTTCGTAGAAGTTTGGATAATATTTCTGCATTCTATTTCCTGATAAAGGATTGGGAAAGGTATTTGTATGCCCCGTTGGGTATGGTTGGCCGGAAGTGTTCTGGCTGTTTCCGCTGTGGCCGCTGGCGTGCTGGTTGCTGGCCTACCACACTATAATCTGGCGCATATTGCATCAGATAAACTCAGTGCGTCACTTGGTCGCAAAACTCAGATTGAGGCTTTGCATGTGTGTTTTGGCCGATGGGTTACGGTAGATCTGGACAATCTGCATCTGGCCAACATTCCCCAAGGCAGCCGCGCAGATATGATAACCCTGAAGCATCTGCACGCTCAAATTCTGCTTAGCTCTTTACTGAGTGGAGATATGCAGGCGCGAGATGTGAAAATTGATGGGTTTTCAGGCCTGTTCGAGCGTACGCCTGAACGTGAACCTAACTGGAGGTTCGGTAAAAAGGTTTCTTCAACGCCATCCAAACCCAAAGAACCAAGCGGGAAAGTATGGTTTCCTGGGCTACGTGATGCAACCATTATCGATAGTGAGGTTATTTATCGCTCTGCACATGGGCAGAGCTACGTAACGGGCCTTAAAGCGGTTACCTTGCATTCAACAAGCGACAGCACACCGTTGGTGATGGATGTAAACGGCGCCTATAATGGTACGCCCGTAACATTACAGGCCAATATGCAGCCAATAGATGTTTTACGCCAAGCGGGTAAACCTTATGGAACTGACATCCATGCGGCATCAGGTGACTTATCGCTCCACCTGAATGGCACCATGACCGATCTGTTTGATTTTGATGGTATTGATGCAAAGCTGGATTTGCAGACAGCAACATCGCGCCCGATCATGGCTTTTGCAGGGGAAGCTGATAGTAAGATTACGCAGCCCGTGAAGCTATCTGGGCACTTCATGCATAAAGGGGATGTATGGCATCTGGACCATACAACTGGTTCGCTGAAGGAAAGCCCGATTAGCAATGCGGATGTAACATTTACAGAAGGGGCCACAGGGCAGCCAGATAAGGTTTCTGGCTCCATGGCTTTTTCCCGCCTAAACCTGAATGCTCTTTTGGGAAGCTCTTCCGAAAAACCCAAAACATCTTCTAGCGGTATTGATGTGCCGCTACAGGTGCCGTTACATCCTGATCCCCTTATCAACGTAACACTTGCGGCAGATACAGTGCTGTATAATGCACTTGTTTTTAAACAGGCTCAGATCAGTCTCAGCCAAATGCCTGGGCGTGTTGATGTCAGTTCTATGAAGTTAAACTGGCTTGGTGCCAGTATTCAGGCAACCGGCCACCTGTTGGCTGGTCAGAATGGCACGCGCGTGCAGGCCACGGTGAATGTAGATAACGGAGATATAGACCAGTTTCGTAAGCAGGCGGGGTTTGCACCTTTTCCTGTTGGTGGGAAGTTGAATATCCGCGTTCTTACACATGCAGATAATATTCAAACTTTAAATGAAGCCTCACGTCTGGCCAATGTAACAGCTGCCGTAGGCATGAATACGGGCACAATCTCTCAAGAAGTGATGGATATTGCGACAACGGATGTTGGGGCTCTCTTTCGTCAAAGTAAAGGCAAGGTCGGAGTATCATGTCTGCTGGGTGCGTTGGAAATGCACCAAGGCAAAGGCGTTGTGCAGCCATTGCGTATAAAATCAGATTCAGGAAGTATTGTAGGGAAAGCCGAGTTTGATTTGAATAAAAAAGCATTTGAGCTGGTTTTTGCCAGTAATGGTGCCAAAGGTATGCTGGCTATGGAAATTCCCGTTATGGTAAGCGGCTCTTTTAGCAGCCCACATGTAGGGTTAGCCAAATGGTCTGGCCGGGGACGAGAACTTTTGAAAGAAGCAGATATGGCGGCACTTTTACCCCCTGAACTCAAAAGCTTTACGGCTGGTTCAGCCTGTAGCCGTGGGACGAATGCAAAATAATGATACCAGAGACATCTGTTCCCGCACAAAAGCCAGAATTGGCTACAGGAACCCGCCCAGTGCTGGTGGCTCTGTTTGCCTGCACCCTTGTGTTGGGTGCTGTGTGGATTTTAGAACCTTTTATTCCCGCTCTTATTTGGGCTGGCACTATTGCGGTAACCATGTGGCCGTTGCTGTTGCGGTTGCAGGCATGGTTACACGGTAGCCGTAAAATGGCTATTTCCTGCACACTTTTGGTTGCTCTGGCCTTGTTTGTGCTGCCATTTTGGATGGCCGTTTCTACGGTGGTCAAGCACGCTGATGCATTTGGCCGGATTATTCCTTACATCAAATCCTTAAAGTTACCTGACTTGCCAGAAAAGCTGCTCCATCTGCCTATGGTAGGTGAGTATTTGGGTAAATGGTGGCAGCATCTGCAGAACATGAAGCCAATGGATATTGTGCAGCAGGCAGTGCCGCAGCCAGACCAGATCATGCATTACCTTATGTCTTATGCTGGCAGTATTGGAATGCTTGCAGTACAGTTTTTGCTAACTTTGATTATACTTACTGCATTTCTTGCAAAGGCTGAATACCTCATTACTACCTCAGAAAGGTTGGTAGGAACGTTATCAGGCAAGCGCGGGCAGGAAATGCTGGAACTGGCTGTGCGTACCATCAGGGGGGTGGCGCTGGGGGTTACTCTTACCGCTATTGTTGAAAGTCTGGTGGGCGGCGGCGGCATGTATCTTACAGGCGTGCCTTGGGCCAGTATTCTTACAGCAGTTACCTTTATGGCATGTCTATTGCAGGCAGGGCCGGGGGTTACACTTTTTCCTGCCGTTATCTGGGTTTACTTTGATAAGGGAATGGTATCCGCAATTGTTCTGCTTGCCATAACTTTCTTGACCATTTTTCTGGACAATATGCTGCGGCCTTATTTGATCCGCAAACAGGCAGATGTTCCGTTGGTTCTTATCATGATGGGCGTTATTGGCGGGTTGGCTGCCTTGGGTTTGGCTGGTATTTTTGTTGGACCGATGATCCTTTCCATTACCTATACATTGATTAAGCAATGGATGGAAAGTAATCAGGAGGCCTGATTGTAAAATCATACCCCCAATATCTGTGCATCAATATAAGATATTGGGGGTGTTTTAGGCTTATTTATTTGGCTTGGTGGTGAATACACAAGCGGCCAGAGTAATCATAACAACCTGCAAAATACCGCTCTGCACCGCATCTTTTTTATCTTGGTGCTGAACAGCCTTACGGCTACGCACGCCAGCAATTCCGTGGCTGGCAATCAGGCTGAGCCCCAACCAAGGCCGATATGTTTTACCCCAACCGTCTTTACGCAGCAGGCAGAAACCAAGAATGCCGACCAAGCCGGCAGACCCCATTGTAGCCAAATGAACAGATTTTTCTTGGCCATCCAGTTCCTTATCTTTGCTGCATGCTGCCATAGCGGTCCATGCTGCACTTAGGCCAATAGCTGTAGCTTTTAGAGTGGGAAATATACACTTTTTAATAAGACTCATAGAAATCTATCCTTCAGGCATCATCTTGATTCCATTAAGATTTGGGACTTCGATATGGAATTTGCAAGATTATCAAAGATACCCTGCCATGGCCTGATGGCAGGGCAGAAGGTAAGGGCCCAAGTGGGGATGGAGTTTGCGCCATAAAGGGCAAAGCAGCGTAAACTACAAAAAATTATGTTGATAATGATTCTTAATAATGTATTTGTGCAACGTGTTCTACTTTAACCTACCTGAAAGAGAGCGTGGGCTTTCCGCATGAGGTTCGTAACTTTCTATATACGCATGTGCGGGGAGAGCATGGTGAAATCTTTTCTGCCCGAACGAGATACCGAGGGTAAGTATGTGGCCTGAATACATGATGTGGATTGCAACAGGGGCTACTGTTCTCGGGTGCTGTTTGCTTTATGCCACTTCGCGCAATCAATACGTATTTTCTGTGCCGCTTCATCCAAAAAGTTTATACAGAGCAATAGGGTGGGGGGCGCAGGCGCTTTCTTTTTGCTGTCTCTGGCAGATCAAAAGCGCAACAACTGCATTGTTTATGCAAATACTGTTGATGATGCTTGTATGGCTTGTTTTTCCATTTGCTGTTGTTTTGCTGAAACAGCGGTAAGCATTTATGATGCCTAGATACACTTATACAAGCCAGAACTGGCTCTCCAAAGTTACAGCTGCTGTTGTTCCGGGTAATCTTCTTACATTTGGCCTTGTCGGGGTTATTGGTCTTCTTTCCCATGCAGACAGTGATCCACGTAAGGCATCTGCTCAGTTTTTAACGTGGCTAACGGTTTTGCTGTGGTGCACTATTTTGTCAACTTGCTTTTTATTTTCTAATGGCAAGCGTGCTTGGAATTACCTGTCGGTTGCTGCCTTATGTGTTTGGGGCCTGTTTTTTGTTTTAAAGGCTCTATAGCATGAAAATACGTGCAGATATTGTGCAGATGTATCGGGATATCCACAGTTGGGTGGGTATTCTGGCGGGGTTGTTCCTGTTTGTGTCGTTTTACGCTGGAGGTATCAGCGTTTTTGAAGCCCCTCTACAAAATTGGCTTACAAAACCAGTTGTTTTGCCTGCTCCGGTAACTGTGGAGCAGGTGCCCGATCTTATGCAAAAAGCATTTGCGGCTTATCCTGAGGCACAGCAGGAATATACGGTTGTGTTGTCTCCTACGGTTTCTTTTCCTGCTAGGTTGATGTGGCCTGTGCATGCGGGGCAAAGGCATGCAGGCCCTGTGGATATGATAGCGGCTTCACTTGATGCAGAAGGGCATTTAGTGACAGCAAAACACAAGCCATCTGAAGTGGCTCATTTTATAGATGAGCTGCACGAAAACGTAGGCTTGCCTGTTTTTATGCCTTACAGCAGATGGTTTATGGGCATTATTGCGCTGTTGTATGCCGTTGCGCTGGTATCTGGTGTAATTGCATTTTTACCTATGCTGGTAAAAAATATTTTTGCTTTGCGGCTTATCCAGGGGGCATGGAAGAAATGGCTGGATATCCATAACCTTTTAGGTATTTTCAGCCTGCCTTTTCATGTCATTATTGCGCTTTCATCTGTGCTTTTTGCTTATCATGGTTTGATTCATAATATGCAAACCATCATGTTTTCAGCTCCAACTGCTTTTCATGATCGTCATGCACCTGCAGGACGTATGGGGCATCAGGTGGTTGCGCATTCTTTAACCCCTTCCATGCCTCCATCAGAAATTGTGCAGGCTTTACAAAAACAGGCTCCCGAGTTTGTACCCGATGTTTTGAATTACACGTTAACAGATAAATCAAAACAAACTTTATTCGTTATCGGGCATGATGAACACTATATGATGCGTGGTCCAGCAGGTGGTCTGGCGGAACTGGATCCAGCCTCTGGGAAAATACTTTCTGCAGAGTATATGCCGGGGCTTCAGTCGGCATCATTTAGCATTTTAACCACGCTGTTTGCGCTACATTTTGGAAGCTTTGGTGGGAATACAGTTAAATTTGGATATCTGATATTAGGCTTTGCCGGAGCATTTCTTTTTTATTCCGGCAACAGATTATGGTTGATATCCCGATATCGAAAAGAGCAGAAAAACGGGGCAACAGAACCAAGTAAGGGCACGAAATTTCTTACACGTATAACATATGGCTGTATTTTTGGCTGTATTTCAGGAATTTCTGTTCTTATGAGCGCAGCGCTTCTAACGCCTTATTGCGAAAGTTATCTAGGTGTCAGTCTGATTTATTATGCTATTTTTTGCATGTGCCTTGGGGTGTCTTTTATGGCGCCAGATCCAGTACGCATACGCATGCTGGGAATATGCGCTGCCATAACAACTCTTGCCATTCCTTTAATATATATTTGTAAATATTTTGTATTTTAAGGCTCTTAATCTGCGGGTGTATATCGTGTTGTAATGATATACACCCGCAGAGCACTTTTGGGCTTATAGAATGTAATGCTTTAACGTGGGGCCAGAAGGCGGAAGAGGGGCCCAGTCAATATTGTGGAAACAACCGCCAACACCATTAAAGAAGCAAAAGCAAAATCAGACAGCATGCCCTGTTCATGTAAAATAGTGGCTGCAACAATTTCCATCAGCCCCTTGCATTGCAGAAGTGCTCCAATACCCAAAGCCTGTCTGGGTTTAAGCCCAGGGGCAGGGGGAAACACGTAAACCGCCCCAATCTTGCTAAGGATGGATATGCCCACCAAAGCAAAAGAGGCAATGATGGAAGGCCATGTGAGAGCATCCCCATTTATGCGCAGGCCGCTATGGCCGAAGAACATGGGGGCTAGCCAGATAAGAGCAAATGTTCCCACTTGTTCTATGGGCAGACGTCTCACCCAACTGGGCGGCATGATGGCACCGGCAAAATATGCGCCTATCAATTCATGCAACCCAAGTTGCATGCTGGCCCATGATCCAGCAGCCAGATAAACAGGAACAGTTACCCAGATAACCCACGCAGGTGGGTGACGAAAATGGCGAGAGGCCCAGTTGCCAGCAGCAGCCAGCGTAGCAAGTAATGCCACGGCCAGAAACTCCAGCCCTGTCCACCCATGCAGAGAGGCGGTGCCTCTATGCGCAAACTGTAAAATGGCAAGGCCAACCCATAAGGCAGCATCATCTACCACAGCAAGCTTAAGCGCCAATTGCCCTAACGGGCGTTGGGAGGCATCAAGTTCTCTGACCACTCCAATCAAAACAGGGAGTGCGCTTACGGAAATGCACAAGCCGATAGATGCGGCGGCAATAAGAGGTGAGGCCAGAGGGGCTTGCCATCCATGCAAGGGCAGAAAACAGGTGTAGGCTAAGAAAGACCCCAGCAGGAAAGGAATGCCTAAAGCCACACCTGCTCCAGCTAGTAGTCGGCCGAGAGAGGGAGAGGCAATGGCATGGGCAGAAGTATCACCTTCTGGGTGCTGCCACATTTCCAAGCCAGCCGTAAAAGCCAGAACCAGTACAGCAATCCACCCAATGGTATCACCATAAGAAGAAGGAATACCGAGCTCTTTAATTGGTGCGTGCCATACAGCCAGCAAAATGCCAATAAGGATAGGCAATACAACAATAGGCAATGCTTTATGCAGAAGGCGCCACAGCACCCAAGGAAGGAAAACAAAAATTGTGGCATCTGTGAAAAGCGATGTCATTGCTGTGTCGTTCCGTCCCTTGTTGTTGAAGAATGATCCTTTGTAATCGAAAACCACGATGGTATGCAAATTTCGCATATCAGAGAGCGAGCGCATGTTGCGCATGCACAGGTTTGTGAGGAATTACAAACGTGCATGCATAAGAACTATACTGGAAGTATATCTAAAATATAAGCATTTGTAATATGTAAAAAGAGATCAATATTTTATGTCCATTTGGGTTTTGCAAAGTTATTGAATATTTAAGGGTTTTGTGAAGAGTGCATTATACGCAAAGCGCAAAGTTTGCCTAACCAACGCAACATATAGGCAGGAGTTGCTTGTATGTTGGAGCGTAAACTCAGTCCTTTAAGTTTGAAAAAACAGAATATTTTTGCAAGGCCAACTGTGTTGGACGCTGTGTTTATTTTGCGCCTGGAAGATTGCTATTTTGCGCACGGTATATTATTTCTGGTTCGAAACGTACGTATTGGTCTTGCAATTACGGTGAAGGCATCATGCTGCTGGGTACTTTTGTATTTGGCTGGAGGTAAGTGCTGATCAATATGTTTCGTATTCGTCACTATTTCTGATGCGCAAGAGAAGTGATACATGCGACAGACTATGACTAATCGAAGTGCCTTCAAATTTGTATTGCTATCATGTTGTGCTGCATTTTTATGTGAAGCAGGTACGTCAGTAGCCCACGCACAAGTTTCTGCGCCGGCACAGGTGCAGGTAGGAGACATAGCCAAAACCCTTAAGCCAGAAGAGGCGGAAAAGGGCGCAGGCACCCCAACAGATGGGGAAGAACCACCTGTGACTTCTCTTTCTGAAGAGGAAGAGGCCATGAAGCCTAAGGCGGGTAATCTGTTCCATGTCAAACCCGGTCATACCCCCACATATTGGGAAGGGCTGGAAGGGCACGTCTCTATTGAAGCGGGGATTTCAGGCAACCCCTGGACACGCTCAGGACGCAACTTTGCGCAGTACTATTCAGATCGGGCGAATACGGTCACACTGAACCAGATTATTGGGTCATTATCTCACCCTGTTACGTCTGTAGGTAGTGGGTATGGCATCGGCTTTGTGCTGGAAGCCATGTATGGTTCCGATGCGCGGTTTGACCCCACAATCGGGATGGGCTCTGGCTCCCTGCATGGGCTGTATCAGTGGGCGCCCACACAGGCTCATCTGGACGTACATCTACCGTGGATCTTCAAGCGTGGCATTGATGTGCAGATCGGCCAGATGTACGGCATTATGGGCGCAGAAGGCACGCCCGCTCTTGCACGACCCTTTTACACATATAATTACGCATCCGATTATATCGTGCCGTTCCAAACGGTGGGTATTCTGGCCACTATGCATCTGACACGCCACATGGACTGGATTTTGGGAGTAGATGCGGGGAACTCCACAACCTTTGGTGCCTCTGGCAACAACAATAAGCCCAAGGGCTATTTTGGTCTGGCCTGGAACAAGCTGATGGATGGCAAGTTGGATGTGCATGCCATCGGGCACTTTGGGCCACAGGGCAACAATGGCCGCACCATTGTGTCACCTACGGGATGGGTGAGTGCGGGCATTGGCAAGCAGGCCAATAGTCTCATGCAGTATAATGCGGATGTCATGGCCACGTATCATATCAATGATAAAATGACCGTTTCCGTGGATGGCACCTATCTGCACGATGATTCCCTGCGTGATGATGCTTATGGGGTGACAACCTATTTTTCCTACGACATTCACCCATGGCTGACATTTAATGCGCGTGGTGAGGTCTTCCGAGACAACACTGGCGGGGTTATTACGGAATATTCCAGCTTCAATTCTCTCACGCAGGCGCTCAGCAACCAGCCTTTCCCGTATTATAACGCTCTGCCGACAACTTATGGAGAACTAACGGTAGGTGTTGCCTACAGGCCGGAATTTGTAAACAAAAGGCTGGCTTTGGGGGGCTTTACCATCCGACCGGAAATCCGGCTGGACAAATCTCTTAACGGCACACATCCGTTTAACCAGGCCGGCACGGTACAGAACCCAACCGTTAATAATGGTACAAATAACATGCTTTGGTTCAGTTGTGATGCAACTTGGTCTTTCTAAGATATCTTCTTAAATACAGAGGTGATAAGAATACGGGAGATATAAACGCAAAATCTTCCGTATTTTTAGGGATGTATTTTGTAAAGTGGAAGAATGATGCATCTGCCTGAATATGTCAGGCAACGCTATTTTTGCTTCCATAGAACAGTCGGCCTCACCAACTGTCTCATGTGTGAGACAGTTGGTAACATTTTCTACAAACTCGCGTGAAAAACAGGACAAAAGTGTGACGATATTGCGTCCTTTTGTGTTGTGCAGGGCCATTGGCCGCTGCGAGGGCATGGTGTTTCAGGATCATGCTGTCGTAACGGCTCATGAAACTGTAGAAAGAGCACGAGTATGCGAGAGAGTCAGACGAGGTTATTCTCGCTCATAACCTCTATTCTGCTTGCCATTGTGGGGCTTTTCCTCTTCTTTGGCGGCGCGGAACTTCTGTTCCTTGGTGGTTCCTGGTTTTATATTATTGCTGGCGGTGTCATGCTGGGGGCCGCTCTCAGCGGTTTTCGCAAGCCTGCTCTGGCTATGCGGCTGTATGCAGCTTTACTGCTTGTGGCCACTATCTGGTCTTTGTGCGAAGTCGGCCTCAATATTTGGGGGCTGGAAGTTCGCTTGTTTACGCTTATCGGGCTAGGTGCCTGGCTGCTGCTGCCGGGTGTTTGGCGTTCGGGCAATAGCTGGCTGACTGATAAGCGCGAAGTTCTGGGTTCCTTGGTGGTGTCTTGCCTTGTTGTTGTGGCAAGTTGCTTCAGCTCTTATTCCATTGATGGCACAGTGCCCGCAGACCGTATGACGGCAAGCGGCCAGTCTGATGAAACATCAGCAGGAGTGCCTGATGGAGACTGGACAGCCTATGGCCGCACCGTTGGTGGAGACCGTTACACACCATTGGGGCAGATTACAGCTTCCAATATCTCGCATCTGAAGCGTGCATGGGTTACCCGCACCGGAGACGTGCAGCAAGCGGGTGAAGGCACTGTAGCAGGGCCAGACCAAGGGCATGAGTTCAATCTGGAACTCACCCCCATTAAGGTTGGTGATACACTTTACATGTGCACGCCCCATAGTTGGGTGATGGCGCTGGATGCTGCCACAGGTAAAGTGAAATGGAAGTTTGATCCGCACCCCGCAACGGCAGATTTGGACAAAAACGTCTATCTGGCTTGCCGTGGTGTGTCTTACTACCATATCCCTGATGAAATTCAGACAAGCTGCCGTAACCGTATTTACTCACCTGTTGCTGACGTGCGCATGGTGGCCGTAAATGCAGAAACCGGTAAACCCTGTGAAGATTTTGGTGATCACGGCTTTATTTCCCTACGCCAGTATCTGGGCCATGTGCCGCACGGGTTCCATTTTGTAACTTCCCCCCCAATGGTGGCCAAAAACCGTGTGATCACTGGTGGGTGGATTTTTGATAACCAAGCCAATTTCGAGCCTTCCGGCGCTATCCGTGCGTTTGATGCCACAACGGGTGAAATTGCCTGGGCGTGGGATGCTGGCCATCAGCCAGAAACATGGAAACCCGGCCCGAATGATGAACTAACGCGTGATACCCCCAATGCTTGGGGTGTTTACACGGCAGACCTCAATCTGGGTCTTGTTTACATTCCTACAGGTAACTCTCCGCCGGATAACTGGGGTGGAAGCCGCCGTCCGTTTGACGATGCAACATCCTCTGCCACAATTGCGCTGGATATTGTAACGGGTGAACGTCGCTGGACCTATCAGACCGTGCATCACGATCTGTGGGATATGGATATTCCCTCCGGCCCATCTATGGTTGAATTGCCCGGCCCGAATGGTGAGCAAATTCCTGCGCTGGTGCAGAGCACCAAACGTGGTGAGTTCTTTGTTCTGGACCGCCGCACCGGCACACCTGTTCCGGGGTATCCGGTTGAAGAAAAGCCGGTTCCTACAGCGGGCCATGCGCCGGATGATCGTGTATCTCCTACACAGCCTTATCCTGTTGGTATGCCTTCTCTCACACCAGCCAATCTTAAAGAGTCCGATATGTGGGGGGCAACGCTGCTTGATCAGATGATCTGCCGTATCCAGTATCGTCAATCTGCTTACGAAGGGCAGTTCACACCACCGCATGTGGGTAAAACAACCATTGTTTATCCTGCGTTCTACGGTGTTGTAGACTGGCAGGGTATTACCATTGACCCGCAGCGTAAGATCATGCTGGCCAATGCAAGCTACCTGCCTTTCCGTATCAAGCTGGAAAAACGTACGGGAATGGAGCAGGCTGGTACGCTGCCAAAGTGGACTGGCAGTGGAGAAGAACCAGCACCTAAAGGTGATGCTCTTTCTGTTTCTCCAGATTACGGCACGCCCTATATTGCGCTTACCAACCCGTGGCTGAACCCACTGCAGATCCCCTGTAAGGGGCCTGTCTGGGGCACGCTGACAGCAATTGATTTGGTAACCAAAAAGATTGTCTGGCAGCATCCCGTTGGCACAACGCGTGATACCGGGCCTTTCCGTACTCATAACAACCTGCCTTTGCCTACCGGTATGTATAATATTGGCGGCAATATTGTTACCAAAGGTGGCGTTGTATTTATGGGTGCCACAGCAGATGACTATCTGCGTGCCTTTGATCTGGCGAGCGGCAAGGTAATCTGGCGTGATCGTCTGCCAGCAGGCGGCCAGGCAACACCAATGAGCTACGAAGCTGGTGGCAAACAGTATGTGCTGATTGCAGCCGGTGGCCACGGTGGCCTTGGCACCAGAAGCGGTGATTACATTATCGCTTACACACTTGATGGTGAGAAAGCTTCTCCCGCTCAGTAACGCGTTACTACATTGGGGTTCCAGTTTATCTGGAACCCCGCATCACGCGTTTATTTGATTGTTACTGTTACTTATCGGAATATTCAGATGCGTTTGATAGAAGGCGGGGAGCGTCTGCTTTCCCTCGTGCGTTTCGTCATGCCTACTGTGATCGTGTGTCACGTAGTTCCTGCGCGAGCTGCGGATATCACGTTGGGCATTATTGGCCCCCATGAATATGACCTTCATGTAGATTTCAAGCCGTTTAACGTGCTTGTGCAGTATGGCGATGGAAACGCCGCAGGCCATAGTTACGGCAGTGGTGGGCAGCGTACGCCAACCGGTGGCAGCCACACATGGTCGGGTATGACAAAATATGTGCATTTCCGTAGTTTTGAAGCCATCCCTCATGTTGGATTTGCTTTTGAGCTAATCCAGACAGAAAGCTATAAACTGGCAGATGGCACAAATTACGGTGGGTTAGGGCCAACTATTGTTGGGCCAGCTGCATGGTTTAAGCCTAATAAGCACAGTACTTTTGGTATACAGACCTTTATGCAAACGCCATATGGCACAAGAGATGCAACATCCACGAATTATTGGTCCAATATATCCAGTTTAATATTTGATTATGAATGGAAGCATTTCAGTTTTGATGGTGATGCCGGTACGGTTGTTGGTTCTACAAAGCACCAAAAAGACCAGCATAGTTATTCACCTGGCGTAGTGTTTTACACCAACCTGCGCTTTAGCTGGAAAGCGACCAAGAAGTTTGAGCCATTTCTTGCGTTTGATTGGCAGAATGTTACTGGAACGCGCGATAACACGCTCCGCCAGTATCTGGATAATTCTAACAGCCGCGAAATAGCTCTGGGGCCGGGGCTTATGTACAATATTAACCAGCACTTTTCGCTAACAGCCCGCTACTCGCACTCTCTTGAAGGGCGCAATACACCAGAAACTAATGCTTATTACATAAAGTTCGTTTACCTTTGACAGTAGGTTTTATTTTTAAATAACGAAAACTTTACTTTGTTCAAGCAGGTAAAAAATAAAATACACAACATACCTATGAGAGTTATGTTTTTTATGTATAAGAGGAAGGCAACGTTAGGAAAGTCTTTAATATGTCCTTGTCGGATATGGTAGAGCCCCCCGCGATGAATACATGGCCTTTTTCTCAACGCACTGATTCTAAATCAGAAAGTCCAGAAGAAACAGTCCAGAAATCATGGATACGTTGCGAGACATCCTACCAGCTAGATCCTTCCCAAAAATGGAAGGCAGACGTGTTGTGTGGTGCAGAGTTTCGGCATGTCAGTAGCCGGTCCGCATTGCTTTTGCGTCAAGCTTCAGAAGAAATGCAGCACCTTTTTACTTTGGTGCAAGGCTTGGGCCTTATGGTGTTGTTGGCTGACCCCAACGCCATGATTTTGGCGCGTTGTGCGGATGAAACGCACCTTTCTGTTTGTCGGCGTCTTAACCTGCGTGAAGGGGCGATCTGGAACGAAGCTATTGCAGGCACAAATGGTATTGGCACTTGCGTAGAGGATAGATGCCCAATCTTTCTGGGGCGTGGTGCGCATTGGCGCTTTTGTTTTTCCTTGCTGATCAGTTATGCTGTGCCGATATTTGATGCACAGGGGCGGGTAGCAGGGGCTCTCAACCTTGCTTCTATGAACGGCAAAACAGAAAAACCAATTGATAAATTGCTTATGGAAACACTTGCCCAGTCTGGTCGGCGTATTGAAGAACAGCTTTTCCGTAATAGTTATGCAGGGCAAAAAATCCTGACATTAGGTTCTGTAAGAGGGTGCTCAGCGCCTTTGGTTTCTATTAACGATCAAGGGGAAATTACGGGTGCAACATATGCTGCGCGTGAATGGATGGGCTGGACAGATCAAACCATTGCGCAACATCCCAACCTGCTAAATGAGCTGGAAGAGGGTTCGGAAATAAGTTTCCAGAAGGCAGAAGAAAACGTTATCCGCTCTGCTTTAGCTGTTTCTCAGGGGAATGTCACGCAGGCAGCTCGTGGTTTGGGAATTAGCCGTGCAACGCTTTATCGCAAGATGAAGAGCTTTGGTATTAACTAAAGCCCTTTACTGGAACGGGAAGTAGCGGAAAGTTACATATACTGTGTTGCCCGATGTGGCTGGATCTACACTATTGCCATGCCCGTCATTCCCTTTAAAGGCGAATTTACGCACAAAAGTATATTGCAAGCCTGCCATCATGCTTCCGTAACGGCCTTGTAAAAAATGCCACCAGCCGCCAGCGGTAAAGGAGGCAAGGGTGTGTGTTTGAGCACTACATACCCCAAATTCTACATCGCATCCGGCCAGATCCAGATCGTTTACGCCATAACCATATTGCTTGCCATCTGCGCCAATATAACGTTTGCGGCCAGAGGCTTCTACACCCCCATAAGTGTAAAGCAGCACGGAAGAATTGGGGTGCCCCACCAAGCCGAGTGATCCCATAATTTCTGGAACAGGCGTAAGCTGCCCTCGGCCATTAAAGGTTGTATCCGGTATCTGTGTTGGCCCATAGCGGCCAATGCCATCACCGGCCAGAACATCACCAGTAAGATGCAAGCGGTTCGTACCCAGAGGGGCTGTCATACCCGCACCTACGCCACCGCCAAAATGCGTATGCTTTTTGGTGGTTGTTGCACCCGGTTCTACCGCAAGGGAGCGGAACCAGCGTGCAAGGCCAAACACTTCATAATGACCGAAGGATGTATCTGCTGCGGCCTTCAAAATCATGTCGGGCACAGGGTTGTAGGAATAATTTGTGGCCGCGTTTAGCAGCATCCCCCCGGTATTGGCATAGTAAACACGAGCACCGTCTGCTTGCCCACGCGCAGCGGGAATGGTGCTGCCAGAACTAATGGTGGAAGAAAAGCCAACAGTAGCCTGAGGGTCTTCAATAGAGAGACCCAGCCAGTATTTCTGGTTCCAGTCTTTGCCAATTCGGATTTGTGGCACGCGTGTAAAAACAATGCCCGGCAACTGGTTGTTATCCGTAACAGCGGGCAGTTCTTCTTGGCGGGGAATAATGCCTTTGGCGTAGTTTGTGGCCAGGCTCCATGCTTGCCCCATAAGAATATGTAAGCCCCAATCTTTTTGGGTGAATGTAAAGTAACTTTGCCGCAAGCGTGGCGTATAGCCGTTAATCTGTACGCTGTTAGTTGTGCTGCCAGAACCTGCAAAATCACTTTCAACATAAGCCTGTAAGCGGGAGGATTTGCTTGGGTTGGCTTCCATCAAAATAGATAGGCGGCTGAGCTGGGCAGAAAGTCGTTCTTCAGACAGCCCATGGTTGGGGCTGTTAGCGTAAGGAAAATTGCCCCAGCCCGTTGCAGGGCCGCTGGTCATGTTCGAACTACGCCAGATGTTGGACATGTCTATAAAACCGCCAAGTTTTACAGATATGCCACCAATACTAAAAATAGGCGGCAGCCTATCAACTTCTGTTTGTGTAATAGCCGTTGGGCTGGAAGATGAGAGATCAATTGAAGAATGGCTTTTTTCGTCCGCATCTGCGCCAGCGTTTGCATCGGATCCAGAGGCTCCGGGTAGCCATTTAAAACCTAGGCCACCTTTGGCTGTGCCCCCATGTGTATCGGCGGCTGTTTTAACTGGGCCTTCATCTGGAGAGAACCGAATGGAAGGATCTTCTCGGTCTGCTTGGTTTGCGTAAGCAGTGGCAAGCTTATTGCCAGTATGTGGGGCAGAAGGTGAAGGCGTGTTGCGGGCAACATTATGCGTGGGGGCGGAGGGGCCTGCATGCCGTTTGGCCTGACGGGATTCAATAGCTTCTACCTGCGCGGCCAACCGGCGCATTTCCGCCTTGATGGCTGCCAGTTCCTGCGCATCATCTGCCAGAGCGGGGGCAGAAAGCAGCATGGTGCAGGTAAAAACGCTCCCTGTCAGTAACAGTTTTCTCATATTTTCCACGGTATGTGCACGTTGAATGCTGTACCATTTCACGATGAAATTATTTGCATGATAATTGTTTGTGTAATCATGCATTGAGCCAAGTCCATGAGGGCGCAAAACGTCACGCCCTTTTGAATGATATAAACAAAGCGTGTAGAATAAACGTTTGGCTATAGCAAGTCTATGAAGAGGCCAAATTCATAGCAGAAATGCATCCCGGTTTTTCTGGTGCTTACTTCAGTAAAAAATCATCAAAATACAAATATAAGTAAATTTTAAAAAACTTATAAATATCTGACTGAAAATTATAATCGTCTAAATGTGATGGTCGTGGCCTCATTTTTAGGCGCGGAAGAGGTCTATGCTGCTCAAACCAGAAAGCTGGCGGAACGTAACGCAACGGGCCAGCAGGGAGGTAATGTATTATGAGCAATAATCCGCAAATTCGTTTTTGCCCCGTAGGTATTCAGGCCACAGGTGTTCGGCAGGAACGAGACTCAATGGGCACTATAGATGTTCCGGCAGATAAATACTGGGGCGCACAAACCCAGCGTAGTCTGGTGCACTTTTCCATTGGTACAGAGCGTATGCCTCTTCCACTTTACCATGCTTACGGCATTGTCAAAAAAGCAGCTGCATTGGTGAACGCAGCAGAAGGGCGTATGCCGCAATGGAAGGCGGATCTGATAGCCACGGTTGCAGATGAAGTGACCGCGGGCAAGCTGGATGCACATTTTCCGCTGTTTGTCTGGCAGACAGGGTCTGGCACCCAAACAAATATGAATGTGAATGAGGTTATTGCAAACCGTGCCATTCAACTTGTAGGTGGCAAAATTGGCTCCAAAACGCCTGTTCACCCCAATGATGATGTGAATATGGGCCAATCCAGCAACGATTCATTTCCTACGGCCATGCATGTTGTGACATTGCTGGAAATTGAAAATCGACTTTTGCCCAGTGTAGAAAAGCTTATAGAAGCCTTGCGCCAGAAGGCTGAGCAATGGATGGACGTTGTTAAAATTGGCCGTACCCATTTGCAGGATGCCGTGCCTTTAACAGTAGGGCAGGAGTGGTCTGGCTGGGTGCAGATGCTTGAAGATGCACTTTGCGGCCTGCGTAAAGATCGTAAAGCTTTGTTCGAACTTGCCGCTGGGGGCACTGCTGTGGGCACGGGGCTGAATGCACCGGCAGGTTTTAGTAAGGCTATAGCTGCACGTATAGCAGAACTCACAAAACAGCCCTTTGTTACAGCACCTAACAAGTTTGCCGCATTAAGTGGGTTGGATGCCATGGCCAGAACATCCGCAGGTTTGCGGGGCTTGGCAGTGCCATTGCTGAAAATTGCCAATGATATGCGCTGGCTGGCTTCCGGCCCTCGTTGTGGGTTGGGCGAGCTGCATCTGCCGGAAAATGAACCCGGATCTTCCATCATGCCCGGCAAGGTGAACCCAACCCAATGTGAGGCAATGGTGATGATTGCCACGCAGGTGCTGGGCAATGACAATACGATTGCTTTTGCGGCTAGTCAGGGCCAGTTGGATCTGAATGTTATGCGGCCGGTCATATTGGCCAACTGTCTTGCCTGTATCCGTATTCTGGCAGATGGCTGTCATAATTTCCGCATTTTCTCTGTGGAAGGCACACAACTGAACGAAAAGCGGCTCAAGCAGAATGTGGGCGGGTCCGTTATGCTTGTTACGGCATTGGCTCCTGTCATTGGGTATGACAAAGCTGCAGAAATTGCGCACATTGCCATGGAGCATGATCTTTCCCTTAAGGATGCAGCCTTGAAATCCGGCTACGTAGATGCCGCCACCTTCGATAAGGTGGTGAACCCACTTGATATGGTGGGGGAAGGCGTTGCTGGTGCCTGAATACTGCAGGGTTTACAGTGTGGGGAGAGTTCTTCTCTCCCCTTTATTTTACGGTAAAATCAAAAACGACCACATTCGCTAGCTGTCAGGTTGTGAGACGTCATTGGGATGATGTAGCGTGGGCGATACCGCGTTATGCTTCGTTGTTTTCTTCCGTTTGCAGGGAGACCGAATGATGCTTCAGATCCACCCACAGGCACGCACGACACCGGCTGTCCGGGCTGAGATAGCTCGTTCGTCAGAACCGACATCCGTGCTCGCCAGACGCTACGGGATCAGCGATGAAACAGTCCGCAAGTGGCGCAGGCGTGGTTCGGACGCCTGTCAGGACCGCAGCAGCCGTCCCTGGAGGCTGGCCTGGAAAGCCTCGGAGGAGGAGCGCGCCATTGTCTGTCAGCTTCGGCGTTCTACCGGTTTTGGTCTGGATGATCTGACCTTTGTCTTACGGCATTTCCTGCCGCATCTGAACCGGGACAATATCTGGCGGATACTGAAAGACGCCGGATTGAACAGGCTGCCTCCTGTTCCAAAGGCCGGACCAGTTCGGGGACAGGGAAAGTTCCGCGATTACGATCCCGGTTATGTCCATATCGATGTGAAACATCTGCCAAAATTACAGACAGCAGATGGGGACCGGCGGAAACGTTTTCTGTATGTCGCCATCGATCGCTGTTCCCGTTCAGTGCACCTGGCTGTTTATGACGCGGAAAATGCGGATAATTCCGTTGATTTCCTCAATGCCGTCAAATCGGCCTTTCCTTTCCGGATCACCCATATCCTGACCGATCGTGGCTCCTGCTTTACAGCGGACGCCTTCGAAAAAGCCTGTCATGACATGGGAATCGACCGACGCCGGACCAAGGCTTACTCCCCTCAGACCAATGGAATGGTGGAACGCTTCAATGGCCGTGTCGCTACAGAAGTACTGCAGGTCTGTGTCTCAAACCATGAAGATCTGGAAATTCTGCTCAGAGGCTTCTGTTTCGCCTACAATCATCGCCCGCAGCGTGTTCTGGGCGGCATCGCTCCCGCCCAATGCATCATCTCATGGCTTGAAAAACATCCCGCGTCACGTAATCAAGACTATATCAAACCGGCTGGTCGTGACATCATGAAACAGGTCGACGAAATCCTTGATTACGCCAATGACGTCTCACAACCTGACAGCTAGAAATGGTGCGGCAAACTTTTTGAACGCATCATGCGCGGGGTCAAAACAGCCACTCGTATGTACAATAGGGCGGCCGACATAGTAATTACGATCACCTTCTGAGCGGAAGGTCACAAGGTATCCGTAATCCAGCCCTAGATCAGCATTTTCCCCACTGTTTTGTGGCCCAGCCTCCAAGCTGGCAACAACGGATGCGCCGTTCGGGCGGCGTGAGTGTGTTGCCAGTTCCAGAAAGCGACGTGTCACTTCCTGCTTTTCTGCGGTAGTTGCCGTGGGGCGGAATTGAAACATAACCATGTGGCGCACAGTGCCCGGGCGAAAATCTGGTGCAGTAAAGCGCTGTTCGCCTATCTGCTTTATCAGCGCCTGCGTGGCTTGTGCGGCAGGATCCAGCGCTGTCTCACGCGCACGAGCATACGTAGGATAAAGGTTTGATACAGAAAAAAACAAACCAGCTATCAAGCCCAAACGGATGGGGGAAGTGGATATTATACTCATCTGTATTTCATACCACAGATTACAGTTAAGAGACGCAAAACCACGCTGTGCTTCGAAACGGAATAGGCATGTATGCCCGGCTTTTTGACAAGCAGGGCTTGTGTTGCGTAACAGGGCGGCCGTGAAGAGAGATTTTGTATCCGCCGCAGCCAGAAAAGGAGGCAGATAGCGTGACACAGCGTTTTACGCCACCAGAGGTTAAAGGGTGGTGTCCGGGCCTGTTTGCCCCCATGCAGGCCAAAGATGGTTGGCTGGTGCGGGTAAGGCCTGCCTTTGGTCGGATAACTGCGGCGCAGGCCGTTTTTCTGGCACAGATTGCAGAGCGTGAGGGCAATGGGCTGATCTGCCTTACCAACCGCGCCAGTCTGCAATTACGTGGTTTTTCTCATAATAACGCTTTGCGTTTTCCCGAACTGGCCGTTCTGGCAGGCTTGGGTATGGCCAATCCTGAGCATGAAAAGCGTTTGGCATTATTGGTATCTCCCTTAGCGGGGTGTGATCCTTCCTGTGCCCCGGATACATTGGAATGTGCCGCAGCTTTGCGAGCAGCTTTGTGTCATGCCAATAATCTTTCTCCATTGCCGGATAAGTTCGGTTTTGCCGTAGATGGTGGGGGGCTGTTTAGTGTCGGGCTGTTAAAGGCAGATATTACGCTGCAGGCCAATGGGGCAGGGCTATGGTCTGTTGTATGTGGCAATCAGAAAAGCAAGCCTGCATCTGTTCAGGCTGCTGTTGAATTGGCCATCAAACTGGCTCAGGCCTTTATCGCTATTCCCAAAAGTAAACGGCCTGCACGATATCCAGAAACGGGTAAAATGCTCTTTCAGGCCGTTAATGAGCAAGGCAATCCGGTAGAAGTTCTGGCGGCAGATGCGCCTGATTCAGCTTTGTTGGCGGGTAAAATAGGACAAGCTTTATATGCCCTCAATGCGCCACTAGGCATTTTAACATCTGCCATGCTGCGAAGTTGTGCCAATCACGCACGAAACGGAGATGGCATTCTGCGGCTTACGCCGTGGCACAGCATTATTCTGCATGGTCTGTCATACCCGCCACATGTGGTGGGTATGGTGGCTACAAGCACCAATCCTATTTTGCGGGTTTCTGCCTGTATGGGCAATGCAGGGTGCGCACAGGCAGAAGGTGAAACCCAAGATCTGGCAAGAACACTGGCGCATGGTTTGAAGGCAGAGGAAAGCCTGCATGTATCGGGGTGCAGTAAAGGCTGTGCGCATCCTGCAAAAGCAAGTTGGACAGTGGTTGCCGCCCAAAATGGCTACGGGCTTATCTGCAATGGCACGGCATCGGGGCCTGTCATGCGATTTTTTCCAGATGACAGAGCAGTCGAAGACTATTTTATAGGCACCAAGCCACAGGAAAGGATAATGAATGGCCGCGTATGAGTATATCAAGGATGGAGCAGCTATTTACGAACGCTCCTTCGCGACCATTCGGGCAGAAGCTGATCTTTCTGCCTTTACGCCAGAAGAAGCGCAGGTTGTTGTGCGCATTATTCATGCCTGTGGCATGGTGGAAATGGCGCAATCTGTCAGCATGACGGCAGATTTTGTTACAGCTGCCCGCACAGCCCTGAAAAAAGGCTGCAATATTTTGTGTGATTCCGAAATGGTAGCGCACGGGGTAACGCGGGCGCGTTTGCCTGCTGATAATGCGGTTATTTGCACGCTGCGTGATAGCCGCACGCCAGAACTGGCCCGCCAGATTGGCAACACCCGCTCAGCTGCCGCGCTGAATTTGTGGGGTGAAAAGCTGGCCGGTGCAGTGGTTGCCATTGGCAATGCGCCAACTGCGTTATTCCATTTGCTGGAAATGTTGGATGCAGGAGCACCGTATCCGGCAGCTATTATTGGGCTGCCTGTAGGTTTTGTGGGGGCCATGGAATCCAAGGAAGCTCTTTCCCTCCGTAAGGATGTGCCTTGGCTTGTGGTGCGAGGCCGCCCGGGGGGAAGTGCCATGGCTGCTGCTGCTGTAAATGCTCTGGCCTGTGAGCGTGAATAAATGACACGCGGCATATTGCAGGTTGTTGGCGTAGGGCCGGGTGATCCAGAACTCATGACTGTTCGGGCAGTTCGGCTGGTGCAGGCGGCAAAGGTGGTGGCATATTTCTGCCGGCATGACAGGCCGGGCCATGCACGCACCATTGCACGTGCGCATATTGCCCCGGATGCTGAGGAATTGCGGCTGGAATATCCATTTACAACAGAAATCTCTGTTGCCAATCCAGCATATCATGGGGGCATGGGTCAGTTTTATGATGAATGCGCACATAATCTGGCGCAACGGTTAGATAAAGGGCAGGACGTTGTTCTGTTATGTGAGGGCGATCCCTTCCTTTACGGCTCGGCCATGTATCTTTTTGACCGGCTAAAAGCTGGTTTTGAAACCGAGGTTGTGCCCGGTATTATGGCCATGAATGGGTGCTGGACACAGGCGCATCTGCCCATAACACATGGAGATGACGTGTTGTGCGTTCTTCCCGCCACGTTGCCAGAAGAAAAGCTGACCAACTGGCTAGAGCAGGCAGATGCCGCAGTTATCATGAAAACAGGCCGTAACATGCCGCAGGTTAAGCGGGCGCTGGAAAAAGCAGGCCGTTTGTCAGATGCCGTATATGTTGAACGTGGCACGCAGGAAAATACCCGTATGTGTGCTTTGCAGGAGCAGGAAGATAGCGTGCCTTATTTCTCGCTGGTTTTGCTGCCTGGTCGAAAAGGTGTGAGATGAAGGGCAGTGTTACCATTGTAGGGTTGGGGCCGGGTAACAGCCTTCAGCGTACCCCGCAGGCAGATCAGGCCTTGGCTAAAGCAACAGATCTGGTTGGGTATGGTCCGTATGTAAACCGGGTAGAAGCCCCTCCGCATGTTGTTCGTCATGCCTCAGACAACAGGGTGGAGCTGGATCGTGCCCGGCATGCTTTGGAAATGGCAGAGCAGGGGCGGCATGTGGCTGTTGTTTCTGGCGGAGATGCCGGCGTGTTTGGCATGGCTAGCGCTGTGTTTGAGGCCTTGGAGCAAGGGCCGGATAAATGGCGCGCGCTGGATATCAGCGTTGTTCCCGGCCTGAGTGCTGTTCTGGCAGCGGCGGCGCGGTTAGGGGCCCCCTTGGGTGGGGATTTCTGCGTGATGTCCCTTTCAGATAACCTCAAACCTTGGGATGTGGTGCTTGAACGTTTGCGGCTGGCAGCACAGGCTGGCTTTGTGATTGCGCTGTATAATCCACGCTCTCACGCCCGTCCATGGCAGTTGGGGGAGGCATTGGAGCATTTACGGGGTGTTTTGCCCCCCACTATTCCCGTTGCTTTTGCACGCGCCATAGGGCGGCCTGATGAGGCAGTAAGGCTTTCCACTCTACAGGAAGCCAATGCCGAATGGGCCGATATGAGCACATTGGTGCTGATAGGCTGCAAAGCCAGCCGTTTGGTGGATCGGCCCAATGGTGAACCGTGGTTCTATACTTTACGGCGGGTTGATGCTGCCTGATGCGCCTGTAACCATGCCATGGCTTGCTGGGCCGTTTCTACGGTGGGGATGTTAGGGCAAGCCGCTGGGCGATCAATCATCAGGACGGGAATACGCAGCAGGCGTGCAGCCTCCAGCTTGGGGTATGTTGCACTGCCGCCAGAGTTTTTTGAAACCAGAAGTGTGATGCCGTAATCCTGCATCAGCTTGGCTTCATTTTGCACATCAAAAGGACCGCGATCCAGCAGGATGGTTGCATGCGGAGGTAAGGAAGTAGGATCTGGCGCATCAATAGAGCGGATGAGGTAATGATGCTGTGGCGCAATTTTAAACGGCGCCAACTCCTTACGGCCTGTCGTTAAAAAAATACGCTGTGGTGCCGTGTTCCATTTTGGGGAATTGGCTAATAGATTGGCCGTTTCTGCCAGATTGGCGGCATGGAGCCATGTATCGCCCGGCATTTCCTGCCAGCCCGATCGTTCCAAACGCAACAAAGGTGTTTGCGTAGCGGCACAGGCCGTGGCGGCATGTTGGCTCATGGTGGCCGCAAAAGGGTGAGTGGCATCTATTACGGCGTTGATGGCGTGAGTTTTTAGCCACGTGCTCAGCCCGCCAGAGCCACCAAATCCGCCAATCCGCACGGATAACGTGGGCAAGTGCGGCTGCTTGGTTACTCCGGCAAGAGAAAGCGTGGCACTGATAGAAGGCTCCTGTTCCAGATAACGGCACAAAGCAGAGGCTTCCGTAGTGCCTCCCAGAACAAGAACGTGAAAATTATTGGAAGACGAAGGCATTAGGCACAAGCTTTACAGCATGAAAAACAAAAGTGTTGTAAAAGCCGAGGCCGTTGCCGCGCAAGTATGTGCCAAAAAGGAATGGATGAATGACCGAGCAGCCCCAGCATGCGCCACAAATACCGTGGTTAACCCTGATCGGGATTGGGGAAGATGGTGTAGAAGGTCTTTCTCCCGTTGCACGCGCCATTCTTGCACAAGCGGATTTTGTGGTGGGTGGTGCGCGCCATCTGGAACTAGCAGCCGCATTGGTGCAGGGAAAAACACTTGCATGGCCCACGCCTTTTGAGCGCGGAATAGATGCCATTCTTGCCCGGAAGGGTTTACCTACTGTGGTTCTGGCATCTGGTAACCCATTCTTTTTTGGTGTGGGGAGCACACTGGCGCGTTCTATCCCTCCGCAGGAAATGCTGTGCTTACCGGCGCCATCTTCTGTGGCCTTGGCATGCAGTCGGCTTGGATGGGCAGAGCAGGATTGCCGCGTGGTATCCTTATGTGGCCGGCCCATAGAGCAGCTTTATCCAGCTTTGCAGCCATCTGGCCGCGTTATTGTGCTGTCTGGGGATGAAAATACGCCGCATGTTGTGGCTAACTGGCTTGTTAGTAAAGGATTGGGGGCTACGCGTTGCCATGTGCTGGAACGGCTGGGTGGCCCACATGAAGCTGTACACAGTTTTTATGCCCATGAAGGTGCGCCAGATAAGCTCCAGCGGCTTAATCTGATCGCGCTGGAGATAGATGCTCAAAGCGCTTCCCACACTTTGCCACTAATCAACGGGCTGCCCGATACGTGCTTCGAACATGATGGTCAGCTTACAAAGCGGGAAATTCGTGCAGTTACGCTGTCATCCCTCGCACCTCGGGCAGGCGAATTATTGTGGGATATTGGTGGAGGAGCAGGTTCCATCAGTATTGAATGGATGTTGGCCTCTCCGTTCTGCCGTGCAGTGTGTATTGAAGCGCAGCCAGAACGGGTTGCGCGCATTGCACGTAATGCGGCCGCTCTTGGTGTGCCGGGGCTAGATGTACGGCAAGCCCGAGCGCCAGAAGGCATGGAAGATTTGCTAAAGCCCGATGCCATTTTTATTGGCGGCGGAGCAAGCCGTGCTGGCGTGTTGGAAACCGCATGGCAGGCCCTTAAACCCGGTGGGCGTATTGTGGTGAATGCCGTGGTGGCTGAAACAGAAGCCCGATTGCTGCGTGCCTTGCAGGAATGGGGGGGAACGCTTACGCGTATCTCTGTATCCCGGTTAGAAAAAATAGGGTCTCTTCATGGTTTCCGCCCCGCCATGCCGGTAACACAGTGGGTGGCTCAGAAACCCGAGGCCTCATGATATTTCTAGGCTTGGGCTGGAACAGCAGAGCGACCTTAACGCAGGCTCAGGCATGTATTGCACTCGCCTTGGCACAACAGTCTGGCAAAGAATTGTCTGCCCTTGCTGTTCCTGCCTTTCGGCATACGGAAAATTTGCCATTACAGGTGGCAAAATGGCTGGGCACCCGAATTGTTTGGGTAGAGCTTGCCGCCATGCAGCAGGTCAACGCCCAATGCCAGACAGTATCAGCCCGTAGCATGCGGCATACCGGAGTAGCCTCTGTATCTGAGGCTTGTGCATTGGTTGCGGCTGGCCCACAGGGCAAACTTATTGTACCGCGTTGCAGCATGAATGGTGTGACATGCGCCGTGGCAGAAGGAGACATTTGAATGACCGTGCATTTTATTGGGGCAGGCCCCGGAGCGGCTGATCTACTCACCATACGTGGGAGAGACATTTTGGCATCCTGCCCGGTCTGTTTATATGCGGGGTCTATTGTGCCGCCGGAAATGCTGCAATTTTGCCCGCCAGATGCGCGCAAGGTTGATACAGCCCCCATGACATTGGATGAAATTGAAGCTGAATACGTAAAAGCTCATCAGCAGGGGCAGGATGTGGCGCGCCTGCATTCGGGGGATCTGTCTGTTTACAGCGCTGTGGCTGAGCAGATCCGTCGTTTGGAAAAACACGGTATTCCGTGGAGCATGACGCCGGGGGTGCCAGCATTTGCAGCGGCGGCTTCCATACTGGGGCAGGAACTCACCGTTCCGGGTGTTGCGCAAAGCGTGGTGCTTACGCGGGTAAACGGGCGGGCTTCCGCCATGCCAGAAAAAGAAACGCTGGCAGCTTTTGGCGCTACAGGCGCTACACTAGCCATTCATCTGGCAGTGCATGCGCTGGATAGAATTGTAGAAGAGTTGACGCCATTTTATGGGGCCGATTGCCCGGTTGCTATTGTTGCACGAGCCACATGGCCAGATCAGCTTGTGCTGCGCGGAACGCTTGCCAATATTGTAGACAAGCTGAAAGAAAACCCCATTGAGCGCACAGCTCTTGTGATTGTTGGCCGGGTATTGGGGGATAAGGATTTTAGGGAAAGCGCTCTGTATAATCCTGATTATCGGCGGCGCTTTCGCGGGCAGGACTAAGCTTTCAGGCTTGCCCAACCAGATTGCCTGCACGGTCAAACACCAGCACATCGGCTTGTATAGGGGCGGGGTGTAGAACGTCCTTAACTGTTTGTAAGGCGGAGCGGGCAATCAGGTATCCTAACGGAAAACCCTGTTGGCTTGCGCACAAAAAGGCTTCAGCCACTGTGGGGCTGCGCGCAATTGTATCTGCTAGATCGGGTTTTCCGTTATGTGCCAGAACAAGCTCGGCCAACTGGCGCATGTCTGCAGGGCCTCGTTTGGAATGCAGGTCCATAAAGCCTTGGCCCAGCTTGGTCATTTTTGCGATGCCGCCAGATATTGTAAGGCGCGGGACAGGATGTTTGCGAAGGTATTTTAACAGGCCGCCAGCAAAGTCTCCCATTTCAATCAGCGCACTATCTGGCAGGTTATAGAACTTCTGCACGCCTTTTTCAGAAACATTACCGGTGCTTCCTGCCAAGTGTGTAAGACCTTCAGCCCGCGCAACATCCACACCCCGATGGATGCTCTCAATCCATGCTGAGCATGAAAAAGGCACCACAATGCCAGTTGTGCCCAGAATGGACAGGCCGCCCAGAATGCCTAGCCGACTGTTTAATGTGCGTTCAGCCAGTTTTTCTCCATTTTCGACGCTGATAATCACCTCTGCATCTGGGCAGATACCCGCATTTGCTTCGGTTAAAGCCTTACGGATCATGGCGCGTGGGGTGGGGTTTATGGCAGGTTCTCCCACCGTTATGGGTAAGCCAGGGCGGGTAACCGTACCCACACCGGGGCCGGCCTGAAACACGATCCCGCACCCAGCGGGTAAGGTTTTTACCGTTGCACGGATAAGTGCTCCGTGCGTGATATCTGGGTCATCCCCCGCATCTTTAATAACTTCCGCAAACGGTGCATCTGGCGCGCCACCGGTGCGGGCAATGGCAAACCCAACTTGTTGGCCAGCGGGAAGGGTGATGTTCACGCATGCTGGGGCTGAATGACCGTTTAGTATAAGCCATGCGGCCTTTGCTGCGGCTGTTGCGCAGCTGCCTGTTGTCCAGCCGCGCCGGAGGGGATGAGAGTTGGGTGCCATGTGGCATGATGTAATTCATCTGCGTGTTGCAGAACATAAAAAAAGCCCCATCCACGTTTGGATGGGGCCTTTGTCAGCTTTGCATATAAAGCAGAACGGCTTCAGGATTGTTTGCTGAGGGAAAGTTCTTCAGCAATATCACCACGGGCCGCAGCCGCACGCTTCTGCTTCTCCCGTTCGGAGATTTTTTTCAGGTAGCGGCGAGCTTCGGGTGAAATGGTCAGGCACATGGTCATCAGGGCAGAGGCAACATACAGACCAGAGAAGATCCAGATAATGCCTTCAACGCCGCGCCAGGATTCAAACCACGTTACAATGGCCGGACCAACCCATGTGCTGGCGCCAGCACCCAAGCCAAGAGCGGAAAGAGCGGCAGCTTTTTCCTTCGGGCAAATCTGGGGCACCAAACCGGACAGCGGCACAAAAGCAGCCAAGGATGCGCCGTACAAAGCCCCCACAATAGCGGCAATCATAAAGTTGCCGGGGAACATCTGTGGCACATAATAGAAGGCGGGCACCATAATGGCTGCACCAATGCCGCCACCAAAAGCCACAACTTCACGATGACCGAATTTGTCTGCTGAAATACCGGAAAACAGATTTACCAGAATGTTGGACAGGAACACGATGGACAGCAGCTGCAACCACTGGGAAAGCGTAAAGCCAACAACCTTGGTAAAGAAGGTCGGCATGATCACCAGAAAGGCATATTCGGATGACGTGTTGATGGTACGCACCACCATGGCCACAAACGTTTTGGGTTCGCGCCACAGAATGCTGATGGAACTAAAGAAGATTTCCTTGGCCGGAGTACCGGGGGCAGCCAGACGCTGAGAACCTGTAGGTTCACGCGTAAGCAGCAACGCCAGCAGGCCACCAAAGACAACCATACCCAGAGAAGACCAGAAAGTGGCCATTTCCCCAATAACAGGAATGGCAAAGCTGGCGAACAGAGAACCCAAGGTGGGCAGGCCACCGGAAAAGGCAAACCAGAACCAACCCGCCGCAGAACCTAGCTGACGAGGAGGGGTGGCAGCGGCAATCCAGACCAAGAAGCCGTAGGTGAACAGCGGATACCCTAAACCACGCAGGGAATATGCCAGCAGCATGATGGGGTAGCTGTTAACGGCAACACCGCAGGCCAGAAAGATAACTTCAAAAACGGCCCAGATAGCCAGACCGATCCACATGACGCGTTTGGGGCCCCATAGATCAGACAGCGGGCCAGAAAGCCAGGCGGAGATGGAAACGGTAACACCGTAAATAGTAAACAAAAGCGCGGTGTTGCCGGCTGATGTGCCATGTGCTTCCAGATAGGGAGCAAGGTAACCGGCTTCTACACCATCACCAATCATAAAGAACAGAAGCCCCACAAAGCCCCAGAACAGAGGCGCGGGAATTCCAAGACGATCTGCAAACGATGCAGGCGGAGGCGACAGAGGGTCTGTCTGTTTCAAGGGGAGATACTCCTCTTTACACAGGCAACCGTCATTTTGACGGGATATTCCACCGAAGTGCGGAATATGCTGGCTGACTGCAATTCTCCGGGTGATGCCAAATGGCCGTTCACTCCGGAATCTTGTGGAAAAATACGGTTCGGGAGAAGTCCGCGCCTGAATGGTGGAAGCCAATAGGGCTTTTACCATAAAAGCCTCAGGACATGTGTCTGAGGGAAAAAGAGCGCAGCGGGTCTGCGGCACTATGCGATAGCTGGATGTATCTGCTTGCCTGATGGGAGAAAAGAAGGAATCTGAGAGTAAACAGATTATGGTTTTATATTATTGCAATAATATAAAACATGCACCCATCTAAAGACCACAAGAAAACGAAACCATTTGATGATGTGGAAGAATTACAATTCTAAAGGAAAGGTCTCTCCTTATGCCAGTTGTCATAACATTGCCTTGATAATATTTTCTGATAAAATTTTCAACGGAAAAGTTTTACAATATATTATTTTGCAGCAATTATAATATGTGAAAATAAATATATAATTTTACAATAAAAACAAAATTACTTTTTGAAAATTAGAATTTATAAAACAATTACTGATGTATTATTTTTGGTATTTATTTATATGCAAACTTTTCCTGTGTTTCTGATTGTTAATTCTCAGAAAATGCAACACAGGAAAAGTTTTTTATAATCAGACCGCTACAGAATCCAGCAAAGGAATGCCCGAGCGCTTGGAGAGAGCCTGCCTATAGTTTTCTACCGCAGCAGGGTAAGTAAGCCCTTTGATGATGGAAAAACTATGCAAGTGCGCAAACAGATGGATATCATCATAAGAAAGCGGCCCCTGAAGCGCAGAGGGTTCAGGCAGGAGAGAGGCTAAATCTTCCAACAACGCATTTAAAGGAAGAAGGGCTTCTGTGCCTTCATTGAAAATCTCGCAGAATGGGCCAGTTGAAGCCTCTTTTTTGCGGATAAAGTATGCCCGCCCGGATGTGGTGGAAAATTCCGGAAAAGGAGCCGCTGCCGCGCGAGGAAGGAATTGCCTATACAGCAGAGAGCTTGAGCGGCTGATCCAATCAGAAATTTCTGGCCGCGCGGGAACAGTAAGAAGAGGTGTTCCTTCACGGTCTATATGCGCAATAATATCCAGGCTTTCCCCCATATAGTGCCCGTTTTCTTCCAGAATGGGCAGCATTTTCTGACCGATCATGCCAATAGGCGTTGCTTCATCATCATTTTGAAGAACAACAAGCTCAACAGGGATGTTCTTGAGGCCAAAAATCATTCTGGCTTTAATGCAGAATGGGCAGTGATCATAAACATAAAGTTTACGCATGAGAGACAACTTTCTGATACAGAGTGTAAGACTGAATGTCCTGCAAAAACAGGATGTTTGTTTTATTGTTTACGCATGAAGCATAAACATGGTTTGAATAATTTTATAGTAGGAAGAGGCCAAAATGGATGCGCAATTCTGGAACATGAAATGGCAGAAAAACCAAATTGGCTTTCATCTTCCTGCAGTTAATCCACTTTTGGTTAAATATTTTCCTGTTCTGGAGCTTAAAGAGGGCGCGCGTGTTTTTGTGCCGTTATGTGGCAAAACGCTGGATATTCACTGGCTCTTACAACGCGGGATGAATGTGGTTGGGGTAGAGCTTAGCCAGATTGCCGTAGAGCAGCTTTTTTCCGAACTTGCTCTAACGCCGCAAATAACCGATGTGGCACCTAATATGCAGTGTTTTCAGGCAAAAAACCTCACTATATTTGTAGGCGATATTTTTGCGCTCTCTCGGGCGTTGGTGGGGAGTGTGCAGGCTATTTATGATCGGGCTGCTCTGGTTGCTTTGCCGCCTGCCATGCGTGCAGCTTACGCAGAGCGCCTGATGGATATTTCAGGCAAAGCGGAGCAACTCCTTGTTACCTTGGAGTATGATCAGTCTTGTATGGCGGGGCCACCGTTTAGCGTAACCCAGCAGGATATTCAGCGGTATTACGGGGCAGAGTATGCCATAAGCTGTTTGGAAAATACTTCAGTAACTGGCGGTTTAAAAGGTGGTGTGCCCGCTACGGAGAATGTATGGTTTTTGAAACCTGAATAGTCCGCATCAGGCATTTACCAAAAATTAAGTAGGTAATCATTTATGTTGGTAAGTAAAAGATACGGTTAAGAAATAATTTTGCTTGTTTTACAGCTTTGACCTCTTGCGTCTTCTTCCCTATATGAGCCTTCTTTTTGACAAGTTTCATGCTCCAGAGGGAGAAGAATGACAGATGGCAGCGGTTGCTTCACCCACTAATACCAAACGGCGCACCTACGCTATCCTAATTGCCCTTGTGCTAGGCATTTTATGCGGGCTGGCGGTGCATGATCTGTTTCCGGCCTATATTTCGGCTGCGCATCAGGTGGCAACCCTGTTAACGGGGCTTTTCCTGCGGCTTATCCGCATGATTATTGCGCCGTTGGTATTTGCAACATTGGTAAGCGGCATTGGCAAGCTGGGGGATGATACCTTGGTGGTGCGCGTGGGTGGGCGCGTTTTGCTGTGGTTTATCTCCATGTCCTTTATCTCGCTGCTTATTGGCTTGTTTGCCGCCAATATTCTTCAGCCGGGTTATGGATTTTCAGCACCCTTGCCGTCTGATATTTCATCCCTGAAGCATCCTTTTGAACCAGTTGAGTTTCTGCTGCACGTTGTGCCAACCAGCGTCATGGATGCCATGGCACGTAACGATATCCTGCAGATTGTGGTGTTCTCGGTTCTGTTTGGTGTGGCGTTGCCTGCTGCGGGCAAGGCGGGTGAGACCATGCTGAAATGGACGGAAGAACTCGCCCACATCATGCTGCGTATGACAGACATGGTCATGGTGCTGGCACCACTGGCCGTGTTTGGTTCCATTATGGGCACTGTGGCGCAAAGCGGTGCGGGTATGTTGCTACATTTTGGCCGGTTTTTGGCAGAATTTTACGGCACCATTTTTGTGCAGTGGGGCGTTCTTACTGTTATTGCTTTTCTGGTTCTGGGGCGCAGCATTAAAAGGCTGGTGGGTGAACTGGTGCAGCCGGTGTTGCTGGGGTTTGCTACAGCAAGCAGTGAGTCCGTTTACCCATTGCTGCTGGAAAAGCTGGAGAATTTTGGCGTACCCACCCGGATCAGTGGCTTTGTGCTGCCATTGGGGTACAGCTTCAATATGGATGGCTCCATTCTGTTTCAGTCTTTCGGAGCCATTTTTATTGCGCAGGCTTACGGCATTCATATGCCGTGGTCTCAGCAGTTTCTGATGCTGCTGGTTATGATGCTCAGCAGTAAGGGTATTGCTGGTGTGCCACGTGCATCGCTTGTTACGCTTGTAGCCGTTCTGCCTCAGTTCGGCCTGCCAGAGGCAGGTATCGCGCTCATTCTGGGTATTGATCATTTTCTGGATATGATGCGCACAGCGACCAACGTGCTGGGCAACGGCTATGCCGCTGCAATCTCGGCCAAATGGGAAGGTGCGCTTTCTGATGGGCCAACAGAGGATACTCTGTAAGCTTCATTTTAAGTTAATCAGGTGCTCTTGTTATCCGTGCCAAATGTCAGAAAGCGGCACATGCAGGGCACCTATTCTTTTTTCCATACCACAGGGCAGAAATAGGGGGCGTATAATGCCCCCATGAAAACACAACCTTCTGCCAGTAACCCTGCCGATATGATTTGCGTCCGCGGGGCGCGTGAACACAATCTGAAAAACGTTTCTGTTTCTGTGCCGCGTGACAAGTTTGTTGTGATGACTGGCGTTTCAGGGTCAGGCAAATCCTCACTGGCATTTGGTACAATTTACGCAGAAGCCCAGCGTCGGTATCTGGAATCTGTTTCTCCTTATGCGCGTCGGCTGTTTAATCAGATGCCAGTGCCGGTTGTGGATGCCATAGAAGGGCTGCCCCCAGCCGTTGCCTTGCAGCAGCAGCGCGGGGGCAGCAGTAGTCGTTCTTCTGTCGGAAGTCTCACAACACTCTCAAACCTCTTGCGCATGTTGTATTCGCGGGCAGGCACATACCCTGCTGGCATGAGCCGCTTAGAGGCAGAAGATTTCTCGTCCAACACGCCAATGGGGGCATGCCCACGTTGCCATGGGCTTGGGCGCATTTATGATGTCACAGAAAAAACATTGGTGCCGGATGATACGCTGAGTATCAGGCAACGGGCTGTTGCGGCATGGCCAACGGCGTGGCAGGGCCAAAACTTACGGGATATCCTGATCACGCGTGGCGTGAATGTAGATATTCCGTGGAAAGACCTACCCAAAGCCACGCGGGATTGGATCCTTTATACAAAGGAAACCCCAACAGAGCCCGTTTACCCCGGCCGCACGCATGAGCAAGTGCTGGAGGCCATAAAACATGGTGTTCCTGCAGATTATAACGGTACATTCACTGGTGCGCGTCAGTATGTGCTAAACACATTTGCCAAATCGCAAAGCGCTAAAATGCGGGCGCGGGCTGCATCATTCATGGTTAGCAGCGTGTGCCCAGAGTGTCATGGTCAGAAGCTCAAGGCTGAAGCCCTTCAGGTGCTGTTTGCAGGGCGCAATATTGCTGAGCTTTCAGCGCTTCCGCTCAAGAACATTACAGCCATTTTGCAAGAGCAAAGCCAGCAACTTAAAAAACAAACAGATGCCACAGGCCTTGCGGCTTACGGCATTGTGGAAGCATTGATAGAACGGCTGCAAACGCTATTGGAATTGGGGTTGGGCTACCTTCAGCTAAGCCGTGGCGTGCAAACACTTTCTCCCGGTGAATATCAACGCCTGCGGTTGGGAACCCAAATTCGTTCCAACCTGTTTGGCGTGCTGTATGTGCTGGATGAGCCAAGCTCTGGCTTGCACCCATGTGATACGCAAGCCTTGCTTAAGGCGCTGCATGGGTTGTTGGATGCTGGCAATTCGCTCTTGGTGGTGGAACATAACTGCCAGGTTATCCGTCATGCAGAATGGCTGGTGGATGTTGGGCCAGATGCTGGCGAAAAGGGTGGCGAAATCCTATACAGTGGCCCATTGGATGGGCTGAAGTCTGTTTCTCGGTCCCGCACACGGCCTTATATTTTTGATGAGATCAAGTACGGGCAGGCGGTGCCTCTCAAGCCTAAAGAGTGGCTTTGCCTGAAAAACATTAACTGGAACAATCTACGCAACGTTACGCTTGATCTGCCCTTAGGTGTCATGACGGTCGTGACCGGCATTTCCGGGTCCGGTAAATCCAGCTTAACTGGTCAGGCATTGGTCAGTATTGTTTCCAAGGCGCTTGGGCAGAAAGAGCCTGTTGAGCAGCCGGAGGCAGACGATAACGATATTCCAGAAGTTGCAGAAAGTGCTGAACCAGAAGGGCAGGTGGTGAGCGGATTGCAAAACATCCGGCGCCTCGTAGTGGTGGACCAAAAGCCTATTGGGCGCACTCCACGGTCTAATTTGGCCACTTATACGGGGTTGTTTGATCAGATCAGGCAAGCTTTTGCGGCTGTGCCGCAGGCTAAGAAGCAGAAAATGGATGCGGGCTGGTTTTCCTTCAATGTCGCAAAAGGGCGCTGCCCACGTTGTGAGGGCGTGGGTTCCATTGAAGTGGAATTGCTTTTCCTTCCTAGTGTGTATGCGCCATGCCCAGAATGCCATGGGGCACGCTATAAACCGGAGGTGCTGGCGATCACGCTGAATGGCCGCAATATCGCCGATGTGTTGAACATGAGCGTTGATGAAGCGCATGAGTTTTTTGCCGATAGCCCGAACATTGCGCATGGGTTTGATACCTTGCGGCAAGGCGGGTTGGGGTATTTACGTTTGGGCCAACCCGCCACAACGCTCTCTGGTGGAGAGGCGCAGCGTATCAAGCTGGCAACGGAACTTCAGAAAAAACGGGCAGGGCACATCTTGTATGTTCTGGATGAACCCACAACTGGTCTGCATCCCGCAGATGTAGATCGGCTGACACGTCAATTACGGCAGCTTGTTGCGCAAGGTCATACGGTTGTGTTGGCCGAACACGATATGCGTCTTGCAGCACAGAGTGACTGGATGTTGGATATGGGGCCAGGAGCGGGGGATGAAGGTGGCCAGATTGTTGCCAGAGGCATACCCGCAGATATCGCCAAAAATCCAGC
>NZ_CP149625.1:2565000-2727567 GCF_037901235.1 Acetobacter sp. AC2005
TGTAAGCGTTCAGAAGCGTTTTGAAGAAGTAGACGTACTCGGATGCGTCATGCTTTGGAGCTGTTTGTATCTGCGTTTGTAGGTATGGATGGTTTCTGTGCATGGGGTGAGTGAGTATGAGAAGGGCATTCGGTGGATGCCTTGGCACTAGGAGGCGACGAAGGACGTAGCACGCTGCGATAAGCTGTGGGGAGCCGCGAGCAGGCATTGATCCGCAGATTTCCGAATGGGGCAACCCACCCAGCGATGGGTATCGTGATCTGAATACATAGGGTTACGAGGCGAACCCGGGGAACTGAAACATCTCAGTACCTGGAGGAAAAGACATCAATTGAGATTCTGCTAGTAGTGGCGAGCGAACGCGGAACAGGCCAGTCATTTTTGAAGAAGAAGCAGAACAGTCTGGAAAGGCTGACCACAGTGGGTGATAGTCCCGTATGTGTAGTGTCTTTGAGAATGCTTGAGTAGGGCGGGGCACGTGAAACCCTGTCTGAACATGGGGGGACCACCCTCCAAGCCTAAATACTCCCTAGTGACCGATAGCGAACAAGTACCGTGAGGGAAAGGTGAAAAGCACCCCGACGAGGGGAGTGAAAGAGACCTGAAACCGGATGCCTACAAGCAGTCGAAGCCTCTTATGGGGTGACGGCGTACCTTTTGTATAATGGGTCAGCGAGTTTCTGTTTGCAGCGAGCTTAAGCCGATAGGTGTAGGCGTAGCGAAAGCGAGTCTGAATAGGGCGCATAGTTGCTGGCAGAAGACCCGAAACCGAGTGATCTAGCCATGGCCAGGCTGAAGGTGCGGTAACACGCACTGGAGGGCCGAACCCACGCCTGTTGAAAAAGTCGGGGATGAGCTGTGGCTAGGGGTGAAAGGCCAATCAAACTCGGAGATAGCTGGTTCTCCGCGAAATCTATTGAGGTAGACCGTCAGGTGGTTACCCCGGGGGGTAGAGCACTGGATGGGCTAGGGGGGCCCAAAGCCTTACCAAACCCAACCAAACTCCGAATACCCGGAAGTATAGCCTGGCAGACAGACAGTGGGTGCTAAGGTCCATTGTCGAGAGGGAAACAGCCCAGACCACCAGCTAAGGCCCCCAAATCGTGGCTAAGTGGGAAAGGATGTGGGGATTCCATAACAACCAGGAGGTTGGCTTAGAAGCAGCCATCCTTTAAAGAAAGCGTAATAGCTCACTGGTCTAATAGAAACCCTGCGCCGAAAATGTAACGGGGCTCAAGCCACGTGCCGAAGCTGTGGGTGCATATCTATGATATGCGCGGTAGCGGAGCGTTCCGTAAGTCTGTGAAGGAGACGGGGTGACCCTCTCTGGAGATATCGGAAGTGCGAATGCTGACATGAGTAGCGACAAACAGTGCGAGAAACACTGTCGCCGAAAGTCCAAGGGTTCCTGCGCAAGGTTAATCCACGCAGGGTTAGTCGGCCCCTAAGGCGAGGGCGAGAGCCGTAGTCGATGGGAAACAGGTGAATATTCCTGTACCTGCCAGAAGTGACGAATGCGATATGTTGTCAGGTCTTAACGGATTGACCTGGCTTTTGGAGCATTCCAGGAAATAGCTCTGGCGTATAGACCGTACCCGAAACCGACACAGGTGGACTGGTAGAGAATACCAAGGCGCTTGAGAGAACGATGCTGAAGGAACTAGGCAAATTGCTCGTGTAACTTCGGGATAAGCGAGACCCGTTGGTGGGCAACCATTGGCGGGTGGCACAGACCAGGGGGTAGCGACTGTTTATTAAAAACACAGGACTCTGCGAAGTCGAAAGACGACGTATAGGGTCTGACGCCTGCCCGGTGCCGGAAGGTTAAGAGGAGGTGTGAGAGCGCTGAATTGAAGCCCCGGTAAACGGCGGCCGTAACTATAACGGTCCTAAGGTAGCGAAATTCCTTGTCGGGTAAGTTCCGACCTGCACGAATGGCGTAACGACTTCCCCGCTGTCTCCAGCATCGGCTCAGCGAAATTGAATTCCCCGTGAAGATGCGGGGTATCCGCGGTCAGACGGAAAGACCCTATGAACCTTTACTGCAGCTTTACAGTGGCATCAGAGACATTCTGTGTAGGATAGGTGGGAGGCTTTGAAGCAGGGGCGCCAGTTCCTGTGGAGCCATCCTTGAAATACCACCCTGAATTTTTCTGATGTCTAACCGTGGTCAGTTAGCCTGATCCGGGACCCTGTATGGTGGGCAGTTTGACTGGGGCGGTCGCCTCCCAAAGTGTAACGGAGGCGCGCGATGGTGGGCTCAGGCCGGTCGGAAACCGGCTGTTGAGTGCAATGGCATAAGCCCGCCTGACTGCGAGAGTGACAGCTCGAGCAGAGACGAAAGTCGGCCATAGTGATCCGGTGGTCCCGCGTGGAAGGGCCATCGCTCAACGGATAAAAGGTACTCTAGGGATAACAGGCTGATCTCCCCCAAGAGTCCACATCGACGGGGAGGTTTGGCACCTCGATGTCGGCTCATCACATCCTGGGGCTGGAGCAGGTCCCAAGGGTTCGGCTGTTCGCCGATTAAAGTGGTACGTGAGCTGGGTTTAGAACGTCGTGAGACAGTTCGGTCCCTATCTGCCGTGGATGTTGGAGACTTGAGAGGATTTGTCCCTAGTACGAGAGGACCGGGATGAACATACCTCTGGTGCACCGGTTGTCGCGCCAGCGGCACCGCCGGGTAGCTAAGTATGGAAGGGATAACCGCTGAAAGCATCTAAGCGGGAAACCCACCTCAAAACTAGGTCTCCCTGAGGGTCGTGGTAGACCACCACGTTAATAGGCCAGGTGTGAAAGCGTGGTAACACGTGCAGCTAACTGGTCCTAATCACCCAATAGGCTCACTCTCTTACTGTCCCCTTAAAAGGACAGCCCGTGCACAGAAATCATCCATATAACGCCTACTTCTTCATAACCAACCGTCCTCCACACACACCCTTACAGGGTGGACTGGATGACCTGGTGGCCATGGCGGGGAGAGATCCACCCGATCCCATCCCGAACTCGGCCGTGAAAACCCCCAGCGCCTATGATACTGTGGCTTAAGCCACGGGAAAGTCGGTCGCCGCCAGGTCTTCCAATCCACCCTACACAAATCTTACCCCTACAAATTTCAACACATCTTCAACCGCGGGGTGGAGCAGCCCGGTAGCTCGTCAGGCTCATAACCTGAAGGCCGCAGGTTCAAATCCTGCCCCCGCAACCACTTCCATCATAAATCTCTCATCATCAACTGCTGATCGCCATGAAATACGGGCTTATCAGACAGTTAGACGCGTCTCGACCCTCAAAAGCGGGTTGGGCAATCACCCGCGTCCATCCCACGCCATGGCCTACAGGGCCGCCTCAAATGGTTTCTCCGATCCGTTCAGAACGAAACTTGGAAACCAATGAGGAATATCATCATGCGTGATGACGCAGTGAGAATGCTGTCGGGGCCAAACCAGAGGGGCTGGTTGGCACGCAATACCAGATATGACCCGGAGACTGACCGTCTTCTGGTATGGAACATCATTACATGGAAATGGTGTCTGGCCACTACGGAAAATATCCTGGAACTCTGTCCGCTGTGCGTTCGGGGCTTCGGTGATCCAGACGGCATATGGAAGGATGCCCGGAGTAAGGCTGCCAGGCAGTCTTATGCTCCACGGCAATGCGGTGACGCTCCTGTTCATAGTGAAGCAAAGCGCAGGGAGTGGCTGAGGGAAAGCCGGAGATGGAAATGTATTCCAGAACGTATCGAAATTTTTAACATAATACAGGGCCGGTGGGTGGCGGTCACTCAGGAGAACCTGGCGGAGCATTACTCGCGTTCATATTGGGAGCCCATCGGGTTGGGTAGAGCGTGGGCAGAAATCGAGGCCGGGAGGGTTGCTGACCCCGAAACAGAATTGACGCTTCGTGAACATGCTGAATTTCTGGCCGAGCATCTGTTCGGGACACTGCGCAAAACGCCTGAAACTCCCGATGAGCGTATTTCGGTCATCGTAGAGGATTTTTATTCTGCACGGGAAGAGCAGGAGCAGCTGCTACCACCACCACCTCCTCCTCCTCCGCAGCTTCCGACATTCGAGGAGCGGCTGGACGCCCGGATGCCGGAAGTGCTCGAAGTCTGGGCTACCTCTCAAAAAGGCCACATTACCTCACGGTTGGTGGTCGAAGGTTTACTTCAGTATCAATGGCCATTGTCTACGATCCATCAACGGGCACTTGCCAAAGCCATGCGGCAAGCCGGATGGACATCGCGTAGAAATGCAAAAACGAGGTTCTGGGTTAAAAACGATTGAGGAAAATATCGCCCTTCCTCGTGAAAATATTCAGCGGGGAAGGGCCCTTAAGGGAGGGGAAGCAGATAGTCGGGTATCGGGATAAGAGTGACAGAAGCCAGCCATTCGCAGCATGCACGTTCATGACAGCTATCGACTCAACCCCCACCATTCAGAGGATCCGGCGTATCTGTCTGCTTCAACCAAAACCCGCCGTTCGGTTGCATGCGGCCCCTTACATTGGGATGGGCACCAGTTCCATCTACGCATTTCGCGTTTTTCATATGTTCTGATATTGCGCAGATAGGGGGTAATAAGTGATGGCCGACGAACTACTGTTTTATAATTACGACTTGTCGCGGGTTATCGAAAACCAGCAGGCAGAGCTGCTGAAAGAGTTCGATGCCATTGCGGACAGCCGGCTGCTCAATACCGATCTGGCCGAACTTCAGAGTTACGCGCAGCAGAAATATCAACTGGAAATGATCGAACTAGGCGAGCCGAGCGTCGATGAAGGCCGCACGAAGATGCAAGTCGGGCGGTCCGGTGGTTTCCACAGGGGCTACGACGACGACGGCTCCGTGTCGGTGGACGCTCAGCGCTACACGCTCGAAATACCTTTCACCGGCGACAAAGACTTGTTCTTCTGCCGGGGTTCCACCTTCACCATAAACCCACCGCGCGGGACAGTTAAAGAGACCGTCATCGCAACAACAATGGTGGAGCGCCAGCCCACCGCTGACCAGGTCAACGCCACGTTTGAGCGGTTCCTTAAGGACCTCGACAAGCATCTGGGCTGGTTGCGTCCCGCCGTGGTGCGCTGGAACGAATCCATCGCTGCGGTCGTCGATAGCCATGTAAAGGCTCGGCGCGCCCGCGCCGACCAGACCGGGGCCGTTGCGTCCGGACTCAAATTCGCCCTCAAGCAGCGCAATGACCGCGCTGCCACCTTCGCAGCACCAGTTACGGCCCGCAAGAAAATCGCCCCGCAGCTGCCGCAGGCACGACCGGTCGCGCGTCCTGAGCCAACCCTGAGCGATGCCATTTACCGCGATATCCTCGACACCTTGCAGCAGATGGCAGAAGTCATGGAACGTAGCCCCCATGCCTATGCCGACATGGATGAGGAAACGCTGCGCTTCCAGTTTCTCGTGCCGCTCAATGCAAAATTTGAAGGCGAGGCACGCGGAGAGGTCTTCAATTATGGCGGTAAAACCGACATCCTGATTACCTCGCAGGGGCGCAACATCTTCATCGGTGAATGCAAAATCTGGAAAGGCGCGAAAGCCTTGTCCGAAGCCATCGATCAGGTGCTGGGCTATCTCAGCTGGCGGGATACCAAGGCGGCGATTCTTCTATTCAACCGCAACCGTTCTTTTTCGGATGTGCTGGCGAAGATTCGTCCGACCATGGAGAAGCACCCGCAATGTACCAGCTTCGACGGCAAGCGTGGCGAAACGGAGTTTGCGTTCACGTTCGCGCGTGCCGATGACACAAGCCGTAAGCTTAAACTGACCTTACTTGCATTTGATGTGCCGGGACATGTCGAAGGCGGCCCATCCATGCGGCAGCTCTGATATGACCCCGAGACCGCAGGGGGATCCATAGAGATCGCCAGCAAAGATGTCTGCAGCGAGCCCATCAGCAAAGGTAGGGGAGCGATGGACACAGGTTATTTCCTGACGGAACACGTGCTTGGCGGGAACATCGGTTCACGCATTCGTAGCCCGACACCGGCTATCCCGCAATCGGCCCAAGTGGCAACAGCAGTTTGCGCTAGTCATGTCCGCTATGCGGAAAGCAATCTGAGCAGTTGCATGTTGGAGAAGAGGGCGACTACAGCCTGTCAGTTCTGTTTCTGCTGAAGCCGACAGGCTGTTTAGGAGGAAAGCGGACATATCCAGTCATCGCTCCTTCTACCACTTTGTGCTCTACTCTGTCGGTAAGTTTGGACGGGATGCGTTGGGCTATGACGTGACAATCCCAAGTTGAGCAATAGGACGATATCGGCACAATCAGTCATCCTTGTCGGCAACCCAGCGATGGTAACCGCACAGGCCTGAACCCTCTTCGTATTCTTCAAGCGTCAACGGTGCATGGCAAACCGTGCACTGGGCATCGTCCGGGATGTCGAAGCCGCAAAGGGCGCAACCACCCTCAGAGAATATATATGTTTCCTCACCGCATTTGGGACAACTTCCCACAGGAGGTTCGCCGCCCTGGGTTGCGGCGATATATGCTTCAGCGCCGTAGGCATCATCTATACCGGCAACCATGAGCGCGACGATGTCGGGCTCCTTTCCGCACGCCGAACACATGAACACAGCGCTATCCTGCGCGGTGTTGCCGTCGTCCAATTGTTTAATGAGTTTAGAACCGCAGTCAGTGCACGTAAATTCCTGCGAGGCCTCCCGCGCCCCCTCAGTCTTCCACTTTATAACCTGTAGGGTCGACCGGCAGGAATCCATCTCCTGCTGGAACAGTGTGTTGTTCTCCAGCAACGATTGCCAGCACTCTGTGCCCAGGGCATCCACCGGCTCTTCCTCTACCTGTCAGGTTGTGAGACGTCATTGGGATGATGTAGCGTGGGCGATACCGCGTTATGCTTCGTTGTTTTCTTCCGTTTGCAGGGAGACCGAATGATGCTTCAGATCCACCCACAGGCACGCACGACACCGGCTGTCCGGGCTGAGATAGCTCGTTCGTCAGAACCGACATCCGTGCTCGCCAGACGCTACGGGATCAGCGATGAAACAGTCCGTAAGTGGCGCAGGCGTGGTTCGGACGCCTGTCAGGACCGCAGCAGCCGTCCCTGGAGGCTGGCCTGGAAAGCCTCGGAGGAGGAGCGCGCCATTGTCTGTCAGCTTCGGCGTTCTACCGGTTTTGGTCTGGATGATCTGACCTTTGTCTTACGGCATTTCCTGCCGCATCTGAACCGGGACAATATCTGGCGGATACTGAAAGACGCCGGATTGAACAGGCTGCCTCCTGTTCCAAAGGCCGGACCAGTTCGGGGACAGGGAAAGTTCCGCGATTACGATCCCGGTTATGTCCATATCGATGTGAAACATCTGCCAAAATTACAGACAGCAGATGGGGACCGGCGGAAACGTTTTCTGTATGTCGCCATCGATCGCTGTTCCCGTTCAGTGCACCTGGCTGTTTATGACGCGGAAAATGCGGATAATTCCGTTGATTTCCTCAATGCCGTCAAATCGGCCTTTCCTTTCCGGATCACCCATATCCTGACCGATCGTGGCTCCTGCTTTACAGCGGACGCCTTCGAAAAAGCCTGTCATGACATGGGAATCGACCGACGCCGGACCAAGGCTTACTCCCCTCAGACCAATGGAATGGTGGAACGCTTCAATGGCCGTGTCGCTACAGAAGTACTGCAGGTCTGTGTCTCAAACCATGAAGATCTGGAAATTCTGCTCAGAGGCTTCTGTTTCGCCTACAATCATCGCCCGCAGCGTGTTCTGGGCGGCATCGCTCCCGCCCAATGCATCATCTCATGGCTTGAAAAACATCCCGCGTCACGTAATCAAGACTATATCAAACCGGCTGGTCGTGACATCATGAAACAGGTCGACGAAATCCTTGATTACGCCAATGACGTCTCACAACCTGACATCTACCACTACAGTTGCATTTTGTGTTGAGTTCTGAATCTATGGGTAACCATGATTCAGGATATGATGAGTGGCGGTACGTCTGTTGAAGAGACGCTGGAATTATGGGCGCGCTCGCTTCGGTCCGCCAAGGATCGGATGGCGCCGCTGTTCACGCAAAAACGTGTCGTAGATTCGGCCTGTGCTTTTCTTGATGTTTTGATTGGCAATGAACCACGCAAGACGGGATGGATGCGAGCGGAAGCCGCAGGAGATCCTGGTCCATGGCGGCAGCAGGCGCTTCTGGGACGCGGGCACTGGGATGCCGATGCCCTTCGTGACGTCGTCAGGGATTATGTGATTGAGCATCTGGGCACTGAAGAGGGCGTGCTGGTCATTGATGAGACCGGTTTTCTGAAGAAGGGTCAGGCGTCCTGCGGTGTGGGGCGGCAGTATACGGGATCTGCCGGCAAGATCACGAACTGCCAGATTGGTGTGTTTGGCGCTTATGTTTCGGAACGGGGGCATGCCTTTATTGACCGCGCCCTGTATCTCCCGAAAGACTGGACATCAAAGCCTGAGCGTCTGAAGCGGGCCCACGTTCCCGATGACGTGGTGTTTGCAACCAAACCGGCGTTAGCCTCGATGATGATTGAGCGAAGTATTGAGGCCGGTGTGCCGTTCCGCTGGGTTGCAGCAGACAGCGTGTATGGCGTGGGCGACGTAGAACGCACGCTTCGCCGGGCAGGAATTGGATATGTGCTTGGGGTCAAGGGCAATCACTGGTTCGGATCATGGGCAACGGAACCGCTGATTGCCGGAGAGGCGAAAGATATTGCAGCAGGACTGCCAGACCAGGCCTGGCGTCGTCTGTCAGCGGGGCACGGCACAAAAGGTGAGCGACTTTATGACTGGGCGTATCTTCCGCTTGCTGATCTGGATGCTGAAGAATTTGACTGCCCTATAGCCGGACCATGGACACGTGGCCTGTTGATCCGCCGAAACATCGCTGACGGGGACCTTGCCTATTTTACGACCTGGAGCCCGAAAGGGACAACCACGCAGGAACTGGTGAACGTTGAAGGGACGCGCTGGAGGATCGAAGAAGGGTTCGAGACGGCCAAAAACGAATTTGGTCTTGATCATAACGAGACCCGCTCCTGGCATGGTTGGCATCGGCATGTCTCTCTGGTCATGCTGGCCTATGCCGTCATGGCCAGTGTCCGTTACCAGGCAAACTCACTGAAACCGAAAAAAACACAACTCAGAACACGACAGTCCTTGTCCGCTGGTCCATTCAGGAGATCAGGCGCCTCGTCGTAAAACTTGCACAACGCAGACTACCCGTCTCTCACATCCTCAGATGGTCCGTCTTTCGACGAACGCATCAGGCCAGTGCTATCCGCGCTCACTCACGACACAAAATGCAACTGTAGTGCTACGTGTCAGGTTGTGAGACGTCATTGGCGTAATCAAGGATTTCGTCGACCTGTTTCATGATGTCACGACCAGCCGGTTTGATATAGTCTTGATTACGTGACGCGGGATGTTTTTCAAGCCATGAGATGATGCATTGGGCGGGAGCGATGCCGCCCAGAACACGCTGCGGGCGATGATTGTAGGCGAAACAGAAGCCTCTGAGCAGAATTTCCAGATCTTCATGGTTTGAGACACAGACCTGCAGTACTTCTGTAGCGACACGGCCATTGAAGCGTTCCACCATTCCATTGGTCTGAGGGGAGTAAGCCTTGGTCCGGCGTCGGTCGATTCCCATGTCATGACAGGCTTTTTCGAAGGCGTCCGCTGTAAAGCAGGAGCCACGATCGGTCAGGATATGGGTGATCCGGAAAGGAAAGGCCGATTTGACGGCATTGAGGAAATCAACGGAATTATCCGCATTTTCCGCGTCATAAACAGCCAGGTGCACTGAACGGGAACAGCGATCGATGGCGACATACAGAAAACGTTTCCGCCGGTCCCCATCTGCTGTCTGTAATTTTGGCAGATGTTTCACATCGATATGGACATAACCGGGATCGTAATCGCGGAACTTTCCCTGTCCCCGAACTGGTCCGGCCTTTGGAACAGGAGGCAGCCTGTTCAATCCGGCGTCTTTCAGTATCCGCCAGATATTGTCCCGGTTCAGATGCGGCAGGAAATGCCGTAAGACAAAGGTCAGATCATCCAGACCAAAACCGGTAGAACGCCGAAGCTGACAGACAATGGCGCGCTCCTCCTCCGAGGCTTTCCAGGCCAGCCTCCAGGGACGGCTGCTGCGGTCCTGACAGGCGTCCGAACCACGCCTGCGCCACTTGCGGACTGTTTCATCGCTGATCCCGTAGCGTCTGGCGAGCACGGATGTCGGTTCTGACGAACGAGCTATCTCAGCCCGGACAGCCGGTGTCGTGCGTGCCTGTGGGTGGATCTGAAGCATCATTCGGTCTCCCTGCAAACGGAAGAAAACAACGAAGCATAACGCGGTATCGCCCACGCTACATCATCCCAATGACGTCTCACAACCTGACAGCTACGGCGTGTCGTCAGTTAAGCCCTGAGTGTGGCACGTGAGGGTTGTAGTTTGTGTCTGCGTGTGCTGACTGTTTTCCCGTTTTTTGGAGGAGACAGAGAGATGCGGCGCTATAGTTTACGCGATGACCAGTGGGAGCGGATAAAGGATCTTCTTCCCGGTCGAGAAGGCTATGTCGGCGGCACTGCGGCGGACAACCGTCTGTTCGTGGAGGCGGTGCTGTATCGCTATCGCGCGGGCATTCCATGGCGCGACCTTCCTGCCCGTTTCGGGGACTGGAAAAACGTGCACCGGCGTCTGCGCCGCTGGTGTGAAAGCGGCGTCATCGAACGGATATTTCGTTATCTGGCCGCTGATCACGACAACGAATACATGATGATCGACAGCACAATTGTCCGGGCGCATCAGCATAGTGCAGGAGCTCTCAAAAAAGGGGTACGGATCAGGCCATCGGACGATCACGAGGCGGGTTGACTACAAAGATCCATGCCATCTGCGACGCTCTGGGCAATCCGGTGGAACTCGGCATCACACCGGGACAGGATGCCGATATCACCCAGGCGGAACCGCTTCTGGAAAACATCGACCCGGAGGCTTTCCTTGCTGACAAGGCGTATGACGCGGACAGGTTGATCGATCGGCTGATACAGCGCGGGATTACCCCGGTCATCCCGCCAAAACGCAGCAGAACGACACGACGGAAAACCGATTTTTCTCTCTACCGCGAACGGAACCTTGTTGAGAGGTTCTTCAATAAACTCAAGCAGTTTCGCGCTATCGCAACCCGCTACGATAAACTGAAATCGACCTTCCTCGCAGCCGTGCAGTTCGCCTCAATCATCATCCTGCTTAACTGACGACACGCTGTAGATGACTGGTCGGAATTTGCTGGCAACATTTCAGGCGGCACGCGCAAAGCACAGGATTTTGCCGGGCAGGTTGCCATTGAAGTAGATTTGGACTGGGAAAAGATACTGAATATTCCAGATTTCACCACCACAATCACGGCGGTGCAACGTCACGGTAGAAGGCTTTCAACAGATGCCCTGCAAGATGGGGTGGTGAACCCTCAGCAGATTTATGGTGGGGGCGGTAATGTGCTCATACACCTTGTATATTTCTATGCACAAAAAAAATGGTTACATGAAAGGATCATTCTGACTGCGGGCCGTTATGCACCAGGACCAGACTTTGATTCCAGCCCATTGCAATGTTTGGTGATGGGGCAAGCAACATGTAGTCAGCCCCGTGCCACCACGTTAACAGACGGGTATTCCTCTTGGCCCGGAACAGTTTGGTCTATGGTTCTGCGCGTGAGACCAACTAAGCCGACCTACATTACATTAGGTGCTTATGAAACCAGCCCGCTCAAAGGTGGAACAGCCGGCACGGATTGGGGAGGAGATCATATAACCGGTGCTACGCTGGCGATTGGTGGCGGGTATGAACCGGTATTTGGCGCTCATAAACTGAATGGTCACTATAAGATCGGCATGTTGTGGGATACCTCGCGGCACGCTTACAATGAAGTAGACACAGATGCGCCCACTCGTTGGCGGCATGGACAGATGATTAGCTACATTGCCTTTGACCAGATGCTTATGCGGAATGGCCAATATTCAGATAGTGGGCTTATCATTCTGGGTGGTTATACGCATGTTACTTCTGGAATATCAGTTATTTCAGACCAAGCTTACGTAGGGATTGAGGATATTGGTCAGTTTGCTGGCCGCCCGCGTGATGCATTGGGGTTAACATGGTCTGCATTACGATATGGGCCAAATATTAAATCCATATGGCAACCCGAACATGGCGCAATTCTGCTAGATCCACTCGCGCCGGATAGACCACTTTTGGCAAGCCGGGAATCAATATTTGATGCGACTTACAACGTTCATGTTGGTGACGGCATCGATATTGCTCCAGATTTTCAGTATTTTTGGCGCCCAGGAGGCTCTGGGCGTGTAAAGAATGCTGCAATATTGGGGATAAACGCTCATGTAACTTTATAAATATTTGGGCACATAATCTTACACAATATAAAGGAAAAGAAATGGGTAAATTTTCACAAAGAGCAAACTTTTAAATATGTAATGAGTTTTGTGTGGTTGTCATTGAACTTCCATACAAGTGTTTTGGTTTTGGCATCTTTTAGAAGAAGAATACTCATGTCTATGAAACCAAATGTATTGGTTCCCTCCTTTGCTGCACTAAGACCGCGTTACGTGCCTTTATGGCTTTTATGGGCATCGCTGGCTGTTTCTATCTGCGCAATGGCTTATTCATCTTTTATTGTGCCTATTATTCCTGATTTTGCGCGCTTATCCACAATAGGGCTGGACTTTATTGCATTAGGTATAGCCGTTTCTGTTATGCCCAAAAATTTTGTAATTGGTTTTTTGGCCTCCTTGCTGCCTTTCATAATCAGTTGGCGTGTTGCTGCCATACATGGTTCGTTTCCAGGTATGGCAAGTTCCACAATCGTGTTTTTAATCTATCTGGCGCTTTATATTGACTGCATGATGCATGACTGGATGCAGTATCGTCTCTCTGGATGGAATGGTCATCTGCAGTGGCAAGTTGCAACAATACGCATCTATTTTGGTTTTGATATGGTCGGGCATTTTGCAGAAAAGCTTTTTGCAGGAGCAGAGTCTTTTTATCATATGTCTCAGGTTTTTATTGGTTTTGGCCTATCCTCTGGGGGTTTTTGTGTAATTGTTGCGGGCTTGTGTGAGCTAGCAATAGCCATTGGCGTTGGTATGGGGTTTCTTACTCGGTTGGCCGGTATTGGTGCTGCGCTTTATTATATTATCGCCAATCAGTACGGTCGGCATTTTGAGGATGGATTTACGTGGAATAATCTACCAGTTGGTGGTTGGGAATATCCAATGCTCATGATCGTATTTTTTGCAAGTTTTGTTATTGCAGGGGCAGGGAAGTTCTCCATTGATGGATGGCTTATCGCGCACGGCCGGATGCCGCAATTTCTGAGACCATTTTGTGTGTCAACTCGACCAGATTATGTGACGGCCGAAAAATGAACTGGCTACACGTTACCACCAGAAAGAGATATTTTGGGAAATATTACACAGGACATGCATGTAATGTTCCGAAATAAAAATATAATAAACCACATTAAAATAATCAAATATATGTGAATAAGAAAATAAATATTACATTTATTATTTATACTGTTGTAAATTATTACTCGATATGATGATTCTCATGTCAAGTTATGTGGTGAAAGGCGTTTACATTCTTTGGTATTTTGCTGGGGATAATAAACGTCACGATGGGTCAATAATAACACTTCCAATAAGGTACCCTTGGCAATGAAAAAGATACTTGCAGCGTTTGCATCTACTGCGTTGTGTGCATCTACTGCGTTTGCTCAATCTGCATCCACAGCACCGCAGCTTAATATTACAACAGAGGCAGCGTTGGATATGGCGCATTATGCAGTTGGTTTGGCTGAAAGCCGACACCTTAAGCTATGCGTTGCAATTGAAGATACAGATGGCAATCTTGTTGCTTTTATCCGTATGCAGGGAGCATATGCCGGATGCGTAGAAGCTTCGATTGCCAAAGCTAAATCGGCTGCACGATTTGCACGCAATACTATGGAATTTTTTGAAGCAGCGCGTGCACAAAATCTTCCTATTGGTTTTGTTCCTGGCATTTTGCCATCTGCTGGCGGTGCAGTCTTTAAACAGGGCGATACTGTAGTTGGCAGCATTGGTACAAGTGGCGATACCAATGAAGCAGAACAGGCTCTTGTTGTCGATACAGCCAAGCATTTTCGTTAATGTGTCTTCCTGAAAATACAAGTTGTTAAAACAGCTTTAGGATAAGATATCAGATGAAACGTGCATATTTGGGGCCATTGGCCATTTTGGCATGCTTGTCTACAGTAACCGTGGCACATGCAGATGACAGCAAGATACTCACGCGTGATGTGCTGAGTAATGCTGGTGCAAAAAGCCTGCTTAACGCAGCTGAGGCAGAAGCCAAACAACGCGGCATGAAGGTAAGCATTGCTGTTGTTGATGGATCGGGCAGACTGCTTGCATTTACCCGGATGGATGATTCTCAATCCGGAACCGATGAAACTGCCATCAAGAAAGCACGCACAGCAGCACTATATCATTCACGAGGAAAAGTTCTTGCTGAGCGTGTCAGTCAAAATCAGGCATTTTTAACAACATTGCCGGGCATTACTGCAGTGCCAGGGTCTGCTCCTGTTATGAATGGCCAATACCTTATTGGTGCTGTGGGCGTGAGTGGTGCAACGGATGATTTAGATGATGCGGTTGCAACAGATACCGCTTCGGCCTTCCATCCCTAAAGTGTGAGGGCAGGGCAAGATTTCGAGACATCTAGATCTTGCCCATACCTGATACACTAATCTGATTTAATGATGGGTTGGTCTTACGGCCACAACTTCAATTTCAATCAACCATCCGGGATTAGCAAGCTGCGCTACGGCAAAGGCTGAACGCACAGGTAAGTTAGGTTGTGCTTTTGTGCCAAAGAATTTTTTGTAACCATCCATCATTCCTGCAAAATCCAGTTTCTTGGTTTGGGCATCGGCTACCATAAAAATATGCATCTGCACGATATCGCCCATGGTTAGCCCCATGCCTTTGAGTGTTTCCTCTATTCGTTTAAGTGAGCCTTCCGTTTGGGTTGCCATGTTACCGTAAGCTTCCAGAGATTTCGCAGGTGCCTGAGGGTTGATTACGGGAGCGCCCATACCACTCAGATAGATGGTGGAATATCCGGCTGGTACTTCAATTGCAGAGGCAATAGGAAAAGTCGCTTCGTTATGCCGTATAATATCGCTTTGGGCATATGCTGGTGCCGCTGATCCCATTGCTACAAAAACTGTTGTCGCAAGTAAGGTTGAAACCCCGAATAATTTGAAGAAACGCATGAACTTATTGCTCCTCTGCAGTCAGGTGAGGGCGCATGAGTGCCACTTCCGACGGGTTAAGTTTATCTTTGTAATTATTGCCAAAATGCGTGCGAATATAATCCACCACATCCGCAATTTGTTTGTCATTTAACAAGCCCGCAAACCAAGGCATGGCTCCGTAACCGTTAAGGATAACCGTGGCAGGGTAGCTTGCAACCTGTAAATGGGAATTATGCGCCAAGGCAGGAATTTGCGCCCCGGCTCCAACAGCACCCTGTCCATCGGGCATATGGCAGCTCTGGCAGATATGGCGATAAATAGCCTCACCTGATGGTAAGTCTTCCATTTTGCCGGATATGGCGCTTGCACTATCTGCCCGCGCCCAACCACAAGGCACAAGAATGCTCACCAGTGCCGAAACAAGAAGAAATTTACGCATCAGGCGGCTCCCAGTGCTCGTTTGTGCAAACGTGTGACGGCATCCAGCGCGGAAAGAATAGCCCCTTCTTGCCAGCATCCTACGTAAGAGGCATGTTCTCCGGCCAGAACAATCCTCTGGTCAATCGAACATAGGGTTTTGTAATGGGTTTTGCGGGCTTCTTCACTCCACATAGAACAGCACCCCAATGTCCAAGGTACGCGGCTCCAGGCAAAACTCACGCCATTAAGGAATTCCTTGCGGTATTGTGGATGAAAGGCCAGCCCCTGTTTTATGCCTTCTTCAAGTCTTTCTTGTGGTGTCATGCCGGCAAAGTCATATGCTGCTGGGCCAAACATATACCCTCCTAACAGCACGGCTGGTCCTTTGGAAAAAATACCGTGGCTTGGATAGGAAATCTGGCTGATCGGTTGATCGGTAAAGCTGATACCGCCGTAAATCTGGTCATCTTCCTCCCAAAAACGCCGTTTGAACTCCAGACCAAGTTTGACGGAAGATGCGTAAGGCACAGCGCCTATGGCTGCTTTCATGCCAGCACTTACCTGCACATCCAGTTGTGACAGAATGGAAAGGGGGATGGTGCATACACAATAATCTGCCTTGGCTTGCCTTACCGCACCAGCGTGCTGCATATCGTTATAGGTTACAGTAACGCCATTAACGTCTTGATGAATGGCTGTAACCTTGCATTGAAGTTGCAGTAAATCCCGCACCTGCTTGGTAAATGCCTTGCCAATATTATCCATGCCCCCAACAGGTTGGAACATGGTTGTCTGCATATCCAGCCGCTCATGGAATGCCATCCAGTTCCACATGCCGGATTTCCAAATTTCGTTTCGCTGCATCAGATCAGAGGGAACCGGGGCACCATTCAAGCCACCACCCTGCGGTTTTTCAAACCCACGGCGTAAGGAGCTGGTATTCCCCTTAGTATAAGCCAATTCAGGTGTAAGTGCGCCCCAGCCACGCATGGCCTCTTTAAGGTGGGCAACCTCATCCGTGCTAACCAGATCATCCAGCTTGTGTTGATCTACTGCCTTGGCCAGCAGTTCTGCTGTAAATCCATTAAAATCAGCCGCCAATTCCCGGTAGCGCACAGCTTTGCCACCAAAAGAGCCCGTTGAATGAAGCCAGCTGTTATGATTGAGCTCAATAAATGGTTCAAGCTGCACACCAAATTCGCGGCAGTAGTGCAAAAGTCCTTGATGGTGGTAGGGAATACGCCACGGGCCTGGATTAATATAATTCCCTGAAGCAAAACCAACCTTTTGCGTTGCTCCCCCCAGTTCTGTTACTGTATCTCCCCCACGCAGGCTGATATTACGACCACCACTACGTGATTGAAATTCAAGGATTTTAACATTGTATCCTGCCTTTCGTAGTTCGTAGGCGCTCAACATACCCGCAAGGCCAGCCCCCAGAACCAGAACTGATGTTCCTTTTTTTGTCCCTGATAGTTTGGGCGGGCCAGAAAAATCTGTTCCCATGGCATGACCCATGCTGGTCATGGCCTGATAAAGTGCAGCACTTCCTGCTACCATGCCAATGCGGCTCAACAGTTGCCGCCGTGTTTGCGAAGGGGTGCGTGATGGACTTGCCATTGAGTATTCCTGCTTTTTACTCATGGTCCCTTACAAAAAGAACCGGTAAAAATGCAGAACGTTTAAAATTAAACGCTCTGCATTACTTATTTTAGAAATCTGCGTTCAGGCGGCCATAGTAGTAGGCACCTGTAATTGGTACCTGCAGTGAGAACTGGTCATATGGTTGTGCACCGCGCGAATTATTGATCTGCGCAACAATACGGGGCCGAACATTGGCAATATTGTTGACGCCAACAGCCATGTGCCAGTTCTTGTTAAAGCGGTATCCAATTTCAATATCGGTCATCCAACGTGGCGTGTTTTTAAACTGGCTAAAGCACGTGTTGGAGTAAGCCAGATTTCCACCTCCAGAGCAGGGCGTGTTCTGGTTTTGCCAGTCGTAATAGGTCAGCATGGAGGTTGTTTCACCATACCGGGTTTCTCGTACGTTAAAGTCCCAGTTTTTGTAATGGTAAAATGCGTTCAGAATAATTTTACTACGTGGGTAGGCAGTCGTGATGTAGGCAATGTTTTGTGCATTCAGCAAGGAATTGCCATTTGTATCCAGAGCATTGTGGTGCAGGCGCGTGCGATTGAGATCTAGCGCCAGTGTTAAAGCCAGAGTGCCTGCTTTACGAAAACGGAACGTATAGTCTGCTTTGATATCCAGCCCCTGAGTACGCGTGCTGGCACCATTGGTCATGTAATATGCAGATACGTTGTCTGCAATCAGACCATTGGAAGGTAGCAGATAACCAAGTTGTTCAATGGCCGAAATGGCCGATGCGCCTTTAACCGTGCCACCGCCCACAATACGATCTCGCAGGTTGATCTGATAAACATCCGCTTCAACATGGAAGCCTTCAACAGGTTCAACAACAATGCCACCACTGGCACTGACAGAACGTTCAGGCTTGAGTTTGCTAGCCCCCAAAGTACGGGCTGCTTCGGAATCAACCGGCAACAGGCCGGATGCTCCGTTTGGATCCACGTTCATGGCGGAATAATGCTGCTCTGGCAGGGTAGGGGCACGAAAACCGGTGCTGATGGTTCCGCGCACACCAATGCGTCGGGTTATATCATACCGCGTAGAAACCTTGCCGTTTTCGGTATTTCCAACGTCTGTATAGTGCTCGAAACGCCCAGCAAAATCCAGATCCCAGTTTTTAAGCGGGTGGAAATCACCATCCACATAAGCGGCCCAGATATCACGGCTCCAACTACCTGCGCTTTGTGGCCCAATACCGGCGTAACCTTGTGTTCCTCCCAGAATATAGGATGCGGCATTGCCAGCTTTTAGATCATATGTTTCCAGCCGGTGTTCGCCGCCAAATGCCAGCAGCATGGGAACTTTCTGGGCAATATTAAAATGCCTCCGAAAGTCCAGATTATTGGTCCACTGTGCCAACCTGTATGTTTCAGCTCGAACTGTTGTTGGGGTCCAGCCACAACCAAGGGATGAGTAGTTGGAAGATGTTGGATCTGAAGAACAATCAGAAGACAGCATACCCGTATTGGCTGTATTTTTATTGCCAATTTTAGTTTCATCTGCACCATAAGTGGTGCTTAGATCCCAATCAAAACCAAAAAAGTTATCACCTTTAAGGCCAAGGGTTGCCGCGTAATCATCTTCCCGAATGGTTTCGAGAGGTGAAAAGCCGTAAGGATAATAAGAGGGTGCTATGGTTGGAATACGATAGTTTTCGTAGGCTTCGCCATAGCGATGCGCGTAGGTGATCAAACCATAAAAGTTGATGCCATCGGTAATTTTCTTCCCAAAATCAATGGCAAGGTTTTCCCGTGTTTCCTCTGGTGTGCTCATGATCTTGTTGGAATCCAACGGCACATTCATGGCGTTGGGCACGATACCATTATAATAGCCCGTCGTTGTTGCCCCTTCAGGCCATGACCCTAAAAGGCGATGATCTTTTGTTTTTACAACGTAATGATCTGTGTGCGTGATCTGGCCGGATATATGGATGTATCCATCTTCACCCAGCTTCAGGCCACCATCTGCATTTAATTGGTACTGCCAGCCATCACCATTATAAGCATTGGCGCCTGTCTGGGCAGACATATGCAGGCCGTGATCTTCCTTTTTTGTAATAATGTTTACAACACCCGCAATGGCATCTGAACCGTACATGGCGGCTGCGCCATCTTCCAATACTTCAATATGATCAATAGCATTTGCCGGAATCATGTTCAGATCAACGCCGGTTGAACCAAACTGCGGTCCGGCATCGGCAACAATATTTGCGGTTGAATGACGGCGCTTGCCATCAACCAGTACCAGTACTTCGTTCGGGTTAAGCCCGCGCATCTGAATGGAGGACGTAAGGGCGGCACTATCTGCGGCCATAGCCTGCACGTTAATGGAAGCATAAGTGCGGACCAATGAATCTGCTAAGTTGACCTGCCCTGAACGGCGCAAAGTTGCTGCCGATACAACTGTAACGGGAGATGTGCTCTGCCGTGCCTTGCGGTTGGTTGAATGGGTGCCGGTTGAAACATTTACGGTTTCTACATCCGTAGCATATAGAGCTTTTGTATTATTTTTTTTATGGCTGGCTGTTGCTGCCGGGGGAGCTGTAGTTTGAGCAACTGATTTACCAGCTACACTCCCAGCATGCTGATGTGAAACTTTACGGTGTGTAGCTGTTGTTTCGGTTGTTTCTGCAACTGAAAGTGAAGGCAAAACGGTGCAGAGTGTGGTGGCAAGAAGGGAAAAGCGTCTGGCTAATCGCATGTTTCATGTCCCACTGATGAAGCGTTATTGCTTTCACAGCCGTAAACTATTACGTTCAAGAAACGATATAAAAAAACATATCAGGGCCGTATATTTTGCATTGCGTTGCGGAAATGCAACATTTTTATCCCGTTCAGCTAAATCCATAAATAATTGTAAATGCAAATATCATGATGGAAGACGACGAGAGATTTCCTCATGTTCTCGGCTGAGGTATGGCGGAAAATATACGTATTTATAAGGGGATATCAGAATATTTGGCTTTAAATGTCTGCTCCATTATCGACGGAGTAATTCATCAATAGATTTCTTAAAAACCAGCATTCTATGAGGGTTACACCTTAAGAAAGTGTAGATATTTGCAGCTTGGCAAAGCGATTAAAATATTAATCTTATGCCGCAAGTAAAAGTGAGATTAAGTATTTTGTTTATGTAGCAATCCTGCGCAAGGAGCGCGCCGGGTTGCCTACCACGGTTACGCCAGAAGGCACGTTATGCGTAACAACACTGCCAGCCCCGATAATGGCGTTATCCTCAATCATAACCCCGGGCAAGATAATAGCTCCGCCGCCAATCCAGACATTTTTCCCGATGGTAATAGACTGGCCAAACTCCAGCATTTTTTGACGTAGTTCAGGATCCCGCGGATGGTCTGCCGTCAGAATCTGAACACCGGGGCCTATTTGCGTGCCGCTTCCAATCCTAACAGGCATCACATCAAGTATGATGCAGTTAAAGTTCAGAAATACATTGTCGCCTAGAAAAATATTATAGCCGTAATCACAATGAAAAGGAGGGCGGATACAGGCGTTCTCTCCAATGGCTCCCAGTTGTTCAGCCAGAGATCCCTGACGATTATTATATCGGACCAGCCATTCAGCGCATTGCGCCATGTCCTGCTGCAATTCAGGATCGCTGGCGATATACAGATCGCCAGCCAACATTTTCTGTTTTTCGCTTCGGTGCGCCATTATGTCAGATCATGCAGGGCCTTGCCGAGTGGCGCGCTGAGGTGCCAGTCAGAAAAACGCACTTTAAGGCCTTCACGCTCGGGCGTACAACACATCGGGCCAACCAGGTAAGATGTGGCCGTGGGGAAGGGGGCCAAGCGCACCAGAGGCCAAAGCTTGCCATCACCAGAGACCTGAAGCCTTAACACACCATCGGCTACGGTAGCTCGAATCCAGAAGTCTTTTGGATCGCCTTCATAAGGGGCCGTTGCCCAATCTGAACGGCCATCTGTAAGAACACTGCTGAGCATTGCGCGCCCATCAGAAAGCTCTATACCGGCCTTTACCCAGTGCTTTTCGTCAATCCGCACCATAAGCCCGGCTTGATCATACAGCTTCTCATATTCCGCACGGATACGCAGCTGTGCGGTAAAGCGTGAGGGTGCGTGGATGCCGTAAAAATGGCCACTATCACGGGTGAACCCATAAAAGGTCTCACGCCAGAAATCGGAGCCTTTGTCCGTTGTCATTTCAAGTGTATCGGCTGTGATCACGCTTTGATGGGGTTTGTTGAGCCAGACCCCATTTTGCCACGTGTCAGAAAGGCAGCTGGCGTAGGCTTTGCCACCCAAAGCCATACTGCCGGCCACTGCGCCTGCTACAATCACCGTACGCCTTGTTATGTCGGGACAATCATTTTTTTCGGGGATATGTGTCATGGTTAAGATTCTATATCATGAACAACAAAAATGAGCAGACAATATTAACACATTCATGTCGGTTCCTTTTGAAGAGCTCCATCTCCCTTCAAAAGGAAAGAGTATTGGTTTTTCCAGTAGCAAGAATGATTGCGAGTTTATGAAAGAGCCTGCTGGCCTGCGATCCGCCGAAGTAATTCAGCATGAGGTGCGTGAATACGCCCACAGAGCGCATCGCGATGGGCACGCTCTAATGGATTGTGAGCAGATAGTCCGGCATTACCAGCCAAACCAAGGAGAGCAGATGTAAAATCCGCAGCGGCATCTACAACACGCGTTTTTATAACTGCTGCATGTGCCTTTAGTTGCTGGGGGGAATGCTCTGCCTCTACATCTGCTGCGTAAAGGTGCAGCACCATGGCGTTCATGTGCAATGTAATGCTAAATCCGCCAACAGCATCGAGCATTGAAGGCAGTGTTGCCAGTGGTGCTCCCAAATTGGATGGAACGCGGTTTTTCAGGAAGTCACAAAACCACGCCAATGCGGCGGTCGCAATGCCATTATACAAAGCCCCCAACAGGCCTGTATTCCATAAAACAAGAGTATTATGCCCGATTGGCGGTGCATCAGGCGCATGTAATTCCAGTGCTGCATCGGGTGGCAAGGTAACTTCGGTAAACATGACCTCATGGCTATTGCTGGCCCGCATGCCGATGTGGTCCCAGTTTTCAAGAACAGCAATGCCATCTGCCTTGGCAGGAACAATAAAGGTACCAACTTGTGCTGGTGTCTCATCTGTGCAGGCGCATACCAGAAGCCACGATAAACCGGGAATGCCGGTTGCATAGGCTTTTCGTCCCGTTAAAACCCATCCGCTTTCCGTGCGGGTGGCAACTGTACCTGGCAATCCGCCACGAGAGGTAGATCCAAGGTCTGGTTCCGCCAAAAGGATATTCAGCAGTTGATCATGCTGTTCATCTTCTATCCAGCGGGCGACCTCATCTGAACCGAATTGATGATGTGCAATGGCAGCGCGTACCATATAATGATTGACCATAACCAGTGCTGTAGAAGCATCACCCTGAGCAATCTGCCCAACAATATCCTGCACAACGGTTAGTGTGAATGGCGTAGGGCGCGTAGGTGTAGATAGACGTAAAGACAGCAGTCCTGCCTGACGAAGATCTTCAATATTTTCCTGCGCAAAAATTCCAGTACGATCATGATGCGCGGCACGTGTGGCAAACTGTTGCTTGAGATGCCTAGCAGCATCAATGGCACTGTGCGCGGTCTGTAGATCAATTGACATGGAATATATATTTCACCATTTCTATGGGTTCGTCATAAAATACAACATTTATGACGCGAATATATCTGTCAATAACTTAGCCATGCTGATTTCTGGCCGGAGCGTATGTTCATACAAACGCTTTGGTTTTTTTATGCTGTCATGGCCAATTAAGAGAGAGAATGAAGGTGCTCAGTCACACACCTTCATTCTTGCAATGCCTGTTGATATTTTCAGGATAATACTTCGGTCTGGTTATCATTCATCAGCCGCGCGGCTTGCAAGGCCTCAGCAAATCTGGTGCGTGTTGCTTGCCCCATACGGCTCATACCGCAGGCATCGCGCATACGCGTAATGGCTTCATCATCAGGGCAATCAATGGCGATAGCGCGGCAGGCAAGATCCACCAGAGCAGGCAACGGGACTTTGGTAGGATCTATGCTTTTCTCTGAAGAGAAAGAAGACAGAGGTACGCGTGGCGCAACAGGCAGGCGTTCTGACCACAGGAATACACCCACACTTTCCTCCGTATGACCAAGCGAGGACGGAACTGCACGTTGAATGCGCTCACGTATCTCTCTGCCCACACGGGCAAAGCCATGCTCGCGCGAGAGTGTCTGGATAAGCACATCTTCACGTATAACGCCTGTCTCATCCACAATCTGGTGAATGAGTTGCGTTAATGTTGGCAGATAATCTTCCTGATGAAAGCGGGAAGGATCAATCACCGGTTTTGGAGGCGTGAGTGTAACGCTTTCAGTAGGAGCCTTGGCGTAAAGTGGTTCAGATGATGGCGCAGCTAGTGCCAACGCATCGGATAGTGGGGTTTCCGCCAGAGGTTCCGCGTGAGATGTAGCGACAGAATTGGCAGGAATCTCCTCTATTTCGGGGGGAGTTGCGCTCAGGCTTGCTGCTGCCATTGCCGCATCATGTTCTGCCTGTTCTGCCCGTTTTTTGCGTGCTTCTTCCAAAAACGCGTTCAGGGCACGGTCAACCCGTTCCACTTCACGCGGTGCATTGGTCCACCAGTCTGTGGACCAAATACGCAGGATGTTCCAGCCAAGGTTTTCAAGCACGGCCTGCCGAAGCCTATCCCGATCACGTGCAGTAGCGCTTCGGTGATATGTCGCTCCGTCACATTCAATGCCTGCTAAAAATGTGGTGGGCAGGTCGGGATCCACCACACCCAGATCAATACGAAAGCCGGATACACCTACTTGCGTTATGACATCCCACCCCTTGGCACGCAGCATAGAGGCAACTTCAATTTCGAATACACTGTCATAACCACCAACAGAACCTTCATGCGCACCAGCCAGTGCTGTTGCGCCACGTTCAGCAAAGAGCAGGAAGCGGCGCAAATCACGCACACCTGCGGCGCGTGTGCGTTCAATTGCAATCTGGTCGCCTCGGAGCGAGCCGAACACAATCAACTGTTCTCTGGCACGAGTGATAGCAACATTCAGGCGCCGTTCACCGCCTTCCCGGTTAAGCGGCCCGAAGTTCATGGAAATCTTGCCCGCAACATCAGGGCCATAAGTTAGGGAGAACAGCATAACATCGCGCTCTTCACCCTGAATATTCTCCAGGTTTTTTACAAGCAGAGGTTCTGGGGCGGCATCGCCCGTAAATCTTTCAAGGCTTGGGTCTTTGCGCACTTCTGCTTCCAGCAGATCGACAATTAGTTTTTGCTGTTCACTATTAAAGGTAACAATACCAACGGAACGTTCCCGCCCATCCCGCATGATCTTTACCGCCTCGGCAACCACCATACGTGCTTCTACAGGGTTGGTATGGGACCCGTTACGTCCGGGCTCATAAATGCCTTTGGGTACGAAACGGAATGATACCGCCTGATCTGATGTGACAGGTGAGGGGAAGGTAACGAGGTTGCCGCTATAATATGTCTGGTTAGAGAAGGCGATCAGGCTTTCATGCCGACTACGATAATGCCATTCCAGACTAATGGCAGGAATACCTGCGCCAAGGCATTCATCCAGAATGGAATCAAGGTCAGTCATTTCATCGGATATGGCTGCATCCTCCGCAGCCTTGCCGGCTATAAAGAAGTCTGTTGGCGGAAGCTGTTTGGGGTCTCCCACCACAATAACCTGTTTTCCTCGGCCAATAGCGCCAATGGCATCCCACGTTGCAATCTGAGAGGCCTCATCAAAAATCACCAGATCAAAAGATTCAGCATCGGCCGGCAGATATTGGGCCACAGAAAGAGGGCTCATCATCAGGCAGGGGGTTAACGTGCGCAGGGCGTGAGGCATTTTTTCAGCCAGTTGACGCACCGGGAGATGACGGGTCTTTTTTGCAATTTCGCGCGTTAATACCTTGTATTCAGGGTCATGCTGCCGCGTGGCTTCCCCGGGAATTTGTCCTGCCAAGCGTGCACGTATCAACCTGACGGCTAGGTTTTTCAGTTTCTCATCAAGTTCACGAAAACGCAGAATACGTCCTTCATGCGTTGCAGCCACAAAACCGCTTAACAGTGCGGAATCACTTACGGCATGCATGGTCCACCAACGGGCGTAATTTGCTTCAAAAACAGAAAGCACATCTTCCTGCGCAACCAGACCTTGCTCTATTGCAGTCACCAAAGGCGTTAAACCCAGTTGTGCTGCATGGTGGCAGGCGCGTTGCCATGCGCACCAGTCCCGCAATTCACGCGCAGAGTTTTTCCAGCTTTGTAGTTTTTCACTAACCTCGTTAAGCCAATCAGGAGCCTTGGAGTTTACCAGAGCGCTGATATTACTGGCACTACACTCAGCAAGCGTTTTCAGGGTTGTTTGTAGTGCTGAGAAGGAAGCCCGATACTGCGTGAGTGCAGTATGAACGCTGCCTCCCGGTGCCAGCAGATCCTGCCCTTCGGTGAGCAAGGTTTTGAGATGGGCGCGGGCAGAGAGGAGGGCGGCTGTGTCTGCCATACATCCGCCAAGATGGTTTCTAGCCTGCTGTCCCCATTCAAAAACAAGGTTTACCTGGTCGAAATCAGTCTCAAGTCCGCGCCATAGGGCACCGATATGTGCCTTGTGCGGTGCTTCTTCCAGCTTATTGGCAATGGTCTGGCGTTCCACCAGCTTTTCCAGATCGCTTTCGCAATCTTCCGGCATAGCTATGGCATGGTCATTTAACCGCTTGCGGATGGCTTTTTGCCCCATGGAACGCGCTATCAGCCATTTTTCTTTTGCCGTGCGCCATTCAGCAAGAATGTCAGACACTGGAAGCGTATCAACGCTTTCTTTCCAGCGTGTATTCAGGTCTTCAGTCAGGGTGCGATGTTTGGCAACCTGCTCTTTTTCTGCAAGCACTTGGCTGCAAATGTCCTGCGCGGCATCTCCAAACGCCCAACCGGCTGCATGGGGCTGTAATAAATGTGCGCATAGCGCATCAATCTGCCCGAGGCGGATAAATGATAAATTATCTGCCCCCAATGCAAGCGCCTTGACCACATCATGAGCCGCGTTGCGAAGTTCCCCCAAAGCTGCCAGCGTTGCTTTGACTGTCTCCAGCAACCGCGCCTCCCACAGAGGGGACCATTCCGTCTGCTCAAGGCCTGCCAATTGGGGAGATACAACAATATCGCCAATGCGGGCATAGAGTGTGGCCAGGTCTTCGGCCGCCTGCACTAGGTTGTCGTAATCTGTTTTTGAATGTGCATCAGCGTCACGCCACACAAGGGGGATGCGTACGATTTTTTCTTCCTGCGCACGTAATGTGATGCCAATACCCCGGTAAGGCGTCCAGCCATTTCGGCGTGGGGCATGGAGCGCGTGAACATAAGCATTCAGTTCAAGCCGCAGCGCATCAAGTGTTTGTTTTGTGTGTGCGTATTCTTCCTGCTGAAAATCTTCCAGCGCGGCCTGGGCTGTCTGGAATTGCTGGAGCACACCCATTTTACTGGCTTTGGGTGAGAACAGATCCAGACAGAACTCGGCAATACCCAGCTTTGCCAGCCGATTACGTACAACCTCCAGCGCTGTGCGCTTTTCGGCCACAAACAATACGGTGCGGCCTTGCGCTAGTGTATTGGCAATAATGTTACCAATTGTCTGGCTTTTACCTGTGCCCGGTGGGCCAATCAGCACAAAATTTTCGCCCGCAGCAGCCCGTGCCACGGCTTTAAGCTGTGAGGAATCAGCTTCCATCGGGCACACAAGATCAGCTTCAGCCAATGCCGTATCGAGATCCTGAGAAGCATCAAACCCATTGGAAGGTGTAGCACCATCTTGCTCGGGTTCTTGAACACCATTTAACAGACGGCTTGCAACATCATTGGTAGCCAGCTTGTCTCGCCGCTCAAGAAGATCTTTCCACATCAAGAACTTTGAGAAACTTAATGTGGTCAGACTAACATGTTCACGAATTTCCCATCCCGGAATGTGGCGCAGATGAAGCCGGAATGCTTCGATAATTTTTGGTACATCCAACCCTGAACCATCTTCAGGAAGGTTTTCATGTTCCAACAGGGGGATGCGGATATCATAATCCGCACGCAGCATTTCCAAAAGTGTTGTGTTTATGCGGGTTTCATCACTGTGCGCACGTAACGTAAAGGGAGATTTAATGCTGGCGCGTTCCAGAATTACCGGAACAAGAATAAGTGGCGCAAGATAAGGCTTACTCTTATCCTCTGGTGTCCACGCCAAAGCCCCTATGGTCAGAAAGAGCACATTCGTGCCGCCTTCCTGCTCCGCAGCTCTGGCTTGCCGATAAATCTCGATAAGGGCGTTCTGGAGGTTTTCTTTCTTGCGCGGGACAACAATCTCGCGCCGTGCAAGCGCCTCTATGGCATAGGCGCGTGCGGCATCCTCCTGATGGCGGTCTTGATGAAGGGATTTGTTGCGAGGATCATCCTCATCCATCAGGTCTGGCGCAGAAATAAAGCGTAAAGGTTTAGCGTTACCGCCTGCGCGCATGTCTGCCAGCATATCTTCCAGTGTGGCAGGCTCTGGGCACTCAATTTCAATTTGCTGACGGTCAGACTTCGGCAAATTAAGCAGGCGGTTACGCGCTGACATATCCAGAAGACGATTGCACCAGCGCTGAACACGATCAGCGGGGCGATCCGGTAACAGTTCTTCTTCCCGTTCCTCACGCAGGGCCGGAGGTGCCTCAAAAAGCGGCTGCTCGGAAGTATCTTCCGAGGTTTCATCAAGCGCGGTATCTGTGCGTAAACCTGGAGTAGAAAGAGGACGGATGCGGCGAAGACGTGCGCGATGCACATCAATAATTTCACGGAATGCGTCTTCGTCATCATCGCCGATATCGCGCAGGTGAGCCTCTCCGCGCTCACAGGCAGTTGCAAAGCTGGGTTTGCGGGCAGCCGTTACAAGCGTTGTTTCAAAAACGCGCAGGTCATCAAGTTTCAGGCGGTTGCGTATGCCCGGCAGATCCTGAACAACGGATGCACCTGCATCCTGCTGAGAAAGCCAGAAACCTGCAAATGCATGCCCTTTGGTAAGAACAATCAATGGGCGCAGGCCAATGGCCTCAAGGCAGGCGGCAAAAAGAACGGTGGTATCCAGGCAGGTGGCCAGCCGTTCTTCATACACCTGAGAGGGCAGGCGAATGCGTTGCCCATGTTCCACAAAAGATGCGGGAGGGTTGATGTAAGTGATGTTCAGCCCACAAATAGCACACCAGATAGCCTGCGCCTGTGCCCATACTCTGGTTTTATCGCCCTGATATCCTTCCAGCGAGGCAACTTGCCCGGCCTGCTGCAAAATATCGGCTGCATTGCGCAGAATACGGGCTATTGCTGGGTCATTCGGCAAAACAAATGCTGCAAGAATATCAGGAATACCACATAGGCCGCCCCATTCATTACGTGCCAATACGCGCACATCGCGGGTGATTTTGGTTAATTCCTGCTCTCCGGCACGTGCGGTAACTGTTACGACAGCTTTGGAAGCTTCCGTTTGGACGGAAAGCAATGCCCCATCAAGCGTGATGTCACGATCATTCAGCACGCGCAGTTCTTGGGGGCGAACCTGCTGCAACATCCATGAGCGTGGCGTAAGAAACGGAGGTTCACTGCTGATGGTAATTTCTACGGCAGGATATTCAACGTCTGTTTTGTTATCGAAAGCAAGTTCTTCAAGAACGGGAACACTGTTTTCCCACAGGCTTGCATTTACGGCTTCCTGTAGTGCGATTTGCAGCGATGGTGTTTCGGCAGGCAAGGGGTGATCGGAGTTTTCAGAAATCTGTTTTTGCTCTGTATCCACCCAAAAGTCCCCTTTATCTGCCGTTATCATGCGCTCAATAACACAACTACCGCTTGTATTATGGCAAAGTTATTCATGTTTCATAGGAAAGAGGAGTGTCTGTAATTGGTGCCAGATTTGCAAGCCGTGTATTGGCGGAATTTTTAAGTTTATAGCAGGCGGCGTACAGCTTCCAACACATCATGACGCACACGTTTGCCTAGAGAGGAGGGCAATAGGTCAAAGGCATGTACTGCATTGGCATAGACGATAAGTTCTGTTGGTACGCTTGCTTTCCATAGGCGCTGCGCAAAAGTAATATCTTCATCGCGAAATAGATCCAGCGCACCAGTAATAATGAATGTTGGCGGCAAGCCGGAGAGATCACGCATGAATGCAGGCGATAAATAACCAAATTGCGGATCATCATCAGTCAATTCTCCACGCACGGCAGACCAAGCATGTTGGTTCTGGGCGCGTGTCCACACAAACTCTCCTGTTGTCGGATCATCTGAAGGCGCATTTGTGCTGCCTGTGCGCAGATCAAGCATTGGATAAATCAGGACTTGTGCGTGCAATTTTATCTTGCCGCGATCTCGCGCCAGAAGTGCTGTGGCGGCGGCCAAACATCCTCCACCACTATCCCCCATAACCATGATGCGCTCAGAATTAATGCCCAATTCTCCCGCACTCTCATGCAGCCAGACCAGTGCGGCATAAACATCTTCCAACCCACCAGGGAAAGGCGTTTCCGGTGCCAGTCGATAATCAACCGAGACAATGAGTGTGCCTGTTTCAGATGCCAGTCGGTCCAGCATACCCGCCTGCATGTCAGGGGTTCCGGCAATCATGCCGCCACCATGGACGTAAAAAATGGCAGACGTTGTTCTGCTGGTTTTAGGTGGGTGAAACAGGATGACGCGAACATCCGGGGCTGCATCTGGGCCGGGGATCAGTCGCTCCTCATATTTGACAGCTCCAGAATTGAGGAGAGCTGTTGTCCCTTCAACCAAGCTGCGGCGGAACTCCATCAGATCATCCTGCTCTGGGTTGAAAGACGGAAATGACGCAATCATGTCGCGCTGTTCGATATCGACCAAATGCAGAGTAGTCACTGAAAGAACTCTTTATTTCTGTTGAGAAGCAACAGGATCATAAAGAACGGTTACCCAAAATAACAATGACCCTACAATAAGTTGAATTGTTGGGGTTTTCCCCATGGGACACTTAGGTAAATCGGGTAGAATTGTTTAACAAACACCAAAAAAATCGGCTTATTAGAGAATGTTTTGTTCCGATGGGTGGTCTTTTGCTCTGATAACACGCCCATATGCAGTTTTTCCAAATTCCTCTGAATATCCACTGTCATGCCATGCTACTTTGCCGCCAATAATAACATTCCGCACAACAGCATCAGGACGGTTAACAACCTGCCGACATCCAAACTGGGGACGGTGTATAAAGTGATATGTTTTTTCAGGGTTCCACCGTGCAAGAGCGATCGGATCAATAATGCAAAGATCGGCCTGCATACCAGGACGCACTAACCCCGCATGAATTCCAAAAAACTTGGCAGGAAGACCTGTTAGGCGATGAACCATGACTGAAACCTGCTTCAATCCTTCTTGCTGCGCAATTTTTAAAGCACGAAGGTTGCCATCGTAAAAACCAATATTGGCAAGATGTGCGCCGCTATCGTTAAAACCCGGTAGTGTTTGCTTGTGAAACAGGAGCTTTTTAAGTGTTTTTACATTCCGGTTTGCAAAAGTTGTTTCCCATCGCAAATCTGTATCCCATGTGCGCAGCAAATGTAAAAAGAATGCAGCATCATCTTTGATTGGGTTCGGAAAACTGGAGAAAAATACCTCTTCTTCATCAGTGGATGCGGCATTATGAGCCCCCGCAGCCTGATACATAAGAAGCCTACGATACGGGGCTTCCAGCGTGTCTCCAATCCAACTGGCAAGCGGGCACTCCGCCACAATCATGTCATTCAGATTCCGGGTAAGCACAACGCCTTCCATGCGAAAAAGCCGCAATATTTTTCTAAAAGACCAGCCATTTTTTCCTTTGAGCCACATTTTGCGGAATGCTTTGACCCATTTTGGATCGTTCAAAATGCGTGCACGGCCCAAACGGTCATCCAGTTCCAGTTCGTTAAGTGCCCGAAACTCAGGAATTTCATCAGCAATCGGATTGATGGCGCCGTCACTCCAGATGCGAAACGATGAGGAGAGAGCTTGAAAGCGCAAGTTCCCTTTGAATATGCGGGAGTTCAGTATTGAAGAAAGCAGGAGACAAAGATACATGGCAGAACGGTTGGTTTGTAGATCAATCGCTGCCAACACTGTGGTTTTGAGTGAATGCTTGTAAAGGCGTCCACTGCTGAGCATAAAGCTGCGTACAGCAACAAAAATATTGTCTTTTGAGGGCGTGGCCTGCCAAACACGATTATAACGTCGTACAATGTTTGTCAGCCGGGATAATTCTTGGAAACAAGCATATTGTGTTGGAATTTTTTTCTTTTTATTCGGTGAATTGGCCAGAAAATGAAAAGGCAGTGCATCGGTTGAGAAGCCAGCATAACCTTGAGTCATGCCAGCTTCCAGAAGTTGCTCCATATGGGCAAGTTCCTGCTGTGTTGGCTTTCTGCTGATAGATGCGGTTAACCCCATGACTGCAATTCTGAGCATGGAATGAGGTATGAGCGGCACCACATTTGGCCCTAGAGGCAGGCTTTCCAGATGATGAAGATAGCTTTCTGAATCTGACCATGTACATGCATCAGCAACCCTTTTGAGGATTGGTTTTGGCATGTTCTCAACCCGTGCAAAACAATCAACAATAGGGTCTTCGCCATTACTGCGCTGATGGCCATATGTGACCCCGATAGAGCAATTACTTATGACAACAGTTGTCGTTCCATGCCGCACCACTTCTGGCAATTCGGGAGCGAGTTCTATTTCCAGATCAAGATGAGTATGAATATCCAGTAATCCTGGCATCAGCCATAAACCCTGACATTCTATCTCAACAGTATTACATGCCGCTTCAAGATGAGATCCGATGGCAGTAATTTTACCATTCGTAACAGCAACATCTGCAATGATAGGAGGCGTTCCAGAGCCATCAAACAGAAGGCTATTTCGGCAAATAATATCAGCCATATATAGCTCCGAAAATAGCGCAGAAAGGCATGAAAAACATATGCTGACTGTTCTGTCGGCACCTAATTTATCTCATCACAACAGATTTGAAGGGTAATTGGTTTCTAAATAATTTGTTTTATATAAAAGTATGTGGAAATTAATTATACAATCAACATTTTCTGGAATTATAATTGAATAATTCAAGAAGCATTTATTAAATGTATATATTTTTCGGAAATTCAGTGAAAAGCGGGGTCTATACACAAGAATAGAACCCGCTTTATGCACGAGTTTATAAGAAAATTAAGCAGATCGCAATTTTGCGTCTGCGATTTCCTAGTTTTGGATAATATATGGACCAGCACTGCGGACAAACCTTTTGTTTGTCCGCAGTCAATGCACATTAATCAGAATACAGGTATAGGAAAATAAAACCGGCTTTCCTATTTTTTATTCTTTAGCTTTGCATCCCATGCAGCTCGCACTTCGGCAGGTGTCATTTGCTTCTGTTCTTTTTTTGGTGGCTGAGCCGGTTGCGGTTTCTTACTGCTTACTGTGCGGGATTTAGCAGGGGAAAGCTTGCTTTTTCCTACTGAACCACGTGCATGAGACAAGGCTCCGGGTGCAATACCAGCTGCAGGATTGCTGTTAACTTCCTGAACAGCACGGCTGCACAAAGATTTATCACCAACGCCAATCTGAATGGTTGGGAGCAAAGCAAGTGGTGGAAAAACAAACCCAAGACCTGCGGTCGCAGCTGCGCGGCCAAGAATTTCGGCACCAGGCAAAACGGTAGGAGACTTGATGGGGCCGGTAATATGAAACGCACCAGGCAACGAAGCGATGGTGGGGTTTTGTGAACGTGTGGTGAGTTCGTAATCCAGCTTATTCGTGCGGAAATTGATGGTACCTTTGCCCAAGGTGCGGGATTCACCCGTTTCAAGCAACAGAGTGTTAGTAGAAACGATACCGTTCTTGAGCGGCATATCGGCAATAAAGCAGCGAATATCTGTATGGGAGGGCAGGCCAATCGCGCTAAGAACAGCGTTAGCCAATTGTAGCCCCAACACACTTGGCAAGATAGCGGTAATATCCCCGCCTTGATCCAGCACCAGCGTAAGTCCCCCATTGCCAGCAGCCATTAAGGAAGCAATGGAATTACCTTTTGCTTTCAGAGTCATATGCCCACCAATAATACCTTGGGCTTTTGAATCTGTAGTGGCCTGCATAATGCGTGAAAGATCAATCCGGGCAAAATCAATCCGGGCGGTCGTATCAAACAGTTTGCCATCTGGCTTAAGGGTGGCAGAACTGGCCAAAGTGCCATTTCCAACCGCAAAATTCAGGCGTTTGAGATCAATGGCGCCATCAGTCACAAAAAACTCGGCATCAATGTTATCAAGCGGCACTTTCTGGTTTTCGATATGCGCCCCATGATACGTGACATGAGCATTCACAGCATTCAGTTTGGGAATGTTGATAGGCGTATCAGGTAGCACCGTGTTGCTTTTGGCTTCTGCTTTTTCTTCAGCCTTTGTCTTATCTGGCTTTGCACCAATAAAGCCCCCCAAATCAACAAGATTTACCTGCTTGGAATGAAGGTTTGCCTGTACGAATATGGGTTTTTCATGCGGGTTGACTTCAATGGTCCCCCCAATGTCACTCGTGCCCATTTTGCCTTCAAAATCTCGGAATACAATATGCTCACGGGTATAATCCAAAGCGCCAGTAATGCTGTAAGCTGGCGTGCGGGGAATAGGCACACCAGTGAGGGGGTACAGCAAGGACATATCTGGCCCGGCAAAGTGCAGTTTCAGGCGGGCACCAGCAAGAGTGAGGGGATGGACCACGTCACCTTTCAGTTTGGCTGTTGTTGGGCCATTTTGCACAAAAAGATCAACCGGGTAGGGTTCTTTATCTGCAACAAAAGAGAGAACTGTTCCCCCTACAAAGCGGGCTGTAATAGGTTGTTGCGCATAACGCCCCTTGGCTGTGAGGCGCAGAGCCCCACGGCTATTACCTTCTGGTGGGGTTGTTTCCACGCCCATCTGCATATCAGCCTGTAGCGGATCATGCCGAACATGCAGCGCGCCATTGGTAATGCGCAGTTCCCCAATATCAGGAAGGCTGGTTGCTTTATCTGCGTTCTTTTTATCTGTGGAGGCAGGCTTTCCGTCTGCAGTAAAGGTATAGTTGTTTTCACCATTCTTGCGGGCAAGAATATCTGCTTTGGGGTCTGTCAGCGCTATAAACGGAATATGGAGCGCATGATGCCATATGTAGGACCAGACATCGACTGAAACGGCTAATTCCTTGGATTCAGCAAATAGGCTTTTTTCCTGAGAAAAGGTCTGAGGCTGTTCAATCTTCAGGTTTTCTACGCGAATGGTTGTGATGCGGCCCAAGCCCACATGCAGATGCTCAATAGTTGTTTTACGATGGAGCATTTCTGTAGCGCGGGAATTGACCAAAGGTACAAACCAGTCCCACGACCAGAATAGAATCAGCAGAATAATGGCCAGCAGGAAGGAGCCAAACCCTATCAGCACCGGGTGTGATTTTGCTGGTGTCTGAGGGGGTGTTTCAGTCATAAGGTAGGCTCCTTGATGGTATAAAGGCCAAAAAGATTAAAATTAAAATATGTCAGGGATAGAAAAACTTATCCCGGCATTGCGTCTATATAACAAGGCCAACGCTATGTTGGGTTGCGAAGTTCCTGCCTGAAAACGGCAGAAAGGGAATGTGTGTTCCTAAAAAAGACACTCGTCCTAAATATGGCCAGAGATACCAGCGTAGGGCATACCTGTAATGCTTTGTGCTTGGATTGCTGGTTTACTTCTAAGGTTATGCCTAAACATGACTTATGATCGCATCTCATTCGGCTCAGTCTGCCAGCCTTATCCCGCGTGCCTTGCGCCATGCCAATGGCATAAAACTTCGTAAGGCTGCCCCACGCACCCAGCAAGCCGAATGGCGTCCTTCCAAAAAGAGGGCAGATCCGGTGTCTATCCTTGAGGCGCAAGGGGCGCACCGGATCAGCGCATTGCTGCCTGTGCGGTATGCACGTATGGCAGTGTCTCCCTTCGCGTTTTTGCGCGGAGCGGCGGCGGTAATGGCCGCAGATTTGGCTGGAACACTTACCGCAGGCCCAAAAGTGCAGAGCTGCGGAGATTGCCATCTGGCCAACTTTGGCAGCTATGCCTCTGCCGAAGGAATACCGGTTTTTGATATCAATGACTTTGATGAAACACTTCCTGCTCCATTTGAATGGGATATCAAACGCTTAGGCACCTCCTTGGTTCTTGCTGGACGGGAAGCAGGGCTTGCTGATGGATCTGCCCGCAATCTGGCACGCAGCATGGCACAATCCTATGCGCAGGAAATGGCGCATCTGGCCCCTATGAGTCCTTTGGAAATCTGGGCAGAACGCATTGATCTTTCTGCTGCCATTGCGGGTTTTCAGAACAAACAGGCTCGCAAAAAAGTCCAGAGCCTGCTGGAAGCGCGGTTAGAAAGCGCGCGCAAACATTTTGGCCTTGTGGCGGAAGATTGTGGAACGCCGCGTCTGACAGAAAAACCACCTTTGGTGGTGCGTCTGCCAGAACAGGATGCCGCAATACGCACAGCCTTTGCCAGATATATTGCAACACAACCTCCCGAGCGCGCTATTCTGCTTTCTCGCTATGCATTGCAAGATGTTATTTTCAAGGTTGTTGGGGTAGGGAGTGTGGGGACATTTTGCGCCATAGGTCTATTTTCAACGCCAGATAATGAAGTTTTGCTGCTTCAGATCAAGGAAGCCCAGACTTCTGTTTTAGCGCCATATCTTCAGCCTTCTCCTTTTCACAATCAGGGTGAACGTGTTGTGGTCGGGCAACGTATTATGCAAACAACATCTGATGCATTTTTAGGCTGGACGCATAGTTGTGGCACGGATGAAGCAGATGGTGAAACCGGGAACCTTTCTGTCGGGCAGCGTCAGTTTTATGTGCGCCGGTTGAAAGATCAGCGCTTGGCGGCAATTGGGGCAGAGTTTGCACAGGTTGGTCTGCCTGATTATGCGCTTTTATGTGGCCGTACGCTGGCACGTGCCCACGCACGTTCTGCCGATGTTGCCACTTTAGCTGGCTATTTAGGAGGAGGACGTGCGTTTGCTGATGCCATAGCTGGGTTCTCCGTTGCTTATGCGGATCAGACAAAAGCTGATTGGAAAGCTTTCTGTACTGCCATTAAAACTGGTCGTATTTCCACCCAACTTTCTGCATCATCATCCAAAGAAAGCACATCTCAAAAGCAGAAATCTTAAACAGCATATTACAAAGCCTTCAGCACCCCAAACACCATTAAAATCTGATTTTGGGGGTGCTGTGAATCTTGGCTTTACAAAAAACCGTCCGGCCGGTATGTTTTGTCTATGGCAAACCATAAGACACGTACGAACAATCCAGAATCCGTAAAAAGCAATCTTTTAGATGCTGCGGCTGAAATACTGATTCATGAAAGCGCACAAAAACTGACATTGAATCTGGTTGCGCAAAAAGCAGGCGTGAGCAAAGGCGGCTTGCTGCATCATTTTCCCTCCAAAGAGAAGCTTCTTGACGGATTGTTCCATCGTGAACTCAATCTCTTTAGAGATGAGATACTGGCCACCATGGAAAAAGACCCAGTGAAAACTGGGCGAGCGGCACGTGCCTATATCGGTTTGGGAAACGCATCTAACCCACAGGATAAAGGCTATATTATTCTGCGCCAGCTTTTGTCTGTCATGCTTTCAGATAGCAAACTGTCTCAGGAATGGACGCGCATTTATTGGCAAACAATAAAATCTACCGGTCTTTTTGAGGAAAGCTCACCGTTGATGATTCTATGCTGCCTGGCAGCAGATGGATTGTCACTGTGGGAAATATTAGGCGCGGAAAAACTGAATGGTATTCAATACGAAGAAATTCAGAACATTATTGAACACATCACACATTCCAAAAAGATTGAACAATGAAAGGTTTTTTATATATATTCTTTACAGTGGTTGCTGAAGTAGTGGGCACGGCAGCACTTAAAGAAACACAAAATTTCACAAAACCTCTCCCAATTTTCGTTATGAGTATTGGGTATGTGCTATCATTCCTTTTTTTATCCCTTGCCTTAAAAATTACACCTATGAGTGTAGTTTATAGTGTGTCTTCTGGGCTAGGTATTGTTTTTTCATGCCTTATTAGCAGATTTTATTTTAATCAAATCTTAGATTACTCTCAAATATTAGGTATTGTTCTTATATTTTTTGGTGTTTTGCTGTCTAATGGCAGCAATATTCACAACACGTAGAACCCCACACAATAGATCCAATGCATAGTTGTAAGTATTATGTATCATAACAGAAAAAAACAAAAGTTTTTTATAAGGCTGCTTTGATTGCAGCTTTTATATCTGCAAGTGGTTGCAAGGAAAAACGTCCTGAAACTGTATCTCCACAACAAAAGCCTGTTGAAGCAGTTCAGGTTGTACCAGCTGATCATAACTCATCAAACTATGTAGGTTTCTACACAACTGAGCATATCATATCTGTTTCTTCAGTAAGGGAAGGGAAAATCAAAAATATTCCCGTACATGAAGGCGAAATCATACATAAAGACGATGTTTTGGTTGTCATGAACAATACAGATTCAAAACTTCTTCTGGCGCAAGCTCAGAATGAGTTTGAAGAAGCACATGCCAATACACTTCAACTTTCTGATCTCGTAAAACGCAGTAATGGTTTGGATGCGATAGGTGCTTTATCTACAAGCGCAATAAAAGATAGACAATCAGCTCTTGCCATGGCGCGCGCAAAAGAAAAAGCTGCAAAAGAATCTGTAAAACTGGCTGAAAGTCATGAACAGCAAAGCATGATACGCGCTCCAGAGGATGGAACTCTCATAAAAATTTCTACGCAACCCGGTGCATTAACCGGGGCAGGAAATGAGGTTGCTGTACTGGCTGCAGGAAAGCCCGAAATTGATGTCGAATTATATGCTTCAAACTATGTAAATATTGGCGAGAAAGCCAAAATTAAGATTACAACAGGCACCTCGCAATCTATTATTACACAAGGAGAGGTGGTACGTATCAGCCCATACTTTGATGCTGAAACAAAAATAAGGCATGCACGGGTGTTATTAAAAACACCTTTGCCAATACCATTTAATGATTCAGTTCTGGTCAACTTTATTCCAGAACAAGTAAAAAATCATGTTCGTGTGCCTCTTACAGCGCTTTTTTATAAACAGGGGCTCCCTTATGTTTGGAAAGTGAGTGAAGACCAACAACATATTTCTGAACAGCGTATCACGATTATAAGCTTGAGCGGGCAAGATGCCGTTGTAACGGGGCTTTTGCCACAGCAACTTGTTGTTTCAAATGGCCCGGATCTTCTTCGCCACGAAGATATCGTGAAAATTGTTCAAATGGATGATCATTCATGATGTCCCAAAAGTTCAATCCATCTCGCTGGGCTGTGGAACATCCTCAGCTTATTGGCTTTTTGATGATTATCTCTCTTATTGCAGGGGGATGGCAATTTACAAATTTGGGTCGGGCTGAAGATCCTAATTTCACATTAAAAAGCATGACTATTTCGGCCCAATGGTCTGGTGCAAGCCCAGACGCATTGCAGGCACAAGTTATAGATCCGCTGGAGCAAGAATTACGTGGTATAGAATTTTTAGGGCCTGTTAGGGCTTGATCCAGTCTGCTGCGGCAGCGATGTGGATGACCGCGAGGAACGACGTTGCTGTTTTTTCATATCTGGTTGCGACAGCGCGCCACTCCTTGAGGCGAGCCCAGAGGTTCTCAACGAGATGCCGACACCGATAGGCCCATTTGGGGCAGGCGACCGGGCCATCGCGTCGTTTCGCGGGAATGGCTGGCCGTGCTCCCATGTCCCATATCCGTTCACGCATGGCGTTCGACGCGTAGCCCTTGTCCGCTACTACCCACAGGGGAGTGGCGGGAAGGCTGTCGAGCATGGCTGGTGCCAGAGGCAGTTCATGAGCCTGTCCAGGGGCCAGCGCAAAACCGAAGGCTTTTCCATGTCCATCAGCGATCACGCAGACTTTTGTGCCATAGCCGCCGCGAGAGCGGCCAAGTGCTTCACGATGGTCTCGCTCTTCGAAAGAGGCCCCTTTTTTTGGGCTCCCGCCGCTTTGTGGTGAGCCCTGATGTTCGTGCCATCCAGAAAAGTCATTCCGAATGCCACTCCCTGTTGTTCCTGAACCAGTGCGAGCAGCCGCTCCCATACGCCGAGCTTCGCCCAGCGGATGAAAAGCTGCGCAGCCCGCCACCACGGACCCAGTTCAGCGGGGATACTCCGCCATTTCGCGCCATTCTCATGACGCCAGAAAATCGCTGCTATCGTCCGCCGCAGATCATGTGGCGGCGTCTTGCCCCTCGGGCGAACCTCCTCAATCAGAGGTTCCCAGATCGCCCATGTCTCGTCCGTAAAGGTGCCTGTTCTGTCTCCTTCTTCCATCCCTACAATATGGGAAGAAATTCAAGATCTAACAGGCCCTAGATTCCCTTTCTACTTACTGTAACCCGTCTTTCTGTGTCACTCAGGTGTCATTAAATGATAATGCTCCAAAAGAGCAGGTTCCGCAGATATGGCAAAAAGTTCGTAATAAAGTATCTGATGTTTCTCCTTCTTTACCAGAAGGAAGCAGTCTATCTGTAAACGATGATTTTGCAGATGTGTATGGTTATACTTTTGCGCTCACAGGCCCTGAAATATCCAGTCTCTCTCCAATAGCCAAGAAAATCAAAACAGGTTTCCAGAGAATTCCTTACGTTGGAAAAGTACAGGTTATTGGAGAAATTCCAGCAACATTTAATATAGATATAGATCCTACCCGGCTAAAAAATACGGGTATAGGCTTGCAGCAATTTTCTGAATCTATACAGCAGCACAGTCTTATTGCCTCAGGAGGCATGCTGGACTTTGGCATTAATATACCTATTGATGTTTCTGGTGCCGCAGATAATCAGGAATCTATAGAGCAGATCACATTACCTTCAAAATCTGGTAATTTGCATGTTAAAGACATTGCAACTGTTAGCCGTGGATATGTTGATCCCCCATCCAGTATTGTCCGGTATCATGGCCAGCCGGCATTAATTATAGCCGTGGCAATGGCAAAAGATGGAGATGGCCTGGCTTTAGGTAAAAGGCTGAATACAGAACTGGGAAAAATAAATGGTGACCTTCCTGCAGGGCTAAAGTTTGTTCAGGTTGAAGATCAAAGTAAAATTATTAAGGAAGCTGTAAATACATTCCTTTTAAAATTCTTTTTTGCACTCCTGGTCGTGTTAGTTGTGGCCTTTGGCACGCTCGGATTTCGAAGCGGTATGGTTGTGGCATTTTCTGTGCCGCTTACCTTATCTTTTGTCGCATTATATATGAAAATATCCGGCATTAGCTTAGAGCGTATTTCTCTTGGTGCTTTAATACTGTCTCTTGGTCTGTTAGTTGATGATGCTATTATTAGTATTGAGGCCATGATTGTGCAGTTATCTAACGGCGCAAGCCGAGAGAATGCTGCATCCTACGCATGGTCGCACACTGCGTTCCCCATGCTTACGGGCACGTTAATAACAATTATAAGCTTTTTACCCGTCGGAATAGCTAAATCTACTACAGGTGAGTATGCCGGTGAAATTTTCTGGGTAAGTGCTGCGGCATTACTTTGCAGTTGGGTTGTAGCAGTGGTTTTTATACCATTACTTGGCGTATGGTTTTTACCACAACCCAAAAATACACTAGAAAATGAACCTTCGTTAGAAAACAAAAGCATTCTTCTTTTAAGAAAAATTCTTGAGTGGGTTATTGTTAAAAGAAAAACTGTGTGCGCAGTAACCATTTTTCTTCTTGTTATTGCAATATTTGGCACAAACTTAGTGAACCAGCAGTTTTTCCCATTATCGGACCGTCCAGAACTGATTGTTGATGTTGCATTACCCCCCGGCAGCTCGCTGAGTAAAACAAATAAAATTGTAAGTAATATTGAAAGCAGGATTTTATCCTTACCTTCACTGTATCATATTGAAACACATATTGGAGATGGTGCTCCCAGATTTTACATGCCTTATATTCCTGCCAGTCCCAGCGCTTCACACGCAACACTTTTGCTGGTTGCCAAGGATCTGGATGCCCGAGAAGAAATTTTCAGGAAGATCAAAGAATTTGCTAATGATATCCCGGCAAGCCTTCATGTACAAAGACTCTCTTTGGGGCCAACTGCTGATTTTCCAGTACAATATCGGGTTATCGGGCCCAATATAGATGAAATTATAAATATTTCTCATAAAATAAGAGATATTCTTAAAAAACATCTGGCACATCTGATGTACAAATTGACTGGGGCAACCGCACTTTATCTGAATCATTCAAGATGGATTCAGGTAAAGTTGTTCATTTTGGAAGTAATCGCATTGCCGTTGCACAACAGCTGCAGGCTTTTCTTTCTGGGGAAGTTGTAGGTACAATTTTCAGCACAGATAATCACCGTAGTCTGGTTATTCGTGCAGAAGAAAAATACCGTCATGACCCGCAATTATGGATGCTGCTTCCGATACAAACGCCAATGGGCAATGTGTTTTTAGGTCAATTGGGATCCTTGGAAGTCAAACAGGTTTTTCCCGTTATATGGCGGCGAAATGGAGAGCCGTGCATAACCGTTCAATCTGATGTTCTGCCGGGCGCCGAACCCTTGGACATTGTTGAGCAAATAAGACCTGGAATAGATAATATAAAAAAGCATCTTCCATATGGTTATAGAGTGGAAGTAGGAGGGGATGCCGAGCTTTCTCAAACAGCAAATGATGCGATATTTGCTTTATTACCCCCAACAGTAGGCATCATGCTGCTAGGGCCTGTTAGATCTTGAATTTCTTCCCATATTGTAGGGATGGAAGAAGGAGACAGAACAGGCACCTTTACGGACGAGACATGGGCGATCTGGGAACCTCTGATTGAGGAGGTTCGCCCGAGGGGCAAGACGCCGCCACATGATCTGCGGCGGACGATAGCAGCGATTTTCTGGCGTCATGAGAATGGCGCGAAATGGCGGAGTATCCCCGCTGAACTGGGTCCGTGGTGGCGGGCTGCGCAGCTTTTCATCCGCTGGGCGAAGCTCGGCGTATGGGAGCGGCTGCTCGCACTGGTTCAGGAACAACAGGGAGTGGCATTCGGAATGACTTTTCTGGATGGCACGAACATCAGGGCTCACCACAAAGCGGCGGGAGCCCAAAAAAAGGGGCCTCTTTCGAAGAGCGAGACCATCGTGAAGCACTTGGCCGCTCTCGCGGCGGCTATGGCACAAAAGTCTGCGTGATCGCTGATGGACATGGAAAAGCCTTCGGTTTTGCGCTGGCCCCTGGACAGGCTCATGAACTGCCTCTGGCACCAGCCATGCTCGACAGCCTTCCCGCCACTCCCCTGTGGGTAGTAGCGGACAAGGGTTACGCGTCGAATGCCTTTCGTGAACGGATATGGGACATGGGAGCACGGCCAGCCATTCCCGCGAAACGACGCGATGGCCCGGTCGCCTGCCCCAAATGGGCCTATCGGTGTCGGCATCTCGTTGAGAACCTCTGGGCTCGCCTCAAGGAGTGGCGCGCTGTCGCAACCAGATATGAAAAAACAGCAACGTCGTTCCTCGCCGTCATCCACATCGCTGCCGCAGCAGACTGGATCAAGCTCTAACAGGCCCTAATTTTGATGCTGCAATTACAACAGTTCAGCCGTGTTATACTGGTTTTATGCTCCAGTTTTTTAGGGGTGATAGGCGCTGTATTGGGCTTGCTTATTTTTAATGCCCCCTTTGGTTTTGTGGCTTTGTTAGGTTTAATTGCTCTGGCTGGAATGATCATGCGCAATACCATCTTATTGGTTGATCAAATAGAATATAATAAGCAGGATGGCTTATCCTTAAATGCGTCTGTTATTGATGCAACACTATTACGCGCAAGACCAGTTATACTTACAGCCTTAGCATCAGTTTTTGCCTTCATTCCTTTGGCCTTCAATATTTTTTGGGGACCTATGGCCATTGTCATGATTGGAGGTTTGAGTGTTGCGACATTTCTTACTCTTCTTGCCTTGCCAGCTTTTTACTTGGTGATGTTTGGTGAAAAACAAAAAGATAAGGCTGTGCAATGATTTTTATGTTTTCCAAATCCCAGAAAAATACAGTTGCACTTTTACTGTCAGGAATATTGTTGGGAGCATGCTCCCTGCAGCCTAAAACACCACTCCCCAAAGTCGCCTTACCACAAATGTGGGAGAATACTCCTGCCCAGCAGTTTAATGGGAAGGTTCAAAAAAAATGGTGGCAAAATTTCAATCAACCAGAGCTGGATAAACTTATAGATATTGGCCTTCAGGAAAATATTGATATCAATATTGCTTATGAAAAACTGCAGGCATCTCGTATTGAAACAAAAATAGCCTATGCCGCCAATATGCCAGAAATTAACGGCACAGCAGGGTATAGCAGAAATTATACATCTACAGCAGGTATAGGTGATGTATTGCGGCCTCTGTTAGGGCTAGATCAAGGTGGTTCATACCTAGAACCTAAAGGGGTTTCTTATAGTAATTTTAATACCGGCATGTTTGCATCATGGGAATTGGATTTATGGGGCCGCTATAAGTTAATGCGGAAGGTGGCAGATGCTAACCGTCAGGCTTTTCAAGATGATATTGAGGCTGTGTCTCTTTCATTCGAAGCAGAAATCTGTCGTCTTTATTTTCTTTGGCGCAATCTTGCACAAATGGTAGAAATAGAAAAACAAGCATCCAATATTTTAAAAGAAATAGAAGTTATAAATAATGCCTCATATCAACGCGGTCTCATTTCACAAACAGTTCTTCTTGAGCAAAGCAATCAGTTTCATAAGGTTTTTATGAAGTATCAGGAACTGGATAATGCACAGCAGGCCGTGCAGCGTGCGCTTTCCATGTTGGTATATAACCGCCCAGATGGCTTATCTGTAATGGATGATAGTTTTTCACCTATCGATTATACTCAGATCACACCAGCACCTTTAAAAATTCCATCCGTATTGGTGAAAAGTCGGCCAGATATTCGTGCGGCTGAACAAAGATTGCATGCTGCGTCAGCTATGGTTGGTATTGCCAGGGCAGATTTTTACCCCCGAATTACGTTTTCTGGCGAACTCTCCATAGATGCGTTAACCTTAACCGAGTTCGGATGGGGCGCACGAAATACTCAGTTTGGCCCAACGCTCACACTACCTATTTTTGAAGGTGGAAAAATTGCACGACAAGTGGAATTGCGCCAATCCGAACTCAAAAACGCTGGGCTGGAATATAAACGAACTGTTTTAAATGCTTGGAAAGAAACAGAAGACGCTCTTGCCAACTACAACATGACACGCGAACAGTATGGAAATGCTGTGCAAATGGCTGAAAATGCAAAAATCAGCTCAAAAAGGGTAGGGGTTTCTTACCGCCACGGAGATGAATCTAAAGCAGAATTTCTTGTCAGCCAGCTTGCCAACCTAGATGCCGAGATTGAGCTTTTAAACATGCAACAACGTCTGATGGAGAACTACATTCGCCTTTATGTGGTTTCAGGCGGGTAAAGTGTAGGCCTCCAAAACCTACACAGAGGCCAACGCCAACCCTTCGGCAACAGAAACAAACTCTCCACCCAATTCAACCCGATCTTCTCCAAAGCGAGACGTAAAAAGTTGTCTGACTGCGGGTACGAAAGACGTGCCCCCAGTTAGAAACACGCGGTCAATCTGCTCTGGCGCAAGAGAGGCCTGACTGAGTGCTTGATCAATACCTTCACCAAGTTTGGCAATATCAGGGGCAATCCAGCGGTCAAAATCTGCGCGTGAGACGGTTGTTTTAATATCCAGACCGGGTTGAGAGAAAGAAAGCTCAGCACTTTCCGCAGAGGATAAAGCACGCTTGGTGGCAGAAACCGCATTATAAAGTTCCTGCCCATGCTGCTCACGAATAAGCTCAATCAGGCTTTTCAGTTTTTCCGGTTCAGAAGCTGTTCGGGCAACATCTGCAATTTCATTAAGAATACGCGGGGTGCGCATCAAAGAAAGACGATGCCAGCGCGCGAGAGAGTGGTACCATTCAATAGGTACCGGCAGCGGCTCCCCTCCCATAATGCGGAATGTGCAATCACGCCCAAGATAAGGGGCCACAACATTATCAATAATACGGAAATCAAACTGGTCCCCAGCCAGCCCTACACCTGTATGGCCAAGCGGCTGTGCCCCTTGATTACTGGCGGGATCAAAACGCATGATCGAAAAGTCACTCGTCCCACCGCCAAAGTCACCAACCAGCACTGTTGCGGGCCTATCCAGCCGCTGCATGAAGCGCCAGCCCGCAGCTTCTGGCTCCATCATAACGGCCACATCTGCAAAGCCTGCCTGCGTAAAGGCCGCCCTTAGCCGGGCTTCCCCCAAGGCGTTATCTGCGTTTTCGCCTACAAAATGCACCGGCCGCCCAACCGTAACGTGGCATTCTGCCGGAGTAATATCTGTAAGCGCCATCAATTCCCGCAGGAAAGTGGCAATCAGATTTTCCAACGAAAGGCGCTGGCTAAAAACCTGTGTCTCACGAAAGCTGGCTTGAGCCAGATAAGACTTCATGGACATGATAAGCCGCGTTTCGGACGGATCATCAAGATGCGCCTCAACAGCGTAAGCGCCCACAGCCCGCTGGAGCAGCCGCCTACCGCCTTCCATCTCTTGCCATAAGGCAAGAAGCGTGGGGCAGGTTTGAGAGGAACCACCATCCGGCGTAGGGAAAGAAATGGTCTGGATGGTACGATCAGGACGCGCGATAACGATGACGCTATTGGTCGTTCCGAAATCAATGCCGATCTGGATGGGGCGGGCTGAAATAGTCATGGTTGGCGGAAAATAATGTCCACTGGCCATGCTGTCCATGCCTCATGATGCTCTACCGCACCAGATATCTGCATTTTCCTCAATAACAGGTAGGGTTAGTTCTGGGCGTTAGCTGGGGCAATCACTTTCAACGTACCATCTGGTAGGGGCCTTTGGAGCTGAAGGGCCTCTTCCGCTGGCGCATTCATCCAGATATCCAGCTCTTCCGGCTGCGTGAGAATAACCGGCATCGCTTTTGGGTGAATGGCTCCAACCTCCCGGTTGGCTTCTGTGGTCAGAAATCCAAAGAGATCATCCGTTGTTTCTCCGTCTGCCAGTTTGCGCACAGATGTCCATTGGCACCAGATCCCGGCAAAAAATGCCAGAGGTTCATCATCGCTACGGGCAAACCATACGGGTTGTGACTTACCATCTGGCAGGCGCGTGGGTTCTGAAAAAGCCGTTAGCGGCACAAGGCAGCGATGCCCCACGTGCTCCCAACGTTTCCACCACATGGAAGATGGGTGGCGGATATTGGTAACACCCCGGTCAACCTTGTGTCCCTTAAGATAGTTTGGTGGGGTGGGCATGCCCCAGCGCGCCATCATCAATTCCCGGCCTTGTGCTGTATTGCGCACAATGGGCGCCATGGTGTTGGGGTAGATATCTGGCAACGGCTGAAGATTGCCCGTGTGGTCTGCCACCACCTTTGCTGCCTTGCGAATGGCCTGTGGGTTGGATGTCATGGAATAGAGATTACACATCAGCTGGCTCCAAAGGTGCGTTAATCCGTGATCATGCTGGGTGAATGCTTTAACGCCCGCAATGCCTCTATCAGTTCAAGTGCATTCTGTGTGGCGGCACCAAAGGTAGTGTTATCATAAATTGTCCAGACATCCGTACCACATGCGCTTAATGCAGCAACGCTGTTTGCATGTGCCCGCACAGCTTCTGCGCTATACGGTGATTCATAAATGCGCGGAGAGCCATGTAGCCGAAAATAGGCAAGACCATTCCATCCTCCGGGTTGTGCAGCAGAAGCAAATCGAGCCGGATCCGCCGCAACCCGTGAGACATGCTGCCTTTTCAGCATTAGATCAACTTCAGGCTGAAACCAGCTTACATGTCTGGGTTCCAGTACCACCGGGCCGTTGATGATAACTTTCAGATCATGAAGAAACTGTTCAGCAATATCTCCGGGATAAGCAAAACTGGGGGGTAGTTGCACCAGAATAGGGCCACGCTTATTGCCCAAACCGCTGGTTTCCTCTAGTTTGCTAAGGATTAAAAGAAAGCCTTCCCATTTTGTAAAACAATTTGTTTCTGATGATAATCTTGCAGCGCTTTGCGGTGTGTCACGCTGATAATTGTACAATTGGGCAAGAGTGTTAGCAGCGCATCATAAAGGCCGTGCTCATTGGTTTCATCCAGTGCAGAGGTGGCTTCGTCCAGAAACAGAATAGAGGGTTGAAATAGAAAAACCCGTGCCAGGGCCAGACGCTGCTGCTCTCCACCAGACAGGATATTCCCCCATACTTGCTCTTCATCCAGACGAGACACGTAACCACCCAGATTTGCGGCATGAAGGGCTGCTTCATACGCGTGCAAATCATGCTTCTCTGGCAATAACGGGTAGGAAAGGGCTTGCCGCAAAGGCCCCGATGGCACGTAGCTTTGCTGCGGAACAAACATGGCTTTTGCGCTATTAAGGCACACTTCTCCACTGCCATAAGGCCATAACCCGGCTAAGCTGCGTAAAAATGTGCTCTTTCCGCTGCCGGATGCCCCGTAAATGGCCCATCGCTCACCGGCTTGAAATGTCAGGCTGCCAAAATCCAGAAATCTCTGCCCGGAAGGCAGGTTAAGAACCAAATTATGGGTTGAAACTGTATTTTGGTTTGTAGGTTTGCAGACAATACCTTGTCCCGGCTTTTGCTGTATGATGCGTTCAAATTCAGCCAGACGCTGCAATGTGGAGCGCAGGTTGGCCAGATCTGTGTAATTATCAATAAACCATTGCAAACTTCTTCGAACCTGCATGAAAGCCGCATTGATACGCGCATAAGTGCCAAACGTAAGCGCATGCGCCATAATTTTTGGCACCAGCAAAACCCATAAAATAATGGAAGCTGTTTGATTGTAAAACGTTCCCACAAAGTTGGCACGCCACGTGTAATGCACAACGTTGCGCCAATTTTTGGCAATGTGAGCCAAGTGCGTGGAAAAGCGCAGATGCTCAGCATCTTCCCCTTTATAAAAAGCAACCTGTTCAGAGTTACGTCGCAAATCAAGCAGGCTTGCGCGCAAATCTGCATCGTAATGTTGTTGCTGATAATCAGCGTTTACTAAGGGGCCGCCCACTTTTTCTATAACAAAGGAAACCAATACAGAAACAAGAACTGTTCCAAAAAACAGATAGCCGGGAATATAATAGATATGCCCCCAAAGTGGCACCGATAATGCCCCGCCGATTTCCCATAAAACAATGGAGAATGACAGCAACGTCATCACAGCCTGAATAGCATCCAACCCCAGTTTAAGAACAAGGGTTGTCATTTGTGCAAGGTCATCTGCAATACGCTGGTCTGGGTTATCTGCCTGCGCGGCATCATGCTCCAAACGGTAATAGGTTGTGTCTTTCAGGTAGTGTTGCAGATAAACCTTTGTGTTCCATAAGCGCCAGCGCATGGAAAGGATCTGTGTCAGATAGGTTTGCAGCACATAAATGCCGGCTGAAAGGGCGCAAGCCGCAATATAAACCGGCAACAGGCCTAGGGCTTTGCGCACATGGAATGCAAAAAAGGCATCAAAAAACTTTTGGTCCCAAATGCCAAACCATACGGCGGTACGCACATAAAGCAGCGAAAGCCCAATAATAAGCCCTAGCAGCCCCCATGCTTTCCACTTTTCTGCGGACACCCAGAAAGGAAGCAGAATTTTCCAGTCCGAAAAAGAATGAGAAGAAGGAGGGGGATCAGTACGTAGCACGAAGCGTTGCCATGAAATTGCGAGGGGCTGCAGGAAAGTTGAACTGCCATATACCACTGGCGCGTTCGTAATAATGGCGGTTGGTCAGATTATAGGCATTCAGTTGCAGACGCAGATTACGGTTGATCTTGTAACCAATCATGCCATCCATCGTCATGTATCCACCTTGCACAGTGGTAGCGTAACTCCCGCGCAGATTGCTGTTGGCATCTATCCCAACCCCTATGTTCAGGTCTTTCAACCGTCCATCTGGCACGGTGTAATGCACCCAGGATTTGAACATGTGGTGGGGAGAGTAAACGCCGCCAAAATCGCTGACGCGGGAATTGGACACTTTGGTATCCAGATACGTGTAGCCAATGGAAACATCCAGATTAGGCAGAATTTGCCCATCTATCTGCATTTCCCACCCCTGGCGGCGAATAGGCCCAGTGGTGACGTAAAACTGTGCATGCAGAGGGTCTTGCACCGGCTGGTTTACACTCTCCATCCGGAACAGGGCAGAAGAAACATTTAACCGGCCATGGAAATATTCCGCCTTAAACCCGGTTTCAATCTGGTTACCACGCTGGGGTGTTAGCCCGCCACCGTGATACGTTTCCTTGCCCACAGAAGGGGTGAAAATACTGGAGTAGCTGGCATACCAAGAGATATGGGGCGTAATCTGATAAACCGCTCCCAGATAAGGCGTAAGTTCTCCATGTATGTTGGATGTTGTCTGCCATTGTGTTGCTGGTGCGGGGGCAATATCGCGCAGTTTCTCGTAATAGCGTGAGGCGCGTCCGCCCAGAATAAGAGAGAGCTTTTTGGTGAGTTCAAACCGCAACTGGCCATAAAACCCCCATTGATAGGCGTAATCATCCGTGCCCCAGCCATTGGTGTTTGTGGCATAGTTAAAACAGCTCGCTGCGGGTTTCTTAACAACATCCGTGTTGTTTATGCTCACATCATTATAGATGGCGTTACAGGTGTTGTTGGCATACTGCGTAACCTGTTCGTACGAATTATAGTTAAACCCGAAAAGCGCATGATGCGTGCGGTTTAGAAAATGGAAACTGCCTTGGGCATAAATATCCGCAGAGCGTGATGAATTCGTACCCTTAAAAGCTGCAATGCCTTGGTCCCGATACTGTAAGGTACCTGTGCTGGGGTCTATCTGGTTCCAGGGTTCGTTATAAAGCGTGTTGTAACTTTGATCGTAAAATGTGCCGCGTGCAGTTGCTGACCAATCTCCCCAGAGTTTCTGGTTGAGTGAGGCAATGGTCTGTTGAGTCATGTAGTTGGAATATCCCCAACTCTGGCTAGGGTTTGCCGAGCGGCTGCCAGACCATAGCGTATTGGCCGTTGTAAGCGGCAATCCGTAATAGGGGGCCTGATTATCCTGCTGTTGCGCTGCGTGAGAAACCATAAAGGTGGTGCGCGGGGTTATATCCCACTCCAGCACCCCATAGGCCTGCCATTTGCGGGTATGGGCATATTTGTAAAAGTAATCATTATCTTCAAACAGATCAGCCGTGCGGAAGCGAAGGGTTTTGGATTTGTTCAACGCTACCGTCATATCCACATCAGCACGGTAGTTGTTAAAGCTTCCAACACTGGCGGCACCGCTTAGCACTACAGTTGCATTTTGTGTCGTGAGTGAGCGCGGATAGCACTGGCCTGATGCGTTCGTCGAAAGACGGACCATCTGAGGATGTGAGAGACGGGTAGTCTGCGTTGTGCAAGTTTTACGACGAGGCGCCTGATCTCCTGAATGGACCAGCGGACAAGGACTGTCGTGTTCTGAGTTGTGTTTTTTTCGGTTTCAGTGAGTTTGCCTGGTAACGGACACTGGCCATGACGGCATAGGCCAGCATGACCAGAGAGACATGCCGATGCCAACCATGCCAGGAGCGGGTCTCGTTATGATCAAGACCAAATTCGTTTTTGGCCGTCTCGAACCCTTCTTCGATCCTCCAGCGCGTCCCTTCAACGTTCACCAGTTCCTGCGTGGTTGTCCCTTTCGGGCTCCAGGTCGTAAAATAGGCAAGGTCCCCGTCAGCGATGTTTCGGCGGATCAACAGGCCACGTGTCCATGGTCCGGCTATAGGGCAGTCAAATTCTTCAGCATCCAGATCAGCAAGCGGAAGATACGCCCAGTCATAAAGTCGCTCACCTTTTGTGCCGTGCCCCGCTGACAGACGACGCCAGGCCTGGTCTGGCAGTCCTGCTGCAATATCTTTCGCCTCTCCGGCAATCAGCGGTTCCGTTGCCCATGATCCGAACCAGTGATTGCCCTTGACCCCAAGCACATATCCAATTCCTGCCCGGCGAAGCGTGCGTTCTACGTCGCCCACGCCATACACGCTGTCTGCTGCAACCCAGCGGAACGGCACACCGGCCTCAATACTTCGCTCAATCATCATCGAGGCTAACGCCGGTTTGGTTGCAAACACCACGTCATCGGGAACGTGGGCCCGCTTCAGACGCTCAGGCTTTGATGTCCAGTCTTTCGGGAGATACAGGGCGCGGTCAATAAAGGCATGCCCCCGTTCCGAAACATAAGCGCCAAACACACCAATCTGGCAGTTCGTGATCTTGCCGGCAGATCCCGTATACTGCCGCCCCACACCGCAGGACGCCTGACCCTTCTTCAGAAAACCGGTCTCATCAATGACCAGCACGCCCTCTTCAGTGCCCAGATGCTCAATCACATAATCCCTGACGACGTCACGAAGGGCATCGGCATCCCAGTGCCCGCGTCCCAGAAGCGCCTGCTGCCGCCATGGACCAGGATCTCCTGCGGCTTCCGCTCGCATCCATCCCGTCTTGCGTGGTTCATTGCCAATCAAAACATCAAGAAAAGCACAGGCCGAATCTACGACACGTTTTTGCGTGAACAGCGGCGCCATCCGATCCTTGGCGGACCGAAGCGAGCGCGCCCATAATTCCAGCGTCTCTTCAACAGACGTACCGCCACTCATCATATCCTGAATCATGGTTACCCATAGATTCAGAACTCAACACAAAATGCAACTGTAGTGTTAGCGCAAAATCCTGCCCCGGTTTTTTGGTGACCTCATTTACAACGCCACCCGCGCCACCAGCCCCCTGTAACAGGCCCGAAGACCCTCGCAGCATCTCGATACGATCATACATGGAAAGATCAAAACTGGCGTTATTCAGCGTTCCTGAAGCGTTTGGCGTGCCATCCACAGAAGTGGTGAGTTGGTACCCACGTGAGTAGAAATTTGAATTGGCCGTAGAGGCCGGCATAACCCGAATACCGTTAATCTGGCGCATGGCGTCAGTCATTGTCAGCATGTTGGAATCTTCCATACGCTGCTGTGTAATGACAGATACAGACTGGGGAATATCCTTCAGTGCAACCGGCGTTTTTCCCCACGCTTCTATTGTTGGCACAGTGTAGGAATGTCGGGAGCCAGATCCATATACCGTAATATTCTGATGGGTTGTTTCAGCAGATGCGTGATTTGCCGAAGATGAACACCCGCATGAAGGCCCTGAAGCGCTGCATTTTTTAGGCCCACTGGTTGAGGTTGGCGTGCAGTAGGCGGGGGGGGGGGAGCAGCCAAAGCTGGCGCACAGATAAGCGTAAGACCGCCTACCATAACCCCAAAACATGGGAGTGTTCGAAAAATACGAGACATACCTATCTGTCCTGACAGCGTCATACATAAAGGCTGACAGGGCAGGTTGATGTATCCAGCCCTTATGGCTGGTTCCCGCATAGGGCGGGAATGACAGATGCTATTATATTACAGATAGCAGCCGCAAAAACGTGTTCCTGTCAGTAAAGACATGACAGGGAAAGAGGCGGCCCACGTGTATGGGGAAGGCCCGTAAAAACACCAGCAGGCGGAGCCCGTGGGGCGCGATCATGATAGATCTGCCGCTTTGCCAGCAGCATAATGCTTAAGGCAACAAAAACCCCGATAAAGGCGATATCAGGCAGTTGCAGCAGTGGGCAGAGAGGGCAGAACCCGTTGTTATCATCATGCGAATGGTGTGCGGGATCATGCCCTTCATCATCGTCAGGCATAACCATGGCATCATCCATATCAGGGCATGCCGGGCTTTTAAGTGCTGGGCCAATATGAAGGCCGGTAAGGCGTTCAAGCGTAGCGCGGGGCATTTCCCCCAGCTGCGCATGACTTTGGAGGAAAAGCTGCCCAACAAGCCCCACCATCACGCAAATGGCCACCAGCCATCGGCTGGCAAACAGGCGCATTTTTGCGTGCGTGGTGGCTGATCTAGACAAAAATCCTCTCCAAATTGTGCTCTTGTTAAAGGAAGATTATTTGCCTTTTGTCAAGAAAGAGTAAGTGGCATTGCACAATGTGGGCTGTAAAATGGCACATGCCACAGATCAGCAAGGCTGTTCTGTGGTGGGGGCAGGTATAGCTGCTCCTATATCAGCTCTCTCGCTTTTGTGGGTGCAGGGGCGTAACCCTGTAAAAGACCTGCACGAAGCTTTTGTCAGCTTCCGGCTTTTTAAGCCGCATGCGGGTTAGACTGTTATTCCTGCAAAGAGGAAACAAACCATGTCAGCTTACAGCATTTTACGTACCGCTATTGAACAGAAAAAAGCCGTTTCTTTTACGCTTCATGACAAGCCGCAGGTTGGTTCACCGCACGCTCTGGGCAAAGGAGATGGCGTAGAAAAAGTGCTGATGTATCGTGGTGTGGATGCACATGAAAAGCGCGTGCCTGCTCAGGGGCAGTGGGATTGCCTTGCCGTATCTGAACTGAGCGACGTGAAACTGCTTGCAGATGAACCGTTCCACCAAGGTCACCCGGATGCCGCACAGCGCGCTGGCATTCGTGAAGTAGATATTGAACTCTGATATACCCCTGTTTATCGGCATCACGCTAAGTGATGCCGATAAAACCGCACATTATTTCCAAAGGTGATGGAAATGGTGCAGCGGGCCGTGGCCATGCCCGACATCAAGCGTATCACTCGCTGCAAGAGCGCCATGTAGATACGCTTTTGCCTCACGCACGCTCTCTTCCACCGATTTGGAAGGTAGTAGCGCCGCTATTGCAGCAGACAGTGTGCAGCCAGTACCGTGGTCATTACGTGTGTGAATACGGGGCGCTGCAAACTCAATAATTTCACCCGGGCCATAAAGCAGATCAACACTCTCGGTTGATCCTTCAAGATGGCCACCTTTCAGCAAAACCCATTCTGAACCCAGCTTGGCCAACTCTTTTACCCGTAAGCGCATTTCATCCAGCGTCCACATAGGGTCGGCATCCAGCAAAACGCCTGCTTCTGGCAGGTTGGGGGTAATAAGCGTTGCAAGTGGCACCAGAAGGTCTCTGATAGTGCTGACTGCACTGCTTTCCAGAAGGTGATCTCCACTTTTGGCCACCATAACCGGATCAAGCACAATATTTTTTGCACCATGATGATGCAGCCGTTCTGCAATAACCTCGGCAATGCCGATATTGGGCACCATTCCAATTTTAACGGCATCCACCCGCACGTCATCAAACACGCTATCAATTTGCTCACCCACAAATTGTGGGTCTAGCGCCACAAAGGACCGTACGCCTTGGGTGTTCTGAGCCACCACAGCCGTAATGGCCGCCATGCCATAAGCCCCCATGGCGGAAAATGCTTTAATATCTGCATGAATTCCTGCGCCACCTGTGGGGTCGGTGCCGGCAATACTCAAAACATTGGCGATCATGGTCAGGCAATTCCCTTTCCGCAAGAACGTGGCTCCCTGCCGCGCAATTCCAGCAAAAAGGATAGGGTGGCCAAACCTGTCCCTTCGCCGGCATAACCCGGATCAGGTTCAAAGGGTCATTGCGCTGCCTGTTGGCTCTGCAATCTCTCAGCCCCATGTCGGGGCACCCCTCGGTAAGGCCTAACGTATCAGGGCAAGGCCCTTTATGCACGCCATATTAAAGGTGAATCTGGCAGGCCGGGGGAACACTGCCTTTTATTTTTGCAGCACAGGGGGAGAAATGGCTACGCCGTTTTCCCATGTTTCAATAATCTTGTCGGCATTTGCTATATTGGCAGCAGGGTTACCGGCAACCACCAATACATCTGCCCGTTTACCCGGTGCCAATACACCCCTATCAGAAAGATTCAGCAAATCTGCTGCGTTCTGGGTGGCGATATGAATAGTCTGCAAAGGTGTTAGCCCCGCCTGCACGGTAAGGACGAGTTCCCGATGTTCTGCCACACCGGGCACGCGCAAAGGGGTGGCGCCGCTATCTGTGCCAAAACCGATTTTTACACCAGCATCATGCAGTGTTTTCAGGTTTTGCAGGTTCATCTCTAAAGATGTACGGGCAAAATCAGCCTGTTTGCCGGCTTTGTGCTGTGCCTGCCATGCGGGATCATTAATCTGTTTCTGTAACGGGCCAGAAAGCCCTGCTATTGCAAAGGGGGTTTGCGTCCACGGCGCGCGATCAGCCCATGCTGTTGTGGCTTCATCCAGCTGAAGGGTGGCAATATACCAGATGCCGCGGGATTTCAGCGCCGCAACCAGCTCTGGCGTAACGGGTTTGTCCCGCACGCCATGGGCAAGAATATCCACCCCAGCAGCCACAACATGCTGGGCATCTTCCAAGTCATGAATATGCGCTGCCACGCGTAACTTGCGTTTGTGGGATTCCTCCACAACGGCAGCAATAATATCCGGGCTCATTTTAACGGGCAGCGTGCCATCAAAATCATCAACCCAGATTTTAACCAGATCTGTGCCTTCATCTGCCATTGTATCTACGGCTTCTCGGGCTTCATTGGCCGTTTTGGGGCGGAAAAGCTGGTTAGGAGCAACATTTACAGGCGGCGCCCCATTGGGAACGCCAATGCCCTGATCAACCCCAAATAGATCAGCTGGCGTTTTCCCTGCATGCGCTTCCTTACGGAGCGGATCAAACACATCTGGCACGTTATTACCCAACGCCGTAACCGTGGTAACACCGTAACGACGATACTGCCCAAGTGCAGCCATAATATTGGCACGTGTATAAAACTGGGACCCCGTGGTTACGCCCTCATACTGCCCAACATGGCTGTGATCGGAAATAATGCCGGGCAGGGCAGTATCTCCTGAACGATCCAGCACTTTGGCATCTTTGGGTATGTCCACATTCTTGCCAACAGCAAGAATATGATCTCTCTGCATCACAAGAGTTGCATCTTCTATAGGAGGTGCTCCAGTGCCATCCACAATACGCACATGCGTGAGGGCAACAGGAGGGGCAGAGGCTGCAAGCGCCGGTGTTATCATGAACAGAGCGGTTGTGATAAAAAACATACGGCGCATATTGATCCCCCTAAGAGCGGCATGAACGGGAAGAAATTGGTATTCGTTCCATGTTTAGCAGATATTCATGAGCCAAGGATCACTTCTACTTTATGTAAAAGCCCATCATCTTGCATGTTCACTTCATGCATCATGTAACTTTGCAGACCATCTACGGTGATCTTTCTAACACCACGGCAGACATGATCCGGGTTTTTCACCAGAATACTGTATCGCGCTGTTTTCCATTGCAATGTTACCTCAAATTCTGGCCAATGCTGCGGAATGCACGGGTCTATCAAAAGCTTGTCTGCATGAATGCGCACGCCAAGAATGGTCTCGGTTCCCACCCGTTGCATCCAACCGGCAGAACCGGTGTACCAAGACCACCCACCACGCCCAACATGCGGGGCTTCGGAATACACATCAGCAGCAATAACGTAGGGTTCCAGCTTGTAACGGGCCGCTTGTTCCTGTGTCTGGCTATGGGTAATGGGGTTGAGCATATGAAACAACGTTTGGGCCAGATTACCATCACCCAAGGCCGCTATGGCCATAACCGTCCATAAAGCTGCATGGGTGTACTGGCCGCCATTTTCACGTATGCCGGGTGGGTACCCACGAATATAGCCGGGGTCTGGCATGGCTTTATCAAATGGTGGCGTAAGCACCAGAATGAGCCCATCCTGCTGCCGCACAAGCCTATGAATGGCAGAGCGCATGGCGTGGTTGGCCCGTTCCGGCATGGCTGCCCCAGAAAGCACAGACCATGATTGGGAAATGGCATCTATCTGACATTCTGGCATGGTGTGGGAACCTAGGGGCGTGCCGTCATCAAAATAGGCCCGCAGGTACCAATCTCCATCCCATGTGTGTTCCAGCGCTTTGGCCAGTTTACGGGTGTGTTGTTGCCATTTATCTGCCCGCATATCCTCATTACGAGCGCGAGCGATAGGGATAAATATCTCCAGTGTGGTGTAGAGAAACCAACCAAGCCACACACTTTCTCCACGGCCCTGTTCCCCCACACGGTTCATGCCATCGTTCCAGTCCCCCGTGCCCATAAGGGGAAGGCCATGCACACCCACGGCAAGGCTCCGATCAAGCGCGCGGGCGCAATGCTCAAAAAGTGTTGCGCTTTCGGCCGAGTGTGCTGGAACCATGAAGTTGTCATGCTCGGTTATGGGTAGCGGAGGGGCTTCCAGAAAACCGATATTTTCATCCAGAACAGCCAGATCACCTGTTGTGGTTACGTAATGCGCAACCGTGTAACCAAGCCATGTGCAATCATCCGAAATATGGGTGCGCACGCCTGCTCCAGTTTGCGGCAGCCACCAATGCTGCACATCGCCTTCCACAAACTGGCGGGAGGCTGCGCGAACAAGATGCTCCCGCACCAAAGCGGGGCAGGAGGCCGCAAGGGCCATGCCATCCTGCAACTGATCTCTGAACCCATAAGCCCCACTGGCCTGATAAAAACCTGCGCGGGCACGCACGCGGCTGGAAAGTGTTTGATACAACAGCCAGCCATTGAGCATGATATCCATGCTGCGATCAGGCGTTTTAACCTGAACAGACCCACAAATACTGTTCCACTGCTGTTTGACCTCATCCAGAACGGTGTCCAGATCAACCGTCCGGTAATGGGCAATTATTCGTCTGGCTTCACCCTCGTTTTCTGCTTCTCCTAGCAGGAAAACAATTTCCACCCGTCCATCTGCTGGCAAAGTAACTATGGTTTGCAAAACACCGCACGGATCAAGCCCAGCACCGGTGCTTCCCTGCACGGTATCTGCCAGTGTTAGGGCATAAGGGCTATTCAGTGTACCATTTCTACCTACAAAGGAGGTTCGGTCTCCTGAACTGGCAGTGACGTAACCGCCAATATCGGCAAAGGCTACGCGGCCACCATAAACCGCACTCCATTGGTTGCGTGCAAACAGCGCCCCTGTGGCTTCATCTATTTGCGTTGTAATGAACGGCGCTGTTTTGGAGCGCGCCGTACCAAGCACCCATTCAACATATCCGGTCAGAGAAAGCGTGCGGGCATGGCCTGAAAGGTTATGCAACTGAAGGCGCGAAATCTTTATAGGGTCTTTTACTGGCGCATATTGCAACAGCGTGCTGCCTATGCCGTGCGCGATACGATCATACCGCGTATAGCCTCGCCCATGCCGGCAAACATAGGTTGCTTCTATATCGCGGCGAATAGTGGCTGTGGGGCTCCATAATACCTTTGTATCTTCATCCCGCAGGTAAAAAATCTCGCCCGGTTGGTTGCTGACAGGGTCATTGGACCACGGGGTTATCTGGTGTTCACGGCTGTTCAGCGCCCATGTATAACCGCTTCCTTCGGCAGATGCCTGAAAACCCGCAGTATCATTGGCAATCACGTTAATCCATGGGGCAGGCGTTGTACGGCCAGATGCCAATACCACCACATATTCCTGGCCATTCTTAGCAAACCCACCATGGCCATTAAAAAATTCAAGTTCGGGAATATCTGGCACTTTGAAAGCACTGGGCGCGAATACATGCGGTGTTTGAAACAAAACAGATTTTGGAGCCACGGCCACATCCGCCTGATCAAGCTGTTCTGCCAAACCCTTATCTGCTGAAAGAACAACCCGGGCTGCCGCCAGCAAAAGGTTCTTAACTGGAGTGGATATCAGATCAGCCCGTAAAATGCTGATAGAGCCAGCCACGGTTGCCGTTTTGGGCATGGAGCGAACAAGGTTTTCAAGAGTGTTCTGTAAATCCTGCAGGTAAGAAGATGGGTGTTCATTCATCAGCACCAGATCGACAGCAACCTGCTTAAGCCGCAAGTATTCATGGGCCAGCAGAACCTGCCGGATAATATCCGTATCTGGCGTATCCTTTACGCGCAAAACCACCAGAGGCAGATCACCAGAAATACCTTGTTCCCACAGTATTGGCTGGGCGGCCATACCCTGCATGATAACTGCGGATGGTGCCCGTAAGGCGGCATTTGCAAACAGAATGTGGCCTGCCAAACGCTGGAACAGATCTGCTTCTGCTGGTGTAATATCAAAATGCCGAAACTGGATTTGCGCCTGTGTCCAGGCCAGTGTGCGCGCACGGTCCAGCGCTGTATCATCCTGATGCACCTCAATCAGGCGTTCGAGTTCCTGACGGGATGAAGCCACCATTGTCCAGAACGTTATCCGCGCTGTAGCACCAGGTTTAATGCTGACACGGCTGCGCATTGCAAAGCAGGGGTCCAGCACTGTTCCTGTTTGGCCAGATAATTCTGTTTCTCCCGCCAATGCCGCAGGGGATTGTAGTGTGCGGCCACGGCCAACAAACTGTGCGCGGTTTGTTTCTACCGTTATGGATGTGGCGCACACAGCCACATGCGCAGCCCAGATTTCCGGTTCATCAGGCGTGCGGCGCCTCCGGGTTGCCATAAGGGCTTTGGCTTCTGGTAGATAATCTGTTTCTACAAACAGTTTTGTAAACGCCGGATGCGCAAGATCAGCATCTGGCGCAAGCAAAGCGAGTTCTGCATAAGATGTAATGTCTATTTCAACATTCTCATAGCCACCATTAAAAACGGTCAGGTAGCGCACATCAGCATCATCTTCCGCAGAAACCATAACCTCAACCGTTGTGGTGAGGGCACCATCACGCCGGGTGAATTCTGCACGATCTTCATGAAAAACACTTACGTAATCATCTGGCTCCTCCCCACAGGGCTGAATGCCAGCAGACCAGACTTTCCCGGTTTTTACGTTTTTGAGGTAGAGATATGACCCAAAATTATCCAGCGTTGGGTCTTCCCGCCACCGCGTAACAGCCAAGCCTTGCCACATGGTGTAGCCAGATCCCGCAGCCGTGAGCATAACTGTATAACGGCCATTGGAAAGAAGATGCGTAAAAGGTACTGGCGTATAATCCGTACCGTAATAGCGGCCAGATGTAGCTTGCGGCAATTCCGAACGGGGAAGCGGGTATTCTTCTATTGGCAGAGGGTGAGCCACCGCACCGGTGCGTGGGGCGCGTTCCTGCAACAGCAATTCGGCCGAGGCTATCACCGGGTCATCATGAAAGCGTTTTCTCATGATGCCGTCCAGCACTGCATCTGCAACGGAAAGAATGGACATGCCCTGGTGATGCGCCATGTAAGCCTGCACAATGGCCATTTTCTGCCCATCCGGCACGCGTTCTGGAGTGTAATCCAGGGCTTCGTAAAAACCGTATCGACCGTGCGCGCCTGTTTTTTCCAGAACAGAGAGATTGGCCACAGCTTTTTGCGGATCAACCATAGAGGCCAGCAGGGTGGCATAGGGCGCCACAACTCTATCCTGCCCAAGGCCACGTTTTAACCCCAGTCCCGGAATGCCAAAGTTTGAATATTGATACGTATAATCGACATCCCGCACATTATAGGCTGATTCCGAAATACCCCATGGAATGTTGTGCGATTGCCCATAAGCAATCTGGCGCTGCACAATAAGCGCATTGGTTTGCTGGAGCAGGCTGCCTATAGGCGCGCGCATAACCAGAGAAGGCATAAGATATTCAAACATTGAGCCAGACCACGATACCAGTGCGGCTCCACTGCCTGCCGAGGTAAGGGCCCGCCCCAGACGGAACCAGTCTCGCGCGGGAATGTCTCCTTTTGCGATAGCAAAAAAGACCGCCAACCGAGATTCAGAAGCCAGCAGATCATAGCAGTTACTATCGGGGGTATCTTCGGTTACCACAAACCCGATAGATAGAAGCTTGCGTGCAGGATCACGCAAAAAGGCAAAATCCATACCATATGCAAGCATGGTTGCTTTGGTTTGCAGCTCTTTCAGTCGGGCTTCAAATGTTGTGCCTTGCGCGTGGTCCAAATCACGCAAATGGCTTTCAATCGCCTTTAATGGCGCCAAGCACCAAAACAGTGGGTCTGCGGCAGTTTGTTCTTCTGCTGCAGTGGGTTCGGCATACAGGTGGGATGCGTGTTCTGCTATGGTTTGCGCCTGCTTCAGCAATGAAAGCAAACTGGCCTCGGTTTTTATTTCAGAGGCGCTCAGAACAGATGTTTTTAACCGTGCAAGTGACCGAACAAGAACTTTTTGCTGCTTTGTATTCTGCAACCGTTCACCATTACGGAAAGTAAGGTCTGTAATGGCTAAAGTAATGGCATCTGCTATTCCCTCACGCCACATGGACGGTTGGGCTGAATTGAGAGTCCATTCTCGGCAAACACGGGCCAAAGCAACAAGATGGCCAGCAAAATTACCGCTATCTACGGTAGAAACATATAAAGGCGCCAGAGGCTCCAAATCAGCCGTGCTGTACCAGTTATACAAATGCCCTTTATGTTTTTCTAATGCATCTAGTGTTTTAAATGTATTTTCAAGACGTTCTATTGTATCCGCCAAGCCATTCCAGCCAAAATCATAGGCGCTGACAGTGCATAAAAGATAAAGCCCTATATTGGTGGGAGATGTGCGCCTGGCTACAACGGGAGAGGGGACTTCCTGAAAATTGTCTGGCGGAAGCATGTGATCATCCGCTGTGACAAACTCCTCAAAAAAGCGCCATGTATTGCGGGCTGTCAGTCGCAAAGTGCGAATATCAGTGCGAGATGGGCGGGATTGAGCCGTTAAAACAGCTACCCGGCTTGTCCATAACCCAATAGCGGGAGAAAACGCCCACAGAACAGTCAGTGGGCCAATAAAAATCAGGTTTTCCACATCCTGCATGGTTACTTGTATGACAAGAATAACCGCAATAAGTGGGGCAGAAAGCATCTTCAGGTAATATTGAAGCAGCCCGGATTGCAAAAGATCTGCCGTTTGCGCTGCAGGCACCCATTGCAACAAATATCGCCGTGTTACAAAAACGCGCCCAAGGGTGCGTATAATTGCATCACCTAACAAACAGGCCTGATGCACCAGAAACGTGATGTTCAGTGCCGTCATCACAACGGCATTGGAAATGGATGCTCCCAACACATTAAAATAGCTGCGAAAACTGATCCATTCTCGGCGTGGGGCAATATCGGGAATAACTGGCAGAAAAGCAGGCACAGCCATAATCAGAAGGATAAACAACGTCCAGATACCGGCGTTTTCTGGCAACAAAATCCAACTGATAATCAGAGCCAACAGAGTAAAGGGCGCGCATAAGGTGCGGCGCAAATTATCCACCATTTTCCAGCGCGCAATTCCAGATAAACTGTCGCGCGGGGAAGGAGTGCGAAATATGCCTGAAACAATCCAGGGAAGCAGTTGCCAGTCTCCCCGCGTCCAACGATGGAGCCTTTGCGCCGCAACCAAGTAATCTGTCGGAAACTCCTCTATCACCTCAATATCAGACGCCAACCCGGCACGCGCAAAAATACCCTCAAACAGATCATGGCTTAAAAGGGTTGCTTCTGGCACACGCCCGGCCAAGGCTGCTTCAAACGCATCAATTTCGTAAATGCCTTTGCCCGCGTAAGATCCCTCTCCAAACATATCCTGATAAAGATCTGATATGGCAGATGAATAGGCATCTATTCCGCTAGATGCAGAAAAAATGCGTTGAAACAAAGTGCTCTGATGCCCAATGGGCAAAGAGGGGGTAACGCGCGGTTGTAGAACGGCATAACCCTGCTGCACACGCCCGGTTGTGGCATTGAACTGTGGCGCATTAAGGGGGTGCGCCAGTTTACCCACCAGTTTTTTAACTGTTTCAAGGGGCAGGCGTGTATCTGCATCCAGCGTGACGATATATTTTACAGCTTGAGGAATATTCTGGCAGCATTCTGCCAAAAAAGTGGTATCCGTTGCACCACGCAACAGTCGATTCAGTTCATGCAACTTGCCCCGCTTGCGTTCCCACCCCATCCATACGCCTTCACTCTCGCTCCAAACCCTGTGGCGATGAAGAAGGAGAAACCTGTTACCATCCGGGACAGATCCGTATTTTTGGTTAAGATGATGAATACCGGCAGCAGCGGACTGAAAAAGTGCCGCATCCTCTGGGGCAGAAGCCTCTGAATGATCAGACCAGTCTGTTAAAAGCGCAAAGTACACACCGCTATCATGTGTGGCCAGGTAGTGGACTTCCAACCGGGATAAAAGCTCCTCCACCGTTTTTACGTTGGTAAGCAGGGCAGGAATAACCACCATTGTGCGCAATTTTACCGGAATGCCGCCTAAAAGCTCCAATCCCGGTAATGCCGTTACCTTGGTAAGGCGCAAAGCCATCCAGTTAATGCACGCAACTGCTGCTTCCAATGCGGGGGCAAATGCCAGAACCGCCACCAAGAGTACCCACGGGAACCATGCTCTTTCCTGAAAGGAAAGCCATACAGGACCAACCAGGAAGATGAGCGCCAGCATAAAAACAATTACAGCGTAACCTGTAATGCCGCTTTGGCAGAATGTTTGTGCCAGTTTTCTGGTAAGGCTTGGGCGAAAACCGATGGAGGCCTCCAGAATGGAGCGCCCCTCCATTACCAGATAATAACCGGGGTCATTCTTGCGTTGGTCAAACGTATTGGAAGAAGCAGCTTCCTGCGCTAAGGAAACCGCCTTTTTGGCAATATCAATTTCATCAACAGTGCTGCCATAGGCCAAATCTTCAATGGCTTTGCGGTAAAGGTCTCGGCTGGCAAAATCAGCGCATGTAAAACTTGCGTATTCTGCAAATACCGTATCTACCAAACACACTTGTTCAAATGTTTCTGTCCAGTCGGATTCTGCAATATGCCGCAAACTGGTAATAATATTTCTAATGGTGGCGTTAAAGGCGCCCTGTGTTTGTAAATATTCCTGAATACCTTGCTCGATATTTGTTTTTTTGTCTGCCAGACGCTGCTCCAGCCATATAAGCACAGGATCTTTTTCTGGATCTATGCCTCTTGAGCGATGAGCAAGCTGCGCCGTAAATGCAGGCGTAATAATGCGTGGATCTATTTGAGATAATATGGCGGACAATGCGGGCGCATCGCTCTTTCGGGCAGATGCAAGCTGATCAGCCAAAATATCCGCTGCTTGTTGGCTGGCATGGCTATCTATAATGGCGCTTACAATCCGGCGCAGATTTTCTATTAAAACAATGCGCAAGGTAATGGGAACAGCCCAAAGCTCACCTATCGTAAGTGGTGTAACCGTTTGGTAGGCAAGCAGAAACCGGCGCAGAAAATCGGGCTGAAGATAGCTGTCTGTATGGGCCACAAAAGCCCATGTAATGCCAAACACGCGCGGCAAACCTATAAAAGGGCCATTCGCAAGCTTGGGCAGGCGCGTATAGTAACCACTCGGCAAATCCAGACTGGTTTCTCTAATTTGCATATCAATAAGGGCATAGTTATCTGCCAACCATTGGGCGGCTGGTGGCAGCAGTCGCCCTCTTTGGCTAGCCTTGGTTACTGTTTCATTCGCCGCAGCCAGCAGGGCCGCATTTTCTGCCAATCTGCGCTTAAGAGGCTGCCCGCGCCGATTATGCTTGGCGGGCACAACAGCCTGTGCAACTGCCAAGCTTTTGGCGTGCGCTTCCAAACGTTCAATGCCAAAAATTTCGCTTTTTATCGGGAAAAGGTCATCCTGTATGTTGATGTGAATATGCCCCCCGAACAAACGGCGTAAAAACGAACGGCTGGCACTTTTGGGGCCGGTATCAGATAGTTGTTCTGTATGCATGTACCAACTCCCTTATAAGGGCCGTACTCACGTTAAACGCGGCCTTTATGTGCTATTTCCGAAACAGGCTTTTTCTTGTTTTTGAGGTAGAAGACGGTGCTTTTTCTTTTAAAAGAGTCTGCTTTTTCACCGCTTCATTTTGCGCTTTGTTGTTTTCTGGAGCCGGCTTTTTACCGCCTGCTTTGGCATCAGCCGTCTTCTGCTCCACCTTTTTCTGTGTTTTGGAGGAACTGGAAGGGGCCTGAGTATTGACAAAAGGAGTGCGCATATTCGTTCTCCATCCAAGAGAAGCAGTCGCAGGTGTTTCGCGTGTACTTTGGGTAGATTGCAAAAAAGAAAATGAAGTTACCCGGCAGATAAAATATTATTCTAACCGCCAAGTATTCAGCCGTTATTCAACGCTGGAATGCATTAAACGTTCCAGAACGGGATGTATCTTAAAAAGTAGAAGCAGAAATAATTTTTAACGGAAAATAGCCGCTCATGCAGCTTGGGCTTATTGGGCGGTATCAATCATCAAACCGCACTGTTCGCCCTTGTTTAATACGTGCGCGATGAGCCTTTCCTTGTAGGCGCCGCTGCCGTGCTGCACGGCTAGGGCGGGTGGCAACACGAAAAGCCGGGCGGTGCGCAGCCTCACGTATCAGAGCCGCCAGACGTTCTATTGCATCCTCCCGATTGCGTTGCTGCGTGCGAAAGCGCCGTGCCGTAATAACAATAACGCCATCACGCGTGGCTCGACTGCCCGCCAATTCCAGCAAACGCGCCCGCACCCGATCTGGCAAGGATGCAGAATGCGCTGCATCGAACCGTAACTGAGCAGCCGTGGCAACCTTGTTGACATTCTGCCCACCCGGACCAGACGCCAAGATATAAGTGACCTCCAATTCGGAATCGGCCAGAGAAATATTGGGAAGGATAGAAATTGCCATAAACCCAACATAACACGTTTTGTGCTGTTGTGCTTGCGTGCTGGCATCCACCACAGGAACTATTCTGCCCCCCATACGTAAGACTTAAAATACGGGGAGCGACGAAACCTTAAAGGCGTACGATTTTAAGACATGTAAAGGGACGACGCTCCCGCCAAAACAACGGCGAGGAGAAGATCATGGCTGTCAAAAAAAATACGTCAGGCAAGGCTGCTAAAACCAAATTTGAACCGAGTTATACAGAACAGCAGGGAAATGGAGGAGAAACACACCAACAAGCTGGGGGGGATGTTGCAACGCTTACCTCTGCTCAGGGTATTCCCGTAGCGGATGATCAGAACACGTTGCGTTACGGTGCCCGCGGCCCGGCATTGATGGAGGATTTCCATTTTCGGGAAAAGATTTTCCACTTTGACCACGAACGTATTCCCGAACGCGTTGTGCATGCCCGTGGCTATGGTGCCCACGGTTATTTTGAGCTGACAGATAGCCTTGCAGACGTTACTCGCGCAGCTATTTTCCAGAATGTGGGGGAACGCACACCTGCTTTTGTGCGGTTTTCCACGGTTGCAGGCTCCAAAGGCTCGTTTGATGTTGCACGAGATGTGCGCGGGTTTGCCGTTAAACTCTACACCAAGGAAGGCAACTGGGATCTGGTTGGCAACAATATCCCGGTATTCTTCATTCAGGATGCCATCAAGTTTCCCGATATGGTGCACTCCGTAAAACCTGCGCCAGACCGTGATTTTCCGCAGGCTCAATCGGCCCATGACAACTTCTGGGATTTCATTTCGCTTACCCCAGAAAGCTTCCATATGATCATGTGGGTTATGTCAGACCGGGGTATCCCGCGATCCTTTCGTTTTATGGAAGGATTTGGCGTGCATACATTCCGTTTTCTGGACAGCAATGACCATTCAACCTTTGTGAAGTTTCATTGGAAGCCAAAGCAGGGCTTACAGTCTGTTGTCTGGAACGAAGCGGTCAAGATCAATGGGGCGGACCCTGATTTCCATCGGCGAGATCTTTGGAACGCAATTTCCAGCGGAGACTTTCCCGAATGGGAACTTGGCGTGCAGCTTTTTGATGAAGAATTTGCTGAAAAATTCGATTTCGATGTGCTGGACCCCACCAAACTCATTCCCGAAGAATTAGTGCCTGTAAGAACGGTAGGCCGCCTGGTGCTGGACCGCGTAGTTGATAACTTTTTTGCCGAAACAGAGCAGGTTGCGTTTTGCACCCAGAATGTGCCGCCTGGGATTGATTTCTCGAACGACCCATTGCTTCAGGGCCGCAATTTCTCATATCTGGATACGCAGGTAAAACGGCTTGGCAGCCCCAATTTTACGCATATTCCCATTAACGCCCCCAAATGCCCCATGGCGCATTTTCAGCAGGATGGGCATATGGCCATGCGCAACCCCGTGGGCCGTGCCAATTACGAGCCAAATAGTTGGGGCGCAGCAGGTGGCCCGCGTGAAAATCCTCAACAGGGCTTCCGCAGTTTTGCAAGTGAGGAAACCGGCCCCAAACGGCGGTTGCGGCCCGAAAGTTTTTCAGACCACTACAGTCAGGCCCGGCAGTTTTACATCAGCCAGACGCCTATTGAACAGAAACATATTGCAGATGGCATTACGTTTGAACTGAGCAAGGTGGAGCGGCCTGATATCCGTTCGCGCGTTGTCTCTCATCTCCTGCATATTGATGAGGAGCTGGCAACAACGGTGGCCGATAATCTGGGCTTACCTGTAGTGCCCGAACCCGCTGAGGCAACGCAACCTACACGCACTGATCTTCCCCCATCTGATGCCCTCAGTATCGTTAAAAATGGGCCAAAAGCGTTTGCTGGCCGTAAAATGGGTATTCTGGCGACAGATGGCGTAGATGCAGACCTTTTTGCTGCGCTCATTGCCGCTCTTCAGGCAGAAAAAGCCAATTACGAAATCATTGCCCCCAAAATTGGCGGCATTACACTTTCAGATGGTACCAAGGTAGCTGCGCAGCAGCAAATAGATGGCGGGCCATCGGTATTATACGATGCTGTAGCCATTCTGGCTTCCAAGGAAGGCACAAAAGTGCTGGCCAGCACTCCTGCTGCCAAAGACTTCCTGACGGACGCTTTCACACACTGCAAATATATTGGGTATTCTTCAGAAGCCTGCACATTATTCAAAAAGGCAGGTTTGGCAGATGATGTTGATAAAGGCTGCATTAAACTGGGCAGTCAAAACGATGCCAACACATTTGTAAAAACCTGCGGCAATCTCCGCTTCTGGCAGCGTGAAAAACTGGATTGAAGTAAAGAAACTCCCCCTCATGTGCGTTTATGAACGTGGGTGAGGGGGCTTTTACCCGCCACTTGATTCTTTTTTCTGCCTCACGCTGTGGGCATATTTATCACCCCATTCCTTTAATGCATGGATGACCGGCTTGAGTGTTTTACCCAAGTCGGTCAGTTCATATTCCACGCGTGGTGGCACTTCTGGAAAAACCGTGCGGGAAATCAGGCCATCGGCTTCCAGTTCTCGCAACTGGTTTGTCAGCATACGCTGCGTTACGTTTGGCATACGCCTACGGAATTCGCTAAAGCGCAGCACGCCATCTTCAAACAGATGATACAGAATAAGCGCCTTCCATTTGCCCCCAAACAACTCCAGCGTGGCTTCTACGGTGCAGCCGGGGCTGCATGTTAGCGTGGTGTGGCGAATACGAGGCATGGTATCATTCCTGACACTATAGGCGGTTTATGTGCGTTCTTGCGCCTTAAACCTAATAGGCCAATGTTTACGAACAGACCAGAGACTATTTCTGCTTCTGAACAAGGCTGATCATGACTTCAATTTCTCTTTTTGATCCCATAATACTGGGTGATCTGCCCCTGAAAAACCGGATCTTTCTGCCGCCTCTCACGCGCTGCCGCAGCACCCAACCGGGCGATATCCCCAATGCGCTTATGGCCGAATACTATGCCCAGCGCACACAGGCAGGTTTTCTGATTACCGAGGGCACGCAAATTGAACCGCGTGGGCAGGGCTATGCCTGGACACCCGGCATTTACTCTCCTGAACAGATTGCAGGCTGGAAACTGGTAACAGATGCAGTGCATGCCAAAAAGCGCCCCATTTTTGCACAGCTTTGGCATGTAGGCCGTGTTTCTCATCATCTTTTGCAGCCCAATCACCAACCGCCTATTGCACCATCTGCTGTGGCTGCAACGGGTGTGAATGTTTTTATCCCAACCGGCCCAGGCACCGGAAAATTGGTGCCGCCCGATACTCCGCGCGCTTTAACCATTCCCGAAATTCATGAACTGGTAGAACTTTATGCGCAGGCCGCCAGAAACGCACTGCAAGCCGGATTTGATGGCGTGGAAATTCACGCTGCCAATGGGTATCTCATCAACCAGTTTATTTCTGAACGCGCCAATTTTCGCACAGATGCCTATGGTGGTTCACTCTCCAACCGTCTGAGGTTTCTGCGTGAAGTGGTTGAGGCCGTTTCTGCCGTGGTTTCCCCCGAAAGGCTAGGCGTCAGGTTTTCTCCACTGTTCAGCACAACCGCGGAGGAACGCGTTTATCTTGGCTTGTTGGAAAGTAATCCGGCAGAAACCTATACCCAAGCGGTACGTGTTTTGGCGGATGCAGGCATTGCGTATCTCTCTCTGGCAGAAGCAGACTGGGATAACGCGCCAGATATGCCGGATTCATTCCGTGCGACCGTAAGAGATATCTTTCCGGGCCGTATTTTGTGCGCAGGCCGTTACGATAAAGCCAAAGCAGACCACGTTTTGCAAAACGGCTGGGCAGACATGATCGGGTTTGGCCGCAAATTCATCGCCAACCCGGATTTGCCTGCGCGTTTGCAGCACGGATGGCCCCTTAACGCCATAGACCCCACAACCATGTATGGCGGCGGCGCACACGGATACACCGATTACCCTTTCTATAATCAGGATGCCAAAAAATGATTACATATCAGACAATTAACCCCACAACTGAAGCTGTTGAACGCACGTTTGAGCTGCATACCCCAGAACAGATGCGCCAGATTATAGACAAGGCAGACCATATCTGGCGCACAGATTGGAAAAAGCGCAGCATTGTCGAGCGTAAAGTCATCATGTCAAAGGCGGCTGATCTGCTGCGTAAGGATCGGCAGGCCCATGCGCGCCTGATTGCCACGGAAATGGGCAAAGCGCTGCCAGATGCGTTGGAAGAAATTGATATCACGGCAGATATTCTTTCCTTCTACGCCAATGGGGCAGAGGAGTTTCTGGCTCCCACACCGCTTAAGGTGAAAGATGGCAGCGCAAAAATAATCAATCAGCCCCTCGGTGTTATTTATTGCATCGAGCCTTGGAACTTTCCCTATTACCAACTGGCACGGGTAGCCGGCCCCAACCTGATGGCGGGCAATGTGGTAATAGCCAAGCATGCCCCTAACGTGCCGCAATGTGCCTTGGCGTTTGAAAAACTGTTTCATGATGCCGGAGCGCCAGCAGGCGTTTATACCAATATTTTCCTAAGCAATGATCAATCTGCCGAGTTGATCAAGGATGTGCGTATTCGTGGTGTGGCACTTACTGGTAGTGAGCGGGCAGGGCAGACCGTAGCGGCAGAAGCAGGTGCAGCACTCAAGAAGGACACAATGGAACTGGGTGGCAGTGATGCCTTTATTGTGCTGGATGATGCCGATCTGGAACTTGCCGTCAAATGGGCTACATGGGGCCGCTTTGCCAATAATGGGCAAGTATGCACCGCTGCCAAACGCATGATTGTGCATGAAAAAATTTATGATGCGTTTTTGGATGGGCTGAAAAAGGCCATCACCCAATTCCATATTGGGGACCCACTGGCAGAAGGCACAACACATGGCCCCATGAGCAGCCAACGCGCTTTGGATCTGGTGCTGGAACAGATTGATGAAGCCGTAAAAGCCGGCGCAACATTGGTTGCTGGGGGCAAGCGGATAAACCGTAAAGGGTTTTTTATGGAACCCACAATTCTGACCAATGTGAAAAAAGATAACCCTGTTTTTTATCAGGAAATCTTTGGCCCGGTTGCGGTTGTTCATAAGGTGGCATCTGAGCAGGAAGCCGTTGATCTGGCGAATGACTCACCCTACGGCCTTGGTGGTTCCGTATTTTCACGCGATATCGGACGGGCAGAAAAGGTGGCCGAGCAGGTTGAAACCGGCATGATGTTTATTAACACAGCCACTGCTGCCGCACCCGAACTACCATTTGGTGGCATTAAAAATTCTGGCTTTGGGCGGGAGCTTTCTTTCCTCGGGATTGAGGAATTCATTAACCGCAAGCTTATTCGTATAGGTTAAAAAACGTATCGTTCTGCTTTGTGTCTGCCCTTAACAAACGCGGCAGACACAAAGCAAACGAACATGCCAAGCTATTTGCCACTTACAGCCGCAAGGTTTGCAGAATGCTGGCTTGGTTGTTTAACGGGCAAACAGCGCAGCCAACTCCAGCCAGCCAATGCTGCAATAACAGATCCTGCAAATATCCCCAGTTTTGCTGATACGATTGTATCTGCATCCTTAAAGGCCAAACCAGCAATAAACAGACTGATGGTAAAGCCAATGCCGCACAGCAAGGAAAGCCCGAAAAGCATTTTTATGGATGTTGCAGCTGGGGCAGGCGCTATGCGCAGTTGGAGTGACAATATGGTTGCGCCAAACACACCCACGGGCTTTCCTATAATCAGCCCCAGCATAATACCCAAGGGAACAGGAGCAAGAAGTGCCTCCATATGCACACCAGCAAGAGAAACCCCAACATTCATAAAGCCAAACAGGGGCAGCACCAGCCATGTCACGAATGGTGTTAATGCAGATGATACTTTTTCAAGCGGTGTAATCTGTTCTGCATCTGTTGTACGCGGTTGAGCCGGCAGACAAAGGCCAGTAATCACCCCGGCAAGTGTTGGATGCAGGCCAGAAGATAAAAGCATACCCCACAGCAGCACACATCCGGCAGAATACACCCACAAAGATCTGCATCCCAACCGGTTTGCAGCAATCATGGCTACGGTTACACACAGCACACCAGCCAGTGCAGGCCAGTAAAGTGCAGAACCGTAAAACAGGGCAATAACAACAATACCCAACACATCATCAAAAATGGCAAGCGCCATAAGCCATGCCCGCGCCCCGGCAGAAACACGCGCACCCAGCGCCATAATAACAGGCAGTGTAAATGCCGCATCGGTAGCCACAGGAATGGCCCACCCATGAACTGCATCTGCATGCTTGTACGTTACCAAAAGATAGGTAAGCGCGGGCACAGCCATACCGCCCAATGCGCCAATCAACGGCAAGGCAATCTGACGCATGGATGAAAGATGGCCAGAAACCATCTCTTTCTTGATTTCCAGAATAATCAGCAGGAAAAAAAGCGTCATCAACCCATCAGATACCCATGCCTCAAGCGTATCTGGCGTGTGCGGTCCTAAAATAGAAAGCCGCATGGGTGTTGTAATCAGGGCTTCGTAACCACCACACCAAGCCGAGTTTTCCAGCACAAACCCCGTGAGCGAGGCCAGAAGCAGGGCAGTTGCTCCTCCTGCCGGAGACTGCAAAAAATGATGGATGCGATGAACGTACGCAGCAGGGGTGTCTGTCATGCGTGAATATTGAAGGCGTTATATGCCCCGCACAAGGGAGGAAAAACGTAAAGTCGCCGCTTTCCCTCCCGCAATCAAACCTAAATATGTGTAGGTGATTTTATTCTGGCATGGGGGTGCACTGAGGCGTAACAGCTTGCCCGTTCATGACAGCCTGCGTGAAAGAAGCTGAATCTGGTAATGAGGCATTTACCGTCTGATCATGGTTCAGGCCTTTATAAACATGCGCCTGCACAACTGTGCCAGCAGCGCAGGCTGCCTTTACCAATCCGTACTGAAGCGGCGGAGGCACATCCTTATCAAGCTCTCCGGTGCCAATAAACAGGGGTTGAGCCAGATGCATGGTGGGGTATTGCATTGCCTGTAAAGCCGGAGCCAGATTTTTTGCAAAATCGGGCTTAAGGGAGTTGCTGAAATTCAGGCCATCTTCCTTCACCTTATCTGTCAGCTCATACACACACAAATTAGCTGCAGCACGGTAGGCTGGCATGGCTTTGGCCGTAAAAACGCTTTCCGGCTTAAAGCCTGTATCATAGCCAGAAAGGCCCTGTGCCAGATAAAGCGCATAAACAATAACGGGGTTATATGGCGCATTGTCCGGCGCTGTTGCCATCTGCTTGAGCAGTTCTGGTGTAATATAAGGCGCCCCCGTGGCCACCGTGCCCCGAATATTCAGTTCTGGCGCATAGGTTGGAGCAAAAGCAGCCGAAGCAAAAGCGGCCCCACCACCTTGAGACTGCCCGACAATCATGATCTTGTTCTGCAAATCCGGCACCGAGGCCAAAGCTGCCTTCACGCCGTCCAGCAGGCTATAGGCTTCCACACGCGTATTTAGGTATGGGTGCGTGCCGGGAGTGGCTAAGCCCTGATAGTCCGTGCCCACTACGGCAAAGCCACGCTTCATCCATTCAGAAAGATAACGCTTGTTACGTGCGCTCCACGGGTTGTTAGAAGGCGCGCAACGGTCTGCAACGCCTACCGTGCCATGTGCCCAGGCAACAATGGGCCACCCACCAGCAGGTGGCTTACCTGCGGGCAAAATCACCTCTGCCGTAACCGGCACAAGCCCTTTGCCTGTAATGCCATTGGTGGAAAGGTACGTAATGCGCAGGGAACGCCCAGCATCTGGCAGCGTAAAAGCCTCTGGTAAAGATTGCGTCGATGTAAGCGTACCAGCCGTGCCAGAAGGGGATACTGTTGCTGCAATGGCGCCAGAACTCACCCCCATAAGGCAAAGACCAGCAACCAGACGAGAAACATGATAAACAGAGGGGAGAAAACGCAAGAGGGATCCTTCCTCAGGCTATTGGTCTTGTGTTTGACCGCCCGACAAGTTGAAACTTAACAATGTTAAGAATGGAACATGGGGATAGAATGTCAAGTGTTCTGATGGTCATCGTGAATATTCTGGAAAATATGTAATGGGCCAGCCTGTTCAGCCTAAAAAAGCCTATCATCATGGAGACTTGCGTGCCGCTCTGTTGCGTTCCGCGCGCACTATTCTGGAGGAGCAGGGCATTGCTGCGCTGGGGTTGCGGGCCATTACGCGCCATACGGGTGTTTCACAAACCGCAGCAATTCCGCACTTTGGAAACTTAACAGGTCTGCTCAGCGCACTGGCAACCATAGGGTATGAGGAACTGGCCGCAACGCTTACGCCGCTGCTTGATAAAGGGCCATATGCTGTGGGTGTAGCCTATGTGCAATTTGCCATGCAGCACCCCGGCCTGTTTACACTTATGTTCCGCAGCGATGTAATTGATAGGAAAAACCCGCATCTGGATGCCGCTGCAGCCAAAACATCTGCCATGCTCACACAATTGGTGGGAGAACTGAAAGGTCAGCATTCTGCCCATACGCGTGCTGGTGCGCGCGCAGCCTTGTGGGCCAAAGTGCATGGCTTGGCTGTATTGGCCATAGACGGGCTTCTGGAAGCCTTGCTGATGCGAGAAGGTGAGAAGATGACACTCAATGCCCTTATTGAAGATGCACTAAGGTCGTAAAAATCGGAATTTATTTTTTATTATTATGGGCTTATGGGTATTTTCTTACTTGTGTCGGGCTGCTTTCTGCCATTCTAAAAATGCATCCGTGTATTCCAATAATATGGTTGCACAATCATCGCTCTCATTTTAATTCCATCCGGACGGATTGAAATAATAGAGGACGGTGCATGGGCCGCCGCAGAACCATTGATCGGGAGAGCGTTCTGGACAGCGCGGAACTGCTTGTTCAGAAAGGCGGCGCCACCGCTTTAACGCTTGATGCCGTAGCCAAAGCCGCAGGAATTACCAAAGGTGGCCTGCAATATTGCTTTGGCAACAAGGATGACCTGATTACCGCCATGATTGATCGCTGGATAGCGGCTTTTGATCTGGAAATAGAAAAACATGCGGGGCCCAAGGCATCTTTGGCAGAGCGGGCGCGTGCCTATGTTCTGGCATGCCGCCAGATAGATGCCGCCACACAAGCCAGAATGGTGGGTATGCTGATTACCCTGCTGCAATCCCCCAAATACCTTAACCGGATACGGGAATGGTACGCCGGATGGTTTGGGGATTGTAACGTCACCGCAGAAGATGCGCGGCAGGCACGTACGGCAATTTTTGCAGCCGAAGGGGCTTTCCTTCTCAGAAGCTTCGGCTTTATCGCTATGGATCAGTCTGGATGGGATTCAGTGTTTACAGATTGCCTGCGGCTTATTACGCCCCAAGCAGAAACACCGTGATCTTTAAAACAGGAACCAATGAGTCTTTCATGATATTTCGCGCAGGTATGACACAATGAATATGGCAAGCCGTTTTTCATTAAAGAAGATTTTGCGTTCCGGTTCAGACACACAGGGAACAAACGTTAACACCCTTATTCAGTCTGGAACCTCGGATATTGTGCGTCAAAAACCTGCTCCACAGGTTCCGGCAGATCTGTCAGCCCTGAAAGCAATGGGGAACAGCCTGACACACACGCTGTCTTCCGCCTGTGAATGGTTGATGAAGCAGCAAAAGCCCGATGGCCATTGGGTGGGTTCTGTTGGGTCCAATGCCTCCATGGAAGCTGAATGGTGCTTGGCCTTGTGGTTTCTGGGGCTGGAAGATCACCCTCTGCGCCCACGTCTGGGCAAGGCTTTGCTTGAAATGCAGCGGCCCGATGGCTCTTGGGGCACATATTATGGTGCTGGCTGTGGTGATATCAACGCGACTGTGGAATCTTATGCAGCTCTCAGATCTTTGGGTTATGCAGAAGATGACCCGGCCGTTAGCAAAGCTGCTGCATGGATTATCAGCAAAGGTGGCCTGAAGAATGTGCGTGTTTTCACCCGCTACTGGTTGGCCCTGATTGGGGAATGGCCGTGGGAGAAAACACCGAACCTTCCGCCAGAAATTATCTGGTTCCCCGATAATTTTGTTTTTTCCATTTACAACTTTGCGCAGTGGGCCCGCGCCACCATGATGCCGCTGGCAATTTTGTCTGCGCGTCGTCCATCACGCCCGCTGCGCCCGCAAGATCGGCTGGATGCTCTTTTCCCTGAAGGGCGGGCAAATTTTGATTACGAACTGCCCACCAAAGAGGGCAGGGATGTTATTGCGGACTTCTTCCGTCTGGCAGATAAAGGCCTGCATTGGCTGCAGTCTTCTTTTCTTAAACGCGCTCCTTCGCGGGAAGCGGCCATTAAATACGTGCTGGAATGGATTATCTGGCATCAGGACGCAGATGGTGGCTGGGGTGGTATTCAGCCGCCATGGGTGTACGGGCTGATGGCCCTGCATGGTGAGGGCTATCAATTCCACCATCCCGTTATGGCAAAGGCGCTGGATGCACTGAATGATCCGGGTTGGCGGCATGATAAAGGGGATGCCAGCTGGATTCAGGCCACAAACAGCCCGGTATGGGATACCATGCTGTCTCTCATGGCGCTGCATGATGCCAATGCCGAAGAACGCTTTACACCAGAAATGGATAAGGCTCTGGATTGGCTGCTTTCTCGCCAAGTGCGTGTGAAGGGGGATTGGTCTGTTAAACTCCCCAATACAGAACCCGGTGGCTGGGCGTTTGAATACGCCAATGACAGATACCCCGATACAGATGATACCGCCGTTGCGCTGATTGCTCTGGCATCCTGCCGCAACCGGCCTGAATGGCAAGCCAAAGGCGTAGAAGAAGCCATTGGCCGTGGCGTGCGGTGGCTGGTTGCCATGCAAAGTTCCTGCGGTGGCTGGGGCGCTTTTGATAAGGACAACAACAAGAGCATTCTTGCCAAAATCCCGTTCTGCGATTTTGGGGAAGCGCTGGATCCGCCATCGGTAGACGTTACGGCGCACGTTCTGGAAGCTTTTGGCCTGTTGGGCTTGCCGCGTGATCTGCCCTGTATCCAGCGTGGGCTGGCTTACATTCGTAAGGAGCAAGACCCAACAGGGCCCTGGTTTGGCCGCTGGGGTGTAAATTACCTGTATGGCACCGGGGCTGTTCTGCCTGCTCTGGCGGCATTGGGTGAGGATATGACACAGCCTTACATTTCCAAGGCGTGTGATTGGCTCATTAACTGTCAGCAGGAAAATGGCGGTTGGGGTGAAAGCTGTGCATCCTATATGGAGGTATCTTCCATCGGCCACGGCACCACCACGCCATCCCAAACGGCTTGGGCTCTTATGGGGCTGATAGCAGCCAACCGTCCGCAGGATTATAAGGCCATAGCCAAAGGCTGCCGCTACCTGATTAATTTGCAGGAAGAAGACGGAAGCTGGAATGAAGAGGAGTTTACCGGTACGGGCTTCCCCGGTTACGGTGTAGGCCAGACCATCAAGCTGGATGACCCTGCCATTTCAAAGCGTCTGATGCAGGGGGCCGAGCTCTCACGCGCCTTTATGCTGCGTTATGATCTTTACCGCCAACTCTTCCCGATTATCGCACTCAGCCGTGCGTCCCGTTTAATCAAAATCGGAAACTAACTTACAACAAGGATGCAGAGGGAAACTTCTGCATCCTTTATAATTTAGACATTACGTCATCCGGCTTGGCAGTATTTAATGCCCCGAAGGGGTGATTGAGTCCTGATTATCTGCGGTGTGGCTGCCGGTTATGGCCATATCGCCACCGCCCTGCATACCGCCACCATTACCACCCCCGCCGCCACCGGCTTTTTCTGCTCCACCATCTTTCCCTTTGCCGCCAGAAGCCTGCACGCGGGTTGGGCCTTGTGTGGGAATACTCAGATCAGATGGAATAGGGGCAAGATCCAGCGCCTGCCTTACAAAATTACGCAAGGATACAACCAGATCATGCGTATGCACCCGCTGGCCTGCTACCAGTTCACGCGCAGCATGTTCTGCTAAACGCACATGCTCTTCCGTACCCAGAAGAATGATGTCGGATAAAGCTGCCTCTACAGCATCACGAATACGCCGTGCCCGGTCTGATGCATTGGCATCTTCCAATATGGAAGTGGTTGTTGTGGCATCCGTGTCCGCCATAACACGGAAATCTCGCTTATGCCGCGGGTCTACCGCCAGATCTCCGGTAAAAGAGCCACCCAATGTGCGGTAGGCTGCAATCAATGTGCGCAAACGTTCATTGATCTGGCGGTTCATACGCTCTCGCCGCTGCTGGATGAGCACCATCATCAACAGTCTGATGCCCACACCAATCAAGGTAATGAGCGAGAGCCCAATCATGGTGAACAGGAAGCTGTGCCATGAACTGAAGTCTAGATTATGCAATATGGGCTCCCGATGCTGATGGCTGTTCTAGAACATGACTTTAAGCAGTAACATACTGGCACAAATCAGCCCGAGTAGAGAAAACCCTTCCGTCAGAAGCAGTGGACGGCCCGCCCGAAAAACCGAACGTATGTCTATGCACAAGCCCAACGCAGCCATGGCCAGAATGGTTAAAAAATTGGCTGTAAAGCTTAACGACGCAATGAGTTCATGCGGAATAACGTTCACGGAACGCACAATCATCATGACAATAAAGCCAACAATGTACCACGGCACCATCTGCGGAGCACGATGCGTATGCTGCACTTTTCCACGGTTGAAACGTGCATGAAGTATGGAAAGGACAATACACACTGGCCCCAACATCAACACACGCATCAGCTTCACCAGCATACCAATATGGCCTGCATTACCGCCAAAAGCCGAGGCCGCAGCTGCAACCTGGGGCACGGCATAAACCGTTAGCCCGGCAAGGGCGCCACCGGTGCGGCTATCTAGGGGCAGAAAGGGCGCTACAAGTGGCAACCCCACAACCAGTATGAGGCCACCTGCTGCCGTAAAGGCAATAGTTGCGCCAATATCTTCATCTTTGGCATGAATGGTGGGGGCTGCCGCCATAATGGCCGAATTGCCGCAGATGGAGTTTCCGCAAGCTACCAGTAGAGTTTGGGGTAAAGGTAACCCCACCAGGCGGCCAATGCAGCTGGTAAATATCAGGCTAAATGCCACCAGCCCCATAACGCCAACCAAAAGCCATGGCCCGGCAGCAAATGCGGCATCAATACTAAAAGAAGCCCCAAGCAGCACAATCCCGATGTTCAAAAGCGTTTTGGAGCATGTTCTGATACCCGGCTGCCACAGATGATCTGGCTTATGCATAGCCCGCACCACAACGCCGGCAATAAGCGCCAGATTGAGCATTTCCAGCCAGATTTTCCCAAATAAAAATCCTTCAACCTGCTGGCAAAGGTAAGCAATGCCCGTAATACCCAAACACAATAAAACACCAGGGAGATTATGGCTGATAACGTCCAATATACGCTGTTTGAATAATGGCTGCGCCTGAGATGTGGTGAACATGGCAATTTCCCTTTCTGCGCAAAAAATAAGGGAAAGCCATTTCATCACTCCAACTCATTATTCTATTCATTCCAATCGAAAATTGTGATTGATTGAAGTATGAAATCAGGCATGACACTAGAACAGCTTCGCTTTTTTATTGCGGTTGCAGAGCGCGAGCACGTTACTGCGGCCAGCAAGGCCCTGCATGTTACGCAATCCGCCGTATCTGCCGCCATTGCCACGCTGGAAGAACAGCATGGGGTCAAGCTGTTTCACCGTGTTGGGCGTGGTATTTGCCTCACAGAAGCAGGCCGTCTGTTTTTACCAGAAGCACGTGCAGTTCTGGCGCAGGCAGAAACGGCCGAAAATATGCTGGAAGCTTTTAGCGGGCTAAAGCAAGGCACATTACGCGTTGTTGCCAGCCAGACTATAGCTGCCTATTGGCTGCCAGCGCTTTTGGTAAAATTCCACCGGCAATATCCGCAAATTGTTATGGATATTGCCATCAGCAACACAGAAGCAACACAGAAGAAGCAGCACATCGTGTTAAAAACGGTGAAGTTGATTTGGGTATTGTGGAAGGGCTGGTGGGTGATCCCGCCTTGGCGCAATGGCCCGTTGCAACAGATAGCCTGAGCATTGTGCAAGTCGATGCGCATGTGCCTGACACTATAGATGCCACGTGGCTTCGATCTGCCAAATGGGTCATGCGTGAACCGGGTTCTGGCACCCGCACCACACTGGAATACGCTTTGCGCCAACACGGCATAGACCCGGCAGAACTGGATGTAACGCTTGTGTTGCCTTCTAACGAGAGTGTGCGCACTGCCATTGAGGCAGGGGCTGGTATTGGTGCTCTTTCTGCGCTCGTCATTGCACCCGCCGTACAGGCGGGCACGTTGCATGCCGTGCCCCAAGCGTTGGGCACACGCTTCTTTTATGGCTTGCGGCATAAGGAGCGTTATCGCAGCCCTGCAGCAGAAGCTCTGTTGGATTTAATTGCCCAATCCAGCAAAGTTCAGACCTAAAAGCACAGCAAGAGGCACTAGACTTTTTACCGCTTGGTTGTTTGCGTATCCCAGCCACCGCCCAAAGCCCGCGCAAGGCGCACTGTCGCCAAAGCCTGCCGGGTTTGGGCACTTGCCAGTTCATCCTGTGCGGAAATCTTTTTTATCCGGGTAGTCAGAATATCCTGCATGGTAAACTGCCCGCCCTCGTAAAGGCCCTGCGCCTGAGTTGTGGCGAGAGAGAGGGATGAAACTTCTCCACTCAGGCTGGCAATGTTCTGGTCTGCGCTGGAACGGCTTTCATAGGCGTCTTCCACTTCTGCCAAAGCTGTCAGAACCGTTTGATCATACGATGCCACAGCCTGCTTTAGCTGAGAGTCCGCCGCGCGTATCTTGGCCTGTATGCGCCCAGCCGTAAAAATAGGCAGATAGGCGTTAACAGCCATAAGCCCGCCAGAGCCGGATACACCCGGAATACCATCAAACCGCAAGCGCCCATCACCACCAAAAAACTCTAACCCAAACCGTGGCAGCAAATCTGTTTTTGTGCTGATCAACCGCTCCAGATTGGCTTGCACAATATTCTTTTGCAACAACACATCTGGCCTGCGGTCCAGCACTGTAGAAGGCAATTCGGTAGCCGGTGGCGCTGGCACTCGGTATTGCGCCGGTGCTGACAGATCAGGCGCCTGTTCGGGCGGGAGGCCGGATAGAATAGCCAGCCGATGCCGGCATACATCAAACGCCGCAACCAGTAATGGCCGTTGTGCTTGTACCTGATTGATCTGGGCCGTTATGGTTTCCAGATCAGCCCGTGTTGTCTGGCCGGCATCAAATCGGGCTGTAGCATAATGCAAAAGCTCCTGCAGCGTGCGGGCTGATTGATCCAGCAACGCAATACGCTGTTGCAGCCCGCGCGCTGTAAGGTAATTGGCGGCCACATCTGCCGCAATGGCCATGTGTGTGCCATGCAGCACATCTGCCGCAGCCAAGGCCATATGTTGCGCGGCCCGTTTACGGGCGCGGTTGCGGCCCCAGATATCTGGCTCCCACGCCATGGTTATGCCGGCCAGATGCCCATCCGTTGCCGGGTCCTGAATGTCTGGGTCTGCCATTTTCATAAGCGGTGGCACCGGGTGCCGCCAATCCACACCACCACCCATCATGCCGCCTGTTGCGCCAATAGTCGGATACAGGGCGGACTTGGCCATTTGGGTATAGGCGCGAGATTCCTGCACGCGCTCTTGCGCCATGCGTATTTCCGGGTTGGCGGCTAACGCATTTTGCACAAGCTGATCAAGCAACGGATCCTGCCATGCTGTCCACCAGTTTGTCAGGTCCGTAGGTTGTGCATCCTGCGGTGTAGCACTGAACTGCGCCGGAACCACCACGTGGGAAGGCGGTAGTTTGGTATGGAAAGGAGAGCACGCCACCAAGCCAGTGCAAAGAAGAGTGCTGAACAATAAGCGCGTAGAAGAGGAAGAAAGGGACATCAGCATTCAATCCTGGCGGGCAAGCATGGAACGGAAGCGAAGCAGCGCCATGGCAAGAAAGAGAGTAGAAGAGAACACAATAGCCAGCAGCGAAGGCCAGATGCTTTCCAGCCCCGCACCGCGATACAGAATGGATTGTGAAATTTTGACAAATTGCGTGGTAGGGAAAAACCGCACCAAGGATTGCACAGCCTCTGGCATACTTTCTACTGGTGTTGCCGCGCCAGAAAGCAGGTAGGCCACGGCATAAACCGGCACGACCAAAAGCCCGAACTGCGGCATGGTGGGCGCAATGGTTGCCAGCATCATCCCCAGAGATGTTACCGAAAACAGATATAAAACAAGGCAGGCGGCAAACAGTAAAGGCGAGCCAGAAATAGGCACAGCCAGCCCGATATGCACAATAACCCAAAGGGAAAGCATGCTGGCTACAAAGATAACAGCACCATTTGCCAGAATTTTCCCAATAGCAATCTGGCTGGCGGAAACGGGCAGAACAAGCAGGTGCTCAATGGTGCCGTGCTCACGCTCACGAATAACCGCAGCCCCAACCAGCACGATGGAAAGAATTGTTGCGTTGGTGACAACCTGCATCACAGACGTAAACCATGCAGATTCACTATTCGGGTTAAAACGGATGCGGCTTTCAGGATGAAACGGCATCAGCTTGTTGATATCGGGGGAATGGAGCTGCGCCTCTACTTCACCCAGAAAAATCTGTTGCAGATAAACACTGCCAAGCCCGGCCTGCGTCATAGCCGTGGCGTCAATTAGTTCCTGTATCTGTGGCGTGCGGCCTGCCAGCACATCGGCTTCAAAACGCGGTGGAATATCAATAACGAAATTGTAGGTTCCGTTATCCATGCCTGTTTTACCGTCAATACGGTTGGTTAGGGTAGGGGGCTTGAAGTAAGGCGGCAGCACAACAGAACGTAACTGGCGCGAAAGGGCTGAGTGATCTTCATCAATAAACGCAACTGTTGCGTTTGCAACATCCACACGCACCCCATGCGCCACCAGAACAATGGCCGCAGAAAATGCAAAAACAATCAGGCCCATCAGCACAAAATCACGCATCAGGCTGTGGAATTCCTTGCGGCACAGCAGGCCGACATTTATGAGCCAGCGCAGCATCAAGTATCCTGCTTTTTCAAGAAAAGGCGTGCCCCCACCATGTAAAGCGCGGCAAAACCACCCAGTGCCAGATACATGGAAAGAAAGGATTTAATACCCAACCCCTTGGTAAAACTGCCAAGGCTAATAAGCTGAAACCACGAAGCCGGGAAAGATTTGCCCAGATAATAGGTAAACCCGGTAAGTGTTGAAACCGGATACAGCAAGCCCGAAAAATTGGCAGACATAATCAGGCAGATAATGGCCGTACCAAAAATAGCCGCCACCTGAGAACTGACAAAAGTTGAAATCAGCAGCCCCAGCCCGGTGCTTGCCAGAATATACAGCGTGGCCCCAATGCTCAGCCCTACAAAAGAGCCTTTAAGCGGCACCCCCAGAACGGTAACAGAAAGCGCCACCAGCACCAGATAAGCCATGACAGCCAGTGCCACGTAAGGCAGTTGCTTGCCCACCAGATACTGCCCGGAACTGGCGGGGGAGGCATATAGGTTCATAATGGAACCAATTTCCTTTTCCCGCACAACACCAAGAGCTGTCAGCATGGTGGGAACAAGAATAAGCGCCAGCATGATGGTGCCGGGGGTCATGGCAAAAATGCTGCGGAATTCCTGATTGTACACAAAGCGCGGCACTATGCTTACGGGTATCAGACTGGATGTTACGGATGCCGGCAGCGTTTTTTGCATATTCGCCATATAGGTTAACAGCACGGCATCTGTGTAAGAACGCACATTGGCGCTTAAAAAGGGCATGGAGCCATCAATAACCACACCAATGGCCGGGTTACGCCCTGCGGCAACATCTCGGCCAAAACCGGGCGGGATATCCAGCCCCATTGCAACCTGCCCATGGCGTATGCGTGTTTCCAGCGTTTCGCGATCTGGTGAAAACGCGGTTTCCTGAAAATAACGAGAGCCCCGAAACTGCTCCACCAGTTCACGGCTGGCATGGGTATGATCGTAATCTACCACAGTGTAGCGAATGGTGTTGATATCGAACGAGATACTATAAGCTGAAATCAGCAGCAGAATGGTCGGGCCAAGAATGGCGAACATCAACCGCAGGCGGTCACGCATCAGTTCCACAGCCTCACGCCGCGCAAAAGCCCAACAGCGCGAAAACCAGCGTATGTAAGGCGGTATTGTGCGCATTGCACCCGTTGCTGCTGCGGCAGCCTGCTGGGGCTTGGCAACAGCTATGGAATTACCTGCTTTTTCCAGGCACGAAATAAACGCATCTTCCAGAGTGGAGGCACCTTCCTCCTTCGTAATCTCGGCAGGGGTGCCCATAGCCAGCACCTTGCCCTTATCCATAAGGGAAATGCGGTCACACCGGGCAGCTTCGTTCATGAAGTGTGTGGAAACAAAAATGGTCACATGTTTCTGGCGTGAAAGTGCTACAAGGTGCTTCCAGAACATATCCCGCGCAGCCGGGTCCACGCCAGAAGTTGGTTCATCCAGAATAAGAATATCCGGGTTGTTAATGCAGGCGGCGGCAAGTTGCAGCCGTTGCCTAAACCCCAAGGGCAGGCCCGTTGGGCGGCTATCGGCCTCATCGGCCAACTGAAAGCTTTGCAGCATGTTTTCAACACGCTGTTTGGCCTCGGTTGAGGAAAGCTGAAAAAGCTCTGCCTGCAACATCAGGTTCTGGCGTACCGTCAGTTCTTCATACAAAGAAAAACCCTGAGACATATAGCCAATACGCATACGCGTTTTCATGTCTCCCGGTGTTATCGGGCGGCCAAACAGGGTTGCAGTGCCGCTGGTAATATCCAACAGCCCTGTCAGCATTTTCATGGTGGTGGATTTACCGCAGCCGTTAGAGCCCAGAAACCCGAAAATCTCACCCCGACGGATACGGAAACTCACATGGTCAACCGCCGTGAAAGACCCAAATTTACGTGTCAGGTTTTCAGCATCAATAACCGGGGGGCTGCCATCATCCTGATAAGGCGGAATTGCAAAATCAGAAATCTCCTTCTGATCCGCCGCAGGCAAAAGTGAGATATAAGCCGCTTCCACCGTTGTGGTGTGGGTCTGTTTCTTCACCTCATCTGTGGGGCCAGAGGCCAGAATACGCCCGTCATTCATGGCCACCAGCCAAGAAAACCGCTCGGCTTCATCCATATAAGCGGTAGAAACAATAACGGTCATGGAGGGGCGCTCAGCCCGCATTTGCTCCACCAACGCCCAAAACTGACGCCGGGAAAGTGGATCCACCCCCGTTGTGGGTTCATCCAGAATAAGCAAGTCTGGCTCATGCACCAAGGAGCAGCAAAGGCTGACCTTTTGCTTCATACCGCCAGAAAGGTGGCCTGCGGGTCTGTCTGGAAAAGGCGCAAGACCGGTAGCATCCAGCAGATGCGTAATACGGTTGGCGCGGGTTGTGGCATCCAACGCAAACAGCCGGCCAAAAAAGTCGATATTCTCACGCACAGAAAGGGTAGGGTAGAGGTTTTTGCCCAACCCTTGCGGCATAAAAGCCAGGCGAGAAAGAAAAGCCTCTCGCCCGGCTCTGTTGCTGATATCCACACCAAGTGTGTGAATGGCCCCACGCTGAAGATGCCGAACCCCCGCAATCAGCCCCAGAAGTGTTGATTTACCAACACCATCCGGCCCAATAAACGCAATGGTTTGCCCTGCGGGAAGGGTAAGGGAAATATCGTGCAGAACATCGCGCCCACCATAAGCATGGCTTACACCTTCAACACGAATTTCAGAAGCAGATGCCCCCATTATCTGGCATCGCCAGACAGTGCTGCTTTAGGCCAGGCGGCATCTGGCCGTTGCTTGATATAGCCTTCACCCGTCATTCCGGCTTTTAACAATGTGCCAAGTTTCTTCTGCTCATCTGCGGTTACGCGCAGTTTTACGCGGTATACAAGCTGTTCACGCTCGGTGGCTGTTTCCACATATTTGGGGGTGAACTGGGCCTGACTATCAATAAAGGAAACAGTGGCTGCAACAGGCGTATCCATTCCATCAAACCGGATGCGCGCTTCATCACCTATTTTCAGATTGCTAATAGATGCGGTGGAGAAAAACAGCGTCATGTAAGGATCCACCGGATCCAGCATGGAGTACACACGCCCACCCGGTGGCAGAACACTTCCCGTTTCAATAACACGGTATTCAATCCGGCCAGAAACAGGGGCGCGAATAGTCATATCATCCAGAACGGTCTGAACCTGATTAACCTGCGCTGCGGCACCCTCTTTGGCATGCACGGCTTCCTGCACGGCCTGAGAGGCCGCATTTACCGCAGCCTGTGCAGTTTCAACCTGCGTGCGCCGTTGCGTAACTTCCATATCGGAAACAAGGTTTTGCTGCCGCATTTTCTGGGCATGCCGCAATTCATCACGTGCAAGTTGCAAGGCTGCCTGACGCGCCACAAGCTCAGCCGAGGCTCGGCCTGCCGCACTTGCTGCGCGATTTTGCTGTGCACTTACCTGATCGTATTGCGCCTGAATGGTTGCCTTATCTTCCTGCGCAAGAATCTGACCGGAGGTTACGGTGTCCCCTTCCTGCGCCAATAATTGCGTAATGCGCCCCGGATATTTCACGGCCACATCCACACGGGTAAATTCCAACCGCCCGTTTCCGTAAATAATGCCATCTGGCACACTTTGAGCGACTTGATGTTCATGCCATGCGAAGGCCCCGCCCGCGACTGCAAAGAGAGAAACAGCGATGATTGCAATTTTGGCAGGAGTTTTCACAATAAACCTTGCTGGAAAAAAGCTGATAACAATATGTTCAAAGCGCAGAATGCAGACGGGGCATATGATTAAATTATGACACAATGGTCAAGTTATTATTTTATATACCAACACATTGCTCTACACAGGCTGCATAACCTACAATTTTCTGAGTTTTGCAGATTAAAAGAACAACACAAACCCCTCAATGATCTTGATCAAAAAAGCTGCATAAACACCTTACAATTGCACCAAAACAAATTGACATTTTGTTCATGTTTGAAGTGTATCATAATGAAGTTGTTACATATCTAAAGCATCTATATCGCTTTAAAAACAGACGTTAGCATAGCAACCTTACCCATTGCCCATTCGTCTTTGACATTAGAGATTCAAACCGGAAAACACACTTATGCCTTTGCCCCGCGTTTCCATTTACTATTGCACACAATGCAACTGGCTTTTGCGCGCTGCATGGATGGCGCAAGAACTCCTTTCCACTTTTGGAAATCAATTGGGCGAGGTTGCACTTTGCCCTGATACAGGGGGAAAATTTGAAATCCGTTTAGATGATAAAGTAATATGGGAACGCAAGCGGGACGGGGGCTTTCCCAACCCCAAAGAACTCAAGCAAAGGGTAAGAAACATTATTGCTCCCGAAAAAGATCTGGGACACATAGATCGATAAAAAAAGCATATACAAAACTTAAAATAATTACTTTTACCTTTATTTCTACATTTTATTACTCATAAAATATTCATTTACGAGCATTCGTATATAACAAATACATAATTTACAAAAATATATTTAATATTCGCGCACCCATTTGTATTCCTGAACATTTTATTTTGCAGCATTGTCTCACGCATCACGCTTTTTAAGATAGGGCAGAGCTTCAATTTTAAATCACGATTAAAGTTTTGCTTTTTATAATTGACTCAATTTTTTGTGTGTAATTTAATAATATAACTTTTAACTTCGTTGTTTTGCGTGAGGAACTGATATGCGCTGCCATGATTCTGACGGACATTTCCCACCCGATCACTATTTGGCAACGAGGAAGTGCATTTTTTGTTTTTGGTAAGAAACGAAAATTTATCTTAACTTTTAAAAGTAACTATTTATCAGGAATAATATTTTTCTAGAGTTGCTTTTCCAGAGGTTTTTCAAGAAAGCAACGGAGGGAAACTGGCGCAATGCAGGATAACTCTCAACGAACAGAGGGGAAGGAGCGTTATGTTCTTCGCGCGGGTGGTGCGGTTGGGGCTGGTGCGCTTATAGCGGTTCTTCTTTTGCATGGAGCTGGTGTGTGGGGGCTGATGTATGGGATGGGTACGAAGGCGAGCGTGCCCGTTGAACACCCGCCCATCCAGACGGAAGTGCTGCCACCACCTCAGCCGCCACCGCCGCCACCTCCACCGCCGCCGCCACCGCCGGTGATGGCAGAGCCGCCGCCGCCGTTCATTCCACCGCCCAAGATCAAGGTGCCGCCGCCGCCCAAGCCGCCTATCAAGCATGTGGCCAAGGCGCCACCCAAACATCCGGCACCCCCACAGACCAAAACGGCCAAGGCACCACCTGCCGCTACCGAACCCGCAGCCAGCGCACCGTCATCCGATGCGCCAGACACCACGGCCGGAACGGCACCGCTTAACCATGTGCAGCCGGTCTATCCCCCAGAAATGGAGGAAGACAACATTGAAGGCCGCGTGACGGTCGCATGTGATGTGGAACCCACGGGCATGACCAGCAACTGCCAGGTGCAGTCGGTCTCTGGTGGTCAGGCCTTTGCCCAGGCGGCGTTGGATTACGTGCACAAGGCCCGTTATCGCCCAGCCATGCGCAATGGTGTGCCGGTGAAGGAACTGCACAAGGTCTATGTCATCCACTTCAAGCTGGATGACTGAGATCAGCTTACGAACACAATAACGGATTGCCCGGCCCATAATGGCCATACCCTGCCGGATCGGGCCCTGATGATGAGGATTATGAGGAAGATGACCAGACTGCCCCGTTCTTTTGTGTCAGGTCTTGCGGCTCCGGCTCTGGCGCTGCTGATGAGCACTGCAACCCCAGTTGCGGCTTTTGCGCAGGATGCAGCACCCGCAGCCACGGCCCCGGCTCCTGATGCGGCGCCATCTTCCGCACCGGCACCTGCCGCCACACCAGATGCAGCCCCAGCCCCTGCGGCACCAGAAGCGCCTGCACCTGCTGCCAGCGCCCCGGCTGAACAGGCTCCACCTGCAGCAGACACCAAGGAAGAAGCCAACCCCTACGGTCTGGGTGCTCTGTGGTCCAACGGCGATATCATTGCCCGCGGCGTGCTGCTGATCATGCTCACCATGTCCCTGGGCACTTGGTATATCATGATCACCAAGTTCATCGAGCAGGCCCGCCTGTTCGCCGCCGCCAAGGAAGCCACCAAAAGCTTCTGGACCAAGCACAGCATCCAAGAAGGTGCTTCCGCACTCACTTCCACATCCCCGTTTCGCTACATCGCCGATACCGGTATTGTGGCTGCCGAACACCATGAAGGCACGATGCAGGAAAGCATTGACCTGCATAGCTGGACGGGCATGTCCATCCAGCGCGCGGTCAACAACATCCAGAACAGCCTGCAAAAGGGTCTGGCCTTTCTGGGCACCGTGGGCTCCACCTCTCCGTTCATCGGTCTGTTCGGCACGGTGTGGGGGATCTACCACGCGCTGACAGCCATCGGCATTGCCGGTCAGGCTTCCATCGACAAGGTGGCAGGGCCCGTGGGTGAATCCCTGATCATGACGGCCATTGGCCTGGCCACCGCTGTGCCGGCCGTTCTGGGCTACAACCTGCTGGTGCGCCGTAACAAGACGGCCATGGACTTGGTGCGTGACTTTGCCGCTGACCTGCAGTCCATCCTTATCGGTGGCGTGCGTCATGGGGCTGCGGTGGATCAGATTGTGGTGCGCCCGGATAACTCCCCCACCACGGCCACGGTTTCCAACCGCGTCGGCTAATCAACGGGTCAGGTCAAGGCAAGGAGAACGCTTATGGGCATGCAGGTTGGCGATAGCGGCGGGGAAGACGACGTCGTCTCCGCCATCAACACCACACCGCTTGTGGATGTGATGCTGGTGCTGCTGATCATCTTTCTGATCACCATTCCGGTGGCGACACATACCGTGAAGGTGCAGCTGCCCAAGGACATGAACCAGCCAACCCAGACCAAGCTGAGCAATGTGGTTTTGGCAGTCACGGCGGATGGTCAGACCTTCTGGGATGAAACGCCGATCAGGGACCGGGCCGATCTTCTGGCCCGGCTGGAGAAGGCGGCGGTGCAAAAGCCCCAGCCGCAGATCCAGATCCGCGGAGATGTGACCACACGCTATGAGAGTGTGGGCCGTCTGGTGGCGACGTGTCAGGAAGCGGGCATCAGCCATATCGATTTCATTACGGAAAAGCCGAAATAGGCAGGGGCGGGTGGCGCAGCACGCCACCCCATCCTGTGGGGGAGAGCACAGGCCATGGGCATGAATGTTGGCTCTGAGAGCACAACGGAAGATGAAGGCATTGTTGATATCAACACCACGCCGCTGATTGACGTGATGCTGGTGTTGCTGATCATGCTGATCATCACCATCCCGTTGCAGACGCAGGCGGTCTCGATTGATCTGCCGCAGGGCAACCCGCCGCCCAGCACGGAAGAAACACCTGTGGTGACACTGGTTGTGGACTTTGACAACTCGCTGACCTGGAATGGCCAGCCCATCAATGGCGAGGCCGATCTGCAGGCGCATCTGCGTGAGATCGCCAGCGGGCCAGAGGCTTCCCGCCCGGAGTTCCGCCTCCAGCCCAACCGTCTGGCTGACTACAAGACCGTCATCCACGTCATGGCCGACGCACAGCGTCTCGGCGTCACAAAACTCGGAATCGTCGGGCAGGAACAGTTCGCTGACGGTAAGTAATAGGGAGGGGTTTGACCTGCTGGCGTGGTCAAGTATCTGATACGTCGTATTATCTTATTCCCATTTATGAAAAGCGGTTGATTGTCATGCAACATACATTCCAGTCGGGACGCGGGATGGTGACATCACCGCATCATCTGGCCAGCCAGAGCGGCCTTTCCATACTAAAACAGGGCGGCACAGCCCTGGAGGCCGTTGTAGCAATGGCCTCTACCTTATGTGCCGTTTACCCACATATGACCGGCATTGGGGGCGATGCCTTCTGGCTGGTTTCTTACCCAGATGGCCGGGTAGAAGTTATAGAAGCCTGTGGTGCCGGAGCTTTGCAGGGTTCAATAGACGCATATCGTAACGCGGGCCATACAACTGTGCCATGGCGTGGGGGCTGGGCGGCCAATACAATGGCAGGCACTGTTTCTGGCTGGCAGCTTGCCTTGCAACAGAGTGCATCTATCAAAAATCCCCTTCCAATAAACGCACTTTTGGAAGATGCCATTTGGTATGCAGAAAATGGCTATGTTGTTTCAGAAAGTGAAGCAGAACTTCTGGCCTCCAAGCAAAATGAGCTTTTGCAAAATGAGGATTTTGCGCAGTCCTATGCGCCGGATGGCAAATTGTTTCAGCATGGCATGGTGCGCAAGAACCCAGCATTAGGGCATACGCTACGTCAACTCGCTCAAGATGGGCTACAAAGTTTCTATGCTGGAACGACCGCACAAAACCTTTTGCAGGATCTACAACGAATAAGCAGCCCCTTAAGCTCTGAAGATTTTTCATCACATGAGGCCGTCTTCAGGAAACCGCTTGCCGCAAAGCTGAAACATGCCCAGCTTTACAATGCGCCACCTCCAACGCAGGGTGTAGCATCTTTGGCTATTCTACGGCTATTTGAAAAACTGGGTGTACAGGAAGGCGTGGGATTTGCCCATATACATGGGTTGGTAGAAGCAACAAAACAGGCTTTTCTGTTCCGCAATGCCCATGTGGGTGATCCACGATGGATGACAGAAGACGCTCAGGCTTTTCTGGACAATGAAGAGCTTTGCACTGAACTGGCGCATAAAATTGACATGCAGCGTGCTTCCCCGTGGCCTCAGCCTTCACAGGCTGGAGATACGACATGGATGGGTGCCATTGATTCCTCTGGCGTTGCCGTAAGCATGATACAAAGCCTGTATTTTGAGTTTGGATCTGGCGTTTTTCTGCCGCAAACGGGTGTTCTCTGGCAAAATCGCGGAGCCTCCTTCCAACTGGAGGAAGGCGCATGGAATGCCTTTGTGCCGGGGCGCAAGCCTTTCCATACTCTCAACCCGGCACTCGCACATTTTGATGATGGCCGCGTGATGGTTTACGGCACAATGGGGGGCGAGGGCCAACCTCAAACACAGGCCGCGGTTTTTACCAGATATGCACACTTTGGCATGCCTTTGCAGCAGGCTGTTACGGCGCCTCGGTGGTTGTTGGGCCGCACATGGGGCAGTGAAAGCCAATCCCTGAAAGTGGAAAGCAACATGGATGCGGGCGTTGTGGCCAAGCTGGAAAAAGCAGGCCACCCCGTAGAGCGTGTTGCACCTTTTTCTAATATGATGGGGCATGCCGGCGCTATTGTAAGGCATGCCGATGGTATGCTGGAAGGTGCAGCTGACCCGCGTAGCGATGGATGTGTGGCGGCTTTTTAAGGCCGCTCATACACAGCTTTCCCATTCACCCATGTTGCTTTTACGCTGCGGTCATCCCCCAAGATCATCAACGGGAAAAGCATATCCTGCACCGCCTGGCAGTGGGCGGTTCTTTGCGCAAGCATGGGTGTAGCGGCTGGATCCAATATACAAAGGTCAGCCTCCATTCCGGGTGCAATACGGCCGATTTTTGTATCCAGTTTAAGTGCTTCTGCGGCTCCAGCCGTTGCAAGCCAAAAAGCCTGAATGGCTTGCAACCGTTCTCCGCCAGCCATGAGTGAAACTTTATAGGCTTCGCCCATTGTGCCGAGCATGGATAACGTTGTGCCTGCACCAACATCTGTGCCCAGCCCAACATGAACGAGTCGGTCTGACCTAATGGCGTCAAACAGCTTGAATAAGCCACTCCCTAAAAACAGATTGGAGGTTGGACAATGTGCAAGTGTACACTTGGCATGATGGCAGTGCTGAAAATCTGTTTCCTGCAAATAAATACCATGCCCAAAAATAGAACGTGCTCCAACCAAACCTGCTTGCGCATAAACATCCAGATATGAAGCGGATTCTGGAAACAAGCTGGAAACAGCTTTAATTTCATCCATATTTTCCGCCAGATGTGTTTGCATAAAGACATCAGAATGGCGCGTGAGCAGATCTCCAGCCATTTCGAGTTGTTCTGGCGTGCTGGTAATGGCAAAGCGAGGTGTTACGGCATAAAGCTGGCGGCCTTTATTGTGCCAACGTTGGATTAAAGCGGTTGAATCATCATATCCACTTTTGGCGGTATCACGCAGGTTGTCTGGAGCATTGCGGTCCATCAGCACCTTGCCCGCAATCATGCGGGTTCCACGTTTTTCTGATTGTCTGAAAAACGCATCCACCGATTGCGCATGCACAGTGCAATATACAGCCGCCGTGGTTGTGCCATTCCGCAAAAGCTCGTCCAGAAATGCACTGGCAACTGCTTCTGCGTAAGTGGAATCATCAAACCTGGCTTCAGTTGGAAAAATATATTGTTCCAACCACGGCAAAAGCTGCTGCCCCCACGAGGCAATAGCGGGCATTTGTGGATAATGGACGTGCGTATCAATAAACCCGGCAGAAATAATGCTATCCGGATAATGCGTAATCGGAACTGCCTTATCCAGCTTGGGTGCAAGGGCCGCATAAGGCCCGCAGTCCGTTATGCGGCCAGCTTCCATTACAATCAGGCCGTCTTCTTCAACGCTCAAACTTTCTTCCGGGGGCACCATAAAAGGATTGCCCTTGAAAGTGATGTAGCAACCCCGAATAGCCGTTTTTGCAGAAGAGACTGACATGATTTTATAGCTGTTCCAGAAAGAAATTTTCAATTTCACTAATAATAAACCGCGCTGCCGTAGAAAGCTGGCGAGAACGATCTACACACAAAGCCAAGGGAAGTGGCGTAAGTTTTTTATGCACGATAGGGGTGAAAGCCAGCTGATTTTTTTGCACCTCATCATAGGCATCCAGATAACTTAATATCCCAATTCCCGTGCCTTCCAGCACCAGAGATTTGATCATCTGAATATTATCTGCGCGTGCAACAGCGGCTATTTCTATCCCTGTTTCCGCTTCCAAAAGTCCAATGGGCCGCCAAAGCGCAAGAGGAGGAGAGGGCACAATAACAGGATATTCCGCCGCCACACTAAAGCGTGCCTCACTCAACGCTGCAACGGGGTGAGACGGCAGAGAAATAAACCCTAGCGGGATTTCCTTATGTGCCCGCACGGTCAATTCCCGCATGTGGCTTGGGTTGAACATCAGGGCAAAATCTGCGTGTCCCTTTACCAAAAGCTCTCCCATATTCTGGCTTTTGCGCACATGCACACTTACCAGAATACCTGGGTGACTTTCACGCAACCTCCCCAGAAGAACCGGCAGAAAACCTTTGGTGAGCGCATCCGGGATAAGAATATCCGCCGTGCCCTGCCGCAGGCCTTTAAGGTTATCTAGCTGGATTTTAAGCGTATTTAAGTCTCGCGACCAATGGCGGCAGGATGTTAAGAGTAACTCTCCGGCGGTTGTCAGGCGCAGGCCCGTTGGCAGGCGCTCAAACAACAGCGTGCCCAGCAATTTTTCACCCTGAAGAATCTGCCTATCAATAGCGGAAGCGGCAATATGCAGTTCGTCCGAAGCCTTACGGATTGAGCCATGCTGAGCAACAGCCATGAAGTAACGAAGAAAACGGGAAAAAACTGGCATTTGCTTTTGCTCTCATTTTGCGAACGCACCATGCTGAATTATGTCATATACAAGAACGATGCGGATGTGAAACATTATGCTTGATTTTATCGTCGTTGTCAGGGGCATGAATCAGATTGTTTTCGGGCAACGCATATTTCGGACTGATATGCAGGCATGGAACAGCTTAATAAACGTGTGCGTGATGATCTCGCAAAAATTCAGTATGCAACAGGCAATTGGTGCATTCCCCACAAGCATGATGGCGAAGATGTTCTGGATGTTGCTATTATTGGCGGCGGGCAGGGTGGTCTGGCCACCTGCTTTGGGCTGAAGCGGCGCGGCATTACAAACACCTGTATTTTTGATACCGCCCCTAAAGGGGGAGAAGGCCCGTGGATTACGTTTGCACGTATGCTAACACTGCGTACGCCCAAATATGTTACTGGCCCGGACCTCGGTATCCCCAGCCTGACACCTCAATCCTGGTATGAAGCCCGCTACGGTGCTGCCGCATGGCATACGCTGGATAAAATCTCCCGTCAGGATTGGCAGGCTTATCTGGATTGGGTGCGTGATGTTCTGGAACTGCCCGTAAAAAATGAGCACGAACTGGTAGATATTGAGTGGCAGGACAACCTGCTGAAACTGACATTTTCATGCGCTGGCGGTGTGCAAAAACAGGTTTGGGCACGTAAAATTGTGCTGGCAACTGGTATTGAAGGCGGTGGCGCATGGCATGTGCCAGACTTCATTACCAAATCACTGCCCAAAACACGTTATGCCCATACGCATGAACAGATTGATTTTGAAAAACTGCGCGGCAAACGCATTGGCGTTCTTGGGGCTGGGGCCTCGGCTTTTGATAACGCTGCAACAGCTTTGGAACATGGCGCCAAGCAGGTTGATCTGTGCCTGCGCCGCAAAAAAATTCCATCTGTAAATCCCTATCGCTGGATGGAAAATGCCGGGTTCCTCAGCTATTTTTCAGAACTGGATGATCTGGTGCGCTGGCGCTTCATGCGGCGGATTTATGATCTCAACCAGCCGCCCCCGCAGGATACGTTCTGGCGCTGCCGGAGCCATAAAAACTTTGCCTTTCACACGGGCACTCCATGGCTTTCCGTAAAGGAGGAAGGCAAGGAAGTGGTTGTGACCACACCACATGGTGAAATGCGATTTGACTTCCTGATTATTGGCACCGGTTTTGTAATTGATCTGGCCCAGCGGCCGGAACTGGCCAAACTGGCACCACATATTGCCCTCTGGCGGGATTGTTTTGCCCCACCGGAAGACGAACAGAGCACACTTTTGGGCAGTCACCCCTATCTGGGCGAACGCTTCCAGTTTCTGCCGCGCAATGCGTCTGATCCGCTGGCTCCCATGCTTGCGGCTATCCATAACTTTACATTTTCTGCCACACCCAGCATGGGGCTTTCTGGTTCCTCCATCAGTGCCATGCGCTTTGGGGTGGAAAAACTAACCTTTGGCATCGGACGTGATCTGTTTGTGCAGGACGGTGAAAAACACCTGCAAAGCTTGCTGGATTACAACGTAGATGAATTGGTTAGTCTGGAACCTCCTCAGTGTGTTTGATGATGTGTTCTGGAAGGTAGGGAAATAATGCAGAATTACCCGCGCGATATGGTTGGATACGGCGCTTGCCCGCCGGATCCTCACTGGCCGAATGCGGCCCGCATAGCCGTACAGTTTGTGGTGAATTACGAAGAAGGTGCCGAAAACTCTGTTCTTCACGGAGATAAAGGGTCCGAGGCCTTTCTTTCGGAAATGATCGGCACAACATCTATCATAGGCGAACGCTGCATGCAGATGGAAAGTCTGTATGAATATGGCAGCCGCGCGGGGTTCTGGCGCTTACACCGGTTGTTTGAAAAGGCAGGCATAAAGCCCACCGTATTTGGTGTGGCAACAGCCATGGCGCGTAACCCCGCAGCCGTTGCCGCCATGCAGAAAAGCGGGTGGGAAATTGCCTCCCACGGCTTGCGCTGGATTGATTATCAGCATGTGCCCGAAGATGTTGAGCGCGAGCATATTCGGCAAGCCATAGCGCTCCATACGCAGGTTACGGGGCAGCGCCCACTAGGCTGGTATCAGGGGCGCACAAGCCCCAACACAGCACGCCTTGTGGCTGAAGAAGGCGGCTTTGTTTACGATGCAGATTCCTACGCAGATGACCTTCCGTATTATGATAGAACACACGGCAAGCCACAGCTGATTGTACCTTACACACTGGACGTAAACGATATGAAGTTTGCGGCCCTGAACGGCTTTACGGAAGGTGAACAGTTTTTCCGTTACCTGCGAGACTGTTTTGACATGCTGTATCAGGAAGGCGGGCGCATGATGTCCGTTGGCCTGCATTGCCGTCTGGCAGGCAAACCCGCGCGGGCATTGGCTGTCGCCAAGTTCATACAGCATATCCAGCAATATGAAGATGTGTGGACACCAACCCGCTTGGAAATTGCCCGGCATTGGCAAAAGGTGCACCCGGCATGATACGCCTGCAGGATGTCAACACGCTCTCTCCTCAACAGTTTGTTGAAGCATTTGGCGGCATTTACGAGCATTCTCCGTGGGTGGCCAAAGCAGCTGCAAAGCAGCGCCCCTTTGCCTCCATGCAGCAGATGAAGCACGCTTTTTCTCAAGCCGTGCAACAGGCTCCAGAAAGCCAGAAGCTGGCTTTGGTACGTGCTCACCCTGAACTCGGCCACCGTATGGGCATAGACCCGGACCTAAGCGCTGAATCAACGCAGGAGCAGGGGAGTGCCGGGTTAGATAAGCTCTCTCCCGCAGAATACAGGCAACTGCGTGATCTGAATGATGCGTACCAGAAAAAGTTTGGCATGCCGTTTGTTATTTGTGTTCGACAAGCCACCAAAGCCGTTATTCTGGAAGCCATGGAACAACGTCTGACAAGTTCTTTTACGGAAGAGCTTGCAGAGGCGCTAAAGCAGATTGATGCAATAGCAGCCCTGAGATTGCAGGATAAGGTGCAGGCATGAGCTCTCTTTCCACACATGTGCTCAACACAGTTTCTGGCCGTCCGGCCAGTGCTGTGCAGATCCGCCTTTTTGCGGGCGATACCCTTGTGTTTACGGGGCTAACAAATGCCGATGGCCGGTGTGCGGAGCTCAGAAGTCTTGAGCTCAAATCCGGCACGTATCGGCTGGAATTTGAAATAGGTGCCTATTTCCAGCAACAGGGCATGAACCTGCCGGAACCTCTTTTTCTGGATGTCGTGCCAATTGTTTTTGGGTTGGGTGAGGCCATGCACGCCCATGTGCCGCTACTTGCTGCGCCTTATGGTTATTCCACTTACAGGGGAAGCTGAAAGATGAAAGCTGCCAGAAACGTTCCGCAAGCGGTTCATCCTGTAGATGAATTCCTGCCTTTCTGGCAGTTGGGTGTTTATGGGTTGCAGCATGTGCTCACATTCTATGCTGCATCCGTTATTGTGCCCATTCTGCTTGCCAGTGCTCTTGGGCTTTCGCACGATGCCTTGGAACACCTTATTGAAGCCGATCTATTTACCTGCGGCATTGCCTCTCTCATTCAGGCTGTAGGTATTGGCCCGCTTGGGGTAAAATTGCCGCTTTTGCAAGGGGTCACCTTTGTTTCCGTCACTCCCATGATCGCCATTGGCACGGCTGCCGGGGGCGGGATTGAAGGGCTGCATCAGATTTTTGGCGCAGTTATTGTTGCAGGCATTTTTTCCTACTTTGTGGCGCCATTTTTCTCACGCCTGATCCGTTTTTTCCCGCCTGTTGTCACCGGGTCTGTCATTCTGGTTATCGGGCTGGCTCTGCTGCCGGTGGCTGCCAATGATATTGTGAATGGCCAAGGCACAGGCACCATGCAAAACCCTGTCAGCCTGCGTAATGTTGCGTATGGCTTGGGCACGCTGCTGTGCATTCTGGCTGTTCAGCGTTTCTTCAAAGGTTTTATTGGCACCATTGCTGTGCTGGTCGGGCTGATTATGGGCACGCTGGTGGCATGGGTTTTAGGAGACGCGCATTTTGGAGATGTGTCTTCCGCTCCATTACTAACCATTGTGCGCCCGCTGTATTTTGGCATGCCCAGCTTTCATATCGTGCCCATTCTCTCACTGATTATCGTGATGATGATTTCCATGCTGGAAACAACGGGCGATGTGTTTGCCACCGGCGCGATTGTGGACAAAAAGATCACTCCGCGTGATATCACCCGCGCTATTCGGGCAGATGGGGCAGCCACAATGCTGGGGGGTATTTTTAACTCCTTCCCCTATACCTGCTTTGCTGAAAACGTCGGCCTTGTGCGGCTTACGGGCGTAAAAAGCCGGTGGGTTGTAGCTGCTGCAGCTCTTATCATGATGGTTATGGGCTGCCTGCCCAAACTGGCTGTGCTGATGGCCTGCGTGCCTCTGCCTGTGCTGGGCGGCGCTGCCTTGGCCATGTTTGCTGCTGTGGCTGTTGTGGGCATTCAAACCTTGGCGCAGGTCGATTTTGATAACCAGAATAACGGCATTATTGTTGGCACCAGTGTTGGCTTGGGCATGCTTGCTACGGCACAGCCCCACATTGCAGACCACTTTCCGGCATGGGCTCAGATCATCTTTGGCAGCGGCATCACACTAGGGGCCATGTCTGCCATTATCCTGCACCTCATCTTCAATCACGGCACGCATGATGCTGTTGAGGAGGACGTAGAGGCCGCCCCGCAACCAGCTACCACTCACCCGGAAATGTGGAAGAATGTTGTTGTGATCTCGGAAGATAAACTGGGCTCTCGGCCTCCCAAATCCTGCTCCAGATAAATCCTGACCCTATACTTCTTCTACAGAGACCAAAAAATGCGACACCATATAAGGTTTTATCTGGGTCAGACTTTGCACGAAGTGTCTGATCTTTCTCCCACTCACACAGTATTGGACTGGCTACGTGACCAAAAAGGGCTAACCGGCACCAAGGAAGGCTGTAATGAAGGAGACTGCGGTGCCTGCACAGTTATGGTTGTACGCCTTGAAAATGGCCAACTGACATGGCGCAGCGTAAACGCCTGTATCCAGTTTTTATGGATGCTGGACGGTGCGCAGCTTTTTACAGTTGAGCATTTGCAAAACCCGGATGGCTCACTGCATCCAGTGCAGCAGGCTATGGTCGATCTGCACGGGTCTCAATGCGGGTTTTGTACGCCGGGCTTTGTAATGTCCATGGTAGCTTATGTACAAAACGGCGGGGGAGATGACCCTAAAGCCATAAATACAGCGCTTGCTGGCAATTTGTGCCGCTGTACAGGGTATGCCCCCATTATCCGCGCCATGCAGCAGGCGCGCCGTATTATGGTGCAGCAGGGCAACCGTTTTGATGTGGAGAAACAGGACATAATCCTGCGCCTTTCTGCCTTACAGGATGGCAGCAGTGTAGATATTCAAAACACCCATGGCCGCATCACTTTACCTGCCAATTCCGATGTGCTTGCTGCCGTTTATCAGGAAAGCCCCAAGGCCACTCTTGTTGCTGGCGCTACAGATGTTGGCTTGTGGGTTACCAAGCACTTGCGCGATCTGCCGCATGTTGTTTCTGTAAGATCCGCCAAGGATCTGCTCAAACTCGAACAGCGTGATGGCGGTTTGTGGATAGGCGCAGCCGTAACATACACGCAGGCTCTTCCTGCCTTGGCAACGCACCTGCCAGATGCGTTGGAAACCGTAAAACGCATTGGCTCTACGCAGGTCAGAAATGCCGCTACTGTTTGCGGCAATATAGGCAATGCCTCACCCATTGGGGACGGGCCACCCTTGTTTATAGCCGCCGATGCTGTGCTGCATTTACGGCAAGGCGATACACGGCGGCAGCTTCCGTTGGAAAACTACTTTGTAGAATACGGAAAGCAGGACCGGCAGCCCGCTGAATTTATTGAAGGTATTTTCATACCGGATCAATCTGCCCAAACAATTATGCGTGCCTACAAGGTTTCCAAACGGTTTGATCAGGATATTTCTGCCATTATGGCTGCCTTTGCGGTTTCCATAAATGCAGAAGGCAAGATAACAGAAGCGCGTCTGGTTTTTGGCGGAATGGCGGGCATTCCCTGCCGCGCCAAAATGGCGGAAAAAGCTTTGGTTGGCCAAAAGTGGGATACAGAGACGTTAGAAGCCGCACGCACAGCCATACAGGATGACTTTACGCCCTTAACAGATATGCGGGGCAGTGCGTGGTATCGCTCCACTGTATCCGCCAACCTGTTAACGCGCTTTTTTGAAGAAACAGCCCATCAAGGCAGCGCTCAACCTATCTGCCTGGAAGGTTGGAGGGAGATTTCCCATGCTTAAAAAGCATATAAACGAGCCTCAAACTGTTCCCGGTGGCGCAACACAAAGCCTGAAGCATGAAAGTGGGCGCCTGCACGTTTCCGGCAAGGCAACGTATATTGATGATATTCCCACCCCCGCAAATGTTGTGCATGTGGTGCCCGGGTTAAGCACCAAGGCCCATGCTCGCATTGTTTCCATGGACCTGGAGCCCGTTAAGAATTTTCCCGGCGTTTTGTGCGTGCTTACTGCCCAAGATGTGCTGGGGGAAAACCAGGTTAGCCCCGTAGGCGCGGGGGATGAACCTCTTTTGGCCACTGATGAGGTTTTTTATTACGGCCAGCCCATTTTTGCCGTTGTGGCCGAAACACGTCTGGCAGCCCGCAAAGCCGCGCGCAAAGCCAAGATTGTGTATGAAGACCTGCCTGCAGTTCTTTCCGTTGAAGAAGCCCGCCAAAAAGGCGGAGGCATGGTGTGCCGTCCGCTTGAAATGGTGCGTGGCAATGCTGAAAGTGCTCTAGAAAATGCTCCCCAACGGCTTTCCGGGCGCATTACAGTTGGGGGGCAGGAACAGTTTTATCTGGAAGGGCAAGCTGCACTCGCTACGCCGGGCGAAGAAGGGGAGATGCGCATATGCTCCTCCACACAGCATCCCACAGAAACCCAGCACATGGTGGCGCATATTCTTAACCGCCCCAGCAATTTGGTAACTGTAGAGGTGCGCCGTATGGGCGGCGGCTTTGGTGGTAAGGAAACACAGGCCAATGCTCCGGCCTGTCTGGCTGCCTTGGCTGCAGAAATAACCCAACGCCCCGCAAAATGCCGCCTTGATCGTGATGATGATATGATCATGACAGGCAAGCGGCATGACTTTGTGATTGATTATGATGTTGGCTTTGATGCGCAAGGGCATATTCAGGGTGTAGATATGCTGCTGGCCGCACGGTGCGGATGGTCTGCTGATTTATCTGGCCCGGTAACGGATAGAGCGCTGTTTCATGCAGATAACGCCTATTACTACCCGGATGTGCGGCTGCGCTCAGAACCCTTTCGCACCAACACGCAGTCCAACACAGCATTCCGGGGCTTTGGTGGCCCCCAAGGCATTGCTGCCGCCGAACGGGTTGTAGAAGAAATTGCCTTTGCCACGGGGCTGGACCCGCTGGATGTGCGTTTGCGCAACACTTACGGCACGCAAGACAAAAACATCACGCCGTATTTCATGACCGTGGAAGATTCCATTTCCCGGGAAATCATGGAACAGCTTGCTGAAGAATGTGATTACCGTAAACGCCGTGAGAAACTCCGTGCCTTTAACCGCACCAGTCAATACATTCGCCGCGGCATAGCCCTTACGCCCGTTAAATTTGGCATTTCCTTTACCGCCACGCATTTCAATCAGGCTGGCGCTCTGGTGCATGTCTATACGGATGGTTCCGTGCAGGTAAATCACGGCGGCACAGAAATGGGGCAGGGGCTGCATACCAAAATGGTGCAAATTGCCATGCGGGAATTTGGCCTGCCCGAAAACCGCGTGCGCATTACGGCCACAACCACAGGCAAGGTGCCCAACACATCAGCCACAGCAGCATCCAGCGGGGCAGACCTAAACGGCATGGCCGTGCTAGATGCCATCAGCAAAATTAAGGAACGGCTTATCAGCTTTGCCGCCACGCATTGGCAGGTGCCAGAAAGCGCCGTGCATTTTGGAGCCAATGGCGTGCAGGTGGGAGAAAACTGTATTCCGTTTGTGGATGTGGTGAAGGCCGCCTATATGGCCCGTGTTTCGCTCTCTTCATCCGGTTTTTACAAAACACCCAAAATTTCGTGGGACCCGAAAACCGGCCGCGGCCGCCCATTTTACTATTTTGCCTACGGAGCCGCCTGCGCAGAAGTTGCGGTTGACCTGCTAACCGGTGAAAACCGCATGGAGCGCGTGGATATCCTGCATGATGCCGGGCAATCCCTAAACCCAATTTTGGATATTGGCCAAATTGAAGGGGGCTTCATACAAGGGGCAGGGTGGCTGACAATGGAAGAGCTGGTGTGGGATCAAACAGGCCGGCTGCGTACACATGCCCCCAGCACCTATAAGATTCCGGCCTGCTCAGACAGACCGCCGATTTTTAATGTGAAGCTGCTTGAGAACTCCCCCAACCGGGAAGAAACCATCTTCCGTTCCAAAGCTGTGGGGGAACCACCTTTTGTGCATGGGCTGGCAGTATTGCATGCCATCTCGGACGCCATAGCAAGCATTGCGGACTATCGCATCTGTCCGCAACTGGATGCACCCGCCACACCAGAGCAGATTTTACGCACAGTGGAGCGGCTTAAAAAACAAAAGGACATGCCTCACTAATACGGAGCTGATCATGCGAGAGGTTGCAAGGGTTCTTCAACACTGGCACCGCCATCCAGAACAGCTCATTCTTGTGCGTGTTACGGAAGCCAAAGGCTCCACCCCGCGTGAAACAGGTGCCTTCATGCTGGTGGGCACCTCTTTTCTAGCCGGAACTGTGGGTGGTGGCGCATTGGAGCATGAATGCGTTGCACAGGCACGCCAGATGCTGTGCCAGCACGAAAAGCTGCGTGAACATGAATTTATTCTGGGTGGGCAAAATACCAACCAGTGCTGCGGAGGCTGGGCACGCGTGCGGCTGGAGCGTGTAACACCAGATATTGTGAACGAACTGGAAAACAATATTCGGCAAGAACTTGAAGCGCGCCCGGTGCTGCTGATGTTTGGCGCTGGCCATGTTGGGCGTGCCTTGGCCTATAGCTTGGCACCGCTACCCCTGAGATTGATTTGGATAGACCCCAGAGAACACGAATTCGGCCCTGTGCCCGCAGGCGTAGAAACACGCATAACAGACCAATGGGAACCAATATTGCACACTGCACCTGCCAAAGCAGGCGTGCTGGTACTTACACCCAGCCACACCTTGGATGCGTTAATTATAGAATCTGCTCTTTTGCGGGATGATCTCTCTTACGTGGGGCTTATTGGCTCTGCCACCAAACGCAGGCGGTTTGAACACAGCTTCCGCCAGCTTGGCATGGAAGAAGAGCGCTTACAGTCCCTCATTTGCCCCATAGGAGAGCGCGGGATCCGGGATAAACGGCCAGAAGTTATTGCCGCCCTTGTTGCGGCGGAAGTGGTGGAGCATGTGCTCCACCCATCCCCATAACTGTTTAGGCCATTTCTTTTTCTGGCAGGGGCACGCACCCTGCCAAACCGCTTTTCTTCAGCGCCCGCGCAACACTGAACAGCGCGGCTTCCTGCCCCGGAGCAGCAACAAGCTGCAAGCCAAGCGGCAAAGAGCCTGTATTTTTCAAGGGCAAGCACAATACAGGCAAGCCTGGCAGGCTAAGCGGTTGCGTAAACAGGCCCAGATTAGCCCTGGCAGATACAGGTTTACCGTCCACCATAACAGTGGGTTGGTCTAGCAAAGGCGCTTCCCCCATAACAGCAGGTGCTATGAGAACATCTGTTTTCTGAAAGAGTTCGTGGATTTTTGCACGAAACCAGTTTCTAAAACGCTGAGCCTGCAGATAGGTGGATGATGGCAATAAAGCTCCGGCAATCAGGCGGTCTCGCGTGGCAGGATCATATTCTTCTGCCTGTTTGCGCAGGCGCGGCAGGTGCAGGTTTCCGCCTTCTGCCGCAGTTATCAGAAAAGATGCCGCACGTGCGCTTGCCACTTCTGGCAATTCAACCGTGCTGGTGGTTTGCAAGCTGGCGCAAACACGGTCCAGTGCTGCCACAAGGGCAGGCGCCAGATTGGATGCAAACCATCCCCCCAATCTGGAAATCCGCAGCGTATCGGCTGCTGGTTCTGGCGCTTGTGTGCTGCCATCCATCACGTAAAACGTTGTAATCAGATCATCCAGAGAGGATGCAAAACTGCCCACTACATCCAAACTGGCAGAAAACGGATAGGCACCAGCGCGGGGCAGGCGGCCAAAAGTAGGTTTTATCCCCCACACACCGCACAATGATGCCGGAATACGAATAGATCCGTTGGTATCAGACCCAAGGGTAAATGGTAGAAAACCCGCAGCAACAGCCGCAGCAGACCCACCGGAGGACCCCCCTGCCATACGGGCCAGATCATGCGGATTATGGGTTGTGCCGTAATGAGCATTTACGGTTGCAAAACCGTAAGCAAACTCATCCATGTTCAATGTTGCAACGGGAATGGCCCCAGCAGCTTTAAGCCGCTGCACAATGGCAGCATCTTTTTGTGCAGGTGGCGTATTGCGCAGCACAACAGAGCCTGCCGTGGTTACGTGGCCTGCAATATCAAACAGGTCCTTCACACCAAATGGCACACCTGCCAATGGGGGCAAAGTTTGGCCCGCCTGCCGCATGGCATCTATTTTCTGGGCCTGTAGCAAGGCCTCATCTGCAAAAAGATGCGTGACACTCTGGATACCATGATCCTGTGTACGCAACGTATTTAATGTTTCCTGAATGATGGAAACTGCACTTTTTTTACCAGAGCGAATAGCCTCCGCAATGGCATGCGCGCTGGAAAAACGGGTCATGGAATGTACTCGTATGCTGGTTCACACGTATCGGGCAGGGTATGCTGTTCAACCAGTTTGGCATAGTGCGCCAAAAGGGCGGAATTGCTGATAACCCCCGGCAGGCATGTGGGAGAAAGATCTAGCCCTATGGCTGTTGCGCGTGCGTGCACAAGATTTTCCTGATCAGAGGAAGGGGCGGTCATGGGCCTATTTCCTTATAAAGCAGGTCTTTCGGTTTCTGGCCGCGCCGCCATGAGTGACACATGGGCTGCCAGAATTTTCCATCCATTGTCAGCCCGTATCCATGTCTGCATCTGACGGCCGATACGATCCGACCCTTCACGCTGGAATTCCAGACTGACAACGGCACTTTCAGTGCCAATGGCGGTAATAGTGCGCCGCAAGTTACGGCGTGGCGGGCTTCCTCCTTTTCTGGAGCGGCGAAACGCTGCTATTTCTTCCGCTCCATACAGGTTCTCACCCACGCCGTAGCGCACCACTTCCGGGCCATTCCAGAACAGATCATCCAGAACTTGCACATCATTTTCGGCCAGAGCGCGTTCATAAAGGTCTGAACAGGCTTCAACCTGCCGGAGTGTTTCTGGATTATTCAGTTCCATTGCACTTTACTCCGTTAGTTTACGGCCAAGCTGCCATGGCAGCATCCACCGCAGCGCCGCGCGGGGGCTTAAACCCTTCAGCAGCCAAAGCCGCTTCCAATGCACCCAATGTCAGCAACACTTTGTGTTTAACGGCATTGTAACCCATGGTGCCAATCCGCCAGATTTTGCCAGTAAGCGGGCCAAAAGCCGTGCCGATTTCAATGCCAAAATCGTCCCGCATACGCATGCGAACTTTGTCTCCATCCACACTGGCTGGAATCCACACGCCTGTAACGTTAGCCATACGGTGTGCATCATCACCAAAAATGGTCAGCCCCATTGCGCGCAGGCCCGCAATAAGCGCCGTACTGGCCATTTTGTGGCGGGCAAAGCGGTTTTCCAGCCCTTCTTCCAGCACAATACAGGCAGCCTCTCTGGCGCCGTACAACATGGTGGTTGCTTCGGTATGATGGTTCAGCCGCTTTTCAGACCAGTAATCCATCACCATGGCCAGATCGAAATAGTTGGATGGAATACGCGGGCGCAGCCCATCCGTAAGGTTTGCACTGCGAATACCGGCCTCTACATGGCGGCGGGCCATAATGTGCTCGGCAGCCCGGTCCGAAATGGTAATGGGGGCAGAACCCGGGGGGCCGCCCATGCATTTCTGCAAACCGCCGGAGATCACATCAATCCCCCACTGATCGGTACAAACCGGCACACCACCCAGTGTGGCCGTAACATCTGCATAGGAAAGGACATTGTATTTTTTACACAATGCGCCAACGCCATCCAAAGGCTGCGCCATTGTGGTGGAGGTATCACCGTGAATACAGGCCAGAACCTGCGGCTTATGTTCCTGCAATGCCGCTTCTATCTGCTCTAGCGAGGCCACTTCACCCCACGGCAGATCCAGCGTGCAGATTTCTGCCCCTATGCGTTCTGCAATTTCTGAAAGCAGCAAACCAAAGCGACCAGCCCGCACAATAAGAATTTTCGCGCCCGGCTCCACCAGAGAAACAAGAGCCGCTTCAATACCGGCACGGGCCGTGCCATCTACCAGAAATGTCCATTTGTTCTGTGTCATGAATACCTGACGATACAGCGCCATGGTTTCATTCATGTATTCCGTCATTTCCGGGTCAAACTGCCCCAGCATATCGGCAGACATGGCACGCAAAACACGCGGGTGGGCATTAATGGGGCCGGGGCCCATCAAAAACCGTTGGGGCGGATCAATCTGTTTGAACATTGGTGAAATCATACGGGTTTGCTCCATGATTAAGCGGCTTTTTCTGATGGAATATTCTGGATGAAATCGCACATGACACGTAAAGCCGTTTCTACATCTTCATCCTGCACAGCTTCGGCAGGGTTGTGGCTTATGCCTTTTTCACAGCGGATAAACAGCATGCATACAGGGGTAAGGGCAGCCATGATCATGGCATCATGCCCGGCACCACTTACCAGCGCATAAGCCGGTTGCCCCGTGACTGTTTGAATGGATGATGCCAGAATATTGCTAAGTTGCGGGTTACACGGTGTGGCGGAAAGATCATGCTGAAGTGCAAGTTCCATTTCCACGCCGCGTTTTTGGCTGATCTCGTGCAGGGCTTGGGTTAGTGTTTCTGCGGCTTTGTTGCGCACATTTTCGGTGCCAGCACGCACATCAATACTAAACTCCACCCAGCCCGGCACAATATTGGGCGCACCGGGCTTTACACTCATTTGCCCAACGGTTGCCACCAGATCATCAGGCCCTGATTGCGCAATTTTTTCTATGCAGGAAATGGCTTCAGCAGCAGCAGCCAAGGCATCCTGGCGCAAATGCATGGGCAATGTGCCCGCATGCCCGGCCATGCCTTTCATTGTCACCTTAAACCGGTATTGCGCGGCAATAGATGTCACCAGCCCAACGGCATGGTGCGTGCTTTCCAGAACAGGCCCCTGTTCTATATGCGCTTCAAAATACGCCAGAACCTGAGAGGGCTTATAGCTGGCCTCCAGATATTGCGCGGGGTCTAGCCCACTTTCCTGAAGTGCTTGCTGGATGCTGGTGCCTTGAGCATCCTGTACATCTGGCAACGCGTCCAAGGAACCTGCTACAGCGCGGGATGTTAGCATGGAAACAGGAAAGCGCGATCCTTCTTCATCCCCAAAACCGATCACCTCTATGGCGAAGGGGAAACGCTTTTGCTGTGCACGAAAGCTGGCAACGGCCTCTATGCCCAGAATAACGCCTAATGTGCCATCATACTTGCCTGCGTTTTTCACACTATCAAGATGAGAACCAATCAACAGAGCAGGGGCGTTGGGCGTAAGACCTTCATAACGGCCAATCAGATTACCTGCAGCATCTATCCGGCAATGCATGCCGGCATCTTCCATCCATTCACGCACCTGCTTCACTGTCGCCGTATAGGCGGGGGATAGATAGGAGCGGAACAGGCCATCCGGTATATCTGAAAAAGGAGGATGCACTAAAAAGTCACACCGTTGCACTGCCCTTTTCCCGGACGCATCTGCAACACGTAAAACATTGGGCAGGATTTGCATACGGGCCTCTGGGGTTAGGAGGTCAATCAAAAGCGTTCGTTCTTGCGCCATATCAAGGGCGAAACAAACTATACGCAGGTTTTTTCCGTTCTCTCAAAAGCAAAAAAAGCAATGTTGCATTGCCAAATTCAGATCAGGCGGCGCTCTTAAAACAGCAACAAGAAAGTGCCTTTTTTATTTTTGTGCGTTCGCTTATAAGCCTATATATATCGATATCGTATCGTTTTATAGCCCGCTGCCCGGAGCCTTAATCTCATGTCGGAAGCTTACTCAAAGATCTCTGCTGATTTTCAAATTGCGGCTCTTGCACAGGCCAATTTGAAAAAAAAGGCCTTGTGTTCCTGCATCGTTGTTAAGCTTCCCTGCTGAGGAATTTTCTCATGTCCTTTCGGATTATTGCGCCAGCCCGCCCAGTTCTGTCCCGACTGACATATCGCCAACATCTGGCAACGTTGTCCTGCCTTGTCAGTGCTGTTGGGTTTTGTGCCAGTCTTTCTACGGCGCAAGCACAAACGGCCACGGCAGCCAAAAAATCATCCCAGCTCACACGGGCATCTGCAACATCTTCCGCTGCACATGTGCGCACGCGCTCCACAAAAGCGATTGAGGCACACGGAACGGAAGAAGTTTCGGTGGGGTCCACACGCCGCAAGCGCAATGGCGGCGGCGGCATGATGCGGCTTGAAACAGCTCCCCATGCCGTGCAGACGGTCACCAAAGAATATATTGATATGCGCAGCCCCGTTTCCACATCTCTGGATCTGGTTAAAAACCTGCCGAGTGTGAACGTGACCACCCCGGATACATCGGGCATGCAGGGCGGGCAGGTGCAGACACGCGGCCTGACAGACCGTGACATGGCCATTATGGTGGATGGCATTTCTGCCGGGCAGGCAAAATATCTGGCAGAAATTATTGATTCAGAAAACGTGGATGAAGTGAGCATCACACCCGGCAGTGCGGCGCGTGATCTGCCCGTTATGTCTGCTGCCGGTGGGGTAATGAACTCCAAATCCCATATCTCCTCCCACAAATTTGGCGGTATGACGGATTTTTCCTACGGCACCAACAACCTCTCGCGTGAGTTCATCCGCCTTGATTCCGGTGATATCGGCAACAGCGGTATCCGGGGCTACTTCTCCTTTTCCAACACGCATGCACGCAGCTGGATGGGCTCTGGCATTAACGAGCGTAAGCATATTGATTTTGGCGCCCGCAAGGATTGGGAAAACGGGTCCAACGCCAACCTGTTTATCTCATGGAACTCTGCTGACTGGACAATTGATAACTACCCCACAGAAGACCAGTTCATGCGGTACAAGCACACGGGGCAGGGTTGGGATCGCTCATCCCATCCGGGTAACGCGAACTACTGGAAGAACAACGCTGACCACTGGAACCAGATCTTCCTGAGTGCGCCTATCCACACCGTTATTACAGACAAGCTGTCCTTCGATCTGCACCCATACCTTACCTATGGGCAGGGCTGGAGCGCCAAACCCAATGGCGCGGAAGCCAACTCTGCGGGTGATATGCAGAACACGATTGGCTACTTTCAGGAACATGGTGACCGCGTAGTGGGTGCCACGGCATCACTCGGCTACGATATTGACAAGCACAACCACCTGACCTTCGGTTACTGGTATAACAACAGCCAATCAGACCGCAGCTACCCCACCAGCTTTGCCATGCCCGCAGGGGGCGCACCCAGCCCGAACTGGTCTCAGTATCGCATTGATAAAGGTGATCGGCAGGTTGCGGGATATGAAATCCACTCGCTGTTCATTCAGGATACAGCCAAGTATCTGCATGATAAACTTCTGATTAACGGCGGCTTCAAGTTTGTGATGTCCAACGCGTGGAACAAGGATTACTACGGCAGACAGGGGCGTAACAGCACGGCACCATTGCCGCAGCTTTCCATCAGCTACAACATCAATGATCAGAACCAGATTTATGTGAATGCGGAAGGGGATTACCGTCAGCCAACAGAAAACGATATGGGCTGGCTGTACACGGATGTGCCGATCCTGAAAAACCAGTACTCCATCAAGGAAGAACTGGGTTACCGCTACCACAACCGCTACATGATGATGGATCTGTCATTCTTCAACTACAACGTGACCAACCGTGTGGTTGACCAGTATATGGGCATGAACAACTACCGCCCGTTCTCCATCGGCAGCCAGACCATGCGCGGGCTGGACTTCATGATCGCCGGGCGTGAGATCCATGGCTTCAGCCCTTATGCCTCTGTGGAGTATCTGCACGCCACGCAGGACAGCAACGTGTTCGATCCGTACCAGAACGTCATGCTGCATTCCAAGGGCACGCAGGCCATTATGGCGCCACGGGTTATGGCCAACTTTGGTTTGACGTATAAGTATAAAGGCTTCTTTGCCAACGGTTCCGTCCATTACACCGGCCCGCAGTCCGTCAGCGTTGCCGGAGACCAGAGAATACCGGGTTACGTGACCAACAGCCTGACAGTTGGGTATCACTTCAAGCCATTTGGCTTTGTGAAGTCCCCCACTTTCCGGTTGAACTTCACCAACCTTACCGGTTCCATTGTGCGTACGGGTGCCATGGGCGCTGTTTACAGCAAGCATGATGCCGGCACGGTTTATAGCGGTAGTTCCGCAGCTTACACAGGTTACGGCAATACCTTTATGGTGGAACCACGCTTCTCCATGACAGGCACGATCTCTACCTCTTTCTAATACCGTCCTGAACCAACTTAACGCCCCTCTCTTTGCAACAAAGGGAGGGGCTAGGTGTTTTTATGATGTCACGTAGATACTTGCTGAAAAACGCCCTGTGCCTCGTCACGATGGATGATGCCCGGCAGGAGCTGAAAAACGGGTGGATCGTGACAGAGGGGCGGCAGATTGTCGCCCTTGGTGGTATGGAAGACCCGCATCCTCCCGCGGATGACGTGCTGGATATGTCTGGCCATGTGGTTATGCCCGGCATGGTGAATACGCACCACCACATGTACCAATCCTTAACACGGGTTATTCCGCAGGCTCAGGACGCATCTCTGTTCCAATGGCTGCAAACGCTTTACCCCATCTGGGCACGCCTTACGCCAGACATGGTAAAAGCCTCCACGCGCACGGCCATGGCAGAACTGCTGATGTCTGGTTGCACCACAACCAGTGATCATCTTTACCTTTTCCCCAACGGATGCCGCCTTGATGATGAAATTGAGGCTGGGCTTGAAATGGGTATGCGCTTTCATGCCTGCCGCGGCAGCATGAGTGTTGGAGAAAGTGCAGGGGGACTGCCGCCGGATAGTCTGGTGGAAAAAGAAGCCGACATTCTGCGTGATACGCTACGCGTGATTGAAACGTACCATGACCCGGAACCACTGGCGATGCTGACCGTAGGCGGCGCGCCGTGTTCTCCTTTTTCTGTTAGCCGGGAACTCATGCGTGACATGGCAGAGCTAGCCCGCACCACAGGCACCCGGCTACACACACATCTGGCCGAAAACCAGCACGATGTGGCTTACAGCAAGGAACGCTTTGGCCAGACACCTGCAGAATATGCAGAAGATGTTGGCTGGGTTGGTGCCGATGTATGGCATGCCCATTGCGTTAAACTAGATGCCGCAGGGATGGCCCGCTTTGGCCAGACAGGTACGGGAATAGCGCATTGCCCATGTTCCAACATGCGCTTGGCATCTGGCATTGCCCCTATTTGGTCTATGCAGAAGCAGGGTGTTCCTGTCGGGTTGGGGGTTGATGGGTCTGCGTCTAATGATGGCGCGAGCATTCTGGCAGAAGCACGGCAAGCCATGCTGGTTTCCCGTCTATTATCTGCTCAGGATGAACAGGCCATGATGCTCAAAGCGCGTGATGTGTTGACTTTAGCCACACGCGGAGGGGCCAGAGTTCTGGGCCGCACTGATATTGGCCAGTTAACGGTAGGAAAAGCGGCCGACATTATTGCGTTTGATATGCGCAAGCTGGAATACACCGGCGCATTAAGTGACCCGGTAGCAGCCTTGGTGTTCTGCACCCCATCTTCCGTTGCCTTTAGTATGGTTAACGGCAAAGTACTGATACAGGATGGCCATTTTACAAAGCTGGATGTGAATATGGTTATAGAACAGCATAACCATCTGGCACAAAAACTGTATGAGGGAAGTTAACATTCCCCCATACGCACCCATTACTTGTGCTTTTGCACAAAGTTGGCATGTAGGCGCTGGTAGATGTAGTCTTCCGCTGTAATTGGCGGGTATTTACCTTCTGGCCCTTCAATAACAGCCTCCCGGTTTGCCTGACAGAAAAAGGGAACAGACAAACGTGGGCCAAGGTATTCGCCTGGTTGCGGCATACGCACGCGGTGGAGGGTGGACTTTAGTTTATCATCGCTCCAACGCATAAGCATGTCACCAATATTGCAGGTGACAGCACCTGCCACGGGTGTCACTTCTGTCCAGGCATTGGATGAAATTTCATTGCCTGGGCAAAGCTGCAAGCCGCCTTCACCTTCACGCAGGTGCAGGAGTGTCAGGCAATCAAAGTCTGAATGCGCACCTGCACGCCATTGCTTGAAATCTTCCGGTTTGGCGTTTTCCATGCTCATGTAGTGGATAAGGCGTAAGGTGCACTGATACCCCGGAGAAGATCTTTTACAGCACTCTGCAAAGAAATCTTTTTCAAACCCAAGTTTTTCTGCAAAGCAGGACAGTATTTTCATGGCAAGCTGCCAGTTATCTTCCTCAAATTGCAGGAGTTTTGCCTGAAATCCGGGAAGAACCTGCTCATCCGGCCACAGATTATCCATTTCCGGCAAAGTAATCTGGTAAGATTCCTTGTTATCTGGCGTGCCGGTGGAAGGCCGTACCTGAGAGCAATATTCCCAGCCCGCATTTACGGTGGGCTTCTTTTTGAAAACTTCCTTTTCAGACATAGGAAGAGCAAAAAACCTTTTTGCCTCCGCAAAAGCGTTATCAATGTCTTCTAACGAAATTCCGTGATTGATAACCTGAAAAAAACCATCCTGAGTTGCGGCATTCCACAGATCATCCGCAATCTGGGCGCGTCTATTCTCGTAGTCTGAAAAATCTATAACAGGGATGGAGCGGACGGAGGTTGTGCCCATGCTGCCTATAGTGGCCTCACGCTTAAGCTCTTCCATAGGGTAATCAGGGGTGGTTTTGGTATTCAGGGTCATGGCGTTTCTCACACAAATTGCAAACTGGCCCATAGGGCTTAGCAGTTGGTACAAACCAGCATGTGGGAAAGCGTGTTTTCTAGCGGCCAAAGCTTCCCCCATGCTGAATAAGACCAACATGGTGGAGCAATGCCCAGAATATTTCTATTCCGACCGCTTCTACTCACTTGTTGTAGTATAGATCTTGATGTTTCGATAAGTCAACAAAATGATATTGGTAAACACTCTATTTCTAGTGCTGAACACGGTTATGCAAGACAAGCTTTCTGATACTGCTTGTGGCCATATAAAGGGCAAGGCCGGTAAGGGTAATCATGAACAGCGCAGCAAACATGCGCGGAATATCCATCTGGAACCCAGCCTGCAAAATCTCGTAAGCCAAACCGGCACTGTTGCCACCCGTGCCAGCCACAAACTCGGCCACCACAGCGCCAACAAGAGCCAAGCCGCTGGAAATTTGCAAGCCCGCCATAAACATGGGCAGAGCACTGGGTATTTGCAGGCGCAAAAGCGTTTTCAGGCGTGAGGCCTTGTGCATACGGAAAAACGCTTCCAGCCCCGGATCAACACTTTTAAGACCTTGCAACGTATTGGAAATAATAGGGAAAATAGCAATCAGCGTGGCGCAGATAACAAGTGCCAACAGTGTTGTTTTTACTAAAATGATAATCAATGGGGCAAGAGCCACCACAGGTGTAACCTGCATGAGCACCACATAAGGCATCAGGCTGCGTTCAATAAGCGGATGCTGCACCAGCACAAAAGCAACCAGAACCCCCAGAACGACAGAAACACAGAGTGCTGCCAATGTAACGGTAAGCGTACTGTAAAGCGCGTGGCAGAGCGTATCAATATTGCTGAACAAAGAACGTGCAATATCAGATGGTGCCGGCATAAGATAAGGCGGGATATGCCAGAAATAACAAACACCTTGCCACAACAGCAAAAACAGAATGCCTACAGCAAGGGGGGCAAAAATGGATATCAGGCGGGCAGGCATAAGTTAAGCCACCTCTGCAAGAAGGGAAGAGTGAGATGCCTCAATAAGCAGTTTGCTCAGGTCCTGGCATATCGTGGCAAATGTATCGCTGAGGCGAAATTCCTCATTTCTGGGAATGCTTGGGTCAATTTCATATTCGGCAAATATCCGGCCCGGATGCGCCGCCATAACCATCACGCGGGTGGAAAGAAAAGCGGCCTCATACAAAGAATGCGTTACAAACAACAGGGTAAGGTCATCCTTGGCGCATAGCGTGGCCATGTCCTCATCCAGCCGGTTGCGCGTTAATTCATCCAAAGCGCCAAAGGGTTCATCCATTAAAAGCAGGTTAGGGCGCGTGACCAATGCCCGCGCAATGGAAACACGCATCTTCATCCCGCCTGAAAGCTGGGCGGGAAAGCGCTCTGCCGCATGGGCCAAGCCTACAATTTCCAGCGCATGCTGCACGCGTGGCGCTGATACATCCGGAGAAATCCCTTCCAGATCTAACGGCAAACGTACGTTTTTGCGCACCGTGCTCCACGGCATAAGCGTAGGTTCCTGAAACACAAAGGACAGGCGGCGATTTTCCTTGCCGACTTCTGCAAACCCTTTGTTCCACCACGTCAAATGCCCAGAAGATGGTTGGTGTAAGTTGGCAATCAGCTTCAGCAATGTGCTTTTGCCGCAACCAGAAGGGCCAATTAGGCCAATACGTTCCTTGGGATGAATATCCAAGGTAATAGGTGCCAACCCCCGAACACCGTTTGGAAAGGTTTTTTCAGCAGATTGAATGCTGATAACGGTTTCTTGCATGATCTATCCAAACTTTGCAGAAGAATAAGGCGGTAGGTTATTCGGGCTGCTGCACGTAAATGCACACAGCCAGCATGGTTATAAAAAAGCGGAATGCAGGTTGCTGGCCGTTCCATGTCTGTGATTGCCACATAAGAAACCACTCGGCCCCTACAACAGAAAAACCAAAAAACCAGATCAGAAACCCCAAAGCCGTGGCTGCTGGCACAAACTTTTTTGCGGTTTTAAAGGCATCTTCCGGGGCCCCAAGGCGCGCACTCATCTGATAAGCTGCAATGGCAAAAAGCAGACCGGTTACGGCTTCCCCCAAAATAATCAGGCCGTAAAATAGGTGCCACAGAACAGGTTGGGATATGGCGCGCCACATCAGGCTGTTGCCGCGGAATGTTGTATCCATGCTAAGAACATGGCTTACAAACTGAAAGTTCGAGTTGTAATCAGTAACGTTATTTAGCGCGACAATCAGGCCAAACGCACCCAATGCTCCTACCATAACGATTTTAGCCAGCCGAGAAATAGCAACTGGGGAAGAAAAAGCAGAGAGACGCGGCATATAACATTCCTGCATAGAAATGATTTATGCAGTTTAGGCCATTCAATCCTGCGAAGATCAAGGGGTAAATCGTTACAAAAAAAGCAATGAAGCGTGCTCTATTTTACAGCTTCCCAAACGCGCACGTTCTGTATGAACATACCGAATACGAAATAAACAGATCATGCCAGTGCAGGAATTCGGGATGTCTCTTACACGTCGAACATTGCTTTCAGCTGCTGCGGCATCGTCTGTTGCGGCATTTACGTCGTTTAAACGTGCACAGGCCGCAACGCCGGTCAGGCTGCTGCTATCATGGTTTGCGCAGGCAGAAGTAGGCGGGTTTTATCAGGCTCTGGCTAAAGGATTTTACGCGCAGGAAGGGCTGGATGTACACATAGATATGGGCGGCCCGCAGGTAAACACCATGCAGATACTGGCGGCTGGCCGCGCAGATTTTGTAACGGGTTATGATTTTCAAACCCTGCGCGGCATACAGGGCGGCATGCCGTTACTTACTGTCATGTCCTCTTTCCAGCATGATCTGCAAGGGTTGATGACGCACGATAACATTACAGATCTGGCCCAGTTACGTAATCATCCCATTCTTATTTCCAGCCCGGCCCACGCATCCTATTGGGGGGTGGTTGTGCAAGAAGTTTGGTTATAGCCCAGCGCAGGCAAAACCCTATACCTTTAACCTGCAACCATTTTTTCTAGACCCGGAAATGGCGGTGCAAGCCTATGCCTCCTCGGAACCCTACGAGGCCCAGCAGCGCAATGTGCCTGTAAAGTTTTTTCCATTTGCAGATCTAGGCTATCCACCATACGGCACACCAGTGCTGACCACCCATGAATTTGCAGACAAAAATGATGCCACCACGCAAGCCTTCGTGCATGCATCTCTATTAGGGTGGCAGGATTACATGCGTGATCCAGAGCCCGGCAATGCCCTGATACGCAAAGCCAACCCACGCATGACAGAAGGCCAGATTATGTTTGGCCATAGTGCCATGGCCAAAGCCAACGTGGTGGAAGGCGGAGATACAAAAACATTAGGCCTAGGCTGCATGACAGAAGCCCGCTGGCAGGCAACGTATCAATTCATGGTGGATAATGATCTGCTGGATAAAACCGTAAACTGGCAATCCGCCTTTACAACCAAATTTACAGACCGTGCCAAGGTGATGCCCGCATGAATGATCTGGTTATTCGCAATGCATCCGGCATTCTTACTGGCCTGAAAGGTCCGCAGGAACGGCGCACGGGAGATATCCGCATACGGGCAGGGCGTATTGTCAGCATTGGGCATGTTCCCGAGCAAGCGGGCGATACCGTACTGGATGCAAAAGGTGGCGTGATTACGCCCGGCTTGGTTTCTACCCACCACCATCTTTTTCAGAGCATGTTGAAGGGTATTCCTACCGCCATTAACGCGCCGCTTGAAAAATGGCTGCGTTTGGTGCCCAACACATATTGGCGCTATTTGGATGAAGACACACTGCAAACGGCCGCCCAGGTTGGTATGGTGGAGCTTCTTCTCTCCGGCTGCACAACGGTAGTGGATCATCACTATCTATTCGCCCGCAGCTATCAGTATGATCCTGCCGCTGTGCTGTTTGAAACAGCAGAAAAGCTGGGCATGCGGCTGGTTCTAGCCCGCGGCGGTACCACACGAACCCGTAAGTTTGATACGGATGAAATTGTTCCAGCCCCCACAGAAACGCTGGATGAAATGCTCAAGCGGGTGAGTGATCTGGTCAGCCGGTACCATGATCCGGCGCCAGATAGTAGCAGACGCATTGCCATAGCACCCAACACCCCCACATGGGGCGTAACGCCGGATGAACTGCGCGCCCTTGCTGAAGGCACACGTAGCATGGGCATTGGCCTGCACACGCATCTTTCAGAAACAGAAAATTACGTAAAATACTGCAATGAGGTGTACGGCATGCGCCCCGTTCAGTTTGTAGGCGAGCATGGCTGGCTGGGGCCCGATGTCTGGTTTGCCCATTTGGTGCACCTTGATGCCAGTGAAATAGCACTTCTGGCCCAAACCCAAACAGGCATGGCCCATTGCCCGCAAAGCAACGGGCGGCTGGGTTCTGGCATTGCACCAGCACCGGCGTTGGAACAGGCAGGTGGGCGTGTTTCTCTGGCAGTTGATGGTGCGGCCTCAAACGAGGCCTGCGATATGGGCGCAGAAATGCACACTGCATGGCTTTTGCACTGCTTTGTGCATGGCGCGGGTGCTATTCGTTGTGAAGATGTTGTGCGTTGGAGTTCGCACGAAGGCGCGCGTATTCTGGGGCTACCAGATATAGGAACCGTAGCGGAAGGTATGGTGGCGGATCTGGTTGTGCATGATATCAACCATCCACGTCACGCTGGGTTGGCAGATCCGCTGATTGCTCCTGTAGCCTCTGGTGCTGCCTGCGTTCGCCACGTGCTCAAAGCGGGTAAGCCTGTTGTGTATGATGGCGTGGTAAAAGGTGTTGATATGCCAGAACTCATGCAGCATTCGCGCCAGGTTGTAAAACGTCTGGCGCAAGCTGTATCTGCGTAAAATAAGGAAAGCGTTTTAAAAACTGCGATTGTTAGGTTTTTAAAACGCCATCCACTGCCGTTACACATTGGCCGCCAATGGTTATTTGCCCATCATCTGCGTGAATATGCACTGCAATGCGACCAGACCGCCCAAGGCAATGCCCTTGTGTTGCCGTATAATCGCTACGCCCTTTGGGAAGAAGGCCAAGTGTCTGGCGGAATACGGCTACACTGGCATTTCCGCTGCCACAAACAGGATCTTCCTGCACGCCTTGGGAGCAGGCAAAAGAGCGCACTTCTATTTGTGCATTATCTGTTGCATGTGGCCCAAAAACTGTAATGCCGGTGGCACCAAGGCTGTGCTCAAACGCCGCAGAGCGCCCGAAATCCGGGCGCAGAGCCAGCACTTTAGATGCGCTGGAAAGCTGCGCAACAATCCACACAACCCCCATATCCACAATCATGGGGGTAATTTTACGCTCAACTGTTGCGCCCAGAATGCCCTCTAGCCGTTCAATCTGGGCAGAGTTTAATGGGGTAAGCTTTGCTGGCGGCACGGAAAAAGAGAGCGTTCTGTTTGCGCCATCTCCCTCCACAGCCAGTTCTACAAGCCCAACGCCACATTCCTGCACCAGCACACCATTGCGAGGCACAGCGCGCCCAGCTTCCAGTGCGGCATGCGCGCTGCCAAGGGTGGGGTGCCCGGCAAATGGGAGTTCATGCTTGGGGGTAAAGATGCGCAACCGATAATCGGCTTGCGGGTTTGTAGGAGGCAGCAGAAATGTAGTTTCAGACAGATTTGTCCAACTTGCAATAGCCTGCATGGTTTTGGTATCCAGCCCATCCGCATCCAGCACAACAGCTACCGGGTTACCCAGCAAAGGTGTTTTTGTAAAAACATCTACAACTTTGTACGCACGTTTCATGATGCTGTTATGCCTTTCAGGAATCTGCGGGGTGGATAGAAGATAACAGAGATAAAATCAGATGGTTCAGTGGAACATCAATTCCATGTTTTTCTGCCGCTTTTACAATGTAACCGGTTAAAGCTTTATATTCCAACTCTCGTCCGGCCAGCCGATCCTGCAACATGGATGTGATACTCTCTGCCGGTATGGTTTGCAGCCATAACAGAATATCCTCTACATGCTGTGCAGTCAGTTTTGCACCTTCGGCTTGCCCAACCTTTACGGCTTCGGCCATAATCTGCCGGGCTGTCGCCTGAATGGCAGGATCTCGCATGACCCCTGTGCGGCGGCCAGTCAGCGTGGTTATAGGATTGGCTGTAATATTTGCCAGCAATTTCAACCACAACGCAGTCGTGATATCTGCTGTTATCCGAACCCGCATATTTCCTGTTTGCAGAACGTCCGCAAAATATTGTGCAGCCGCACCTTCTGGCACACATAAATCCTGCGTTCCAATGCGCTTTAACGTGATCTTGCCAGGGGCTGAACGTTGCGCGTTAAAGTAAACAATAGCCGGCAGAATGTGGGCCTGTGGCGCATAGTCTGCCACGCGCTCTTTCTGCCCAAGCCCGTTTTGTGCAACCAGAATAGTAGCGCTGGCCCGATTAAATGCGCGCAACCAAGCGGATACATCTTGGGTTTGATGAGACTTCACTGCCAGAATAGCGGCATCGCAAAGGCCAATATCTGCCGGTGTGACTGCATGTCGGATAGGGTATGTATGCGTGTTTGCCCCTTCGGTTTCTTCAATTTGAGAAAACCGCACCCGCGCTCCACACACCACAACCTGCCATCCGGCCCGAACAAAAGCGGCCGCCAGGCAAAGCCCAACGGCTCCAGCCCCAATAAGGGCAATAGTCTTGGGGGGTGAAACAGGCTGTGTGTGCATTTTTATCAAAACAATACAATCAGAGGTGAGAAGGCAAAAACGCCCCATACCATACCTCATACCCAAACGAAGCGTATCTGCCACAAACCGCTTTAACTTGGGATACATTTAACTATTTTTATTCGTTAAATTATCGGATCACATCATTTTTGTTGTTTTATGAGTTCTCTCAATCTACTCGTTCTATAAATGAGATCACCTAGATGACGGAAACCTTTATGCAGCCTCCAGATACGCGCGCATCAAACGCCGGAGCCGATGCGCTTTCCCCACAGCAATGGAAAGAAGCTACACGGTTTGATGGCACTGATATCGGCTGGATTGTCATGAGCATTGGCATGGCCATTGGTGCGGGCATTGTGTTTTTGCCCGTGCAGGTGGGGCTGATGGGCGTGTGGGTTTTTCTGCTATCAGCCGTGGTTGGATACCCAGGCATGTATCTGTTTCAGCGGCTGTTTATCAACACCTTGGCTTCTGCGCGCGTAAGCCAGACCTACCCGGATATGATCTCCAGCTATCTGGGGCGGGGTTGGGGCACTTTGCTGGGTGCGCTATATTTTGTCATGCTGGTTATATGGATGTTTGTATATGCCACCGCCATTACGCGCGATAGCGCATCTTACCTGCACAGCTTTGGCATAACACAGCATCTACTTTCCAATTATGCGTGGTACCCGCTGATTCTACTCACCGTTCTGGTAGCTTTGGCATCTCGCGGGGAAAAGCTGCTGTTCCGCATGTCTTCCTTTATGGTCATCACCAAACTGCTGATTGTGGCGGCCATGGGTGTTTTCATGATCCCGCGCTGGAACACCGCTAATCTTGGTGCATTACCGCCTGTGGGCACGTTGATAACAAAAGCGGTTATCACGCTGCCTTTTACACTTACGTCCATTCTGTTTATTCAAACCCTCAGCCCTATGGTTATTTCTTACCGGGCGCGGGAAAAATCTCCAGAAGTGGCGCGTTACAAGGCCTTGCGGGCCATGAATATTGCTTTTGCAATCCTGTTTGTAACGGTCTTTTTCTACGCAATTTCCTTTACTCTGGCCATGAAGCCGAGTGATGCCATTGCTGCCTACCAGCAAAATATCTCTGCCTTGGCCATTATCGCACAGGTGTTTCCGGCAAGTTCCATTAGCCTGATTGGCGTTATCCTAAATCTTTTTGCCGTTATGACAGCATTTTTTGGGGTGTACCTTGGCTTTAGGGAAGCCAGTGTAGGTATTTTCAGTTCCATGCTTGGGCATTGGGTTAAACCCGGACATCTGCACCGCAACTGGGTTCAATACGGCGTTATGGGGTTTGCCATTCTGCTCTCATGGGGGGCTGTGGTTGCCAATTTGCCGGTATTGTCTTTTACAACCTTCAGCAGCCCGATTTTTGGTATTATTGGCTGCCTGCTACCCGTTTGGCTGGTAATAAAAACACCTGATCTAAGCAAATATCGTAAACCCAGCCTGATATTTATTACCCTGATAGGCATTCTGCTGTGCATTTCACCCTTTTTGGCGTGGATGTAAAAAACACAGCCTAACAAACCAGAGGGCACATGTTTGAAAATGCGCCCTCTGTGTAAATAATCAGGATTTTTTCACAAATTCTGATTTCAGGTTCATCGCGCCAAAGCCAGCAATTTTACAGGCAATGTTGTGGCCATCGCTCGCATCCACCAGCCGAATGTTCTTTACCTTGGTGCCGCCTTTAACAGCCTGAGAAGACCCTTTGATTTTCAGGTCTTTCAAAACCGTTACCGTATCACCATCAGCAAGCTGGTTTCCGTTGGCATCCAGCACAACAGATGAATCTTCCGCTCCGGCAGTATCCGCTTGGGTTTCTTCATTCCATTCATGGGCACATTCCGGGCAAACCCACAAATTTCCATCATGATAGGGATACTCGGAACCACAAGAAGGGCACTTCATTTTTTCATCCTTTAATTTCTCCGTCTGAAATCCTGATCCTGAAGGGCAGGGCAGAAGGTGTTTTTGATAAATACCATTTATGATGGAGAACGCGAAATACCACGATGTTTATGTTTGAGGGAAATTGTGATGCCTTAAGCCCGAACTCTCAATATCAACAGGCAAGAGGATATGGCAGATTACTGCCAGCCTTGAGGAACAGGAGAAGGTTTTCATGAAATCACGCGCCGCAGTTGCATTCAAACCGGGCCAGCCTCTGGAAATTGTTGAAATTGACGTAGCCCCCCCACAGGCGGGGGAAGTTCTGGTTAAAATCCTGAACACTGGCGTTTGCCATACAGATGCCTTCACTCTTTCTGGCCAAGATCCGGAAGGGCTTTTTCCCGTTGTGCTGGGGCATGAAGGCGCAGGCATTGTAATGGAAGTGGGCGAAGGCGTTACCAGCGTAAAGCCGGGAGACCACGTTATTCCGCTATACACAGCAGAATGCGGTAAGTGTGAGTTCTGCACCTCTGGCAAAACCAACCTGTGCATTGCTGTACGCGCCACACAGGGCAAGGGCGTAATGCCCGATGGCACCAGCCGTTTTTCCTACAAAGGCCAGCCGCTTTACCACTACATGGGGTGTTCCACCTTTAGTGAATACACAGTGGTTGCTGAGGTTTCCTTGGCCAAGATCAACCCCAAATCCAACCCCGAACATGTTTGCCTGCTGGGCTGTGGGGTCACCACTGGCATTGGGGCCGTACACAACACGGCCAAGGTGCAGGAAGGAGATTCCGTAGCTGTTTTTGGCTTGGGCGGTATCGGTCTGGCCGTTATTCAGGGCGCCCGCCAAGCCAAGGCCGGGCGCATTTTTGCCATTGATACCAACCCGGACAAGTTTGAGCTGGCCAAGGCTTTTGGGGCCACAGATTTTATCAACCCGAAGGATTACGAAGCCCCCATTCAGCAGGTCATTATTGAAATGACAGGTTGGGGCGTGGACCACAGCTTTGAATGTATCGGCAATGTGGAAGTTATGCGCGCGGCTTTGGAATGCGCACACCGTGGCTGGGGCCAATCTGTTGTTATTGGCGTGGCTGGCGCGGGGCAGGAAATCTCCACTCGTCCGTTCCAGTTGGTAACGGGGCGCACATGGAAAGGCACTGCGTTTGGTGGCGTTAAGGGCCGCACTCAGCTGCCCGGCATGGTGGAAGATGCCATGGTAGGCAAAATTGAGCTGGCCCCATTTGTAACCCACACCATGCCACTGGAAGATATCAACACAGCATTTGATTTGATGCACGAAGGCAAATCTATTCGGAGTGTTATCCACTACACTCCGTAACACATTGGCCTGTGCTTACTGATTGTCTGATTTTTCTGGCTGATCAGTATGCTGGGCCGGCTTATCTGATGATGGCGCACTGTGCGGGGCTTCCTGCGCAGGCGCATCGTCATCATCACCATCATCATCCTTGTTGAATTGCTCCATATTGAGGGATGATAACGGCACACCGCGCAAAGGAGAGCGCTCTTCCACCGGAATTTCCGGGCCTTTGGCATCCCACGCATCAATCGGGGGTAGGGGCTGCTGAGAAGGCTGATCCGCCAGCGGGTTGTTATCCAACACCTGCCGCGTATTTTGCGGGTAGCGGTTCATAAAGCCCACCAAGGTGCCGTTCGTCCAACCAAAGCCAATCTGCATGGGGTATTCCCCACCACCTTTACCGCCTGTTGGGCTGATTTCGGTGGCAGAAACATCGTATTTTTCCAGCAACACACCGCTGCGTTCAAAGGTGCCAATCACGCGGGCCATCCAGCGGCGTGCAATATCAGCCGCAAATTCATGATGCCCGTATTGTTCCAACCCTTTAACGGCCATCCATTCCAACGGCGCCCAGCCATTGGGGGCATCCCACTGTTGGCCTGTTGGGTGCTCGGTTGCTGTTAGGCCGCCCACATGCAGCAAGCGCGTTTTAAGCGTTTCGGCCACCGCATCAGCCTGGTTTACACTGGCCTGATGCAGGAACAGTGGCATGGACGTAGCAATGGAAAGAATGTCCGTCTGCCGCCCGGTGCGCCAGTTATAATCAAAATAGGCACCCTGTTTTTCGTTCCATAAAAACCGGTTGATGCCAGAGCGCAAAATTTCTGCCTGCTGCGCGTAGTAGGCCGCCTTATCTTCCTGACCATTCAGCGCGTAAGCATGAGAGAGTGTCTGATCCAGATGTACCATCAGACAGTTCAGCTCAATGGTCAGCAACGATGTGGTCTGGATTGTTGTGAGCGTTTTGCCATCAGCCAGCCAACGGGATGAAAAATCCCACCCGCTTTCTGCCGCAGCACGCAAATCACGCCAGACTTCGCCTGACGGGCGGCTTGTTTCCTGCGCTGTGGCCATATCCTGCGGCCAGCTTTCATCACGTGGGGCACTGCGAGTATCCCAATGGCGGAACATCAGGGTGCCATCTGGCAGGCGCACCACATGGTGGCGTGCCATACCCGGCGGCAGATTGGCGGCACCTAATGTCCAGTAATCATATTCCTTCTGCAATTCTGGCAGGAAGGAGGTATAGGCAATTTGCCCATCGTGGCTGGCTAGCAAATCCAGCATGAGGGAAAAGAATGGTAGGCCAGAACGGCTGAGGTAATAGGTGCGGTTGCCGTTGGGCATATGCCCATACGTATTGATAAGCGATGCAATATCGCGCACCATATCACGCATGAGGTTCACATGATCATCCTCATACAGGCCGATCATGGTGAAGTAGCTGTCCCAGTAATAAATTTCAGCAAACCGTCCGCCCGGAACAATATATTTATAGGGCAGAGGCAGCAGGGTAGACCATGACATGGCCACGTCCGGGTCCCGCGTAAGCACATCCCACATGCCAGAAATATAATCACGCACGCTTTCATCGGGCTTGCGCGTATAGGCGGCAGAGCGCAGGGCAGGGATGGTAAAATGGTCTGTTACAAAGTCTTTGAGGTTAAAGCCCGGCTTGTCTTTTTCCTGCTTCCAGAGTGCCACCAGATCTGTAGGTGAGCGATCGGGCACAATGTCTGAAACCACTTTGGGGTCTGTAAACATGCGTGTTTGATGGATGGCCGCAAAAAGCCCATCAAACGCAATGGATGGCGGGCGGATATCCTGTTCCACCATTGCTGGCGCTTCAGTCTTGCTTTTGGCCATAACTTCTGGCGCTTTCGGCCCCTCCGGCTTTGGGGCTTCTGGCTGCACGCTCCCCGGCGGTAAAGGCGCCAGACTGAGCAATGGTTGCGCGCCTTCAGCATCTGCAGCGGCAGGCGTATCCTGCGCATACGCCATTGGCGCTGCGGTTAGGAGGGCAAGAAGCGCCACACTGCATACAGGAAGAGTGCGCTTATAAAGAGAACCAGTAAAACAGGGCATACCAAAACATAGGCACTGCCGCTGCCTGCCTGCAAGTCGAAGATGGTTGAAAAATGCGCCAGCCCTTAGTCTGCCTGCAGGGCCTCGCGCTTCATTTCCAGTTCCAGCCAGCGTTCTTCAGATTCAGCCAGCTTGGCTTCCACCTTTTGCAAATCGGCCGAAATCTTTTCAAACTGCGCCGGATTTTTTCCATACAGGTCTGGGTCAGCCAGTTTTTTACGCAGGGTTGTGGCCTGCGCTTCCAGCTTTTCCATTTCCTTGGGCAGATTATCCAGCGCGAACTGGTCCTTATAACTCAGCTTTTTGGCTGGGCCGCGTGCTGGTGCGGCCTCTTTGCTGGGTTTGGCAGGTTCATTTTCCACCACGGCGGCAGTTGTAAGAGGCTTCTGGTGCCGTTGGGCCAGCATATCACTGTAACCACCGGCATATTCTATCCAGTTGCCATCTCCCTCCGTTGCCAGAACAGATGTGGCAACCCGGTCCAGAAAATCACGATCATGGCTTACAAGCAGCACTGTGCCTTCATAACTGGCTAACATATCCTGCAAGATATCCAGTGTTTCCAGGTCCAGATCGTTCGTCGGTTCGTCCAGCACCAGTAGGTTGGAGGGTTTGGCCAAGGCACAGGCCAGCATCAAACGCCCGCGCTCCCCGCCAGAAAGAGCGCTTACCGGGGTACGCGCCTGTTCGGGCCGAAAGAGAAAGTCTTTCATATACCCAATAACATGGCGCTTTTCCGTGCCAACCTGCACCATATCACCGCCACCTTCGGTAAGGGTATCAGCCAAGGTGCGTTCTGGGTTCAGGCTCCGGCGCTGCTGGTCCAGCGTAACCATGTTGAGGGAAGGGCCAAGAGAGATGGTGCCACTATCGGGTTGGTCCAGCCCTGTGAGCATACGCAGCAATGTGGTTTTGCCTGCACCGTTGGCACCAACAATACCCAGCCTGTCTCCACGCAAGATGCGCAAGTCCAGATGGCGGACCACCTGTTTTTCACCCCACGCCTTGCTGATATCTTCGGCCACAGCCACCAGCTTGCTGGATGTTGCGGCAGCCTGCGTGTTCAGGGTGAGGGTGCCAGGTGCCCGAATGGCCTCCTTACGGGCTGTACGCAAATCTGCCAGTTCCCGCACGCGGCGGACATTGCGTTTACGGCGTGCCGTAACACCATAACGCATCCAGTCTTCTTCGCGCGCAATCTGCCGGTCCAGCTTGTGCGCATCGCGCTCTTCCTGTTCCAGAACCTCCTCACGCCAGGCTTCAAACCGTCCAAAACCTTCATCAAGCCTGCGGGTGATGCCCCGATCCAGCCACACAACAGACCGTGAAAGAGTGGAAAGCAGGCGTCTATCATGGCTGATAATAACCATGGCGCAGCCAAGGCTCAGCAGTTCGCGCTCCAGCCATTCAATGGTCGGCATGTCCAGATGGTTGGTGGGTTCATCCAGCAGCAGCACATCAGGGGCGGCCGCCAGCACCCCGGCAATGGCGCAGCGCCGGCCTTCACCACCAGAAAGGTTTTGCGTGTTTTCCTTGCCTGTCAGCCCTAGCGCATCCAGCAATGGCGCGGCGCGCCATGCCATGTCCGGGTCTGCAATCTGATCCACCACGTAATCTGCCGTTGTGGCATAGGCGGTTAAATCCGGCTCCTGCGGCAGATAGCGCAGAGAGGCTCCGGGCTGCACAAAAACAGAACCTGAATCTGGCTGAATAACGCCAGCCGCAATTTTAAGGAGAGTGGACTTACCCGAACCGTTTCTGCCTACAAGGCACAAGCGCTCACCCCGCCCAACGGCAAAGCCCGCGCCATCCAGAAGTGGGTTCCCCCCCAGTGTAAGAGTGATGTCCTGAAGGTGGAGTAAAGGAGGATGCGCCATGCTTAGAAAAGATAATCCGAGTTATGAAAGAGCAATGAAGGCCCGTTAGTTACACGGCCTGTGTGCGTGCGCTGCTAACGGCCTGATAGGTGGCTACGGCAAGGGTGAGAGGGTCAAACGGCTTGGTAATTACAAAACTGGGCTCCATGGTTTCCCCAGTCAGCAAACGTTCAGGATACGCGGTTACATAAATAACCGGCACATTGAAGGAGGAGGTAATTTCTGCCACCGCCTGTATGCCATCTCCGCCCGGCCCAAGGTTAATATCTGCCAGAATAAGCCCCGGCTTGGTTTCCTTGGCCAGTTTTACCGCATCGGCCTGTGTATGGGCTATGCCTGCAACCTGATGCCCACATTGCAGCACAAGCTGTTCGATATCCATGGCGATAATGGGTTCATCCTCAATAATCAGCACGGATGTCTGCACATTCTTGTGTAAGCGGCCCTGTGCGTCTTCTAGTTCCTGCTCCGCCTGCTTGGTGGATACGCCTGTAATCCGCGCGGCCATTTCAACCGGCACTTCTTCCAGCGTGATCAGCAGCAAAAGCTGGCGCTGTGTTACAGAAAGCCCTGCAACATCATATTCCGCAGCAAACCCTTTACGAGAAAATAGCCCTGAAATTGCCTCATAGAGCTGATAGAGGGATGTAAAGCCTTCCTTCAGCCGTTGCGCAGAAAGGCCGCGCAGGCTTTCGGCCACCAGCAGATCACCTTCTGGTTGGCTGCCTGTCAGCGCGCGCGCATAACGTCTGCCATAAGGGAGGGCCCGGATCAGGCCGTCACGCAGCGACTCTGACATGGCAAGTCTCCTTCATAATGGGTCATGACAAAAACATGCGAGAACGCGATGATGCACGCGCACCGGCTTTCCGGAAAGGGGATTTATCCTGACTCGCACTCCACATTCCACCCATGTTGCCACGCGGCGCACGTTTCGCACAGAACTTCTTGCAATTATCCCTGCATTACGTGGGTTTGCACGCTTTCTGGCGCGTGATTCCGCCATTGCCGATGATCTGGTGCAAGATACAATTGTGCGTGCTCTGGACAAGGCAGATGGCTTTACACCCGGCACAAACCTGCGGGCATGGTGCTTTGCCATTTTGCGCAATCTTTTTTTAGAGCAGCACCGCCGCGGGCGCAGGGAGCGCATTGCGCTGGAAGATTACGGCCACCAGCCTGCATCCACCTCCGAATCGTCTCCGCATACGCAAACCGAAATGCAGGAGCTTGAAAGCCTGTTGTGGCAGATATCTCCGCTCTTGCGTGAGGCTCTGGTGCTTGTTGGCGCGCAGGAGCTGACATACGCAGAAGCCGCAGAAATATGCGAGGTGGAAGTGGGCACCATGAAGGCGCGCGTTTCACGCGCACGCGCCGCGCTCAAGAAGGTCATGGCCACACAGGATAAACAAAACGACCCGGAAGGCTCGTAAATCTGGCGCTCTCGTTTTCGTGAACACTCGCTTGTTTTTGAATGTAACCTTTTCACTCCGCCGAACATTGAAGGGGTAAGAGATCCACAAGGCGGAGAACACAAAAATGACAGCCTCTTTCCATGATCAGGTTATCGCTATCCTCCCCAAACTGCGTGTGCAGGCATTGGCGCTCACCCGCAATCGTTCTGTAGCCGAAGATCTTGTGCAGGATACTGTGTGCAATGCTCTGGCAGCGCAGGAAAGCTTTGTTATGGGCACCAATTTTGCTGCATGGATGCACCGTATTCTGCGTAACCGTTTTATCTCTGATCTTCGCAAAAAGCGTGAGGTCGGGAACATTGATGATACCCCTCAGTCCCTGCTGTCTGTAAGCGGACGGCATGAAGACAGATTGGCCCTGAAAGAACTGGATGCAGCACTTGCACGGCTGCCAGACGACCAGCGGGAAGCTTTGGTCTTGGGAGTTCTGGAAGGGATGAGCTATCAGGAACTGGCAGACATTGCCGGATGCGCTGTGGGTACAGCAAAAAGCCGGGTTTTTCGGGCACGTCGGCAGCTGGAAGTCTGGCTGATGGGAGAAGAGGACATTGGTGTTTCTGACAAAACAGGTTCAGAATCCACCACCAGAACATCTTCTACGCGACGGAAAACCCGCACGGCCCGCAACACAACGCGTAACGCACAGCAGACGGCATAAATGCAATGGCGTACGATACTGATGTCAGGGATCCAAAGCCCGCAGAGTCGTGCAAACACAGCACCCAACAGGTCATGCCCGAATGGATGGTATGGCAGAAACCGGAGTTCAGGATGGGAAAAAGGAAAGACGATACCCAATCCCGAAAGCCGAAAAAAAAGCGGGATAAAGCTTTTGACCTCTGGCTGAAGCGTGGCCTGCACCAGATGTTTGATAACGTTGTGAATGAACCCGTGCCTGAAGAATTGCTTAAGCTGATTCAGGAAGATCGAGAAAAACAGGATTAAGCACTTTGCATATCAGTGGGCGAGGGGAAGGCCCTGCAAGCCGGGTAGCGGCCTCCCTTCTGTCTGGTTTAGGGCGTATTTTCAGCACCACAAGCGCACGGATGCGGCTGCTGATCTGCCTTTCAGCCGTTCCTGTTATTGCCATTGGCGCTGTGCTGGCTCTGCATAATTATCGCGAAGTTACTCTGGGCAGCGCGCAACGTGCTGGCAACGCCATTATGCGGCTGGACCTGCAATTCCGCCACGATACAGACAGATTACGTAGCGCCCTTGAAACCATAGGCCATATGGATCTGACACCGGATCAGATTGTACATGCCCTCCGGCTTATGGAAACCATTAGTGGGCAGCGTTACTGCTTTCTTTCCGTGCTGGATGATGAAGGAAAACCCATTCAATCCGTTTCCCCCCAAGGGCGGGGATGTGCGGAGGTAGGGGCTCTTTCCATGCCAACAGATGTACATTCCACATTGCTTGAGGCCGTGCAGACCAGTGGCGGACCGGGGGAAGGTGGCGCTTTTTTGCGCATTACCGTGCCAGCAGGTTTTTTAGCCCTCCCTGAAGCACATGGCTATCTGATGGGCATTCTCCAGATATCCCGGCAAAGGGCGTATCTGGGCAGCGCCTCCGGTTGGCAGGTTTTTGCAGAAGATGACAACCCCATACAGGCGCGGCTGCTCATGCATAATGGGCAGTTGTTGCCTGTATGTTCGGATTGCGGGTGGCAATCTCCACCACCTTCCATCGTGCATGAACTCAAGAATGCGCTGGAAAACAGTGAGCGCAGTATTATCACGCTCCCCACCGGGTTGGGGGGCTATGCTCTCGGGGCTATTGCTGGTGGAGCAGATATTCTGGTTTCCACCCAGCGCACATCCATGGAATCTGATGCCCTGCATACCATGATCCTGCAAATTGTAGGGCTGGTGCTGCTACTGGTCATCGGCCTGGTTGCCGTTACGTTAGCGGCCAATATTGTGTTGATAGGCCCTTTGCGTCGCCTCACATATTCCGTGCAGAAATGGCAAATGGAAGGGATTTTTGATGCACGCATCACCCGCTCCATGCCACTTGAACTCCAGCGCCTTGGGCAGGCTTTTACCCGTGCCACACGCCGCCTTTCTCGCCATGAAGCACGGCTTAAAAAGGCAATGGCGCATCAGCAACTGCTGATGAAGGAAGTGCACCACCGCGTTAAGAACAATCTCCAGATTGTGGCCTCCTTGCTCAACCTGCAGGCCAACCAGATTGAACACCCGGAGGTGCGGGCAGAATTTGCCCTCGCGCGTGATAGAATTCGTGCACTGGCAACACTGCATCGGACACTCTACGCAGAAGATGCCCTGAACAGCCTGAACATGTCTGTTTTTCTCAAAGAGCTTTGTGAGCAGACACTCCACATTGCCGGAGAATCAGAATCTGGGCGCATGACGCTGGATGTGGTTTCAGACAGTTTCTGGATGGACCCGGATCAGGCTGTGCCTCTCGCCCTGATTGTTACGGAGATTATCACCAACTCCATTAAATATGCTTTCCCCGATGGGCAGAAAGGCACGATTTTTGTGCGTCTGCACCGCAGCCATGGCCAACTTACCATGCAGGTTGGAGATAACGGCGTAGGGTGCGTATGGGAAGAACCGCCAATACATCAAGGTATTGGCCTTAAACTCATTCACGCATTTGCGCGCCAGCTTAAGGCAACACTTACGTATAAGGGGGAAGGCGGCGTGCAATATACGTTGGTCATGCGCCTGCCAGAAAACCCACCAGAGACCAAAAAATAAGGCAAAAAATACACGCTATGCCCAGATTGCAGCAGGGGTGGGCTTTCTAAACTGTTTGCGTCTTGCGCCTGTCGGTATAAACGCCTTGTGTTATGAGCAACGAGAAAGCAGCAATCCGCAACTGGACACGGACACAATCGCGTCTGGGGCGTCAGGCAGCGCGATCAGTGGTTGGAGCCGGGCTGCTCTCCAGTCTTGTCGGTATAGGGCAAGTCTGGTGTGTGGCCGTTGTGCTGGGGCATGCCCTGGTAAACTGGAAAATGGCAGAAGCCGCAGGCCCCATGCCTGTATGGCCTTTTCTGGCCTTTCCTGTTCTGGCCATTCTACGCGCTTTGGTTATGGTTCAGGCCGATACAGGTGCCGCACGTGCAGGCATTGCCGCGCGCCGCCGGTTACGTGGTGAGGTTTTGGCCTCTGTTCTTACTGGTGGGCCTGCGCTATTGCGCCGCGTGCATAGCGGTGTACTGGCTTCCACCATTGTAGACCGTGTGGAAGCGCTAGACGGCTTTTTTGGCCGCTGGATTCCTGCTTCTATTCTGTGGATTGCAGCACCTGTTGCCATTCTTATCCCCATAGCCTTTGTGCAGCCTCATGCAGCTCTGGTTCTAGGTCTGTGCGGTATCGCCGTACCTTTTGGGCAGGCACTGTTCGGTATTGGGGCGGCTGTGGCTTCCCGCAATCAGTTTCTGGCCATGACACGCCTGCAGGCGCGTTTTCTGGACCGGGTTAAAGGCATTGCCACCATTGTGCTGGCAGGCCGGGCAGAAGATGAAACCCGCAAGCTGGGCGATGCCGCAGAAGAACTGCGCCAGCGCACCATGAAAGTGCTGCGGGTTGCGTTTCTGTCTTCCGCCTCTATCGACTGCGCCATGGTTGTTGCTTTGATTGCCATTGCCATTATGGATGGCAGGCAGGCTCTGGCCTTACAGGCGGAGGGGAGTGCTCCGGCATTGGTGCATGCCGTTACAGCGGGGCTGTTTGTTCTGCTGGCTGTGCCCGAGTTTTTTGCGCCTCTGCGTGGTTTGGCTCTTGCTTATCAAGACAGGGCACACGCCCAAGGGGCCGCAACGGCTGTTCTGGAACTGCCTGAAGCTCAGGATCGCCCTGCGCCGGAGGGTGCACGCACCGTCAACGCCAATGGCGTGATGGTTTCCTTTGATGACGTCAGCTTTTCGTGGGACCCGGCACGTGGTCTGGCGCTAGACCATGTCAGCTTTACCGTGCCTGCAGGTGAAACCCTGATACTGGCAGGGGCTTCAGGCTCCGGCAAATCCACTATCATGGAATTGCTGCTGGGCTTTATTCAGCCCGATACAGGGCGCGTTCTGTTTAACGGTGCACCACTGGATAGCATTGTGCCAGACGCACTGGCACGCATGGTTTCTTGGATTGGGCAAAAGCCCGTTCTGTTTGCCGGCACCCTGCGCGAGAACATTCTGTTTGCAAAACCTGATGCCAGCGATGCCGAACTTCAGGCCGCACTAAAATCTGCTGCGGTTGACCAGTTTTTGCCCAGCCTGCCCGAAGGGCTGGAAACCCGGATTGGGGAAGGTGGGTTTGGTCTTTCCGGCGGGCAGGCCCAGCGTATTGCCATTGCCCGCGCTTACCTGAAAAATGCCCCGGTGGTGCTGCTGGATGAACCCACAGCGCATCTGGACCCGGCAACAGAAAAAAGCGTGTTTGAAAGCCTGCAACGCTTGGCCGTAGGCCGCACCGTTATTCTGGCCACCCATTCTGCCGCCGTGCACATGTTTAAAGGCCGCCGCATAGATCTGGCCGGTGGCCGCGTTATCAGCCGACAGGGAGCAGCCTGAGCATGACCTCTCTCCCTAACCCACGCCCCACAGGGGAACTGACAGACTGGCAAGCCATCCGCACCGTTTTTGCGCTTTGGCGCAAACAGGGCGTGCGCCTTGCGGGTGGTATTGTTCTGGCTCTGCTGGCCTTGGCTTTTGGGCTGGCCCTGATGCAAACTTCCGGTCTGCGTTTGGCCGGTTGCGTTATGGGCGAAATTGTTATTGCCACAGCCGCCTTGCGCTGGATTGGTGCAGGCCGCGTGATCCTGCGTTATGCAGAACGCCTGTTCGCGCATGATGCCATGTTCCGCGCGCTGGCTGATTTGCGCGTATGGTTTTTCCGCTCCCTCGCACAGGGTGCTGCTGCCGGGCTGGGCTTCCGCCGGGCGGGGGATATGCTTTCCCGCCTTGTTTCAGACATTGGCACGCTAGATGGGCTGTACCTGCGCATTGTCATGCCGCTTATCTGCGCCTGTGTAACATTTCCCGCTTTGGTCATTATTGCGGGCCATGCCAGTGTGCTGCTGGGCTTTATGGTGGGGCTGCTGTTTGCCTGCTCTGCTTTTGTAGTGCCGTGGATGATTGCACGTTCCAGCCGCGCATCTGCCAGCCAGATTGTGCATCATCTGGCCCATTTGCGCATTACGGTTCTGGATCTGGTAGGGGGCCTGCGTGAAATACGCGCCTTTGGTGCAGAAGGCCGTATGCTGGCGCGTGTGCAGGCGGCAGATGCCGCACTTCTGCAAGATCAGCTGCGTCTGGCACGGCGGGCTGCCCTTGCCAATGCCATGGCTTTTCTGGCCGGGCAGATTGCCGTGTTTGCTGTGCTGCTGAGCATTGGCGGCCTATTTGCAGAACACATCCCCGCGCTTGAAGGTGTGGGCATTCTGTTCCTGACCGTTGCTGCTTTTGAAAGTGCCGCAGCACTCACCCGCGCCGGGTTACAGGCTGGCGCAATGGGGTCCGCAGCACGTCGCGTGGTAGAAGTGGCTGAACAGCCATCTGCCATCAGCATTCCGGCATCTGAGCAAACAGATGCACCGCTAGACACACATATTCATGTAGAAGGCGTAAAATTCCGCTGGGCTGCAAATCGCCCATGGGTGTTTGATGGCCTTACGCTGGATATTCCCGCAGGTACGCGCGTGGCTATTTTGGGGCCATCTGGCGTGGGTAAATCCAGCCTGGCGGCTCTACTCCTCAAAGCGGCTACGCCAGAAGCAGGCACCATTACGCTGGGCGGGGAAGATATTTCGCGCATTAAGGCAGACTCTCTGCGCCAGCGTATCGCATGGCTTTCTCAGGCCACCCATCTGTTTGATGATACCATCCGCGCCAACCTGCTATTGGGCCGCCCGGACGCCACGGAAGAAGACCTGTGGCGGGCGTTGGAAGAAGCCGCCATTGCAGATGTTGTTCGCAACCTGCCAGAAGGGCTGGACACATGGCTGGGTGAAGGTGGGGTACGGCTATCTGGCGGGCAGGGGCGGCGTATTGCGCTGGCCCGTACATTGCTTACACAAGCACCCATCATGATTCTGGATGAACCGGCAACCGGGTTGGATGCCCAGACCGAGCAAGACTTCCTGCGCACACTCAACACCGTTACAGAAGGGCGCACAGTTATCCTTATTGCCCACCGCCTGACTGGTGTGGAAAAGCTGGACCGTATCTGGCGGCTTTCTGCCGGAATTGCCAAAGCTGCCGTTGCGTAAGCAAATCTATGTTGACGTAATGGCCCCGGCAGGGCACCAGTTAGGAAATAATTACATATCTTGATTAGGACATTTTATATGCGCCGCTTGCTTCCTGTTGCTGGTCTCTGCCTTTTGGCTGCCTGTGCTGGCAATGCACCACGCAAATACGTGGTTTTCTTTTCCGCTCGGTCAACAGAGCTGGATGACAATGCTCGCAATGTCCTGTTGCAGGTGGCGGACGAATCCAGAAAGCATCCTTCCCGCATTGTAAAAGTGGAAGGTTATGCACACGCAGGACATGATCTTTCCGCCGATGCTCTTCTGGCCATTCAGCGCGCCAAGGCTGTTGCCCAGCAGCTGAGCGAAGATGGCGTGGCGGGTGATCATATCGTCCAGACCCCACGCGCACCTTCCAGCAGCGAAGGCATGCAGGTTGGCTCCCGCCGCGTGGAGATTGAACTGGCCAACCCCTGATAGAATGACAGAAACCGGCTCCATATCCACGCCCTCTCAGTTTTCACATAGCAGGCTGGAACGGGACCGGTTTGCTGGCAAACCGCCGCAGGAAGTCCTGCAGGCGGTTTTTGGCTTTCCGGGTTTTCGCAGCCTTCAGGCGCAAGCCGTTGAATGCGTTATGGAAGGCAGAGATACACTGGTGCTTATGCCAACCGGCGGCGGCAAAAGTGTCTGTTACCAAATACCCGCCCTGTGCCGGGAAGGCATGGGGCTGGTTATTTCCCCCCTTATTGCTTTGATGGATGATCAGGTTGCGGGCCTGCGCCAGCTTGGCATTAACGCGGCGGCTCTCCACTCTGAACTGGAAGGGGATGAAGCCGCCAAAATCCGTTCAGATCTGGCAAACGGGCGGATAGACCTACTGTATATTTCCCCAGAGCGGCTGCTTTCATCCGGCACGCTGGACCGGCTGGTGCGCATGCCGCTTTCGGTTATTGCTATTGATGAAGCCCATTGTATTTCGGCTTGGGGGCATGAGTTCCGGCCAGAATACCGCGCGCTTACAGCATTGCCGCGGCATTTTCCGCATGTACCGCGTATTGCCCTTACTGCCACAGCAGATGAACGTACGCGCGAAGATATTCTGGCGGCGCTGGATATGCCGCATGCCGAAGTGCTGGTTTCCAGCTTTCATCGGCCTAATCTCAACATTTCCGTCCAGCCCAAAGCATCTGAAACGCGCCAGCTTATTACAGCGCTGGAGCGGCATAAAGATGCTGCCAGTATTGTGTATTGCGGCAGCCGTGCGCGTACGGAGCGCATGGCTGCTTCTCTGCGTGAACGTGGATGGCCAGCGCTGGCGTATCATGCCGGGCTTTCCCCTATAGAAAAACGCGCCGCATTGCTGCGTTTTCGTTCTGGTGAACCCCTTGTTATTGTGGCCACCGTTGCCTTTGGCATGGGCATAGACAGGCCCGACGTACGTGCCGTTGTGCATCTGGATATGCCAGCCTCGCCCGAAGCCTATTACCAGCAAATTGGCCGAGCAGGGCGTGATGGCCTGCCATCAGACACACTCCTGCTTTACGGCGGGGAGGACATGGCCCGTGCCCGTTACTGGCTGGATCAATCTGCCGCACCAGAGAGCGAAAAGCGGATTATGCGCAGCCGGTTGGAAGCCATGATTGCGCTGACTGAAACCACAGGCTGCCGCACCCGCGCCTTACTGCACTGTTTTGGTGAAGAGCTGGCCGAACCCTGTGGCCATTGTGATAACTGCCTGCACCCGGTGCTGACATTTGATGGCACCGAAGCCGCACGCAAGCTGCTTTCTGCCGTGTATCGCACAGGGCAATGCTTTGGCGCGCTACATGTTATCGGTGTATTGCGTGGCAAAACCACAGAAGCCATTACGCGGAATGGGCATGACAAGCTGACCGTATGGGGCATTGGCAAGGATAAAAGCGAGCAATTCTGGCGCGGCGTGGTGCGCCAGCTTATAGCCCGTGGCGCCTTGCGCACAGAAGGCCAGTACGGCGGCCTGATTTTAAACCAGAATGTAGCCCGGCCCATTTTGCGCGGAGAAGAAGAAGTTCACTTACGGGCAGACCCTGTTGTGGAAACAACCAGCCGGTTATCAGACCGTGGCAGCCAAAGCACAGGCATAGCCCTTACAGAAGATAGCAAAGCGCTGTTTGATGCCTTGCGCCAATGGCGCCGGGAAGAAGCGCAGGAGCAGGAGATTCCGCCTTACGTTATCTTCCATGATTCCGTGCTACGCGATATCGCCATGGAAAAACCTTCAGATCTGGATGAACTGGGCGATATCAAAGGGGTAGGGCGCTCCAAGCTGGAACGGTACGGAGAAGCCGTGCTGGAGGTTCTTGAAACAGCGCAGGCATGACACAGGCAGTGCAACAACGTCGGTTTCGTATTCTCAAGCTGGTGCAGCAACATGGCTACGCAACCAGTGAAGATCTGGCGCGTGAGCTCAATGTTACGGTGCAAACCGTGCGGCGAGACGTCAATACCATGGCGGCGCAAGGGCTTTTAGCGCGGCATCATGGCGGGGCCAGTTCCCTTTCACCTTCAGAAAACATTTCCTATTCCGATCGGCAAATCCTGAACCTGCGCGAAAAGGAAGCTATTGGGCGCAATGCCGCACAGGCTATTCCTAATGGGGCTTCGCTTTTCATCAACATCGGCACCACCACAGAAGCCTTTGCCCAGTCTCTCCGCACCCATAAGGCGCTGCGGGTTATTACCAACAATATTCATGTTGCTACACTTCTGGCCCCAGCCCCTGAATGTAGCCTGATTATTACGGGTGGCCATGTGCGCCTGCGTGATGGTGGCATAGTTGGCCCCACAGCCGCCGCCATGATTGAGCAATACCGAGCAGATTTTGGTGTGATCGGCATTAGCGGCATAGATGAAGACGGCACATTGCTGGATTTTGATGCCGATGAAATTAACGCCGCGCAGGCAATCCTACGCAATGCGCGCACTGTTTTTTTATTGGCAGATCATACCAAATTCCGCCGCAGACCCATGGCACGGGTTGGGCATATTACACAGGTTAACGCGTTTTATACCGATCAACCGCCACCTGCGGGCATTCGCGCTCTGCTAAAAGAGCACGATGTAAAGCTGCATATTGCCCAGCCGTGATCGTTCTTTTTCGTAAAGGAAAGCGGAGAAGGCTGTTAAAAACCGCCATCTGGCCATATTGACGCCATTCTTCTTGCGTTTTCTTTTCGAATACGAATAAAAGACAGAAGTTTGCGTTCTGACCGAAACCGGAAGAAACCATGACCACACCTACTGCATCTCCCGCCCGCATTTATGATCTGCTCATTGTTGGAGGAGGGGTAAACGGCGCAGGCATCGCACGAGATGCTGTTGGCCGTGGCGCCTCTGTTCTGCTGGTAGAGCAGGATGACCTTGCCAGCTATACATCATCTTCCAGCACAAAGCTGATCCACGGCGGGCTGCGTTACCTGGAATATTACGAATTCCGCTTGGTGCGCGAAGCGCTGATGGAACGCGAACGCCTGCTGAAAATGGCACCGCATATCATGTGGCCGCTTCGGTTCGTGTTGCCACATTCCAAGCTGGTTCGTCCGGCATGGATGCTCAAGGCTGGCCTGTTCCTTTACGATCACCTTGCGTCCAACATGACACTGCCGAAGTCTCGCGGCATTGATTTCCGCACGCACTCATCCGGCGCGGCGCTGAAGCCCGAATACACCAAAGGCTTTGTGTATTCCGACGGCTGGGTGCAGGACAGCCGCCTTGTGGTGCTGAACGCCATGGATGCCGCCGAACGTGGTGCAGATGTGCGCACACGCACACGCCTGATTGCCGCCAGCCGCGCCAACGGCGTATGGGAAGCCACGCTGGAAGACCGCGCAACCGGCAAAACCACAACCGTACGCGCCAAGGCGCTGGTTAATGCTGCTGGCCCATGGGTTGCACGCCTGCTGGCCGATACGCTGAAGATCCCGAACTCCAAATCGGTTCGGTTGGTCAAGGGTAGCCACATTATTGTGCCGCGCGTGTATGAAGGCCCGCAGGCTTACATCTTCCAGAACCCGGATAAGCGTATTGTGTTCGCCATTCCGTATGAACAGAAGTTCACGCTGATCGGCACCACCGATATTCCGTGGAAGCAGGAACCGGGCAAAGTGGAAATTGCGCCCGATGAAGTGACCTACCTGTGTGAAAGCGTAAACCGCTATCTAAACGTGCAGGTAAAAGAAAGCGATGTGGTGTGGAGCTACGCTGGCCTGCGTCCGCTGTATGATGATGCCTCTGCCAACGCTTCTGCCGTCACGCGTGATTACGTGCTGGATCTGGATACGCAGGATGGTGCGCCGCTGCTTTCCATCTTTGGTGGCAAGATCACCACTTACCGTAAGCTTGCCGAACACGCGCTGGAAAAACTGGCACCTGTTCTGCCCGCAGTAGGCGGCCAGAGCTGGACTGCACAGGAAGTTCTGCCCGGCGGTGACTTGGGTGACGGTGGGTTTGATCAGGCTCTGGCACGCCTGCGCCGCACAGCACCATGGCTGCCGGAAGGTCTTGCATGGCGCCTGATGCGCAATTATGGCAGCCGGACCTACGAAATTATTGGTGAAGCCAATAGCATGCAGGATATGGGTGAAGTGCTGGGCGGTGACCTGACATCGCGTGAAGTGGATTATCTGATTTCTCGTGAATGGGCACGCACGGCAGAAGATGTTCTGTGGCGCCGCAGCAAGCTGGGCCTGCATCTGAACGATGCAGAAAAAGCCAATGTTGAAGCATATGTCGGGAAGAAACTTGCCTGATATCTGAGAACCATAGATACGTCCTTTCCAACAACAAAAATAATAATGAGGAAGGTCATGGAAAAAACAGGAAAAGCCCTGCTTGGGGAAATGATAGCCGAATGTCTGGCTGTTATGATTATTGTGACTATTGGGGATTCAGTGGCAGCAATGTTCTCGCTGTATGATCCCAGCCCCTACAAGCAGGCTTACTGGGGTGTTGCCATTACATGGGGGCTGGCCGTTACGCTGGCCATCTATGTAACTGGCTCTGTATCTGGCACGCATGCCAACCCGGCCGTTACGCTGGCCTTGGCATGCTACCGTGGATTTTCCTGGAAAAAAGTAGTGCCTTACTGGGTGGCACAAATTGGCGGCGGCTTTTTAGGGGCCTCGCTTGTGTATGCCCTCTATGGCTCTGTCATTCAGCATTACGCGCTCGCCAATCATCTGGACTGGGTGAATGATGGCGCGGCTTCTGGCGTTTTCTTTACCCATCCCGGTGATTTTGTAACCCCACTTCATGCCATGATGAATGAGGTTATCCTAACCGCCATTTTGGTGCTGGGTATTTTTGCCATTACCTGTGAATACAATACCGTGGCCCCGCAAGCCAATTCCGGCGCGCTGATTATTGGCCTGCTGGTAGCCATTCTGGGCGCATCTTCCGGCTTTCTGGAAGGGTGGGCGCTTAACCCTGCGCGTGATCTTGGGCCGCGCATTTTCTGTTTTGTTGCAGGATGGGGACGTGCCGCGTTTCCTTCCCCCGGCAATTATTGGTGGATGCCTATTGCTGGCCCCATGGTGGGCGGTTTAGTGGGTGCCACACTTTACCAGACACTTCTCCGCCCATTTATGCCCGCACGGGCCCGGGTGACCACGACGGCGGCCGACTGACCGCAACACGCAGAAGGATACTCCTTAATGAGCAAGCAAGACTGTGTCCTGGCTATTGATCAGGGAACGACATCAACACGCAGCATTGTCTTTGATCGTGATGCGCAGGAACTGGCCGCCGCCAGAGAGGAGTTTGCACAGCATTACCCCAAGGCTGGTTGGGTGGAGCACTGCCCCGAAGATATCTGGAAAGATGTTGTAAGCACCGCGCGCGCAGCACTGGAAAAATCTGGCGCGGCAGACCGGGTGGCAGGCATTGGCATTACCAACCAGCGCGAAACCATTGTGGTGTGGGAACGCGCTACCGGCAAGCCTATCCATCGCGCTATTGTCTGGCAGGACCGGCGTACGGCCAATGTGTGCCAAAAGCTGCGGGATGAAGGTGCAGAAACACTGGTGCGTGAACGCACCGGCCTTTTGATTGACCCGTATTTTTCTGCCACCAAGTTGGCATGGCTGCTGGATAACGTGCATCAGGCCCGCGAGCGTGCAGAAAAGGGTGAGCTGGCTTTTGGCACCATTGATTCCTTCATTCTGTGGCGTCTGACAGGCGGCAAGGTGCACGCAACGGATGTTACCAACGCATCCCGCACCATGCTGTTTGATATCCACCGCCAACAGTGGGATGATGACCTTCTGCGTCTTTTCCGCGTACCTGCGGCACTTCTGCCAGAAGTGAAGGATAGCAGCTGCATTTATGGTGAAACCGTGCCGGAACTGTTCGGTCGGCCTATTCCTATTGCTGGCATTGCAGGGGATCAGCAGGCCGCTGTGGTGGGACAGGCGTGTTTTACACCCGGCATGGCCAAGGCCACTTACGGCACGGGCTGCTTTTTGCTGCTGAATACGGGGGATAAGCCCGTAACATCACGCAACCGCATGCTCACCACCATTGCCTACCGCATCAATGGCAAAACCACCTATGCGCTGGAAGGCTCTATCTTTGTGGCCGGTGCAGCTATCAAATGGCTGCGTGATGGGCTGCATTTGATCACCCATGCCTCTCAAACCGATGATATGGCCACGCGCGTGCCAGACAGCCACGGTGTTTATATGGTCCCGGGCTTTGTAGGCCTTGGCGCCCCGCATTGGGACCCGGACGCACGCGGGCTTATCTGCGGCCTTACGCTGGATTCAAGTGCCGCGCATATTGCCCGCGCAGCTCTGGAATCCGTGGCGTATCAGACGCTCGATCTGGTAACCGCCATGATGCAGGATGGCGGTGGCACCACAGATAGCATTCGCGTAGATGGCGGCATGTCTGCCAATGACTGGTATTGCCAGTTTCTTGCAGACATGCTGCAGGCCAAGGTGGAACGCCCACGCAATGTGGAAACCACCGCTCTGGGCGCAGGCTTTCTGGCAGGCATTGCAACAGGTGTGTGGGATAGTGAGCAGACCGTGGCATCTGAATGGGCACGGGGCGCTCTGTTTGAACCCAAAATGGAAAATGAACAGCGCCGCACCATGATTGCCGGGTGGCATCAGGCTGTTAAGCGCACCCTCAGCACCTATACGGGTGGCTGAAACCACAATTTCTGGCAGGAAGTTCTTTCCTGCCAGAATGACGTTTTACTGAATTGAACGTGATCAGTCTGGCTTATGGTCACTTTCTGCATCTGTGCCTGCATCCTGCACAGGGATAGAAACAGTTTTTGAAGACCCGCCCATAAATGTGAATGTAAACTGCACGTTCTGATTGGCATGCACGTTATTGGAAAGGCCAAAGCAGAGCAGGTGGTAACCGCCCGGCGGAAACACCAATGTAGAATTGCCGGGTAGGGCAAGGTGGGTAAACAGCACCCGAGTGCCACCTGTGCTTTCCTGATCAGCATGATGCCCGACCAGTTTCTGACAAACGGGAGAGCTTACACCCGTAAGCAGATGTGCTGTTTCACTGGAATTGGACAAAGAGAAATACACCGTTGCCGGCTCTCCTTCCGGTGCCAGATGCAGTGATGTGTTAAATATGCTAATATCTTTTTGCGCATCTGCCTGATCGGGCAAAACGGGCAGGGGAGGCTGATTATCGGCCCAAGCCTGTGGTGCGGCATAGGCTAAACAAGAAAGAGCTGCACAGAATAGAACAGCAAAATGGCTGCGTTTCATAATTTCTCCATCCAGATGGACCGCCACATGGTATGGACGAAACGGCCCAAAAGAAATAAGTGGTGCCTTTACATACGCGCTCTTTTAACAACAGAAAACGCCAGCCAAAAATGCGCCTGAGGGAAGGTTGATACCACCATGCGTTGCCCTTTTTGCGGGAACCCAGATAGTCAGGTCAAGGACAGTCGCCCCAATGAGGAAGGACTGGCCATTCGGCGGCGGCGTGCATGCCTGTCCTGCGGGCAGCGTTTTACCACAGTAGAACGCGTGCAACTGCGCGAACTGGTTGTGGTGAAAAACGATGGCCGGCGCGCCCCCTTTGACCGGGAAAAAATTGCACGCTCCATCCGCATTGCCCTGCGCAAACGCCCTGTTTCGGAAGAACAGATTGAGCAGATTGTAACTGGCATTGTGCGCCAGCTTGAAGGGAATGGGGAAACCGAGGTGACATCCACCCGCATAGGTGAACTGGCAATGGATGCCCTTAAGGAAGTGGATGGCGTTGGATATGTGCGGTTTGCAAGCGTGTACCGCGATTTTACGGAAGCCAAGGATTTTTCGGAAATTCTGAACCTTATGGAAATAGGTGGCGCCCCAGCCCCCGGAAAAGACTAGACCTTAGAACAGAAAAACGCCATGAAACCCGGCTTTGCAACTGACTAGCCGGGCAGGAGGGATGGATGACAGAATTACAGGATGAACCCCGTTTGAAAGGGGCACAACGCCCCCGTACGGCAGCACGCGTTGCCGCTGTGCAGGCCCTGTTCCAGATTGACCAGAATGGAGACCGCCCAGAAAACGTTATTGAGCAGTTTCTGGTCCATCGGTTTGGCACAACGCTGGATGGCGCAAGCTATGAAGATGGCTGCATTCCAGAAGCCGATACGCAGCTTTTCAGCCATATTGTGCGGCTGGTCACCTCCATGCGTACGCAGGTTACGCAGGAAGTTGAAAAAACACTTCCAGAAACATGGCCCATTGCACGGCTAGACCCGGTATTGCGCGCATTGCTTCTGGCTGCTGCTGCAGAAGCCACAGAAGGTGATGCACCTGCTCCTGTGCTGATCAATGAATACATGGACGTAGCCCATGCATTCTTCTCTGGTGACGAACCGCGCCTTGTGAACGGCGTTCTGGATACGCTCTTCAAACGTCTGGCGGCTGAACGGAACCATGATACAGAACAAACCCAGCAGCCAGACTGATCTGCCGCAGGAATTTGCGTTTATCCGGCAGCATTTTTCTGCTCTGGCTGGTGCTGCTGCCCTTGAGTTGAGGGATGATGCCGCTGTTTTCACGCCGCCAGAAGGGCGGGAGTTGGTGATTGCAGCGGATGGCATGGTGGAAAATGTTCATTTTCTGCCAGATGATCCACCAGAAACCATTGGCCGCAAGCTGTTACGCTGCAATCTATCTGATCTGGCAGCCATGGGCAGCCGCCCGGAAGGTTGGCTACTAACGTTTGCACGGCCGCCCCATATTACCGAACAGTGGGTAGCGCAGTTCTGTAAGGGGCTGAAAGCGGATCAGGAGCAATTCGGGCTTCAGTTATTGGGGGGAGATACAACCTCTACCCGTGGCCCGCTGGTGTTATCCCTAACCATTCTTGGCTCTGTGTTGCCGGGGCAGGCTATCCGCCGACAAGGCGCACAGGCTGGCGATGGCTTGTGGGTTACCGGCACCATTGGCGATGGTGCGTTGGGCTTACGCGCCCTTCAAGGTGAAATAGCTGATCCATCCGGGTATCTGGCACAGCGTTACCGCCTGCCGCAGCCCCGTATTGGTTTGCCCTTATACGGCCTTGCCTCTGCTGCCATGGATATTTCAGACGGCCTGCTACAAGATGCAGGGCATTTGGCGCGGGAAAACACGCTGCATGTGACCATCCACGCAGATGCCGTGCCTCTATCAGACGCAGCCCGCCAAACCGGCCCAAAATGGCTGGAAACCTGCCTGACTGGCGGCGATGATTATGAGATCTTATTTGCCGTTCCCGCTCAGCACGAAGCCACGTTGCTAGAAAACGGCACGTTAGATACTGTTTGCGGCCCCGTCCAAGTCACCCGCATAGGGGAATTTACGCAGGGACCTACAGGCGTAACGGTTCTGGATAGCGCAGGTCAAAACTTGCAATTCCGTTCCCACGGGTGGAGCCACCTTTAGGCGTTCCACCCGCCAGAGCGCGGTTTATTCCGTCAAAAGTTTTTCGTACATCCGGTGCCGTTTGTAAGGCGTGGGAGAAATGCGCTCAATCAACTTGCGCAGTCCTTCATGCGTTTCCAGCACCCAACCAAGCTCAATGCTGCGGTAAGGCAGCACATGGCCACGCTTCATCAACTCATCAATAATCAGGGCTGGCAGCATGGCGCGCAGGGCGGTGCCAAGATACTTCTTGCGCACACCAAGCAGCACAACGCGCGCAGACCGGAAATCATGGCTGACCACGCGTGAAGCCAGCTTGAGCCACCCAAGCGGAGAGGGTGCGCCACCCAGATCACCACTGATATCAAACATGTTGGGAATAACCAGCGCAATGGCTGCGGGTTCTCCCGCCACTTCAGCCAGCACATACTGCTCTGGCCGCAAGATGGGCTTAAGCGCCTTGAGCAGGCTTTTCACCTCATCCTGTGTAAGGGGAATGTTCCCCCATGTATCAGACCACGCATCATTATAGATCTCGCGCAGGATTTCGGCGTCTTCATTCACCTTGTCCTTACGCAGGCCGCGCATGGTAATAGCTCCCAGACGCTGCCGGATATTGGCAGGTATCTGGTTTGCACGCTCGGCAGAGGGGCTGGTTTCCATCCGGTAGGACAGCAGATCCACGGCACGCTTAAACCCGGCGGCCTCAACCGCTGGGCCAAGAGTTTTGGGGTGCCACGGTATGCCTATCATGGGGGGCTCATCCTGCCCCTCCACCATAATCCCGGATTCACCATTGCTATTCAGTGTCCACGGGCCACGTATGCGCTCAACTTTGCGCAGCTTCAGCCATTGTGTGGCGGCTTCAAGCAATGGGGCCACACATTCCGGCTCCAGCGTATCCAGCGCACCAAAAAAGCCCGTGCGCGGGCCGGGCTGCTTAAGAGCCAAGGCATCTATCTGGGCAGATATACGCCCAATGGGCTTTCCATTCCGCCACGCCAGAAAATAACAAGCAAAGCCGTGCTCAAAAAATGGTGCATGCGTGGGTGAAAAAATATCCCGCTGCTCCATATCTAAAGGGGGCACATAACTCGGCAAGCCATCGTAAAGAAGGCGTGGAAGTTTTATAAAGAGAGAAAGCTGGCGTGAACCCGAAACAGGTGTAACCGTAATCTGAGTGGGGGAAGACATTGCCACTCCGTTGTGTGAAAGCCAAAAGCCAGTGGGTGATGCCTTATTACGCAGCATTGGGAAAGGGAAAAGTGTGAAAGTTGTTGCGAACGGAAAACACACCGCACGCTCTGTTCTGCTTACTGGGGCCACCGGCGGAATTGGAATGGAACTGGCCAAACGTTATGCGCGGCCAGGCCGAACCCTGATATTATGGGGAAGAAACCCCGAACGCCTGACAGAAATTGCCACAACGTGTTGTGCACGCGGCTCTGCTGTTTTTACCCGCCAGATTGATCTGTGTGATGGTGAGGCCGCTCTGGCGGCGTTTGAGGCCGATTATGCTGACCACAAGCCAGATCTGGTTATTCTGGGGGCTGGGCTATCTGACATACAGCCGTTGGGCAGCATGACAGAAGACCCGCAAAAGGTATTAAAGCTTGCGCAGGTGAATTATGCCACGCCCGTAGCCTTGGCCACAGCCGCTGCCCAGAATATGATCCCCAATGGGGGCGGGTATATTGCCCTTATCGGCTCCGTTGCTGGATTTTACGAGCTTCCATGCTCTCCTGCCTATAGCAGTTCCAAATGTGGGTTGGATTTCTTTGCACGTGCGGCAGGTCTGGCGTGGGAAGATAAAGGGGTGGGCCTAACGCTGATTGTGCCAGGCTTTATAGACACCCCCATGAGCCGCAGACTGGAAGGGCCGCGCCCATTTCTGGTTTCGGCCAAAAGTGCTGCGCGCCGCATTATCCGGGCCATTACCAAACAAAAGAAAGTTTATATCTTTCCGTGGCCGTTTAGGGTGCTGCGGGTTCTTGAGCGGCTGCTGCCGCAATGCCTGCGTGAGCGTATCTTGCGCAGCCTGATTGTCGACCAGAAAGAGCGATAATAAGTTTTTGCCTGAGAGCTTGTGCTGCTTAAAAAAAAGTAAAGCACAAGCTTGATGGAGGCAAAAAAAACCTTAGCTATCACCACCCGGTAATCTGCCTTTTCCAACCCATAGAATGAGAGGAGGCAGAAAAAAATAAAATGCCATGATGAAAATAAGATCTCGCACCAGATAAGCCAGATCAATATGCAGGCCGAAATGGCAGATCAGGTTGGCCAAACCCAGCATAAAACAGACACATAAAAACGCACCTGCGCTGGCATAAATTGATCGCCCAGCGTTTACCTGTTCTACTTTTTCCAGAAAAACATCGGCAAATTTTTTCTGCACAAGCCAAGCCCTTTCTTGCGAAATGTTTATACCCGGCACGGCAAACCGGAGCCCAAGATATGTGGGCAGCAGCACCTTTTACAGATTCGCTGCCCGCAGTATCTTTTATTCCGCAAAATTTGGAAGCGTGATGTTCTGATCTTTTGCCACCTTCTGAATGGCAACCTTGGTCAGGCCCAGCAGGTTGGCGGTATCAACAAACGCAGCATCAGCACTTGCGCCCGGCGTTGGGGGCAGGGTGACCGTTACAGAAAATTCAATATTCTGATCCTGCTTTGTAAAGCACAGCTTTGCCTTGGTGCTTCCGTCCTTCTGCACCTTAACGGAACGCAGAACGCCATTCTGTGCTGTTGTGTCATTACTCACGAGAGTATTCCTTTGCAAAATTATGACAGCGGGAATGTGAACGCAGCAGCCACAAGAGGCAACGCTTCTACCTGCACCCCAGACCACCCAAAATATGCAGACTACCCAAGGGGTTCTGAACGTACATTGCGCCCAATGTGCCCGCAACAGGACAGCTTTTGTGAACTCTGCAAGTATTTATGGTGGGTGCGACAGAGGTTGAACCTGTGCCCTCCGCCGTATGAAGGCGATAGAGTTGCCGAATAAAAACTGCTTTTTACGCGCCTGTACAACACTTCAAGCATCATAACCGATTTCTGTTCGGATTCACACGCAGATGAGACGTTCCGAATCGGTCAGTTTTTCAGGCTTATTCTTGGGGCTTTAGCATACGAACAAGAGCTGACAACCGCAGTTTTCTGCGGAAAATGTCAAGCATTGTCTTTTAGATTCGTAGGGAGATGGAGGTCTGGGCGGGAATCGAACCCACATTCGCGGATTTGCAGTCCGCTGCATCACCATTCTGCCACCAGACCATCGGGTGATGGGGTGCCTTATCTCCTGTTCTGGCGGATTGGTCAAGCCGTTGTGTTGTGCGAATTTTAAATCAGTGTGTCACAAAATGTTTTGCCCTTGATCTGGCAGGAACCGCAAAGGGTATAAACCTTAACCGCAAGGGATGGGAAAACGTGACATTTCAAGCCGCAATACAGCAGAATTCCTACCCAATGCCGTATCCAAAAGATAAAGATATGGAAACCGCACGCAACCTTATGGTGGACGATCAGCTTCGTCCCTCAGAAATTACAAACCTCTCATTATTATCGGCCATGCGGGAATTGCCGCGTGAATGTTGCGTTATGCCCGATCAGCAACCTGTAGCTTATGCAGATATCACACTCCCACTGGGCCAAGGGCGCGTACTGCCTCAGCCGCTGCTTACAGCACGCCTCATTCAGGCCGTTCTACCGGTAGAAAAGGCGCGGGTTCTTGTTGTGGGGGCAGCCACCGGCTACACGGCAGCTCTTTTTGCTGCGCTTGGCGCTCATGTTACAGCCCTTGAATCCAACATACATCTTGCCGAACAAGGGCAACATTTTTGCCAACAAGAAGCTTTAAATGTTTCATGGGTTATTGCCCCCCTCAGCGAAGGCGCGGCAGGCAATGCACCTTATGATGTCATTTATTTTGATGGCGCCATTCTGCATTTTCCCGCTTTTTGCGCCGCGCAACTTGCTGCATCCGGCATCATGGCTGGCGTAATGGCCTCTTCCAACAAATTGGCAAAAGCCTTTGTTGCCATGAGAGAGCCAGAAAGTGCATCCAGTTTTATTGTCACTAACCTTTTTGAAACACAGCTTCCCTTACTGCCAGATCTTGCCGCGCCCATTACTTTTGAATTCTAGAAATAAACTTTTAGAAAGATATTCTGCCGCAGCTGATTACAAATTTGTAGAAATAGGTTCAGTATCGTGGCATGAGCAGTGCCTTAAGCGGCAATACGGTAACTGAATCAGGAGTATCAGATGCGGCGTATTTGCGGAGCAGGGGTAGGTATGGCTGTTTTGCTATGCAGTTCCACTGCATGGGGACAGAAATACGATGGCAGTGGTTCGCCAACCTTTGTGCCACACACGCTGCAGGAAGCGCTTGCCGCGGCCTATCTGACAAACCCGACCCTTCAGGAAGCCCGCGCAACCTTACGTGCGACAGATGAGCAGGTGCCAACCGCTTTGGCTGGCTGGCGCCCTACCGTAACAGGCAACGTGGGCCTGACATACTATAACGGCGTAAACGATTATCAGGGGGAAGCTGATCAACCAGCTTCTGGCTATATTCGTAAGTATAACACCCCAGGCTACACAGCAGGGGTAACTGTCAACCAGCCCTTGTATACAGGTGGCAAAACCACCTCCTCGACACATCAAGCCGTCAACAAGGTTATGGCGGCCCGTGCGCACCTGATTTCCACTGAACAGCAAGTGTTCAAACAGGTTGTTAATGCATATGTGTCGGTTATTGAAGATGAGCAGCTTTTACAGTTGAACATCAACAACGAACGCGTGCTTCAGCAACAGCTTCGTGCAACGAATGAACGCTTCCGGGTGGGGGAAATTACGCGTACAGACGTTGCACAGGCTGAATCTGCTTATGCAACAGCCAAGGCCACCCGCCAGCAGTCTGAAGGCACACTCCAGACTGCGCAGGCCACATATATGCAAATTGTGGGCATGGCACCGCCGCCTAATCTGATGCCGCCGCAACCTCTGGTATTGCCAGTTAAAAATGAACAGATGGCTGCCGCCATGGCGGTTAAAAACAATCCTGATGTTATCAATGCACTGTTTACCGAATCTTCGCAAAAAGATGCCGTAGCTGTGGCAATGTCAGCCATTATGCCAAAAGTTTCCGCCACCTTGGCCTACCAGCGCTCTGTTAACCAAAGCCTGAACAACCAGATTGACGAAAACAAATACGCTATGATCAGCTTCAATGTCCCAGTTTATCAGGGCGGCTCGGAATACGCGGCCGTACGGCAGGCTAAGCAACAAGCGCAGGCCGCTCACCGCGAAGTTGATGTTCAGCGTAGAACTGCTGCCCAGGATGCTGTTTCAAACTGGCAGAAGCTCGTTGCTTACCAAGCTGCCATCAACAGTAACCGCGCAGCCATTCAAGCAGGCACCGTGGCCCTTGATGGGGTGGAACGGCAGGCTATTGTAGGCACCAGCACAACGCTGGAAGTGTTGCAGCAACAGCAAACTCTGTTGCAGGCGCAGGTAGCCCTTGTACAAAGCCTGAGCAATATGGTGCTGACTTCATACAACGTTGCCGCCGCCATTGGCCGCCTGACAGCAGCCGATCTCAAGCTGAATGTTCCTCTTTATGATGACAAGGCTTACTATAACGCTGTAAAAGACCGTCTATGGGGGCTGAACGATTATGCGGTCAGCCAACCAGGGCGCTAAAAGCTGAACAGCAAGGGTAAGGGCAGGGGTTATTGTATGGCATCGTCACAGGATCCATCTGAAGATACAGGTAAATCAGTAGCAGATGTGCTGTCTTCTATCCGGCAGACCCTGCATGATGAACATCTGGCAGCCATGGCTCCCCCTTCTTCGGACACAGACTCCGCTGAGGGTGATGAAGACGACGATATGCTGGTTCTTTCACCTTCCATGATGGAAGGGCTTGTGCAGGAATCAGAGCCGGATCATCACTCCAGCCAGCCCGACAATTCGGCTCATCATCCAGTCAATATGGGAGAAGACGCGGCTCTTGTGCAGTCATCACCTATCGCTCATGATGACGGTATTCTATCCGTAACTGATCTGAGACAGATCCCGCTAACTGAAAAGGCAGAACACGATATGTCTGGTCCTCTCCCTATCCCCCTGAATGACGAAACCATGTCAGATACATCAAATTCATTCGCTGTTCTGCAGAAAACCCTGCAGGATAAGTATCTAAGAGAGCATGAGGAGAGAAAAGTGGCTATTTCACATGAAGGGTCTCTGACTGTTGAAGATATCGTGCGCCAGGAAGTGCGCGTATTCCTTAAAAAGTGGCTGGATGCACATCTTGCAGGCATCGTGCAGGCTGCTGTCCGTAAGGAAGTGGAACGTCTGACGCAGCGCGGTCTGTAATACCGGAAATCAGACACACCGTTACTGGGTAAATGCACACATTTCAGTAACGGGTGCGCTGCATAAAACCGGATGATTGCTCTGCAAAGGCGGAGGCAGTACATGCCTGCCGCCTTTTTTACGTTGTGTGGTGGAATACATATGCTGAACAAGTCTTTTGAGCCGGCCCAAATAGAAACACGCCTGTACGAATTATGGGAAAGCAGAAAGGCATTTTCTGCACAGCCCAACAGCGGCAAAAAGCCGTTCACCATTATGATTCCACCGCCGAATGTTACCGGCACCCTGCACATGGGCCATGCCCTGACCATGACATTGCAGGACACACTTATCCGCTGGAAGCGCATGCAGGGGTTTGACACCTTGTGGCAGCCCGGCACAGACCACGCAGGCATTGCCACCCAGATGGTGGTGGAACGCACCTTGGCCACCGAAGGCAAAACCCGCCAGGAAATGGGCCGCGATGCGTTTATTGAACGCGTGTGGGAATGGAAAGAGCAATCCGGCGGCGGCATTACAAAGCAGTTGCGCCGCCTTGGGGCATCGCTCGATTGGCCGCGTGAACGTTTTACGATGGATGAAGGCCTTTCCCGCGCAGTGCGGGAAGTGTTTGTAACCCTTTACAACGAAGGGCTGATTTATCGTGACCGCCGGTTGGTGAACTGGGACCCGGTTTTCCGCTCCGCCATTTCCGATCTGGAAGTGGAAAGCAAGGATGTTGCCGGTAACCTGTGGTATATTCGCTACCCGGTTGAAGGCGCAGGGGATGCAACAATTACCGTTGCCACCACGCGGCCAGAAACCATGCTGGGCGATACTGCGGTAGCTGTTCATCCAGAAGATGAACGCTATAAAAATCTGATTGGCAAATCCGTTCGCCTGCCGCTTACTGGCCGTCTGATCCCGATTGTGGCGGATGAACATTCGGACCCGGAAAAAGGCACGGGTGCGGTTAAAATTACCCCCGCGCACGATTTTAATGACTTCGAAGTCGGCCGTCGCCACAACCTGCCCATGATCTCTGTTCTGGATGATCAGGCTCGTGTTGTGCTGGACGAAATTGAGCAGGACCTGAGCGCGGTTGAAGGCCTGGCTGACCCGGCTTTTGTGCGCAGCCTGTCTGGCCTTTCCCGCGAGGAAGCACGCAAAACCATTGTCGCCCGTCTGGAAGAAGGTGGCTGGCTGGAAAAAATCGAACCCCATCGCCATCAGGTGCCACATGCTGAACGTGGGGGCGCTGTTATTGAGCCACGCCTGACCACACAGTGGTACTGTGATGCCGGAAAGCTGTCTGGTCCAGCGGTAGAAGCCATTACATCTGGCCGTGCCAGCTTTATTCCCAAACAGTGGGAAAACACCTTCTTTGCATGGATGCGTGATATCCAGCCGTGGTGCATTTCGCGCCAGCTTTGGTGGGGCCACCGTATTCCTGCATGGTACGGGCCAGATGAGCACGTGTTTGTGGCGCATGATGATGCCGATGCACAGGCGCAGGCCAATGCCCATTACGGCAAGGCAGTAGAACTGCGGCGTGATGAAGACGTACTGGATACGTGGTTTTCTTCCGCCCTGTGGCCATTCTCCACACTTGGCTGGCCAGATAAAACACCAGAACTTGCCCGCTATTACCCCACTGATGTGCTGGTAACAGGCTTTGACATTATCTTCTTCTGGGTTGCCCGGATGATGATGATGGGCCAGCACTTCATGCACGATGTGCCGTTCCGCAACATCTTCATTCATGGCCTTGTGCGCGATGAGCACGGGCAGAAGATGTCCAAGAGCAAAGGCAACGGCATTGATCCGCTGGAACTGATTGATCAGTACGGCGCAGATGCCATGCGCTTTACCATTTGCGCGCTTACCGGCATTGGCCGAGATGTTAAGCTGGGCCGCAAGCGGGTAGAAGACTACCGCGCATTTATCACCAAGCTCTGGAATGCCGCACGCTTCTGCGAAATGAACGGCGTTAAACCTGTAGAAGGGTTTGATCCGGCAACCGTGAAATCTCCGCTGGGTCGCTGGATTATTGCGGAGGCTGCTGCTGCCATTACGGAAGCAACGCGGGCGCTGGATTCCTACCGTTTTGATGAATATGCGCTCAGCTGCTACCGCTTTGTCTGGAACCGCTTCTGTGACTGGTTCCTAGAGTTTGCAAAGCCCGTCTTCAACTCCACGGATGAAGCCGAAGCAGCCGAAATTCGCGCTGTAGCGGCTTATGTTCTGGGCGTTATCCTGCGTCTGTTACAGCCCGTTATTCCGTTTGTAACGGATACGCTGTGGCATTCCTTTGGGTATGGGGAAGAAGGTAGCCTCATTTCTGCTAGCTGGCCGGAACCTGTCGTGCCCGCCGGTGCAGAAGCCGCTCAGGCAGAATGCGATCAGATTATCCGTCTGATTACGGAAATCCGCACGGTGCGCGCAGAAATGAACGTGCCGCCAGCACAGAAAGCCCCGGTCTTTTTGAAAGACGCCTTGCCGCAAACCTTGGAACACGCACAGCGTTGGCAGGAAGCCATTGGCCGTATGGCTCGTGTTTCGGAAATTGCACCATTGCAGGGTGATATTCCGCATGGTTCCGCACAGGCTGTGGTGGATGAGGCAACCCTTATTATCCCGCTGGCCGGGCTGATTGATCTGGATGCCGAACGTGCTCGCCTGAAAAAGGAACTGGGCAAGGCGGAAGATGAAGTCGCCAAAACCGAAAAGAAACTTGGCAATGAAAACTTTGTCACCCGCGCCAAACCAGAAGTGGTGCAGGAAATGCGGGACCGCCTGGAAGCACAGCAAGGCGAATGTGTGCGCCTGAAGGCCGCTCTATCTCGCATCGGGTAACAACCGCGCGAGCCAATATAGCCTGCTAGCTTAATTGCTGGCAGGTTATTGCCCACACAAGATAAGGGGAGAACGGAAGCATGGAAACAGCAATATTAGGCGGTGGATGCTTCTGGTGCCTAGAAGCCGTTTACCGCGGCATGAAGGGCATTCTCTCCATTGCGCCGGGTTATGCTGGCGGCACTGTGCAACATCCTACATACCAGCAGGTGTGCACTGGGCAGACTGGCCATGCCGAGGTTATTCGGCTGGAGTTTGACCCGAGCATTATCAGTTACGCTGAAATTCTGCGCATCTTCTTTATTATGCACGACCCCACAACCCTGAACCGGCAGGGGAATGACAAGGGCACGCAGTATCGCTCCGTTATTTTCTATGAAAATGACCAGCAAAAGCAGATTGCAGAACGTACGAAGCAAGACATCGCGCAGGAAAAAATCTGGGGTAACCAGCCTGTGGTGACGGAAATTCAACCTCTCACCACTTTCTGGCCTGCGGAAGAAGCACATTTTGATTATTACGCCCGCAACCCTATGGCGGGGTACTGTCAGGTGATTATCAGCCCCAAAGTGGCGAAAGCCCGCAAGGAATTTGCGCGTTACTTTAGCCCCGCATAAAGAGCGGACTGCTTATTCGGAAGTTGCATCTTCCAGAAAGAAGCGGTCTCCTTCTTCATCATAGTCAAACAGTTCCGCAAACCGGCCCCAGCCAATAATGGTCTGGAGTGTCTGGCGTGCGTAATCGGCAGACATGCTGTCTTCCAGCTCACTACGGAAGCGCTCTGCCTTAATGCTGTGCGTAGGGCGTTCATCCAATAGGGTGCAGATCATCCGCACCAATGGCACGTTATGCAGCAGCGCATGGCCCATAATGGCTTTGCGCTCATCCAGATCACTCAGAACAAAATGTACGCCCTCATTGGTGAGCAGGATATCACCATCTTCCAGCTCTGCCAGACGCAAGAGTTCCAGAGATTCACCTAATGGGAACAGATCATCCAGCTCAAGCTGAAGTTTTTCTGCCAATACCGGCAAATCAGCTCGCCCATTTAGAGGAGGTGCGGCCAAGGCCTCCATCATCCCAATCATCATAGTGATGGAAACAGGCACCAAAGCCCTGAAAGAGCGGGTGAGGGCAGCCCCCTGCGGCGCGCCGCGACGTGCCAGATCCGCTTCGGAAACAATGGGGGCACGTTGCGTCATCAACGCGTAAATGTGGTCCACCAATTGGCGGAACTCTGCATCTTCGCGGTTACGTGGGTGTGCAAACGGCACGTGCAACACATGTGCAATGCGTCCAGGGTTGGAAGACGCAATCACGATGCGATCACACATCAGCACGGCTTCTTCAATATTATGCGTCACAATCAGCATGGATTGAACCGGCAGCTTTTCTTCCGACCAAAGCTCAATCAGGTCTGTCCGCAGGTTTTCCGCTGTCAGCACATCCAAGGCAGAAAAAGGTTCATCCATCAGCAGCAGATCAGGATGCACCACCAAGGCGCGTGCCAGCCCCACGCGCTGCTGCATGCCGCCAGAAAGCTCCTTGGGCCACGCGTTTTCATAACCGCCAAGCCCAATCAGATCTATGGCATCATCAACCAGCTTGTCACGTTCTGCCGCAGGCACGCCGCGCGCATCCAAACCCAGTGCTACGTTTTCCTCCACCGTCATCCACGGGAACAAGGCGAAGGACTGAAAGACCACAGCAATTTCCTGTGTGGGTTTGCGTAGCGGCTGCCCTTTCCACAACACCTCACCAGATGAGGGCGGCAACAAACCTGCCAGAATACGCAGCAGGGTGGATTTGCCAGAACCAGACCGTCCAAGCAAGCCCACTATTTCTCCGGCATGCAGGGTCAGGCTGATATTATCCAGCACCTGCACATCGGCGGCGCTGTCCTTATGGTAAAAACGGCTGACATTGCGTGCTTCTGCCAAAACAGAGCCGGATGGAAATGTTTTTTTCTCTGGGCCAGATGCCATTGCTATCTATCCGGTTCAGTTCAGTTTCAGGCGGCGTGCCACAAAGTCAGACAAGGGCCGCCATACCAAAGCGTTGGTGAACATGACAAATACACACATCACCACCGTACCCAACCCAACATTGCTAATGTTTCCAAGCTGAGTGCTTTGCGCAACATAGGCGCCCAAGCCATGGGCCGTTAAGGTTGTTTCTCCCCACTGCGCCACTTCAGATGCAATGGCTGCGTTCCATGCGCCACCTGCGGCCGCCATAACGCCTACAAGGTAATAAGGGGCAATACCCGGCAGAATGATGCGCCGCCACCAGAACCAGCCTCTCACTTCCAGATTACGGCCAACTTCCAACAGATTGGATGGGAAGGAGGACGCCCCGGCAATAACGTTGAAAAGGATGTACCACTGCGCACCCAAAATCATCAGAGGGGTGAGCCAGATATCCGGGGTTAAGTGGAAATGCACAATCACCACCACAAACACCGGAAAGAACAGGTTTGCAGGAAAAGCTGCCCCATACTGCGCCAGTATCTGTGCCCGCCGGGCGCGCGTTGGGTCCAGACCGCACCAGATACCTACAGGCACCCAGATTAACGAAGCCAGCACCAGCATGCTGACCACACGCACCAATGTTATACCGCCCAACCCAAACACATAGGCAATCTGGCCAAGTGTATAATGTGTATGGGCGTAGTCCCACACTTGCCATGAAGCCCCAAGGCAGACGAGCAGAAGAAAGCCCCACCACAGCCAGTCTGCGCCTCCATTATTCTCCTCGGCATTCACCAGCACAGAGTTAGGACGAGACCCCAGAGGCAAGTAGCTAATACGCCGCCCAACAGAAAGCAGGGCATTCCCGCACATCCGCAGCAAACGCGTGCGGCGCACCAGCCGCAAAAACCATGGCTCCACAACCTGGGTTGCGTTCACACTTTCCAGCCTGAAACGTGTGGCCCATGCTGCCAAAGGCCGGAACAGCACCTGATCGTACACCAGAATAACACCCATCATGGCCACAATGGCTGCAGCTACGGCGCCAATATTCTGGTGATCTATGGCCATACCCACATAGGAACCTATGCCTGGCAGAGTGATATCCGTGCTGCCAACGGTAATGCTTTCAGAATACACCACCATGAACCAGCCACCGGCCATGGACATCATGGCGTTCCACACCAGAGACGGAATGGTGCAAGGCACTTCCAGCCGCCAGAACTTCTGCCAGCTTGTCAGGCCAAAGCAGCGGGCGGTTTCTTCCAGTTCAGGCGGCACAGACCGCAGGCCCTGATACATGCCCAACGCCATGTTCCATGCCTGACTGGTAAAAATAGTGAAAATGGCGGCACATTCTGCGCCCAGTATGCGCCCCGGAAATAACCCCAGAAAAAACGTAATGGTGAAAGACAGAAACCCAAGGATGGGAACAGATTGCAGCACATCCAGCAGCGGCACCAAAATCTGTCCTGCACGCCTGCTTTTTGCCGCCAGCGTTGCATACACAAACGTAAACACAAGTGAGCACGCCAAAGCCGCAAACATGCGTATGGTGGTGCGCAGCGCGTAACCGGGCAGGTGCCACATATCCAGATGTATGGGCATGCTGGCTGGGGCCACCAATGGGCCCAGCATGTGCCTTACCGCGGCCCCAAGCGCTATTGCCGCAGCGGCCAGACACAAAAGCAGCAGGGCATCTGCGCTGTTCAGATAACGTAAAGGCAGAGAAGACGAACCTTGTGGCCTAGGTACAAGGTTCATCCAGCTTCTGTTCATGGCACTCCGGTTCCCGTACTGCCAAACCCACCTACGCCGCGCTGTGTTTCATCCAGTTCATCACATTCGGCCCACACCACGCGTGTCACGGGTGCCACAACAGCCTGAGCAATGCGCATGCCGCGCTCAATGGTAAACGGAGCCTGCCCGGCATTCAGCACAATAACGCCCAGTTCTCCGCGATAATCTTCATCCACTGTTCCGGGAGAGTTAGGGAGAATGATGCCGTGCTTAAGGGCCAGACCAGAACGTGGACGTACCTGAAGTTCATACCCACGGGGCAGAGCAATACGCAGCCCGGTTGGCACCAGCACCCGTGCGCCAGGCAGCAATACTACGGGTTCTACTACCGCAGCCAACAGGTCCATCCCCGCAGCGCCTGCAGTGGCATAGGAAGGTAAGGGCAAATCTTGCGCATGAGGGAGGCGTTGCACCTGCACACTAAGATCAGCCGAAGGAGAAATGGGTGCAGACATCAACAAGCCTCTATAAAAATTTCAAAAACACTCTATCAGGATTCTGTAAACCAATCTGCCATGCGGGAAGCAAGCCTTTGTGCAACTTCTTCCTTGGGCATGTGTGGCCAGCGTTCGCTCCCTTGGGCGGTTATCAGAACAACCTGATTACTATCACCCCCCATAATGCCTGTGCCAGCACTTACATCGTTTGCAACAATCCAGTCACATCCCTTGCGCTGGCGCTTGGCGGTTGCGTGTTCTTCAACCTTTTCGGTTTCAGCAGCAAACCCCACAACAAGCGCTGGCCGCTGTGGGCTGGGGGCTGAAATTTCGGCCAGAATATCCGGGTTAGGCACCAGCCGAATAGGGGCGGGCACATCATCCCGGCTGGTTTTTTTAATTTTTTGCCCAGCCTGCACATCAGGCCGCCAATCTGCTACCGCTGCGGTGCAAACTGCTGCATCAAACGGAGCGGCGGCCTTCACACATTCCAGCATCTGGCAGGCCGTTTCGCACGGAACAAACGTCACACCGGCAGGAGCGCGTAGCGTAGTTGGACCACTTACCAGCGTAACTGTTGCCCCAAGGTCTGCCAACGCTGCCGCAATGGCATAACCCTGCTTACCGGATGACCTGTTGGCTAGATACCGCACAGGATCCAGCGGTTCATGCGTGGGGCCTGCCGTTACCAGAACAGATTTACCCGCCAAAGGGCCATCCTGCTGTTGCTGATGGCGAAAAAAGACCAACACGGCATCCAATATATCGGCAGGTTCGGGCATACGGCCTGCACCAAACTCACCGCAAGCCATGGGGCCAATAGCTGGTGGCACAATATGCACGCCGCGCTGCTGCAACGTGGCCACGTTATCCTGCGTGGCAGCGTGTTCCCACATTCTTACATTCATGGCGGGAACAGCCATGACAGGCGCATCTGTGGCCAATAAAAGCGTGCTGGCCAGATCATCCGCCAGACCTGCTGCCATGCGTGCCAACAAATTGGCAGACGCAGGACAAACAAGAACCAGATCTGCCCAGCGGGAAAGCGCGATATGCCCCATTTCCTGCTCAGCTGTTAACGAAAACAGGTCTGTATAAACCGGCTCCTCAGTTAACGCTTGCAGGGTAAGTGGAGTTACAAACTGGCCTCCTCCTTCCGTTAGCACGCAGCGCACCTGCATGCCCGCACCTTTAAGCAGGCGTACCAACTCCGGCGCCTTGAAGGCAGCAATACTGCCGCCCACAATGAGCAGAATGGAACGGGAAGGCAAAGCCACATCCATACCTTTTGGCCTTACACGCGCCAGCCGGAATGAATGGCTGCAATACCGCCGGAAAGGGACTGATACCGCACGTGAGAGAACCCGGCCTCACGGAACATATCCGCCAGTGTTTCCTGATCTGGGAAGGTACGGATACTTTCTGCCAGATACTGGTAGCTATCACGGTCCTTGGCAATCAGGTTGCCCATGGCAGGCAATACCTTGAAAGACCACGCATCATAAATAGGGGCCAGAGCAGCTACCTGAACACGAGAGAATTCGAGGCACAGAAAACGCCCACCGGGCTTGAGCACACGCCGGGCTTCACGCAGCACGGCCATTTTATCTGTGCAGTTGCGCAGGCCAAAAGCGATGGAAACCCGATCTACTGACATATCACGTAGTGGAATGGCTTCTGCATCCACAACGCAAAAGGACAGGTCAGACACAAAACCACGATCAATGGCCCGGTCCCGCCCAACAGACAGCATGCTGCTGTTGATGTCGGTCATGATAGCGGAACCACCGCCACCCTTCAGCCAGCCAAAGGTGATATCACCCGTGCCACCGGCCAGATCCAACAAAGACATGCCGGGCTGCGGGCCAAGCTCTGTTACAAAAATACGCTTCCATACCCGATGGATGCCAAGGGACATGATGTCATTCATCACGTCATACTTGCCGGCGACGCTATCGAACACGTCACGAACAAGGTTTTTCTTTTCTTCCTTCCTTACGGAACGGAAGCCGAAATCCGTTTCTTCCACTGTTGCGTCAGAAGAAGCGGGGGAGGGCGTAAAGCTGTTGTCGGTCATGGGGTTCCCCTATACCCTGCTTTTTAGCCATGCCGGAACTCCCTGAAGTAGAAACCGTAATGCGCGGGATGCAGATTGCCCTGCAAAACGGTACCATCAAAGAAGCAATTGTGCGCCGTCACGACCTGAGATGGCGGATTCCTGCCGATTTCTCACAAACAATCAAAGGCCGCCGGATAGAAGGCTTTCGTCGCCGGGGCAAATATATTCTTATGCGCCTGTCTGGTGGAATGTCCATAATCTGGCATTTGGGCATGTCTGGGCGCGTGCTTCTCGATTCTCCAACCGAGCTGTTACGGCATGAGCACGTCGTGCTGATTCTGCAGGACGGAAAGCGCTGCGGGTATATAGATCCGCGCCGGTTTGGGATGCTGGATCTGGTGCCCACCGATCAGGAAGAGACCTACCCATTGCTGGCAGGTATGGGGCCTGAGCCACTTGAGCCTGATTTTACCCCCCAAACTTTATTGGCTGCCAGCAAGAACAGGCGGATGCCTATCAAACCTTTTCTGCTTGATCAGAAGGTTGTGGCGGGGTTGGGCAATATTTATGTGTGCGAGGCCCTGTTTCGGGCTGGCATTGCTCCAACCATGCCAGCTTGCAATCTTACCGCCTCCAAAGCCCGCAAATTGGCGCAGGCCATACGGGATGTGCTGGAAGAGGCCATAGAAGCGGGAGGTTCCAGCCTGAAGGATTATGTGCGCCCAGAAGGTGGGCTCGGATACTTTCAGCACGCATGGCGGGTATATGGGCAAACGGGCAAACCATGCCCCAATTGCCCCGGCGCGCCCGCATGCTCTGGCGTGCAGCAGATAACACAGGCCGGACGATCCACATTTTTTTGTCCCCAAAGGCAGAAAAACGGGTAAAATCCTAGTGGTCGGCACGGAAGAAGCTTGACGGAAGGCGCTTAGGTGCATTACAGCACCGCTTACTCTTTTGGGTAGCGCGTTCCGGCGTGTCTGCCCTTTTAATCTTTCTTAAGTGCTGGACAGAATAGAAACTCATGGCGAATATCGCTTCGGCGCGTAAGCGCATCCGGCAGACCGCGAAGCGGACTGCTCGTAACACCGCCCGCAAATCCCGCATGCGTACTTTCATCAAGAAAGTAGAAACCGCAGTTGAAGCTGGTGATCATGGCGCTGCGCGCGAAGCACTGCGCCTTGCTCAGCCAGAAATCCAGCGTGCGGCCACCAAGGGCGTTATCCACCACAACACTGTGGCCCGCAAGATTTCCCGCCTGTCTGCCCGTGTGAAAGCACTGGCTCCGGCCTGAGGAAAGTGCGGGGCCACCTAATGGTGGCCATCTGACGCTTTGAGATAAAGCCGAATCATCACCCAGATGGTTCGGCTTTGTTTTTATCACCACCTTGGCTGGATAAAGTGCAAGCAGGGCTGGCAGCATGAAATATTGATTGCTCCATTTGCTCTCACTGCTTTACCTTGCTGGATGGCTTGGCGCTGTTCGGGCTATCTTTTTGCAAGATAAAAGCAAGCCTGCACCATAGGCTGCCAAGGCCGTTACAGATGTTGCACAGCACCGGCAGCACACTTGCCGCCAGTTTTGTGAATTGCGTGAACCCATTCGCGCCTTAATGACCGCTCGGGAGCAAAA
>NZ_CP149626.1:0-140029 GCF_037901235.1 Acetobacter sp. AC2005
TTAAGAATTCCATTTCTTTTGATACGAGGGAGGATGAAGTACATGACTGGTTTCAATTTCGAAATGTCATGGATAGTCCTCTTCCAAACAATAACAAGCACATAGACTGGTCTGGAAGACCCGAGCTTGATAAGGCTATAATTGATAAATGTAGCCGTCTGGATGGTAGATGGGTAATATTTGCCAATAGGCCGTGGCAACTTTTGAAAGCGAATTACGCTTTGCAGACTGATGATATCGAGTTCTGCCGTTTTAGAAACATCACGCTACGACACGAAACTCACGCAGATGTCCATATCAGGGCCGCTTGGATCTGGCATACTGCAAACACTGTTCGGCGATTGTGGGAGCCGGATATCGCTAGGATTGGAAAATTTCTTTGGTTTGACTGCGTTTCGGCATGGAGAGATGCTGAAGGGGTGTGTTTGATGAAGTCTGGCTTGCTACCGGCGACCAGAACAGCTCTGCTTATGACCAACATAGGGCGACTGCAGCCTGTCTGCTCAGTGATACAGGAGCAGACAGGCGGATCAGGGGGGAGAACGAACCCGCTGCGCGGGATTGGTGCGGTGTGCAGGTCTGTCACCACGGCGTGAGCGATCTGTTTTATTTGGAACTGTCCTGATCGGGCCAAGCACTCTGGCTTCTTCCCACCAGAAGGAGCCGGATGATGACAGAGTCCCTGTGCATTGCTGCAATCAGTCCCCTTCGCCAGCGCCTGCTTGATGACATGGCGGTGCGGCGGTTCTCCCGGGAGACGCAGCGCAATTACCTTCGCGATGTCGGCCGGTTCGCCACGTTTCTGGGCCGCTCACCCCACACGGCAACAGTCGAGGATGTGCGCCAGTTCCAGATTGCGCAGAACGCGGCTGGCATGCCGACACCGACCATGAATGCCATCGTGTCGGCGCTGCGGTTTTTCTTCACCCAGACGCTCGACCGCCCTATGTGGACGGCCGTTTAAAGGCAATGCTTCACATTGTCTTTCCCATGCAATTTCCAAAACGTATTATTCTACTGGCGGATGATGCATACCGATTTAACGTGAAGACCCGGTCAGATGCGCTCTTATGTCCGGCCTGTTTATGCGACTTTATGCGCTGGCCATCATGGGTGTGCGCTCACGTGTCAGGCACCAATCTCGTATCGCGTGCTCAGGGGCACAGACGGTCGAACGGTATGGCCTGAACTGTTGCTGAATGACAGTCTTCCCATCACGTCGGTTCATACATCCTGCCGGATTTACCGGAGCAAGCTCCGGTGTCCATCGTTCTGCTGGTACAAGTCAGCCTGCTGAAACACTGACACCAGCCGGACGATAGATCTCTTTACGTGACAACAACGCCCAGATGATACGAGCCATTTTATTGGCAAGTGCAACTGTTGCCAGACGCCTTGGACGACGCGCCATGAGTTCGCATAGCCACTGACCCGCAGCGCTATCCCACTTATGGGCACGATGAAGCATGGCCGTCGCACCAAGAACCAGCAACGTTCTTATCTGCCGGTTGCCCGTTTTGGTAATCCTTCCCAGACGGGTTTTACCGCCGGTAGAATGCTGACGAGGCACAAGCCCAAGCCAGGCGGCAAAATGGCGCGCAGAGGCGAAGGAGCCAATATCCGCGACCGAGGCGACAATCAGAGAAGCCGTTATGGGACCGACCCCAGGGATGGTCATCAGCCGACGCGCATCCTCATCGCTTTTTGCACGCGCCCGGATCTGCACTTCCAAAGCATCAATGCTCTGAGCGACCTTTTCGTAATGCTCAAATAACAACATGGCACTCTGCTTCATGGTAGCCGGCAGGTCGGCTGATGTCTCTATTTTTGCCATCAGTTCTGGCAGATGGCGTGTGCCCAGAGGGGCTATCAGCCCGAACTCGGAAGCAAGAGCCCGTAACGCATTACTCAGCATGGTCTGCTGTTTGACCAGAAGAGCGCGGGTAGAATGCAGTGACAACACGCCTTGCTGCTCTTCGCTCTTGATCGGAACACACATCGTATCAGGATGAGTCGCCGCCATGCAGATCGCAGCCGCATCAACAGCGTCGTTTTTCTTGCCTTTTTTGACAAATGATTTGACCCGATCAGGAGGAACCAGTCTGACATCATGACCAATCCTGCTGATCACCCGTGCCCAGTAATGAGCTGACCCGCAGGCTTCCAGAACAACTTCACATGGGTCAAGTTTTGCAAAAAATGCTGAAATTTCACTGCGACCAAGCTTGCGCTTGAAAACGCACTTTCCATTTGCGTCAGCCCCATGAGCCTGAAAAACGGATTTGGCAATATCAAGGCCAATTATGCTAGCTTTCATACGGGCGGTCTCCTCCTGATGGTCAGTGAACCTCCATCATGGCACATTGATGCCGCAGGGAGGCCGTCCACCCCATCTCGACCTTGCACGCAAGCTGGTCCGGGTGGCGCAGCCCCGCAACCTGCCCGTCGTGCTGAGCCGCGATGAAGTTGCCCGGTTGCTCAACGCGACCGTATGCCTCAAGCATCAGGCCGCCCTGTCGGTCGCCTATGGGGCAGGCCTGCGGGTGGCCGAGGTCGCAGCTCTCAAGATCAGTGATATCGACAGCGAGCGCATGCTGCTCAGGGTCGAACGGGGCAAAGGGGGACGATATCGCAACGCCATGCTTCCGGCAGACCTTCTGCCCCTGCTGCGGGAGTGGTGGAAGGCCGGACGCCAGCAGGGCGTGATGCATTCCGGTGGCTGGCTTTTTCCCGGGCAGGACACCATGAGGCCCATCAGCACACGGCAGCTCCATCGTGTGGTTGTCGATGCCGCGCGGGCTGCTTCGATCACCAGACGTGTGGGGCCTCATACCCTGCGGCACAGCTTTGCCACGCACCTGCTGGAGGATGGTGTCGATGTCCGAGTGATCCAGGTTCTGCTGGGTCATTCCCGCCTGGAGACCACGGCCCTTTATACAAAAGTTGCGACACGGACCGTGCGGGCCGTCATCAGTCCGCTCGACAGACTGGGCATGCTGGCGACAACGCAGGCGAGGCCCGACGGCTGATCCCCGGGCGGGGGCGGTCATGTCCGCCTCCCTCGAACTGGGGGACATCTTCCGGGCTGCCGGCCCTGCTTGGCGGTCAGCCCATGCCGGCCGTCTCCCCCTGCAGCAGCTCAAGGTCATGTCGGCGATCGAACACTGTCGCACGGCGGCCCTTGGTGGTCATGTCGCGGCCTGCGGGGACTGTGGACACTGGCGGATCGCCTATAACAGCTGTCGCAACCGTCATTGTCCGCGCTGTCAGGGAAACGCCGCGCGGACATGGCTGGCCGAGCGGGAGGCCGATCTGCTGCCGGTCGGGTATTTTCATGTCGTCTTCACCCTGCCTGCGCGGATCGCCGACATCGCGCTCCAGAACAAGGCCGTTCTCTACGCCCTGCTGTTCCAGGCCGCCTCGGAGACGATGATGACGATCGCCGCCGATCCCCGGCATCTGGGGGCGCGCATCGGCATCACCGCCGTGCTGCACAGCTGGGGTTCGGCGCTGACCCACCATCCCCATGTGCACATGATCGTGCCGGGTGGCGGTCTCTCGCCCGATGGCCAGCGCTGGATCTCATCGCGACCGGCTTTCCTGCTGCCCGTTCGCGTGCTGGGCAAACTGTTCCGCCGCCTGTTCCTGACCCGGCTGCGCGCACTTTTCGATGCCGACCGGCTGGCCTTTCGGGGGCAGCTTGCCCCTCTGGCAGACCGCCGTGCCTTTCTGCGGTATCTGGCCCCTGTGCGCAGCACGCGCTGGGTCGTCTACGCCAAACCGCCTTTTGCCGGTCCTAAAGCAGTGCTGGCCTACCTGTCGCGCTATACCCACCGTGTCGCCATCTCGAACCGCCGCCTCCTGGCGTTCAACGAAAACGGCGTGACGTTCCGCTACAAGGACTACCGGCGGGACACGGCCCATCAGCAGCAGGTCATGACACTCGCCACGGATGAGTTCATCCGCCGCTTCATGCTGCATGTCCTGCCACGGGGATTTCATCGCATCCGCCATTATGGCCTGCTGGCCAGTTCCAGCCGCAAGGCCAGCCTCGCCCGGGTGCGGGAACTGCTCAAGGTCATATCCACACCAGCGCCAGAAGTCCCGGAAGCCGAACCGATCACGCCACCGCCGTGCCCATGCTGTGGTGGTCCGATGATCGTCATCCAGATCCTTCCCCGATGGTGCCAGCCCCGAGGGCCACCACGGGCGACTGATCCGACCGGGGGATCACCATGACAGCCCGCAGATACGACAGCATGACCGATCCCGATGTCGGAGTGGCTCCGCCCCGGCAAACCGGGGCTTCTGTACGCATCACCGGAAAAACCGGGAAAATCGCTGTCTGCACCGCCAGTTCTGTCATCGCGTCATGCAGATCCGGTCATAAAAAACCCGTTCCAGTTCCACAAACGCACCTGTATGCTCTGGCTCAGGCTCTCCCCCGGGTAGCGCCAGTTGCAAATTCCCCATAACTGAGTCCCGGTGTCGCGGGTTCGGTCTTCCCAGACTTTCGTACGCCTCGCGGCGCCCGAAACCCTTCAGGGAAACTGCCTGTCCGTTTTCTGGCTGACTTACACAGGAAACGGCCGAAACATGGCCCTTATAACGACGCGCCATTATTGAAGTGTGCGTTGAAAAACGGTATGGCGATCACGCGTCGATGCACGTCGCTGACTGAACATTTCATTATGCCGCCTGCCCAATGACGACCCCTCCCAGCGCGCTGATACCGACTACCACCAGGGGTGGCGCCCGCCAGACGGTCAGCAGGACGAAACCGACCAGCACGATCCCGAAATCCGCCGCCGACCTGACCGCGCTCGTCCAGACCGGTGTATAGAGCGCCGCCCCCAGCAGGCCCACGACCGCTGCGTTGACGCCGCGCATCGTCGCCTGAACGGCCCGCTGGCTGCGGAAGGTGTCCCAGAAGGGCAAAGCTCCGATCAGGACCAGGATGCCCGGCAGAAAGATGCCGAAAAGACCGAAAGCGGCACCGGCAACACCGTGGGGAGATTGCCCGACGACCGCGCCGAGATAGGCCGCGAACGTGAAAAGCGGCCCCGGAACCGCCTGTGCCGCGCCATAACCGGCGAGAAAGGTGTCGTCGCTGACCCAGCCCGATGTCACGAAAGCCTCGTGCAGCAAGGGCAGCACGACATGACCGCCACCGAACACGAGCGCGCCTGACCGGTAGAAGGCGTCGAACAGGGAAACGCCCTCTGGTGCGCCATGGCAGGCGAGAACGGGCAGACCGAAGAGCAACGCCAGAAAGAGAGCCAGTGCGACGATCCCTGCACGATGCGATACGGGCACTGTAATATGCTCGCCATCTGACGTCTGCACAGAGCGGCAAAGCCACAAGCCGGCGAGGCCCCCGAGAACGATGGCCGCGATCTGGGCAAGCGGTGAGATGGCGAACAGAACGATGAGCGCGGCCGTGACCGCGATCGAAGCTCGCGTCCGGTCCGGACACAGCGTGCGCGCCATGCCCCATACGGCCTGTGCGACGATGGCGACGGCGACGAGTTTCAGTCCATGCAGAAGGCCTGCACCAGTCGGGCCGGCAAGCGCGTTCGCGCCATAGGCGAAGAGGACCAGTATAAGTGCCGAAGGCAGGGTGAACCCCGCCCACGCCGCAAGACCGCCTGCATAACCGGCCCGCATCAGGCCAATGGAAAATCCCACCTGGCTGCTCGCGGGACCGGGCAGGAACTGACACAGCCCGACGAGATCGGCATAGGCGCGCTCATTGAGCCACCGGCGTCGGACGACGAATTCGTCCCGGAAATACCCGATATGCGCGATCGGCCCGCCGAAGCAGGTGACGCCCAGCCTGAGAAAGATGAGGAGCACCTCAAGAGCCGACCCCGGTCTTTCTGGTCCCACGCCACGCGGCACGATCGTCATTGGGTCGATACTTTCTTATTTTCCCGTTCGACAGGAGACAATTCCCATGAACCGGCATTCATGTGAAGCTGCTGATGACAACAAAAAATCATCACTTCTGGCTTGTTGGCGGCCCAGCATCACGGTGTGCCCAGTCATACAATCAGACAGGATACTGACCGCCTCACTGACGGAGCAAGAAACACTGCGGCAACATGCGCCCGAAAACTTTGTCCTTCAGGACGAACTGATGAAAAAGCGCCGCCGCGCCATGGCCTGTCGCAAAGCCCATGATCAGCCAGGCGTTCCACTCATGCAGCGTGTGAAGCCACGTCACGGTTTCCGCCGGGAACCGTGCAAACGGGGATGGGATCAGAAGGCCGAAAAAACTCATCGTCTGCCCGGCACCCCATCGCCAGAAGTAGCCCAGCAAAATTTCCGCCAGAAGCAGCCCATAGAGTGTGTACTCCGCCCCGAGAGCGCATACCCGGTCCACTGGACGGAGAAGGTCCGACAGATGCCGGCCTTTCGTCAGACGCCAGACTATGCGGAACGCCATGATCACCGTCAGCAGGATACCGACGGTCAGATGCGCGACGACCATCAGATGATGGACGGGTTTTGCCGGCCAGTTCCAGGTTTCGCCAAGAGCAAACTGAAGCAGCACCAGAAAGGCGGTGGTCCAGTGAAGGACGATCGTCGGCCTGTCGTAGCGCAGGGTGTCGGTAATGTCCGGCGTTGAACAAGGCATATGCGTCTCGATGAAAAGGAACCCTGGATTCACTTCCATATCATGCTTACCTGACAGGATTCTGAACAGAGAATATTTTACGAAAATATAAATACTATTGAAAATAGCTCGCAATGTCAGAATAAAATGCCTATTGCCGTGGCAAAAACAGGGGCCTAAATCTGGTTTGTATTTATCAGAAGCAACAGGTCACCTTATGTCGCGTCTCCATCCTCTGGCCGAACGCCATGCCGTCGAGAAACTGGGGTGGCTGCGCGCGGCCGTTCTCGGCGCCAATGACGGAACGCTGTCGACCGGCAGCCTCATCGTCGGCGTTGCCAGTTCTCATGCGACACGCGGCAGCATTCTCGTCGCGGGACTGTCCGCGCTTGTCGCGGGCGCCCTGTCCATGGCGGCAGGCGAGTATGTCTCGGTCAGTTCCCAGGCCGATTCCGAACACGCCGACATCGCCCGCGAGAAACAGGAACTGGTCACGGACTGGGAGGGCGAAGTCACCGAACTGGCCGGGATTTATCAGAAGAGAGGGCTGGATAAAGACCTCTCGCGCAAGGTCGCCGTTGCCCTCATGAAGCATGATGCGCTCGGTGCCCATGCAAGGGATGAACTGGGTCTGTCCGAAGCCACGGCGGCACGACCCATACAGGCGGCATTCGCCTCGGCAACCGCCTTTTCATCCGGAGCACTACTGCCTGTGCTGGCGGCGGTTCTGACGCCCGTGGCGTGGGTATCCTGGGGCGTGTCCCTGACGTCCGTCGTGGTTCTCGCTGTTCTGGGGGTCGTTGGCGCGATTGCCGGCGGCGCAGCGCCTCTGCGCCCAGCACTGCGTGTGACGTTCTGGGGTATTGTGGCAATGATCGTCACGGGCGGGATCGGCCGCCTGTTCGGCGTGTGAAGCCGCGTTCCAAGCTCTGAACGAGGCATGTCCTGGGTAGTCTTGACTTCATCCCATATATCCGTGATCGTCGATTTATGGATACAGAATCTGTCCTCGCTGCCCTGAGCGCTCTGTCGCAGTCCACGCGACTGGAGATCTTCCGCCTGCTGGTGCGCCACGAACCGGACGGACTACCCGCCGGAGACGTCGCGCGGCATCTCGATGTCCCGCAGAACACGATCTCGGCCCATCTTGCCACCCTGACCCGTGCCGGCCTGCTGACCTCGCAGCGCCACAGCCGGCTGATCGTCTATCGCGCCTGTCTTCCGCGCCTGCGCGACCTGATGCTCTTCCTCGTCAGAGACTGCTGTGCGGGCAGCCCCGAACTCTGCGCGCCCCTGATCGCGAACCTGTCTTCCTGCAGCCCGAGCCCGGCCTCATGCCCATGACCGTCACTATCTACCACAATCCGGCCTGCGGCACGTCGCGCAACGTGCTGGCACTGATCCGCAATAGCGGCGAGGAGCCCAGGATCATCGAATATCTGAAAACCCCACCGAGCCGCGCGGAACTGTTCGATCTGATCGCCCGTATGGGGGTTCCGGTGCGCGCGGTCCTGCGGGAAAAGGGCACGCCCTTTCACGAGCTCGGCCTCGATAATCCGACCCTGACGGACGATACGCTGATCGACGCCATGATCGCACACCCGATCCTGATGAACCGGCCGATCGTCGTCACCCCCCTCGGTGTTGCGCTCTGCCGTCCGTCCGAGGCGGCTCTGGAAATCCTGCCCAACCCGCAGCGGGGCGCTTTCGTCAAAGAGGACGGCGAGAAGATCGTCGATGAATCCGGAAAGCGGATCTCCTGATGCTGGCTCTTCTGCTTTTCGTTGTCACGCTGGTTTTTGTCATCTGGCAGCCTCGGGGGCTGGGCATCGGCTGGAGCGCAATGGCAGGTGCCGCCGTGGCCTTGGCGGCTGGCGTGATCCACTGGCATGACATTCCTGTCGTCTGGCACATCGTCTGGGACGCGACCTTCACCTTTATCGCGCTGATCGTCATCTCGCTGTTGCTGGATGAGGCAGGGTTCTTCCATTGGGCCGCCCTGCACGTCGTACGCTGGGGCAAAGGGCGAGGCCGGACGCTATTCCCGCTGATCGTGGTGCTGGGAGCGGCCATTGCAGCGGTTTTCGCCAATGACGGCGCGGCCCTGCTGCTGACGCCCATTGTCATCGCTATCCTCACACAACTCCGTCTGAACCATGGCGCGGCGCTGGCCTTCATCATCGCGACCGGCTTTGTCGCGGATACCACCAGCCTGCCGCTGGTGATTTCCAATCTGGTGAACATCGTCAGCGCCAATTTCTTCGACATTCCCTTTGACCGCTACGCCGCGATCATGGTCCCCGTCGATCTGGCTGCCCTTGGCGCGACACTTGCCGTCCTGTGGCTCTATTACCAGCGGCAGGTGCCCCAGACCTACCCCGTCTCTGAACTGCCAGCACCTGTCTCGGCTATTCGTGACCACCTTGTGTTCCGCGCGGCTTTTCCGCTGCTGGCCCTGATTCTGGCAGCTTATTTCCTGACCGCGCCATTTCATATTCCGGTCTGTATCGTGGCCTGCCTGGCTGCCGGCATCCTGCTGGCAGTCGCCGGATATGGCCGGGTGATCCCTGTTCGCAAGGTGCTGATGGGCGCGCCATGGCAGATCGTGATCTTCTCGCTGGGCATGTATCTGGTGGTGTATGGCCTGCGCAATGCCGGGCTGACCGACTACCTTGCGGCCGCACTGGTCTGGCTTGGCCATCAGGGGCCGTTCATCGCCACCATCGGCGCCGGCTTTCTGGCGGCTGTTCTGTCGTCCATCATGAACAATATGCCGAGTGTGCTGGTCGGGGCACTGGCGATCCAGCAGGCGCACGACATCACGCCGCTGACACGCGACCTGATGGTCTATGCCAACATCATCGGCTGCGACCTCGGGCCGAAATTCACGCCGATCGGCAGTCTCGCGACACTGCTCTGGCTGCATGTGCTGGCGTCCAGGAACCATCGGGTCACGTGGGGGCAATATATGAAGGTGGGTCTGGTGATCACACCTCCCGTCCTGCTGGTCACACTCCTGGCGCTGGCCCTGTGGCTGCCTCTAATCAGCCAGCCGTAATGCATGAATGGACCGATATCACAATGACTGAACCTGACTTGCCGGCCCTTCACCCCGAATATCTTGAACAGGTCGATCTCGCGCGGCTGGAACCGCAACCGCGTGTGGACCATCCGCCGCGTATCCTTCTGCTCTATGGCTCTTTACGCCCCCGATCCTTCAGCCGGTTGCTGGTGCTTGAGGCAGAACGCATCCTGAAGGTGCTGGGGGCCGAGACACGGGTGTTCGACCCGACCGGCCTGCCGGTAGCGGATTCCGTGCCCGCAAGTCATTCGAAGGTGCGGGAACTGCGGGAACTCTCGATCTGGTCTGAAGGCCAGGTCTGGTGCAGCCCCGAACGGCACGGCAACATCACTGCCGTGTTCAAGAACCAGATCGACTGGTTGCCCCTGACGGAAGGCTCGATCCGCCCGACGCAGGGCCGCACGCTGGCGGTCATGCAGGTTTCGGGCGGATCGCAGAGCTTCAATTCCGTCAATGCCCTGCGGGTGCTGGGCCGGTGGATGCGGATGTTCACCGTCCCCAATCAGTCCAGCGTGCCGATGGCCTATACCCAGTTCGGTGACGATGACCGGATGAAGCCATCCCCCCTCTATGACCGGATGGTAGATGTCATGGAGGAGCTGATGAAGTTCACATGGCTGCTGCGCGACCGGGCCGACTACCTCGTTGATCGCTACAGCGAACGCAAGGCGGAATTCCGTCTCCCGGAAAGTCTGTGAGCCGGGCAATGGCGGAACAGTTCGATGTTGTGATCGTGGGAGGCGGTCAGGCGGCCCTCGCCGCGTCGTATTTTCTACGACGGACCGGACTGCGTTACGTCATTCTTGATAACGGGACGCAGGCGGGTGGTGCATGGGTGCATGGCTGGGACTCCCTGCATCTGTTTTCACCCGCGTCCTACAGTTCGCTGCCCGGCTGGCCGATGCCAGACACGCCGGATGGCAGCTATCCGACCCGTGACGAGGTGTTGGACTATCTGCACCGCTACGAGGCGCGCTATGCGCCGCCGATCCGCCGTCCGGTCATGGTCGAGTGTGTGGAGCGCGCGAACGGAAAACTTCTGACTGTCAGAACCAGCGCGGGTGATTTTCTTGGCCGTGCGGTTATCGGGGCGACCGGTACGTGGTCAGCCCCCTTTGTTCCCGATGTCGCGGGGCGTGACCTCTTCGGCGGGACGCAACTCCATTCCAGCCATTACCGGAATGCCGCGCCCTTTGCCGGCCGACGTGTACTGGTGGTGGGTGGGGGCAACTCCGGGGCACAGATTATGGCGGAGCTGTCGCTTGTCGCTCAGGCAACATGGGTCACGCTGCATGATCCCATCTTTCTGCCCGATGACGTGGACGGACGGGTCCTGTTCGAGCGGGCGACCGCTCGCGTTCTCGGCGGCCCGTCGGCCATGCCCACCAGCGGCTTTGGCGATATCGTCATGGTCCCACCTGTGTGCGCCGCCAGGGAGCGAGGCGTGCTCCACGCGGTGCGCCCGTTTGTACGTGTGACGGCGACGGGCGTCGTCTGGCCCGACGGGCGGGAAGAAGCCATCGATAGGATCATCTGGTGTACCGGCTTCCGACCCGCGCTCGGTGTATTTGCATCACTCGACGTGATCGAGCCGGACGGCTTGATCCGTGTTAACGGGCAGCAGGCCGTCAGGGAGCCACGTCTCTGGCTGCTGGGTTATGGCTCCTGGTGTGGGCCCGCATCCGCCACGCTGCTGGGCGCCGGCCGTGTCGCCAGATCCATGGTCCGGCAACTGGCGGCCTGGCTTGCGTCGCCGATATAGAAGGTCTGCTTATCGACGCGGAAATCTCACGGAAGGGTTGTACATCGGGTCAGATTATGAAAAAGTCTGTTTTGTAGAAAAGATATTTTCATAAGCAATAAACGAACCCGATGCAGACAGAGTGTAGCGCAGGCGCGTATGAGTTTCCAGCCTCCTGTGGACGGCGTGTTGTGGCCCGTTTTGACGGGGGTCGCATGAGTTCGGATGGGGGCGTCATTCTGGTGAAGCAGGCTGATGACATTCTGGGTCTCAGCCGCCGCTTTGCTGCCTGTTTTCGCGATAAGCGGCATCCCGGCTTTGTGGAATACCGGGTTGAAGACCTTGTCCGTCAGCGGATCATGGGCCTGGCACTGGGCTATGAAGATCTCAATGATCACGATGCCCTGCGGCATGACCTGATCTTTGGTCTGGCCTCGGGCCGTCTGTCAGGAGGCCGGGCAAACTGCGCAGCATTGGCTGGCAAATCTACACTGAACCGGTTGGAGCGCAGTGGGCAGCAGGCAGACCGTTACTGTCGTATCATTGCTGATCATGAGGCTCTGGCCGGGCTGTTCGTCACACTCTTCATGGATCAGCATGACCGGGCGCCTGCCCGGATCATTCTGGATGTGGATGCGACCGACGATCGTATCCATGGTCATCAGGAAGGCCGGGCCTTTCATGGGTATTACGGCCATAACTGCTATCTGCCGTTATACATCTTCTGCGGAGACCATCTCCTCAGCGCTACCCTGCGCACGGCAGACAGGGACCCGGGGAACGAAGCGCTGGCAGACATCAGCCGGATCGTGAAACAGATCAGGAGCCGCTGGCCCCGGGTGCGTATCCTTATCCGCGGAGATAGTGGCTTCGCCCGCGACAGCCTGATGACATGGTGCGAAGACAACCACGTTGACTTTTTATTCGGGCTTGCGGGGAACACCCGCCTGTATGACCGGATTGCCTCCCTGTCCGCCGAGGTTTGTGACGCAGCCACCACAACAGGCAAAGCGGCACGCGGCTTTGCCTCCTTTGACTGGATCACAAAGGACAGCTGGACACGCCGCAGACGGGTCGTGGCCAAGGCCGAGTGGCGCCATGGCAACCGCTATCACCGTTTCATTGTCACCACTCTGCCGCAGGGAACGTCCGAGCCGCGTCACCTTTACGAACAGATCTACTGCGCCCGTGGGGATATGGAAAACCGCATCAAGGAATGCCAGATGGATCTGTTCTCCGACAGAACATCGTCCCACACCATCCGCGCCAACCAGCTGCGACTGTGGTTCTCGGCCGCAGCCTATGTCCTGTTGACCGCTCTGCAAAAGATGGCCCTTGGGCAGACCTCTCTGGAGGCGGCGACCTGCGGCACAATCCGCGCACGGCTGCTCAAAATCGCGACAATCGTAAAGGTCAGTGTCCGTCGGATTGTCCTGTCCATGCCGGACATGTTTCCCAGCCAGCACGAATTCGCCCTCGCTCATGCACGATTGCGAAGGCTTTGCCTGGCGCCCTGACGAAACAGACAGCGCACAGGCCACATAGCTCCCACCAACACTGCCTTCTCAGGCCGTGACACCCTCACTGCGTTCAGAACCCGCCGCCAGAAGTAGAATATCGTCAATATTCCAGATCGGGCTCCTGTGGGATGACTGAATTCTACAAAATAACCCAAAATTTCCTCAAGTGTGAGAAATTCGCGTCGAAACTTTGAGCAAGTCTGAACACGGCCGAGAAGAGGCGAAAACCGACACGATATGTCCGCCCACTGATCACTCCAACGTATAGGTTAGTGGAAATTTCTTGATTTCACCGCGATAAGTTCCGAATGTGCCTCCTGCTGTTGTGTGTCGACATCATGCAATGATCTGTTCGCGACGTCCGCCAGCATGCCTGACAGGTCGGTGATCTCCTTCGCGACCAGATGCACGACGTCACCTTCCTTCTGGAGCATGCCTGTCACAGCCAGCATTTGTCCGCCCAGCACCACACGCCGGTTTGCATCGAACATATCGGCCCAGATGATGACGTTCATGTTGGCCGTCTCGTCCTCCAGCGTCATGAAGACCACGCCTTCTGCCGATCCGGGCCTCTGGCGCACCAGCACAAGCCCCGCCATGGTGAGACGCTTCCCATCCTTTGCGTTCAAGGCGTGCCGACAGGACATGATGTCCCTTGCCTGAAGATCCTTGCGCAGAAAGGCCAAGGGATGATCCCGCAAGGTCAGGCCAAGCCGGTTGTAATCCCGCACCACCTCGGCCCCATCGCGCATGGGCTGGAGCAGCACTTCCGGTTCTTTCGCTTCCTTTGTCACCTGCGCTGCCGCGAACAGCGGCAGCGGTTCATCGCGCAGAGCCTTGATCGCCCACAGCGCCTCGCGTCGTGTCAACCCGAGCGAAGGCCGGAACCCATCCGCTTCGGCCAGATGGGTCAGGGCTGCCGCCTTCACACCGGCCCGACGCCACAGGTCATCGACCGAGGTGAAGGGGCGTGACGCTCGTGCAGCAACAATCCGGGCCGCATCGTCATTGGCTAGCCCCTTGACCAGCCTCATGCCCAGCCGCACGGCGAACATCCCGTCTGATCGCTCCGGTTCTTCCAGAGTGCTATCCCAACGTGAGGCATTTATACAGACAGGCCGGATTTCTACGCCGTGCTCGCGCGCATCACGCACAAGCTGCGCTGGTGCATAGAACCCCATTGGCTGGGAATTCAGGAGCGAGGCCAGAAACACGTCCGGATGGGTGCATTTCATCCAGGATGATGAATAAGCCAGAATGGCGAAACTGGCTGCGTGGCTCTCAGGAAACCCGTAAGAACCGAAACCCTCCAGTTGCTGGTAGATCCGCTCGGCGAATTCCTCATCATACCCATTGGCGCGCATGCCCTCGATCAGTCGTGTCTGAAACTGCGAGACCGTGCCGGTATTTTTGAAAGTCGCCATGGCCCGCCGAAGCTGATCGGCCTCGGCGGCGGTAAACCCCGCACAGATCATGGCGACCTGCATCGCCTGTTCCTGAAACAACGGGATCCCGAGCGTCTTTTTCAGAACCTTTTCCAGTTCAGGTGTCGGATAGTTTTCCGGCTCGATCCCTTCGCGCCTTCGGAGATAGGGATGGACCATATCCCCCTGGATGGGGCCGGGACGCACGATCGCCACTTCAATGACGAGATCGTAGAACACACGCGGTTTGAGACGCGGCAGCATGGACATCTGGGCGCGGGATTCAATCTGGAACACGCCGATCGTGTCAGCCTTCCTGATCATGGCGTAGGTGCGCGGATCTTCGGCCGGAATGCTCTGGAGCGTGAAATGCTGGCCCTTGTATTCGGCCAGCAGGTCCAGCCCTTTCTTCATGCAGGTCAGCATGCCCAGGGCCAGGATATCGACCTTCATGAATTTCAGGACGTCGATATCGTCCTTGTCCCATTCGATGATCTGGCGGGCCTCCATTGAGGCGGGCTCGATGGGCACCAGCTCATCCAGCCGGTCATGCGTCAGCACAAAACCGCCGGGATGTTGTGACAGATGCCGGGGCACCCCGATGAGGCAGCGCGTCAGGTCGAGTGTCAGGCGGATGCGCCGGTCGGACAGATCAATACCGGTGTCATTCAGGGCGTCATTGTCCAGCTTGCGCCCCCAGCCCCAGATCTGGCCCGAGAGAGTTCGGATCAGATCCTCCGGCAGCCCCATCACCTTGCCGACGTCCCGGAGCGCCCCTTTGGCGCGATAGCGGATGACCACCGCCGTCAGCGTCGCCCGGTTACGGCCGTAATGCTCATAGACCCATTGGATGACCTGTTCACGGCGGGCATGCTCGAAATCGACGTCGATATCCGGCGGCTCACCCCGCTCTTCGGAGACAAAGCGTTCGAACAGCAGCGAGTTGCGGGCCGGATCGATGGCAGTAATGCCGAGCACGTAGCAGACGGCAGAATTGGCGGCTGAGCCGCGGCCCTGGCAGAGAATGTCCTGGCTACGGGCATAGCGGACAATGCTGTTCACCGTCAGGAAATACGGCGCGTAGGCCATACGCCCGATCAGGCCGAGTTCGTGGCGGAGCGTTTCCGCCACGTCATTCGGAACGCCTTCTGGATAGGTGCGTGCCGCCCCCTCCCATGTCAGCGCCTCCAGCGCCGCCTGCGGTGTCTGGCCGGGCGCGGAGACTTCATCAGGATACTGATAGGCCAGATCGTCGAGCGAGAAGCGGCAGCGCTCCACAATATCCTGGGTGCGAGCCACTGCTTCGGGATAACGGCTAAACAGCCGGGCCATCTCCTGCGGTGGCTTGAGATAGCGGTCCGCGTGACGTTCGCGGACAAACCCCGCCTCGTCGATGGTGGTGTTGTGGCGGATGCAGGTGACGACATCCTGCAGGATGCGGCGGTCATGGGTGTGGAACAACGCGTCGTTGGTTACAACGGTTGGCACACGTGCCTGATGGGCCAGGTTCGCCAGTTCATACAATCGCATCTGATCATTGGGGCGGCGCAGCAGGGTCAGCGCCAGATAGGCCCGGTTGGCAAAGGCGTCTTTCAGCTTGCGCAGATGCAGGGCGCAGGCATCATCCGCCGTATCCGGGATCATGATAACGATCAGACCTTCACCCCAGGCAACCAAATCCTCCCGGAGCAGATGGCATTTCCCTTTGCCGGCTCGGGCCTTGCCTATGGTGAGCAGCCGACACAACCGGCCGTAGGCCGCGCGGTCGGTCGGATAGACCAGTACCGGCGGGAAATCAGCCAGGTCGAGGCGACAGCCGACGACCAGCCGGACGCCGGTAGCCTTCGCGGCTCCGTATGCCTGCACCATGCCCGCCAGGGAATTGCGGTCACAGATCCCGAGCGCCTCGATCCCAAGCGCTTTAGCCTGTTCGAACAGTTCGATCGGCGACGAGGCTCCACGCAGGAACGAGAAATAGGTCGTGACCTGCAGTTCGGCGTAGCGTGGTGCCGAGATGCTCACCCGAAGATCCCATGCAGGAACCAGCCCTGTGAGCCGGTCTCGCCGTGCTCGCCGTCGCCGGCCCGGTAGAGCCAGAACCGCTCGCCGCTGGTATCCTCCACCCGGAAGTAATCCCGGGCGATGGTCAGTTCCGCGTCATTCTTCCACCATTCGCCAAAGACACGCTCCGGGCCGTCAGCGCACTTCACTTTCCGCCGCACACCACGCCAGATGAAAAATAACGGCGGCTGGTCCGGCAGTTCCGCCATGGCCTGTACCGGCTCAGGTCGTGCCAGCAGCCGGGTAGGGCGTGGCCAGTGCTCCGGCCAGTCCTTCGTCTCCTCAGGCGCCAGTGCAGGCACACGGCAGAAGGAGCATTCAGGCAGGTCACTTTCCACCGGGGCAAACCGGTACAGCGCCTGCGTGCCGACACGGTTGGCCAAGGTGTCGATCAGGTCGGAGACGTCGACCTCTTCCTCGGCGATCAGGGAGGAGACGGTCTGCCTCCGGTCCATCGGTTCGGCCAGTGAGGCGATCAGCACCATGCGCTCAATGCCGAACCCTGGATCAATGTTTTCGATCTTCTCGCACAGCAGCCGGGTCAGGCGTTTGACGTCGCGCACCGGCACGGCGGTCGCCACCCGGATCGCCTCGGTGCGGCTGTCGACGCGATGCAGCAGCAGGTCGACGCGAATTTCTCACACTTGAGGAAATTTTGGGTTATTTTGTAGAATTCAGTCATCCCACAGGAGCCCGATCTGGAATATTGACGATATTCTACTTCTGGCGGCGGGTTCTGAACGCAGTGAGGGTGTCACGGCCTGAGAAGGCAGTGTTGGTGGGAGCTATGTGGCCTGTGCGCTGTCTGTTTCGTCAGGGCGCCAGGCAAAGCCTTCGCAATCGTGCATGAGCGAGGGCGAATTCGTGCTGGCTGGGAAACATGTCCGGCATGGACAGGACAATCCGACGGACACTGACCTTTACGATTGTCGCGATTTTGAGCAGCCGTGCGCGGATTGTGCCGCAGGTCGCCGCCTCCAGAGAGGTCTGCCCAAGGGCCATCTTTTGCAGAGCGGTCAACAGGACATAGGCTGCGGCCGAGAACCACAGTCGCAGCTGGTTGGCGCGGATGGTGTGGGACGATGTTCTGTCGGAGAACAGATCCATCTGGCATTCCTTGATGCGGTTTTCCATATCCCCACGGGCGCAGTAGATCTGTTCGTAAAGGTGACGCGGCTCGGACGTTCCCTGCGGCAGAGTGGTGACAATGAAACGGTGATAGCGGTTGCCATGGCGCCACTCGGCCTTGGCCACGACCCGTCTGCGGCGTGTCCAGCTGTCCTTTGTGATCCAGTCAAAGGAGGCAAAGCCGCGTGCCGCTTTGCCTGTTGTGGTGGCTGCGTCACAAACCTCGGCGGACAGGGAGGCAATCCGGTCATACAGGCGGGTGTTCCCCGCAAGCCCGAATAAAAAGTCAACGTGGTTGTCTTCGCACCATGTCATCAGGCTGTCGCGGGCGAAGCCACTATCTCCGCGGATAAGGATACGCACCCGGGGCCAGCGGCTCCTGATCTGTTTCACGATCCGGCTGATGTCTGCCAGCGCTTCGTTCCCCGGGTCCCTGTCTGCCGTGCGCAGGGTAGCGCTGAGGAGATGGTCTCCGCAGAAGATGTATAACGGCAGATAGCAGTTATGGCCGTAATACCCATGAAAGGCCCGGCCTTCCTGATGACCATGGATACGATCGTCGGTCGCATCCACATCCAGAATGATCCGGGCAGGCGCCCGGTCATGCTGATCCATGAAGAGTGTGACGAACAGCCCGGCCAGAGCCTCATGATCAGCAATGATACGACAGTAACGGTCTGCCTGCTGCCCACTGCGCTCCAACCGGTTCAGTGTAGATTTGCCAGCCAATGCTGCGCAGTTTGCCCGGCCTCCTGACAGACGGCCCGAGGCCAGACCAAAGATCAGGTCATGCCGCAGGGCATCGTGATCATTGAGATCTTCATAGCCCAGTGCCAGGCCCATGATCCGCTGACGGACAAGGTCTTCAACCCGGTATTCCACAAAGCCGGGATGCCGCTTATCGCGAAAACAGGCAGCAAAGCGGCGGCTGAGACCCAGAATGTCATCAGCCTGCTTCACCAGAATGACGCCCCCATCCGAACTCATGCGACCCCCGTCAAAACGGGCCACAACACGCCGTCCACAGGAGGCTGGAAACTCATACGCGCCTGCGCTACACTCTGTCTGCATCGGGTTCGTTTATTGCTTATGAAAATATCTTTTCTACAAAACAGACTTTTTCATAATCTGACCCGATGTACAACCCTTCCGTGAGATTTCCGCGTCGAGACGCCGCACGCCCTGTCCGCGTTCGTCCAGCCCCTGGCAGAGCAGTGGCACCAGCTTGCCGATATAGCGCGCGATGGTCTCCGCCGCGCCGATCGGCTCGGCGAAATTGCGACTGACCTCGACCGGATCGACCGGGCGGACTGGCACGATGGCTTCCCCAATACGCCCGAAAGCCTGATCCAGCCTGCGGGCTACATCCGGCCCGAACCGCAGCGCCAGAGGTGCACGGGGCATGGCGGCAAGTGGCCCGATGCGGGACACCCCCAGCGTGGCCAGTCCGTCGATGATCGTGTCTGGCAGGCGCAGCGCTTCAAGGGGGAGATCAGCCAACGTACCCGCTATCTCACCGGGTGGCACAACGACAATCGGTGCCCGACCATAGCGGGCTATGGCGTGTGCGGCGCCCCATGTGTCAGCCACCACAGCTTTTGCCCGAAAGCCGGCGCCCGCCATGCGATGAACCATGTCCTTGAGCATGGGAAGTTCACCGCCATGCAGATGATCCGCCCCGGTCGTGTCCAGAATCAGCCCGTCCGGCGCATCGACGGCCACGATCGGCGCGATACGGTGCTGGAACCACAGGGCCAGCTTTTCCAGCCCCAGCCGGTCGCCCTCGGGATCGGCGTCTATCAGCACCAGATCGGGATAGAGCGCCTGGGCCTTGGCCACCGGTGTGCCGGGACGCAGCCCCAGCTTGCGGGCGGCGAGATCGACCGACGAGACAACCCGTCGTCGTCCTTCACGCCCGGCCAGCGCCAGTGGCGCCTCAGGCGCTGGCGCGTCTTTGCCCAGCCGCTTCCTGATCCGGTCTGTCGGCCAGAGCGGCAGGTAAAGAGAGACGATCCGCGATCGGGCTGCATGGGGCGAGCCTCCCTTTGGCATCACAGGCCTCCACTTCAAAGTCAGCACATTCGCCTGCGCGGGCACGGATGAGTTCCAGCAACCAGCGTGGTCTTCCCACGCCGGGTACCGGCAGCGGCACAGATGGCAGGACGGAGACCCGCCAGCGGGTCACACTGGCAGTGGGCTGGCCGAAATCCGCCGCATCCGTCTGCCGTCGCCAGCGTCGGATGGCGATGCCAAGAGAGCCGGACGTTTCGGCCGCCAGTTGCAGGCGACGTGAGGCCGTCATGGACAGACGCGCCACCTCGGCGACCACGGCCCCGAGGCCACCATGCCGCAGCCTCTCCTCGAAACAGGCCAGCACATCGACGTCCGAGCCTGCCTCGACAAAAATGGTCCGCCGTGCGGATAGCCCGATCTGTTTCAGGGAAGGGGCGAACACATCCTGACGGGTGACGATCCAGAGCACCTTACCGCGCGTGCGGGCCGCGATCCCGGCGCAGAACTGACCGGCGGCCGCACTGTGCAGCGCATCGTTGCCGCCGCCCGCCACCTCGTGCAGCGCGCCCAGCGCCAGACCGCCTCCCGGCAGACGACTGTCGATCTCGCGTACGCCAAAGGGCAGCACCTTGCGGCGCCGGTCGCTGTGCCCTTCGAGACGGCTGATCGCCGCCCGAAGCGTCTCCAGGCCAGGTTTTTTCTGGGTTTCAGCAGTCATGTCACGGCTCGGTGTTCCTTGTGCAGGCAAATTTCCTGATTTTATGTTCCTTATTTGTTCTTTATTGGTGTGGGGAGTCAACATTCATCTTTCGGAGCAGCGTATCGCGCCACATCTGTGGCAATTCACAATCCGGGAAGATATCGTCCTAAGAAATTGAAAACAGGACGCTTTGTCGAAAGAGGGCGGGCTGTTACCATCCCGCTCATAAAAAAGATCGCTGTCCGGGGAAACCGATAAACACGGAGTCCCCCCTCATGCGGTCAGTCACGACGGGAGGCACAGGTGCTTGTTCACGAGGGCTCGGAGCCAACGCCAGCATCGACAGGCGTCTGGGCTGTACGCTGGCGGCCATCGCCGGTGCAGTGAACGCTGCCGGGGTTCTGGCCGTAGGCTATTATTCGGCCAATATGACAGGCAATGTCTCCGCACTGGCGAGTGGCCTGCATGAAGGGCGCATGGAACTGGTCCTGTCCTGCTGCGGTCTGATACTGGCCTTCGTCGCCGGCGCGGTGCTGTCCGCGCTGCTGGTCAATGCGGGCCGTCGCCACAACCTGCCGTCGATCTACGCACGGAGCATTCTGCTGGAAGCCTGCCTGCTTGGGCTTCTGGGGGCTGTGGATTTTCTGTTTTCGGCCCAGCCACGGGATCCGGTGCTGGCCTACGGGCTGAGTTTCCTCATGGGGCTCCAGAACGCCACGGTCACACGCATTTCCGGGGCGCGTGTCCGCACCACCCATATGACAGGAATGCTCACCGATGTGGGGCTGGAACTGGCGGACTGGCTGGAAGGGTTTTTCCATCCGGTTGACCCGGCCCGACGGACCGGTACGCGCGAACGCCTGGGTCTGCATGCCGCCATCGTGCTGTCCTTCACGCTGGGCGGCGTGGCCGGCGCCTTTCTGTATGGCTGGTGGTCCGGTCTGTTTCTTCTGGTTCTGGCGGGGCTTCTGGCCTGCCTTTCCCTGCCGGGCGCGCTGTCGCATGAGCCTGTGGTGGAGCATAAACCGGCACCGGTCCCCTCTTGCGGGGAGAGGTATTCCTGTTTACAGCACTTGATACATCGCAAGGACAGATCGGGTCATTGGGGGTCGTATGAATAGCAATGCCGCCCGCCATCGGCCCTTTTCCGGAAAAGGACACGCGCCATGAGATATGCCCACAGCAATTATGAGGCTTTTGTCCAACCCCCTGCGCCACAGGATATGGCAGGATGGTCAGCGTGGATCGTGGGCGGAGGACTGGCGGGCATGGCGGCGGCGGCGTTCCTGATCCGGGATGCAGGCATGACGCCTTCAGCCATCACCATTCTTGAAGCCTCGGACAGCGACGGCGGCGCGCTGGACGGAGCGGGGAATGCGGAGACCGGCTGGCTGATCCGCGGCGGTCGGGAGATGGAAGAGCAGTTCCAGTGTCTGTGGGATCTGTACCGTTCCATTCCGTCTCTGGAAATTCCCGGCGCATCGGTGCTGGATGAGGTCTGGCAGGTCAATCAGGCCGATCCATCCACCAGTCCGATCCGCGCCATGTGTAATCAAGGGCAGCCCCTCGCTGATCGTGACAGGCTGACGCTCACGGGAAAGGCGCGACGCGAGATCATTACCCTCATTCTGACCGATGAGGACGAACTGGCGGGAAAGACGATCGCGGATGTGCTGTCCGGCGATTTCATGGCTTCGAACTTCTGGCTGTTCTGGCGGTCGATGTTTGCGTTCGAGACCTGGCACAGCGCTATTGAGATGAAGCGTTACCTCGCACGGTTCGTGCATCAGATTCTCGGACTGAAGGATCTGCATACGCTGAAGTTCACCAGATACAACCAACAGGAATCCCTGAGCCAACCACTGGCCACATGGCTTGCCGATCAGGGCGTCGTGTTCCGTCATGGCGTGAAGGTGACAAATGTTGCTGTTGATGTTTCTGGCGGAAAGAAAGTTGCGACCCATCTCGACTGGCTGGACAATGGCGCGTCCGCCGGTGTTGATCTTGGGCCAGAGGAACTGGTGTTCGTGACCAACGGTTCCATGGTGGAGAATTCGCGCTGGGGCGACCATCATACACCTGCGCCGATTGACACGGCTATCGAAGAGGGGAGCATCTGGCAGCTCTGGCGGAATATCGCAGCGCAGGATTCCGCATTCGGCAACCCGGATGTTTTCTGTGGCGATACAACAAAATCCCGCTGGCTGTCGGCAACCGTTACGACCCGGGATGCGCGGATTCCTGAGCTTGTAAAGCGGATTACGGGGCGTGATCCGTTTTCTGGGAAAATCATCACGGGTGGCCCGGTCACGATTGCCGATTCATCCTGGCTGATGAGCTGGGTGGTCAGCCGTCAGCCCCATTTCAAAGGGCAGCCCGAAAGTCAGGTGGTGGCCTGGCTCTATGGTCTGTTCAGTGACGTGCCGGGTGATTACGTGAAAAAGCCCATGCAGGACTGCACGGGGGAGGAAATCACCCGTGAGTGGCTGTTCCATATGGGCGTGCCGATGGACCAGATCGACGATATGGCAGCGACAGGGGCGACGACGCGTCCGTGCATGATGCCGTTCATCACGGCGCAGTTCATGCCGCGCGCACCGGCGGACCGGCCGAACGTGGTGCCGGATGGAAGCGTCAACCTGGCCTTTCTGGGGCAGTTCACCGAAACGCCACGCGATACGGTCTTCACCACGGAATATTCCGTCCGCACGGCGATGGAGGCGGTCTATACGCTGTGTGGCGTCAGGCGGGCTGTGCCGGAAGTGTCGGGCGGCATTTTCGATGTCCGGATGCTGCTACAGGCGGCAGCGGAACTGCGGGACGGAGAGAAGGTACCGGCGTCGGGGCTGATCCGGCATCTGACGCACGGAACGGAGATTGACGATCTGCTGGAGCGCTACGGGCTGGTTTGAGGGGGGAAGCTGAATGTCGGCTGTCAGGCATGAAAATCTGACCTGACCGAGAGGCAGATTCGCATCATAAACGCGTTACGTCCTGCGTCTGATCCTGACCTGTCAGACAGGGTGTTCAATTATCGTCCTGCCCGGAACGCTCCGTTTGCCAGATATCCCGGTATAGAAAGACAAGGAAAGGGACGGGCCAGAGGAACGGAAAACTACCGTGCAGGGCCAGCCCCGTAGCGGCGGCCATCACGCCTGCCAGAAAAGCCCCCCACGAAAGTAGCGGCAGAAAAATGCTTCCTGCGACAGGGCGAATGTTCCTGTCCGGCGCAATCCATGACGCCATCCATTCCGCAATTCCCGATGCGGCTTTTAACAGGTTTGTCGTCACGACGATCGTGGGCATGGGCGTGCCGGAGAATTTCGCGATCGTTTCGCCCTGCACGGCCAGAAGTGCCGGAAGCACGAGAAATTCTCCCCAGTAACGCAGGGACGATCCCTGAACCGCCTGCGCCAGAACCATGAAGATCGTCATGACCATGACCCCGCAAGCTGGCGACCATAACAGCCGCATCAGGCTGGCCAGAATAGCGGCAAGAAAAAATACGCCCAGCACACCCATCAGAAGCAGGCCGTGCTGCCAGTTCCCACTGATAAACGAGGCGCCCATATGCGTGGTATTGCCGGTCATCGCGCCGGCAAAGACACCGCTCAGATCGACGAAACTCAGGGCATCCACATAGCCTGCGACAAGCCCGAGAATGAGAACCCGCCGGGCGGAAATCGAGACGGGAAGAAGGGAAGACGGCATTACTGCGGCCGGGAGACGATTGACGGATAGAGCCTGCGGGCGACCCGCTCCATGGTCAGCCCCTGCACGATGATGGTGAACACCACGACACCGTAACAGACAGGCAGCAGCAGATCACGCAGGTCTCCGTGCGGCAGGCCAAGCGCCAGAGAAACCGAGATGCCGCCACGCAGGCCGCCCCATGTCAGGATGCCGAGGACACGGCCCCGCTCCCACTGCCGGAGATGAACCGGCAGGGTGGAGAACAGCACACTCAATGCCCGCACGGCAATGGACAGCGGGATCACGGCAAGCGTCGCCAGAACCGTGAACAGATGCGGCGTGATCTCCAGTATTTCAAAGCCGATGAGCATGAACAGCAGGACGTTCAGCACTTCGTCAATCAGCGTCCATGCAATGTCGAGTTCCTTGCGCGATACTTCATCGAAAATGGAATGGCTGTAGCTGGTTCCGAAGCAGAGACCGGCCACGACGACGGCAATCGCACCGGACATCCCCAACTGATTGGCGATGCTGAAGGTTCCGGTCGCCAGAGCCAGTGAGGTCAGCAGATCAATATGCGGGTCACGCTGTCCCTTGAGCACACGAAGAGCAATCCACCCGGTTATCGCTCCAAGAAGACCACCACCGAGCGCTTCGCGGCAGAAGCTCATGGCAATCTCAGAAGCGCCCACCCCTTGACTGTCTCCAGTCGCCAGCCCGATCGTCACACCGAAAATGACGACGCCCACGCCGTCATTGAACAGGCTCTCGCCCGCAAAGACGGCCTGTAGCGGTCCTGGCAGTCCCAGACGTTTCAGCATTCCCACGACCGAAACCGGGTCTGTCGGAGCGAGGATAGCGCCGAGCACGATGCACCATGTAAAGGGAACGGCATGGCCCAGCAGCGGGAAAACACACCACGCCGCGACCGCCAGAAAAGCCACGGCCAGAACGGTTCCCAGAATGGAGAGAGCGGTCACAGACATCAGCTTTGCTCGCAGATGCCCGACATCCACCTGCATGGCTCCCGCAAAAAGCAGCAGCGACAGGGCACCGTTCAGAAGTGCCGCAGGCAGATTGATCGCGCCGAGTACAGACCGTGGGAGAGCCTGAAGGTCATAGGCCGGGATCAGAGGGTTCAGGATCATGACCAGAAGCGAGGTCAGCAATGAGAAGACCAGAACGCCGATCGTGACAGGAACACGCAACGTATGGTGGTTGAGAATGCTGAAGCCTGCCGAGAGCGTCAGGAGTAGAGCAAGAAGGCTGATGGTATCCATGACCTCACCGCTGACTGCTCAGGCTCCTTACGTCAAGAAAAACCGAAAATAGTCCGCTATTCGAGAAGCTTAACCGGGCATTGAATGACAAAAATGAGGGCGACTGCCGCCAGTCTGCTTAATTCTTGAAGCCGACAGGCAGATTTGGGGGGGAAGCCGAATGTCTGCTTCAGAACTGGCCTGATCATAAACTGCCACCATGGGAGCACGTATAGTCCTTGAATTTTCCATGAGGATTTTTCAGATTCTGACACGTGAGGATGAGGCCGTATAACTATTTCGGGTAATCTTCCGTCAAATGCAGAATCGACTGGCTGCGAAAAAAGTCAGGAGAACTAATTATCAAACGGAGAAAGTGCTTCAATAATTCGGCATTCTGAAATATTACCTCCCCCGCATGATTCTATCATCGTAGAAAGTTCATGGCGCAATGCGATGAGATCCGCAATTTTGCGCTCAATTTCTGCCATATGGTCACGAGCAATTCTATCAACTGTCTTACAATCCTGGGTTCCCTGATCCGTTAGGGATAATAGAGCTCTTACCTGGTCTAATGAAAAACCCAGATCCCGAGATCGACGAATAAAAGACAGTCTCGCGAGTGCCTCATCATCATAAGTGCGATAATTGCCATCGGTCCGCTGTGGCGGAGCCAGAAGACCGATCCGTTCGTAATAGCGGATCGTCTCGACTTTGGTATTCGTCGCCTTCCCCAAGGCACCAATCGATCGCATTCCCTGCCTCTTGACCCTGTAGTTGCTACAGGGAGCATACATTAAAACAGATGATTCGTCAGGGAGGCGCTGGATGGCAGGAGGATGCTGTGGTGGATGCACAGATACGCCGCTACCAATCAATAAATCATGGCGGAGAGCGCTCCTGATCGCGCTTTTTCTCAATGCCAGCATGTTTGCCGTTGAAGCTGGGGCTGGCGTGTCGGTTGGATCTGCATCCGTACAGGCGGACGCGATTGATTTCCTTGGCGACAGCGCCAACTACGCAATAAGCCTCAGTGTTGCCGGAATGGCATTGCGATGGCGAGCTGGCGCGGCCTTTCTGAAAGGCCTGACCCTGTTCATGGCTGGGCTATGGGTAATGGCCAATGCTGGGTGGATAGTAATGAACAGCAACCATCCGCCTCACCCAGACGCAATGGGCGGCATTGGTCTGCTTGCCCTCGCGGTCAATCTGGCCTGTGCCCTCATATTATGGACACACCGGAAAGGTGATGCCAACCGCCGTTCTGTATGGATCTGCTCTCGTAATGATGCGATCGGAAATGTTGCCGTTGTGCTGGCAGCTCTGGGCGTGTTTGGCACTCGTTCTGCGTGGCCGGATATTGCGGTAGCTGCCATCCTTGCGATGCTTGGTATTAGTGGAGGTGTGCAGATTATGCGACAATCGAGAGTAGAACTAACAGATAACAAATCAGATATATCACGACATATCAATGTATAAATCATATAATACTCTAGAATATATTAAGCAGGTAAGGAGACGCACACGCTATAATGCGGCATTCATTCTCCTGATTTTTCCCCTGCTCTGTGGCTGTACAAATAGTGATCACTCAAATATTTCGCCGGAATCAGATGTCCAGAAATTTTCCAGCCGTCAATTTACGGATGCCGGATTGCAAGAATTCATTACAAAAGTTCTCGGACCAAACGTATCGAGTCAGGAAAACGCATGGGACATCACTCGCCTGACGCTTGCTACCTTGTATTTTCATCCCGATATCCTTGTAGCTAAAGCTGAACTGGAAACGGCTCGCGCTGGAATCAAGACAGCCGGTCAACTGCCCAATCCCAGTTTCACGGTGCTGGGTGGCCCATCGGCTCATTACGTCGGCTACGGCGCGTCAATACTGATCGAATTTTTCGGCAGGCGTTATCACCGTATCAAAGAAGCCAGATATCGGGCTGCCGTCGCGCAATGGGAAGTCATCAATACTGCATGGAAACTACGCAGCGACACGCGGTCTGCTCTTCTCGGCGTCTGGGCTGTATCCGGGCGCCTCAAGCTTGTGGAAGAGACTGCGGCAGCTAAACGCGAACTCTTTACCCTGGAACAGGCACGTTTTGATCAGGGGCGAGCATCCGCTCTCGAAATATCGCAGGTACGGACGGAAATGATCCATGCCGAGTTGTCTGTCAGTGATCTGCGGCGCGAGTATGCCGTCCGTAAGGCAGCTCTGGCAGGAGCAATCGGGGTTCCTGCCGAAGCACTTGATTCCATTGCTCTTGATACAAAAGCATTTGATGTCTGTCCCGACCTCATGGAATACCGCGATTCACAGGACATGAGATACCAAGCCGTAATGCAACGCGCGGATCTGCGGGAACTTCTTGCGTCTTATGACGCCGCCCGACAGGCTCTACGGGTCGAAGTTTCCCGACGCTATCCCGATGTCACCATCAGTCCCGCCTATAACTGGGATTTTTCAAATCGCTTTGAGGTAAATCCCTCTCTGCAAATTCCGATTTTCAATCAGAACGAAGGCCCCATAGCTGAAGCTGTTGGGCAGGAGCATGAGGCGGCGGCTCGTCTCCGGCGTGCAGAGAACACGGTGTTTAAGTCCATCTCGCAGGCTACGGCCAATTACCGCGGCACGACATCAATTCTGCTACAGGCGGATGAACTTGCCAAAACCGTACGGGTAAGGCTGAACCAGATGCAGCACCGCCTTCAGTCAGGCGCAATCGACCGACCAACGATGGTTATGACTCATATAGAGCAGATTCAAGCAGAGACCGCTCTTCTTGAAGCAGAAATTCAGCAACGGCAAGCCATAGGTCAGATCGAAGATAGCATGCAGCAGCCCATTTTTGATCACACCAGTGCCGCGCAGGTTTCCGGCCTGCTTGAAAATAACCAAAGGAACTCACCATGAAAGCGAGGGCCTTCTGGCTGCCTCTTGTAGGTCTTTCTGTCTTCCTAGTTCTAAACGTGGCGGACATTGCTATTGCAGATGATGATGATCCACCAGTTTCGGTTCTTGGCGCAGAGGCGACCGTGACGGTCTCCCCGGAAGCAGTTACGAAGAGTGGCATCGCTTCTGCACGACCCAGCATCGTGCCTTGGAGAAAGTTGGTTCCCGCCTATGGTTACGTTCTGAACGCAACACAACTTATCACTCTTGTTAGTGATTATGCTGACATGAAAGCGCGGCTGGAGAGCATGCAGGCACAGCAGACGCTTGCCCGTGCGAAACTCGATCGTGACAAAGGACTGTATCGCGACCGGCAGAATATCTCTCAGGAACAATTCCAGGAGACAACAGCCAGATTTCAGTCCAACTCAGCTATGGTAAAAGCAGAACAGGTCCGGGTGAATAACGCACTTAATATTATCAGACAGCAATTTGGTTCGGTCATATCTGACGCTACCGAAAAAAATACAATTTTCATTACACAGTTACTTCAACAACAAGTGGTCTTGGTCAAGGTGACCCTTCCACCAGATACGGATCTACCAACCCCACCAAGTCAGGCGTATGTGACCGATTATGGAAACACGGGTGGACACGGGACAATGCTCCACTATTTGTCTCCTGTAACCATGACCGATCCTGCTATTCAGGGGCGTAGCTTTTTCTATTTTGCGTCGGCTGAAAGTCAGCTTGTCGCGGGCATGAATGTTTCCGTTCTCCTGCCTACCGAAGAGGAACGTCCCGGTATCCGGATACCTGCATCAGCTATTATCTGGCTGCAAGGTAAGTCGTGGATATACCGTGATAACGGACACGGAAAATTTACACGCCTACCCCTTACGACCGACGTGCCGGACCGAGAAGGTGGCTACCTGATCCAAGATACTCCAGGACAAATCACACACGAAACGCAAATCGTCGTAGAGGGTACGCAATTACTTCTGTCTGAAGAATTCCGAGCTCAGCTTGAATCAGGAGACGATGACGACTGATGACGGGACGTTCTTTCAGCCTTCAGGCAGCTATTATCGGGTTTTCGATCCGCTTCCGGGGCGTGGTTATCGCAACCGCATGTCTGTTGTTCTTCTATGGCCTGTATGGCTTGAGACATGCCAGCTATGATGTGTTTCCGGAATTCATTCCGCCACGGGTCACGATCCAGACCGAAGCCGCTGGTTTTACGCCGGAACAGGTCGAAACATTGGTTAGTCGCCCAATGGAAATTGCCCTGAGCGGCCTCCCGGGTATTCAGCGCGTGCAATCGACTTCGATTCAGGGACTGTCAGTCGTCAACGTCCTGTTTGCGACATCGACCGATATTTATCGCGCCCGGCAACTGGTCGGGGAACAAATGAATGTTGTTGCACAGCAATTGCCAGCCGGTGTTCATGCTCCGACTATGACGCCACTGACCTCATCCGCCGGTCTGGTACTGGTGATTGGTCTGACGTCGGAACAACAGTCCCTTATGCAGTTGCGCACGCTTGCTGACTGGTCATTAAGGCCGCGTCTGCTGGCGTTGCCTGGTGTGGCTGGAGTCAGTGTGTTTGGCGGGGAGCGTCGGTCACTCCAGATACAGGTACATCCAGACCAACTCATCTTGCATCATATCGGACTTGATGACGTCCTTGCGGCTGCCCAGGAAGCAACTGGCATACAGGGGGCCGGCTTTATTGATACCCCGAACCAAAGAGTCGTTCTTCAGTCTGACGGTCAGGCCCTGACGCCAGAAAGTCTGGCCCGCACTGTGATTGTCCGCTCTGATAATGGTGCTGTCACACTGGGCAGTATTGCCACTGTAACTGAAGCCCCTATTCCCGCCTTCGGCGCGGCCAGTATCGAGGGAAAGACAGGCATTGTGGTTAATATATGGGAACAGTACGGTGCCAATACGATGGCTGTGACCCGGGAAATCGAGGCGGCACTTACCGATTTCCGCCCGCAATTGCAGGGACAGGGGATTACATTGCATGCTGACCTGTTCCGACCCGCCAATTTCATTACGACCGCATTGGGGAATGCCACACAAGCATTGCTTCTGGGCGGTTTTCTGGTGGTTGCCGTAATCTTTCTTTTCCTTTTTGACCTGCGAACCGCTGCAATCTGTTGCGCCACCATACCTTTGGCTATTCTGATAGCCCTGTCGTTGCTGGAGACACTCGGGGTTACTTTGAATGCCATGACCCTGGGGGGGCTTGCTATCGCCATCGGCGAGGTCGTGGATGACGCCGTGATCGGGGTCGAAAATGTTACACGCCGATTGCGTGAAAACCGGCTTCTGGTCCAGCCCGCATCTACAGCGCGCGTCGTACTCGATGCATGCGTTGAAGTCCGCAGTGCAGTGGTTTACGCGACCTTTGCTGTCATTATCGTTTTCTTGCCTGTCATCGCCCTTCCCGGACTTTCGGGACGACTGTTTGCTCCACTGGCAACAGCTTATGTTCTTGCGGTCATGGCTTCTCTTGCCGCTGCTGTAACCGTTGTACCTGCACTCTGCGCATGGCTCTTGGCGACGCCTGGAGAAACCCGGAGAGAGCCCCCCCTGGCAGGGTGGACCGCCAGAGCTTATGAACGTCTTCTGGCCAGATTAATGCGCCATCCCCGATTTGTTATAGGCGGGATGATCCTGACCACCTTGATAGGGTTTGCGGCCCTTCCATTCCTTGAAAGCGATTTCATTCCTGATTTCAAGGAAGGTCACCTTATCATTCATATGACGGCAGTTCCGGGGACTTCCCTGGAACAGTCTCTGAAATTAGGTAGACAGGTTACAGAAAAACTTCGTCAGCTTCCCGAAATCCGTTCGGTTGCTCAGAGAGTCGGACGCGCCTCGCTGGATGAGGACACGTCTGGACCACATACCAGCGAGTTTGAGGTTGATTTGAATCAGGTGGATGGGAAGGCTTCCCGACAGATTGATGCCCGCGTTCGCAAAGCGCTTGACGGGTTCGTTGGGGCCAGTTTTTCTGTCAGTAGTTTTTTGACGATGCGCGTAAACGAAACCCTTTCTGGTTCGTCTTCGGCTGTGGCAATCAATATTATTGGCGATGATCTGGATGTATTGGATATCCAGGCAAATAATATTGTCCGCATGTTGCATCAGATACATGGCGCAACAGATGTCCGGATAGAAGCACCTCCTGGTGTTCCGGAACTTGCTATTCGGCTACGCCCTGCTGATCTGGAGCGCTGGGGGCTTCGGTCGGCGGATGTACTCCGATCCATCCATACAGCCTGGCAGGGTGAAACCGTGGGGCAGATATACGAGCGTTCTGCGGCTTTTAATGTTATGGTTCGTCTTGATGACGCAAGTCGTAATGATGTTGCGTCTGTCGGTTCCCTGCCACTGCATACTGTTCACGGAAACTACGTACCACTCCGCGCTGTTGCAGACATATATGAGACGAACGGTCGCTATCAGGTGTCACATCTGGGAGCACAGAGAACACAGACTGTCACCGCAAATGTTACAGGACGATCAGCTCAATCTTTCGTTCAGGACGCACGCACGGCTATAGCAAAAAATATCAAACTGCCTCTTGGAACCTACGTTCAGTTTACATCCGCAGCGGAAGCTGAATCACAATCACGCAAGGAACTGTTTATAAATTCCGGGCTCGCTGCCATAGCGGTCATGATTCTGCTCTCAATAATCACACAAGGATGGCGCAATCTCGCTCTGATACTCGTCAATCTTCCCTTCGCATTTGTAGGCGGCATTCTGACAATCATTGTTTCCGGCACAACGCTAACTCTTGGGGCAACAGTCGGCTTCGTTACACTATTCGGGATTACGCTTCGGAATTCGGTGATGATGATTTCGCATTTTGAGGCTTTGGTCGAGCGGGAAGATCTTACATGGGGAGTAACAACAGCGCTCCGGGGGGCCAGAGACCGTGTCGTCCCCGTACTCATGACATCGCTCGTTACGGCGCTTGGACTGGCGCCTCTGGCTGTTGATATGAATGCGCCTGGGCGGGAAATCGAAGGACCTATGGCCGCTGTCATTCTTGGAGGGCTCATGACATCAATGATACTTAACCTGTTTGTTTTGCCTATTCTTGCTGTTAGATTTGGTAGTTTTTCTGAAAACGAAACGGGAGTTCCGGAAACCTTGTTCAAGTGACAGGTATGGGCCACTGCTGCACAGAACTACTTGAAGATTATGTCCGATATGCCAATAGAACCCAGAATGAAAACTGCTTCCGTATCACGCTCGGCCACCATTCGGTCTGGCTCGACCTTCTTATGTGGACGGCCGTTTAAGCGCAATACCTCACATTGTTCTCCCGATGTCATTTCTAAAACGTATTATTCTACCGGCTGGATGATGAATACCGATTTAACGTGAAGACCCGGTCAGATGCGCTCTTATGTCCGGCCTGTTTATGCGACTTTATGCGCTGGCCATCATGGGTGTGCGCTCACGTGTCAGGCACCAATCTGGTATCACGTGCTCAGGGGCACAGACGGTCGAACGGTATGGCCTGAACTGTTGCTGAATGACTGTCTTCCCATCACGTCGGTTCGTACATACTGCCGGATCTACCGGAGCAAGCTCCGGTGTCCATCGTTCTGCTGGTGCAGGTCAGCCTGCTGAAACACTGACACCAGCCGGACGATAGATCTCTTTACGTGACAACAACGCCCAGATGATACGAGCCATTTTATTGGCAAGTGCAACTGTTGCCAGACGCCTTGGACGACGCGCCATGAGTTCGCATAGCCACTGACCCGCAGCGCTATCCCACTTATGGGCACGATGAAGCATGGCCGTCGCACCAAGAACCAGCAACGTTCTTATCTGCCGATTGCCCGTTTTGGTAATCCTTCCCAGACGGGTTTTACCGCCGGTAGAATGCTGACGAGGCACAAGCCCAAGCCAGGCGGCAAAATGGCGCGCAGAGGCGAAAGAGCCAATATCCGCGACCGAGGCGACAATCAGAGAAGCCGTTATGGGACCGACCCCAGGGATGGTCATCAGCCGACGCGCATCCTCATCGCTTTTTGCACGCGCCCGGATCTGCACTTCCAAAGCATCAATGCTCTGAGCGACCTTTTCATAATGCTCAAATAACAACATGGCACTCTGCTTCATGGTAGCCGGCAGGTCGGCTGATGTCTCTATTTTTGCCATCAGTTCTGGCAGATGGCGTGTGCCCAGAGGGGCTATCAGCCCGAACTCGGAAGCAAGAGCCCGTAACGCATTACTCAGCATGGTCTGCTGTTTGACCAGAAGAGCGCGGGTAGAATGCAGTGACAACACGCCTTGCTGCTCTTCGCTCTTGATCGGAACACACATCGTATCAGGATGAGTCGCCGCCATGCAGATCGCAGCCGCATCAACAGCGTCATTTTTCTTGCCTTTTTTGACAAATGATTTGACCCGATCAGGAGGAACCAGTCTGACATCATGACCAATCCTGCTGATCACCCGTGCCCAGTAATGAGCTGACCCGCAGGCTTCCAGAACAACTTCACATGGGTCAAGTTTTGCAAAAAATGCTGAAATTTCACTGCGACCAAGCTTGCGCTTGAAAACGCACTTTCCATTTGCGTCAGCCCCATGAGCCTGAAAAACGGATTTGGCAATATCAAGGCCAATTATGCTAGCTTTCATACGGGCGGTCTCCTCCTGATGGTCAGTGAACCTCCATCATGGCACATTGATGCTGCAGGGAGGCCGTCCACCCCATCTGGTTGGGTTCGGAATTGCCTTCATGAATCTTGACGCTGTCCAGAAAATCTGGATTGCTGCCCGCACCGAACATCATCGTGTCAAGGCCGAAAACCGAAAGCATCGTTGCCGGATCCAAATGATTTATACTCCCTGCCCAGTGGCTTCGGGCGTGTCTTGCTACGGCCAACCTAAGCGCCTGTATTCTTGCTGGTTATTTCCCATAACGATCACCCCACTCTCGGCTCCAAGTGATAGCGGGGGACTGCGCGGACTATGTCCGTTATGCGAAAGGCGAGCCAACCCACTTTTATGTCCGACATGTAGGCGGAAGCCGACCAAGGCTCTCCCTCAGAAACCAGTTAAAAGTAGATCAATAGCCTGGATGATTTCATCCTGATAAAGAGACAATGACGTCACGACTTTTTTCAGATCACGGTCAGGTACAGCAGCCATAAACTGTGTCATCATAACGAACGACTGGTCATCGACTACGAAAATCGGATTCAGTCTCTTTGCCGGCTTGGGTGCCACTTTCTGTGATAAAAGCGGCACCACGATGCGGGTGCCCAACTCGTCCAGCAGGTCTGCCTGCACATCTAAAACGAAACGCGCTTCACCTCGTCCGGCCAAACAATACACATCAAAACGCGCCATTCAGAAGTTCCGATAATCCGCCAGAGGAAGACCATTCTTTTCGACATACTGTCGGGATGCTTCAAGAGAGGAGCGATTTTCTGCGAGCCATTGTTGAGCACGAACCGAAGCGATCGCTGACTTCAACCCCTGTTCGCAGGCCTGCGATATGTTGAGATCAAGCGATCTGGCTTCTTCGAGTAACTGAGCAGGTAACGTCACATTAGTGGGACGACGCAACGGGCTGGTGGAGTGCACACGAACCATAGCTTTGATCCTATTTACATGAGAACTGAAACATAGCACATGTTTATACACATTTCCATGCGCATATTATCATCTCGCTATATGCCTGCTTTCAGAAAACTCCAGCAATTCCTGTTACGTCTGACATGAGGCAGAAGCCGAAGCAGAAGCTCCACTTATCCCTTAACCGGCCGTCCAATCCTCAGATCGCAACCCATCTACCCTCGTAAATTCTCGTAGATTTCCAGTCACAACGACAAGCCCCCTGCTTCGAGCGTGCCCGGCAATCATCAAATCGTATGGGCCGATGACACAGCCACGCTTTTCCAGCTCTGCCCTGATTTCCGCTGTATGGGCTGCGGCGTCATCATCAAACGGCAAAACAGACAGACGTGCGGCAAAATGCTCAACCTCACGTCGAATCTTTGCCGGATCGTGAGATTTTTCGGCTCCATAGAGAAGTTCGTAAAGCACGACATCCGAGATGCAGAGCGCCTCGGCGTTATCATTGAAACGCTCACGCAAGCCTTGCGGACGATCACGCAGGACACGAATGCAAAAGTTTGTATCCAGAAGATAACGAAGCATCAGAAGCTTTCGCGTTCCTGCATCCTCGGCTGATCACGCTCAGGCAGTGGAGTGCCCGGCGCGGCAAAGAAATCGTCCCAAGCGGCATTCGCGGGCGCGATTATGCGACGCGCACCGTCCGGGATGATCACGACGTCTTTCAGGCTGGCGTCAAACGCAACCGCTTTGGGAAGACGCACGGCCTGAGAGCGATTGGACAGAAAGAGCGTCGTGCGGGTGAGCATCGTAACCTCCATTTGGGATATGCCGACAGTATATCCAAACTCTTGCCGGGTAACAATGGAATTCGCTCGCAATACTGGCCAGACCATTTTCCCCCAACCCTGCTCTCAGGGCACGGCGATCAATGACCAGAATCCCAGTTTGCGCTTATGTGAAGCCTTCAACCGGGTCATGAACGTTTCATGGGATTCCATGCCTTCAGCCATGGTCAACATGGGTGCAAGTCGCTGACAGGACGCAAGATCCTTTGCGGCATAGGCGTAGTAACGGGAAAGCGCCCTGTCCAGCACGGCCTCGACCAGCAGACGGTAGAGCAGCGTCGCTTCGTTGGGATAAGCTTCAGATAGACGTTCCGCTGCCGGACGCAGCGTCCCGTAGTCCCGTCCGTCCAGTTCCGCTGTATGATGCCGCACGAGACGGGCAGCTTCGTCGAGAGCGGGCCATTCCAGAAGAGTAGACAGGACCACGCTTCTATTCGGGAAATTCCGGATGTGATCGAGTGCCTGCTCTTCGGCGTCGATCGCATCATAATCACTGAGATGACGCTGATAGGCTTTCCAGTGCGGCAGGCTCAGGCGTTCCCGAAAAACGTTCCATCGCAGAGCCTGAGCTTTGTCTCGGTCTCCAACGGCCTCGTATGCTTCAATCCGCAGATCGTCGTTTTCCTTGTAAAAGCGAGAGTTCTCTTCAGTTTCCCGGTCGAGCCAGTCAAGTGCCTCCCGGGCGCGCCCCTTGTCCAGCAAGCGGCGTGCGACGTCGCCGGTATAGGCATACTGGCGGTCACTCAGGCTGACAGCTTCACTATACGCATCAACGTCACCCATGGCATCCGCAAGATCCCGCAGGTGCCTGATCACCTGCATACGCGCGATGTCGGTATGATAATCGCTATTCCCCTTTGACGCAGGAAGGTCGCGCAGTCGTGCCAGAAGCATAGTTCTGAGCATGGCTGCGCCCGTTTCGCCTAATGCCGTGCCGCACGCGGCGAGCAGACGATCACAGGTGCCATACCCGTCATCATCGAGAAGCGTAAGAAGGTCTGTGACAACGATGGCGGGATCCCGGTTGGCCTGTCGTCCCCAGAGAACGCCAAGATCAGAAGCGGCCTCCCGGAAGACGTCCGACAGGTATCCGGAACTGTCGTCCGAGCGCTCGTAGACGGATGGGGCAATCTCCACAAGCAGCCTCATGGCTGAAATGGCCTGCCCGACATCGGCAGAGGCAACGTCACCCAGGATGGATTGCCGCAAGGTATCAAGTTCAGCAGCCAGAGGACGGATCCGGTCCCAGGGCAGAAACCCACGGGAACGCTGGATCGTGCGCAGTCTCTTTTCGATCTCCTTGCCGAGTTTATCCTTCGCGTGAACCGCTGTCAGCGCCATGCGAAGCCTGCGGGTCAGTGCGGTGTCCTGCCCTGCCAGTTCGATGAGCAGGTCCGCAAGTCGGTCCGCACCAAGCGCCTTCAGATTATCCTTCGTGACAGTCGTGCCGACTTTCGCTGAGGCACGGGACTTGGGCTTTTCAGAGGGATTTCGAGTCATGGAAGCAGGTTAGGGCTCTCCCTCTGGAAGCGCAATCGCCCAGTGTTGGTCCGGCGTGTCAGGGCCTTCCTTTCATCGGATACGCCCATCCAAGCCGGACGGACGTATCCGATCTCAGCTATTCACCCCCTGGTTTTCACCCAGAAGCGCCCGGTGGCGGTCCTTCGTGACTCCCATCCTGCATTTTTGAGCATAACAAGCAGCTCTTTTTCTGGCGGCACGTCGATCACGTTTTGCATGATTTCTGCCAAGGTTGTTCTTTCTCGCGCAGCCAGGAACGCGGCCAGAGTCACCGCGACCAGCGCTGGCGGCGACAGAGATGGCACAGGAACTGCCTCAATCCGAAGCCCTTCCCGTTCGAGATGATCGACGACGCGATGGAGCCCAAGAAATTGCACCCCGGCCAGACGATCATCAGCGTAAACGCCGCTTCCAGCCGCGTCACAGATGGAGGGTTCGAAAAACCCTCTTATGTGGACGGCCGTTTAAGCGCAATACCTCATATTGTTCTCCCGATGTCATTTCCAAAACGTATTATTCTACCGGCTGGATGATGAATACCGATTTAACGCGAAGACCCGGTCAGATGCGCTCTTATGTCCGGCCTGGTTATGCGACTTTATGCGCTGGCCATCATGGGTGTGCGCTCACGTGTCAGGCACCAATCTGGTATCACGTGCTCAGGGGCACAGACGGTCGAACGGTATGGCCTGAACTGTTGCTGAATGACAGTCTTCCCATCACGTCGGTTCGTACATACTGCCGGATCTACCGGAGCAAGCTCCGGTGTCCATCGTTCTGCTGGTGCAGGTCAGCCTGCTGAAACACTGACACCAGCCGGACGATAGATCTCTTTACGTGACAACAACGCCCAGATGATACGAGCCATTTTATTGGCAAGTGCAACTGTTGCCAGACGCCTTGGACGACGCGCCATGAGTTCGCATAGCCACTGACCCGCAGCGCTATCCCACTTATGGGCACGATGAAGCATGGCCGTCGCACCAAGAACCAGCAACGTTCTTATCTGCCGATTGCCCGTTTTGGTAATCCTTCCCAGACGGGTTTTACCGCCGGTAGAATGCTGACGAGGCACAAGCCCCAGCCAGGCGGCAAAATGGCGCGCAGAGGCGAAAGAGCCAATATCCGCGACCGAGGCGACAATCAGAGAAGCCGTTATAGGACCGACCCCAGGGATGGTCATCAACCGACGCGCATCGTCATCGCTTTTTGCACGCGCCCGGATCTGCACTTCCAAAGCATCAATGCTCTGAGCGACCTTTTCATAATGCTCAAATAACAACATGGCACTCTGCTTCATGGCAGCAGGTAGGTCGGCTGATGTCTCTATTTTTGCCATCAGTTCTGGCAGATGGCGTGTGCCCAGAGGGGCTATCAGCCCGAACTCGGAAGCAAGAGCCCGTAACGCATTACTCAGCATGGTCTGCTGTTTGACCAGAAGAGCGCGGGTAGAATGCAGTGACAAGATACCTTGCTGCTCTTCGCTCTTGATCGGAACACACATCGTATCAGGATGAGTCGCCGCCATGCAGATCGCAGCCGCATCAACAGCGTCGTTTTTCTTGCCTTTTTTGACAAATGATTTGACCCGATCAGGAGGAACCAGTCTGACATCATGACCAATCCTGCTGATCACCCGTGCCCAGTAATGAGCTGACCCGCAGGCTTCCAGAACAACTTCACATGGGTCAAGTTTTGCAAAAAATGCAGAAACTTCACTGCGACCAAGCTTGCGCTTGAAAACGCACTTTCCAATTGCGTCAGCCCCATGAGCCTGAAAAACGGATTTGGCAATATCAAGGCCAATTATGCTAGCTTTCATACGGGCGGTCTCCTCCTGATGGTCAGTGAACCTCCATCATGGCACATTGATGCCGCAGGGAGGCCGTCCACCCCATCTGGCTGTTTCGTGAGCGTCTGACACAGGCGGGAGCAATTGATGTTTTGTTCAACCGCTTTGATGCGACCCTGCGGAATGCCGGTTATCTCCCCATGTCAGGTCAGATCCTGGATGCTACACTGGTAGCGGCCCCAAAGCAGCGCAATACCAATGAAGAGAAGGCCGATCTGCGCGAAGGACGGATCCCGCAGGATTGGCAGGACAAGCCCTCAAAGTTGTCCCATAAAGATCATCATGCCCGATGGACATTGAAGTTCACGAAAGCAAAGCGTCAGGATGACGGGAGTATGCCCGCAACAGATCTGGCCATCCCTTTCTTTGGCTATAAATCGCAGGTATCGATAGCGGTGCCGGGTTTGATGCCATGGAGAAAGTCAGAGAAGCGCAGGCTTCGAAAACGTGCTTGTGGATCAGACCCGGTTCCCGGCATGCCGGGAACCGGGTCTATACTGTCAGGATGAACCAGGCCGGTTCGGGGCTAAAATCCCTGAGAGATCCGCCGATCGTCTCGTCTCCGTGAAGCATGAACCCGGCCCGGCCGCGCTGACGGGGCAAGAGTAACATGATTGTGGCGTCTGCTTTGAGTGAAGTTGATCGGCCACGAATGACACACCTGACTGTGACCGCAGCGTTGGTTCCCTCACCAGAAAGGACCGACCATGACATTCCGTACCATTGGTATTGATCTGGCCATTCGCGGAGATCACCTCGCTCAGATCTATGACGATGGCCGCCCTAATGGCCGTGCAATTCGTTTCAGGCATGATCAGCCCTCACTTGCCGCCTTTGTTCAGACTGCCGTGATGGGGCTGAGGGCGGATGACCACATTCAGGCCATCATGGAGCCAACCGGTATGAGCTGGTTTCCTGTTGCCCACCACCTTGCGGATGCTGGCATCACCGTAGCCCGCGTCAAGGGAAAGCGGGTCAAGGCTCTACGCCGTTACCTTTCCGAACACGCCAAAACAGATATGGCTGATGCCCAGATCCTGGCGGCCATGCCATCATTTGGTGGACCACGCCTTGATCCAGTCCATATTCCGGATCCACGAAGCCACGCTCTTCAACGTCTGACCAAACAGAGAAGCCGCTTTCAGAACGAGATCGCGGATGCCAGGCGGCGTTTGCTTGATCTCATTCGTTGGGCATCCCCCAGGCTTGAAGCAGTCTTGCCCGACTTAGGAACGCGGCTCTCTTTGGCCCTGTTGCAGAAATGGTTTCACCCCTCGGATGTTTTGAAGGCGCGTCGTACGACGCTCGCCAAATATGTTGCAGCCCATGCGGGAGGGAACCATCCGCGCAGTGGGCCCTTTGTGGAAACGCTGATCACAGGGTTGCGTGAAGCGGCGCAATACGCTCAGGACCTTCATGGGACACACATTGATTTTTCGGAACTGCAGTTCGAGATCGCGATGGAAATTAAGAATGTTCTGGCGAAAATTCAGACTGTTGGAGATCTTGAGCGGCATATTGCTGACCTCTACAAACACCTCGACCCACAGGGTCTTGTGCTCAGTATTCCGGGTGTCGGCCGTCATCTCGCGCCGACCCTGATTGGTATCTTGCAGAACATTGAGCGGTTTCATTCTGAAAAACATTTACGGGGTTTTTGTGGCCTGTTTCCCAGAAGGGCTGATAGTGGTGGTGTGGAGCGAGCGGGCCAGACCCTGACCCAGGGTGGCAATAACCGCATCAAACAAGCACTTTATCTTGCTGCTGATACGGCACGAAAAACAGATCCTGAACTGGCAGAACTTTATTGGAGGCTGATGACAGTGAAAGGTCATCATCACAAACAGGCTTTATGTGCCGTTGCCAATCGTATTGTGAACCGGATCTTCAGCGTTCTCAAACGAGGAAAGCCTTACGAAGTGCGCGACAGGGAGGGAAACAGCATCACCCTCTCTGAAGCAAAAGCCATCATTCTGGAGCGCTATACCGTTGGAGAAAACATCAGAGCAGGACGTCGTTCCAATCGGATTGAAAAGACTCCCTGAAACCGCAAAAATCGCTTGCGCTCCCGGTACAAGATCATGTTTCCATCGACCGGAAATTTCGGCTGATCCGCAAATGGAAAGCGACCGATGCAGCGGCCAGCGATGGTGCCAGACTACGCGAGGGCCTGCTGGATAAAACCAATATGGCATCAACAGTCTGGGCGGATACAGCCTACCGCTCAAAAGCCAATGAGGACTTCATGGACAAGCATGGCTTTGTCTCGAAGGTTCACAGGAAAAAGCCTCATCTCAAGCCGATGCCACGACATATCCAGAGATCCAACGCCGGAAAGTCCGTTATTCGGTCGCGTGTCGAGCATGTTTTTGCCGATCAGAAATCGCAGACAGGACTGTTCATACGAACCGTAGGGATAACCCGAGCCACCATGAGGATCGGGCTGGCCAATATCGTCTATAATATGCGCCGCTTTCTCCTCCTGGAGCGGATTAACGCGAGCGCGTAGCAATTCAGGGCATGAGACCCTCTCTCTGCTCAATACGCAGAGTGAAAATCAGGTCCACGAACCAGCAATCAACTCGCTAAAAACCTGAAATCAGGCAGAAGGGAAATCAATCAACGGTTCTTCGAACCCTCCAGGTTATGGAGTGGCGTGGCAGGCCAGAAGCCATCCGAATGGATAATGGCCCTGAATATGTCAGTCATACGTTGGTTTCATGGGCCGAAAAACAGGGGATTACCCTGATCTATACGCAACCGGGTAATCCGCAGCAGAATGCCTATATTGAACGCTACAACAGAACTGTCCGGCAGGAATGGCTGGAGAAGTATTTGTTTGAAAGCATTCAGGACGTGCAGGAGGTCGCAACACAATGGCTCTGGACATATAACCATGACAGACCCAACATGGGGAACAGCGGGCTAACCCCCGCCCAGAAACTAAAAACAGCTGCCTGAATTCTCATTCAATGCCCCACTAAAAATGGGGGGATTACCAACGGACCATTGTTGGACTGAGAATCCTTAACTCCCAGACTGTGGAAACAAATTTTTTTCTAACGCTTCAATCGCGTAAATTTAACCAAAGTGAAACCATCATGCGTCTGTTGTTCCGCATTGACTTGGATTCCGTCAATTCAACTGGAGCATAATCTGGTTCATATCCTTCAACAGTGAAGCTGGCGGAGATCTGATTGCGACAGACACCGTCACTTGTACCACACTGCGCGTTCTGAACCGTATCGATGGCTCGGGGCTACTCACTTACATAACCTCGAGTTGGAATCCGGCCATATCCATTCGCCACGTTCTCAAACCACTTTTTATACTCATTTTTCACTCTTTACCACCTCGACGCCTCAACGTGGCTCTCGCAACTCAGTGCAACCTGATCGCGGTCTTTCTCAGATTCATGCTTGCCCGGATGCATAATCACGCGCATCACCGAATAAGGTCTTAAGAATGAAGACACCGTCACATCTTCTGTCGAGGCACCGGTAACTTAAAGACATTCACCTCTTCATATCCGGAACAAAAACAATGCCAACGATGTTATTAGCCAACACGAAAACACGCGATCCCGTATGCGGGATGCTGGTTGATCCGGCTACCAGCAGGTTCAAAAGCGATCGTAATGGTCACATCTCTTTTTTCTGCAGCGGCCACTGTCAAAAGAAATTCGAGGATAATCCAACGGCATTCGTCAAAAATGATGTGATACCTGCAACCGTCTGGACATGTCCGATGCATCCCGAGATCAGGGAAGCGCATCCCGGCACATGCCCCAAATGCGGCATGACGCTGGAACCTGTGAAAGAAGTGCAGGAAAAGGCGGTGCCTTCCATGCGGGGCATGAGCTGCCATCATGCGCCGCAACGGCCTTCCGCCGCCGGAGAGGGTACGCCGGGGATGATCTGGACCTGCCCGATGCATCCGCAGATCCGGCAGGATCATCCGGGGAACTGTCCGCTCTGTGGCATGGCGCTGGAGCCGGAGGAACCGACGGGAGCAGAGACGGAAAACCCCGAACTGCATGATTTCAGACGTCGTCTGATCGTCTCCGTGCTTTTTGCGGTTCCTCTGATGCTCATTGCCATGGGGGGCGATGTCGGCCTGCACCTTGTTCCGGGACCATGGTCTCCCTGGGTTCAGCTTGCGCTGACCACTCCGATTGTCTGCTGGGCAGGACTGCCTTTCTTCCAGCGTGGACTCGCCTCACTGCGGACCGGTCACTTCAACATGTTCACGCTCATCATGTTCGGCGTCGGCGCCGCGTTTGGCTATAGTCTGGCCGCGACGTTCGCACCGGGGGCGTTCCCGGCCAGCTTCAGGATGCCCGACGGAGCCCTGCCGGTCTATTATGAGGCGGCGGGCGTGGTCGTTGCGCTGGTTCTGCTGGGACAGGTTCTGGAACTCCGTGCACGTGCCGCCACCGGTGATGCCATCCGCGCCCTGCTGGATCTCACACCAAAACAGGCTCACCGTATCGGAGAGAACGGGCAGCCGACAGACATAGCCGTGGACGCTGTCGGGGTCGGAGACCGACTGCGGGTGCTGCCGGGAGAGTCGATCCCTGTCGACGGCAGGGTTCTCGATGGCACATCCAGCGTTGACGAAGCCATGATTACCGGGGAGCCAGCACCCGTTGCCAAAAAGATCGGCAGCACGGTGACTGGCGGTACGATCAACGGCAATGGCAGCCTCGAAATCGAAGCGCAGGCCGTCGGCAGCGATACCATGCTGGCGCGGATCGTGAAGATGGTTGCCACCGCCCAGCGCAGCCGCGCACCCATTCAGGCCGTGGCCGACCGGGTGGCCGGATGGTTCGTCCCGCTGGTGCTGGCTATTTCCGTGCTGACTTTCATCGTATGGTACGCCGTTGGACCGGCTCCGCGCTTTGGGCATGCTCTTCTGAATGCCATCTCGGTGCTGATCATTGCCTGTCCCTGCGCGCTTGGGCTGGCCACGCCCATGTCAATCATGGTCGGTACAGGGCGGGGCGCACGCGAGGGCGTTCTGGTCCGCAATGCCGAAGCGCTTCAGGCGCTCGACAGGGTGGATACGCTGGTTGTGGACAAGACCGGCACGCTGACGGAAGGACACCCCAAGCTCATCGCCGTGGAGGCAGCCAATGGCTGGCCGGAAAACGATGTGCTGTGTTATGCCGCCTCTGTGGAGACACACTCCCAGCATCCTCTGGCACAGGCTATCGTTCAGGGCCTGAAAGACCGCCATGGGGAGCCCGGCGTTCTTACCCATTTCGAGTCGCAGCCGGGACTGGGCGTGAGCGGCAGCGTTGAGGGCCATGTCGTCGTCGTGGGCAATGCTGAGTGTCTGAAGCAGGCTGGCGCTGATGCGTCCCCTGTTGAAGCTAGTGCGACGGCGCATCGTGAAGCCGGAGCCGGGGTGATGTTTGTGGCGGTAGACGGCAGGCTCGCCGGGCTGATCGCCGTGGCGGACCCTCTCCGCGCGGATACGCGGGCCTCTCTTGCGGCGCTCCACGCCGATGGTCTGCGGATCATCATGCTCACGGGTGACAGCGATGCGACGGCGAAGGCTGTGGCGGCGCAGGCGGGAAATATCGCGGAAGTCCATGCCGGTCTGAAGCCACAGGACAAAGCCGATATCGTCAAACACCTAACGGCGCAGGGCGCACATGTCGCGATGACGGGCGATGGCGTGAATGATGCTCCAGCTCTTGCGGCCGCATCCGTCGGGATCGCAATGGGAACCGGCACTGACGTAGCGATCGAAAGCGCCGGGATCACTCTGGCGCATGGCAGCCTGGAAGCACTGGTCCGGGCCAGACGGCTTGCCCATGCGACCATGCGCAACATCCGGCAGAACCTGGCTTTCTCTTTCCTGTTCAACGGGATCGGCATTCCGATCGCCGCCGGTGTGCTCTATCCGATCTGCGGGCTTCTTCTCTCACCGGTTATCGGCGGCGCGGCCATGGCTCTGTCGTCCGTGACGGTTGTCACTAACGCGCTTCGGCTTGGTCGAGGGAAAGACTGAACCTAGCGTTTTTCGGCCGCGGCGCGGGTGCGTAATGCCTCATAAATCGGTGCTTCCCCCATGCCGTCGGCCACGAACATCGCGGCAAAACTGCCCGAAAGCAGCGGAAGCAGCAGGCTGGGCGTATTTGTCATTTCCGTCACAAGAATGATCCCGGTCAAAGGTGCCCGCACTGCTCCCGCAAACATTGCCGCCATACCAACCACAACAAAGGGTGTGCTCCGCACCGCCAGCGTGGGCGCCAGAACATGGGCCAGATCTCCGCAGCCCAGACCGGTCAGAGCACCCAGAGCCAGCATGGGAGCGAAGAGGCCACCCGGCGTTGCTGCGGCATAGGAAATCGAGCCGAAGACCAGACGCAGGGCATACAATCCTGGCAGCGCTGCCCAGATCAGCGTTCCATCGATGGCGCTTTGCGTGATCCAGTCGCCTCCACCAGCAAGGTGAGGTGTAAGCCAGACGATCAGCCCACCGATCGCGCCGATTGCCGCAGCCCGGATTTCCACGCTGGCATTCATCCGTTCAGCCAGCCGTAACGTGGCCAGAACTGTCCGGTTGTAAACGACCGAGAGCAGGCCAACTGCAAGCCCCGTCAGCAAGAACAGCAACTGCGTTGAAACGCTGATGACCATGGGACTGTCGGCCACCACGAAATCAGGATCACCGCCCAGCAACGCGCGGGCGACAAGGATGGCGGACACGGAAGCACCGAGTGCGGAACAGGCGGTTCGCGCCTCGAATTTGCCGACCAGCTCTTCCAGCACAAAGATCGCGCCAGCGCCTGGCGCATTGAACGCTGTCGCCAGTCCAGCTCCGGCACCAGCCGCCAGCAATGACCGGCAATCCGCCGGTCCCAACCGTAACAGCCGACCGATCGTATTGGCAGCCGTGGCACCCATCTGCACGCTCGGCCCCTCACGCCCCAGCGCTAGTCCTCCGCCGATGGCCAGCAATCCTCCGATGAACTTGACCGGGATCAGGCCGACAGAAGCTGGTGTTGCAAGTCCGGCCAGGACGGCCTCGACATGAGGGATCCCACTTCCAGAAGCCAGAGGCGCCAGCCGCCTGACCATCCAGGCCGCGATGAAGGCCGTGATGCTGCCGATCGCAATAATCATCAGACCGGCGGGAAGCGGGTGCAGGACATCAAGCGCCAGCGTCGTTCTCAACCCCGCAGCATGTTCAAGTAACAGCCGGAATGTCCCACAGACCGCTCCGACAACGACACCTGTCAGAATGGAAAGAAGGGAAAGCACAGTGAGACTGCTAGGCGGCTGGATCATCACCGCGTGCTGTGTTTCCTGACTATGAGTGGTGTCTGCCATCGCCTTCTTGCCGGATTATCATCGTTGCAAACCCGACCCCGGAGTCTGAGAAAAGTTTAGCATCTTTGCTCTTATGCCGATAACAACATCAGATCGGTGTCAAAGCATGCGAAATCGCCTGGACAGGCTTCAGTCCGTGACCAAAGCGGGCGATAGCTGCGCGATCCTTCTCCAGCGCCCCATAAGGTAGATACCGGACTTTCAGATCGGCAATCCTGCTGAAGGCCGGTCGCTTCAACTGTTCGCGCACATCGGCTTCCCGCTTGTCTGGAGCAACAAGGAACAGTCCTTCCAGAGCCTGCGCCTCCGACCCAAGAGCAAGATCCAGCATGCGCACGATGCCTGAATAGATGGTCGTTGAATGCTCGACCTCGAAGGCTGCCACAATCCTGTGGCTGTCCCGGTCTAGCCATAGGACATCGATCAGACGCACGGATTCCGCTCCCTGCGTTTCCGTCGTGAACCCTGGCAACACCGACAGGCAGCCATCCCCCAATTTACCGTCCTGCCATGGACGACTGTGATCATTGGCCGCAATCCAGACATCGTAACCCAGAGAATGCCCCAGATCGCGAAGCCAGCCCTGAATCTCGGTATGGGTATGATCCGTTTCCCGCTCTGCTGCCAGTATCCGAGCCTCTTTTGCGCTCTGCTCCCTCACCTGGTGAAGATCGGCTTCCCAGAGTTTCCGCGCTGTTTCGTTATCCTCGAGAGGTGGCGCTGTATAGCGTCCGCTTCCGAGATCAAACAGCAGTCCTCCGATAGCGCCCAGATCATTGGACAGCAGCGAACGATAGGTCGCATTCAGCTTCAGAATGCCCTGCCGCATGGCAAGATATTCCTCCCATCGGCCCAACTTCATCTTTGATCCGGTCAAGGCGTTATAGCCGTTCACGATTGCCGTATTGAAAGGCGGCATGATCGTAGGATGCAGGAAATACAGCAGATTGGCGACGGCTGGTCCCAGCCCTTTTATCTTCCGGGCATCGATCGCGTGGATGGCCGAGACCACGTGCTCGTCGGTATTGCAACACAGGCAGGTATCGAGAAGCTGCCCGAATGCTTTCTGGTTTGCAGGATTTTCGTAGATATCGGGAATGCGTAGCTTCGGCTTCCACAGGAATGCATGATCCGCACCCTTGAATATCTGACGCTGTTCAGCGATCGAATGAACAACTGTTTCCAGGGATGAGCCACGATAGGCGACCCCGAATGTGCCAGCGGTAATCTCGGTAACGACCTGCTGCAGACCACGGCGGATAGACCGGAAGTTCTTGAGGCGTTCATCCCACAAAAACCAGCTCTGATAGGTGCCTGCCGGATCATCACGCCAGCGAAGGATAAGGTCTCGAATAAGGTCGGTCATCAGTCCAGAAGCTACAATTATATTCGCTCTTGACACTGATTGTAACAGCATCTCACGTCAATGCGGATAATCGCAAGGCCTGGCGAGGTTTATGATACTCATGTCCGCTTTCCGGAAAGTCGAATAGCCCCGCTTATGACCGGGATGAGGCGTAAGCGGAATGCCTGAATCTGTCCGCGTGGTTGTCGGGACTTCTGCTTGATTGGCAGATTTATCATCATCTTCTGGCTTTCGACAAACCTTGTCGAAAGCCAGAAGATAATGTTAATTCGAATGCTGTTTTATCAGTGAGTTATGAATCCATTTAATATGGATAATATTCTATTTGGCCGAGAAAAAACCACTGATTAGTGATAAAAACAGCAAGTGAAATTTCAGATTCCATCTCTTTTAGCGTTTATGTCAACAATGGGGGGAAACAGACAGTCGGCTATCGGGATAGAGTTACCGAAAACAGCCTTTCGCAGTGTTCACATTCATGGCAGGGAGTAGAACTATTCAGGTGATTTCGCCTACTTCACGACAAGTATCACGTCGGCGGCTAAATATTTTCTATAGTTCAAATGCAAGTTCCTTCCATTGGAAGGAACTTGCGGGAAAAATAGGGTATCAGCGAGCAAGCGGATAATCCGTATAGCCTTCTGCACCCTGCGAGTACCAGGTGCGGATATCGTCCTTGTTCTGGGGCAGATTGTCTTCCAGACGACGCACGAGGTCCGGATTGGCGAGGAAAGGCCGACCAAACGAAATGGCGTCCGCAACACCGGTAGCGACTGTCTCGATCGCTTCTTCCCGTGTGTAGTCCTGATTCAGAACCAGCGGCTTCCTGAAGACTTCGCGGATCGGACCATGCAGCTTGGGCTGGTCGGTCTTGCCGAACGTGCCGTTCGGTCCGGGCTCGCGCAGTTCAAGGAAAGCGATATCGAGGTCATTCAGCAGCTTTGCGGCCGGCACAAAAACCTGCTCTGGATGACTGTCGATGCAGCCCTGCGTATCGCCATTGGGGGACAGCCTTACTGACGTTTTGTGCGCGCCAATCGTTGCGATCACGCGTTCGGTGACTTCACGCAGGAAGCGGATGCGGTTTTCCGGCGAACCGCCATATTCGTCGGAACGATGATTGGTGCCGTCCCGCAGAAATTCGTCGATCAGATAACCGTTGGCGGCATGAATCTGCACACCGTCAAAGCCTGCCTGAAGGGCATTGCGAGCAGCATTTTCGTAGTCGTTCAGGATGCGGGCAATGTCCTCCTTGGTGAGAGGGCGGGCGACTTCAGGAGCCTGCTTGCCATCGTACGTATGGAGGGCTTCAGGCGCTTTTGTCGCCGAGCAGGACACAGGTTGCTGGCCCGTCACGCTGGAATGAACCATCCGACCCATATGCCAGAGCTGGGCCACAATCTTTCCGCCCTTGGCGTGAACTGCGGCGGTAATGGGCTTCCAGGCTTCCACCTGTTCCTGCGACCACAGGCCCGGCGCATACGGCCAGCCAAGACCTTCGCGGCTGATCCCGGTCGCTTCTGAGATGATCAGACCGGCTCCGGCCCGTTGCGCGTAATATTCGGCCATGATGGGGGTGGGCACATGATCACGGGTTGCTCTGCCGCGTGTCAGCGGCGCCATGAGAATTCTGTTTTTGGCGTAAATGCTTCCCAGTTCAATCGGCTCAAACAGGCTGGTCATGACAGATCCTTCTTAAAAGATGCAGTTCCTATGAATTTGGGAAGCCTCACGAGGAATACAACAGAAGGCTTACAACCTCGTCTGACTTGAGGTGAGCACTGCCTGTCTGCTGAATTGGTGAAGCCGACAGGCAGATTTGGGGGGGGGAACGGAATGTCTGCTTTTGATAAGGCTATCGGTAAACCGGACACTCAAATGGACGACGCTCGCTAAGATATTGAACCTGTTCGAGGCCATCCCAGAAACTTGCCAGAATCCGGCATTTGGTTACGGAATAATTAGAGCTAAACGTTTAATTGAGTGTACGTGTATAAAACATATTCAGTTTGTTAATCACGACCGATTTCTCTCTATAGTGCGATATTGCTGCCGCTCACTACACACACCGACTCGAAAAGTTCTTTTGAAGGCAGAAAAAGCTGTAATCGTCCGTGACGTTGGCGCTGGCGTAATTATCGCGTCACAACGGGTAACTGGAGCTAATAATGATTCGGCAGAGGTTATTACAAGACAAGGTGCTTTGCATTTTCTGCGATAATGAAGTGGGCACTCGCACTAAACCTGAACATATTCTGCTCGACGCGCTAGGTGGGCGAATGACGACCAAATGGGCTGATTGCAATCACTGCAATCAATCCTTCGGTGGGACGATCGACAAGGTTCTGCCTGAGCAGTTACGCATGCTCCGCAACATGTTCCAGATGAAAAGCGGGAGCGGTCAACCTCCACCCGGTCTGTCCAAAATCCTCGCATCGACCGGAACGATCACTCTCGATTCTCGTGGTAGACCCAAGCGCGTTGGGGGTAAACCATTCACTATCACACCACTGGGCAACGAGCGCTATGATGTCAGTTTCAGCGTCGATAGCATGGAGGAATTTAGGAAATATGTTGCTCATGCCGCAGCGGCTATAGGCGTAACCGAGGATCATTTCTGGGCCAAAATTGAGGGACAGTACGCTTCCTTTCAGAACGAATATCCCGGCACACTCCACTCTCGGATCCAGTGCGGCGGTGAGGAAGTCGTCCGCTCGATGGTAAAATCCAGCCTAGTCTTGCTGGCAACCCGTGTTGGGACGATGCCTTTAAAAGACGCGGCTTTTGCCCAAGCCCGCGACTTCGTCGTCAAGGGGAGCGAAGACTTCCTTCAGTGCTTCACCACTGTGGATGCTCGTGATTTTCCTGAATCTGCCTATCAGTATTTGCTGGAAAACCATGGGCCGATGTTCAATCTCATTTATGTCAGAAGCGATGATTATGGGCGAACTCTTGCCTATTATCACGCATTTAACATCGCTTCTTGGCAAATGGTGTTGGCTGAAAAAGGTGGGCCAAGGAATATTGAGATCGGGCTCGCATCCGATCCACTCAATCCGGCACGTTGGGACGGTGATCTGGCCGCCAAGGTGTCACTCGATTTCGACTGGCTCAACGCACCCGATGGCAGCAGACTCAATGACGTCTCGCTTGCGCGCGTGTCAACAGTTCTCAAGCTCCATCAGGATGTGAGCCGGGAACGAACTATCCACAATGTCCTCAATGATGTCCTGGGGCACTATTACGATGAAGGTGATATGATCGAGATGGATGAGAAGGGCAGAGCAGCCATAATCGAGATCAGTCAGAAGTTGGTCGCCGCGTTGATGCAGATTCCTACCAAGGAAAAATTTCTATTGAGACGGTCAAAACAACCTGGAGCAGAATAGTCCTACCGAAGGCGTAATAGAGAGGTGGCTGGTTCTGACGGAATCTGTGTGCCTGTTTCGCATTTTCCGAATAGATAGGCCGCTAAGGGGGGCAAGCGGAAGGTCGGCTCTCCGGCGAAAATACCGAAAAGGAAACGTCTCTGCCGATCCTGGAGCGGTCCAATATGAACTGCTTCTATCGTTTAAGCCGCCCATACGTCCGTTGGAAAGCGCTCAACAGTGGTTGTAGTGTGTCCTCTGTTATGGTTTCCGTCATGATTTCCCCCAAATAAGCAGTAGTCCTTCGTAAAGGAGGCTCAATATCTAAGGTTTGAGTATCTCGGGGAATTTGAGAGCCTTTGATATTAACGAGGGAAACCATCACAAGCCATGGTCCATACACACCGTATTGCCTGAGCCTAGTTTGAGCTCCAAATGCGTTCGAATACAGACCGTTCTTAAATGAGTCTGGAAAGGCCAATAGCATTTTCTCGTTTTTCGCTACCTCACGCATGCCGCCGATTGTCCAGAAACCATCGAACCGGCCTTGCCTATGAGTTAGAGCAAAGGCTGGATGGGGTGATTGCCCTACGGACCAGAGGACACCTTCCAAAATTATATTCCAAGATGCTCCGCTATTTCCTTGGGGTATAGGAGGGACAACACTCTCTTCGACGGTAATATCTAAGTCTCTCGCGCCACGGAATATATCGAGAGGAATTACAGAAATGACTGCAGAAGGATCGGAACTCACTGCGAAAGGTAGTTCTTGTCGATGGCTTATGTTTTGGTCAGCGTGGTGTATCGCCCGAAGACGTTCGTGTAGTCTCTCTCCCCCAATGAAGGCATCGCGCAGTTCATGCGTATCCATTGGGTAAGCCCCCCCATTCCTTCGAGCGTAAAACTGACTTGTTGAGAGTATGCGATGCGGGCCAGAGAGACTGTCTGGAACGCGTATGATGAGGATGTGTTTGCCATTTTCGAGGGTAAGCCAGCGTGGGCGCACTCCTGATAAACGTGGCTCAAGTCCAGATTGCAGCCTTTCCTCTAAGACAAGAGTTTCGGCGCCAGTATCATCGACCTCGATCCCTACTAGCGCATTAGGTTGTCCCTCGACTTCTTCTATTCCAACAATCAAATCACCACCTTGGCTGTTTGCGAAAGCGGAGATATCTTTAAGGAACTCTTTGTTTCCATCTTTATTTCGCGGCCACAAATCACGTTTGTATTCGAGCCTGCGGCTTTCTGGTGCCTGATTGTCGATAAGTGCCTGTAAGTCGGCTAGTGTAATTTCATTAAGCGCTCTCGTGAGCAATGTCGCCTCGCGTCATTCAAATTCACGCGAACACCGTTAGATCAATGCACGCCATCGAAGTGATTTTAAAACGTAGATTCTGGTTAGGAAAGAAGATTTTCCGAGTATGATTCGACGTCTACTTTCAGCAATACAGATTATCGAACCCTGCGCATGAGATGAAGGCAGGAGTTGATTTTCTGCCGGAAAGTAAATTCACTCTATCCGCTTTGATGCTAATTCATAAATCTCATTATCGGCTCTGCGGCCAACGGCAATCACATAAATGATGATCCGTTCGTCGATGACCTGATAAATAAGACGGCAGCCATCTTTCAGCAGCTTGATCTTGTAAAACCCTGATAGGTCGCGATGAAGCTCATTTCCTGGAGAGTGAGGGTGCCAGATCAGCTTTTCCAGCTTCTTTTCAAATTTCTTACGCACGCTGCCGTCAAGAGCATCCCACTCTCTGAGTGCTCTGTCGTCGAATTCAAGACAATACTCTTTCATTCGCGATGACGGTTCTTAAGCTCTGCAAAAGTCATACGATGCTTTTGGGCAGGGTTTTTTAGGCGTTCGCGCACAATCTCGATAAGCTCCGCATCCTCGTCTGTGACAAGCCTCCGCTTGACGGGAGAGCGACCCGTTTCAGCAATATACGCGAGCGTATCGCGCAGTGCGTCAGAAAGTGAAATGCCTTGAGCCGACAACTTCTTAACTGCGGCTGCCTTCAGCGTTTCATCTACCCGGAATGTAACAGCAGACATACAAAGCCTCCTTGCGTGTATGCACATATGTATCACAGATGTTGGTACAAATGAAGCGAAAGATGGTCGATGCTGATGTCTGCATTCGAGAAACCTGATCGGTTGCGGAAACGGCAGAAAAGAGGCGATTGCCGCCTGTCTGCTCCTGCCCCTTGCGGTCATTGCGTTAAGCTTGGAACACTCAAAATAACAGGTCGGCTGAGGCCGGTTGTGCCAGGAGAGTTGGCACGCGGCTGTGAGAGGCGATCCAGTCGCGGGTGAGGGGGCAGATCCATCCAGTCACCCGAAGAATGGCTTCGTGATCGGCCGCGAGGTGGCGGGTAAATATCGGCTCGTGGTGGGCTATGCGGTTGCGAAACGTCCGTAGATAATCCAGTTGCTGATGCGCCTGCTTTCGACCGAGGCGGGCGTGCGGAAACGCTTTGGCCAGTGCGGGGCGCCACAGGATCATCTCGTAGTTGCTGTTGCCGCCTTTGCCAAGCAGTGCGACCCAGAAGCCAAAGCTGAGCGAGGCCACAACATGGGGTGGATCCGCCTGCCGGTGCTCACGCTGAACGTCGCGTTTGGCACGCAGAATCTGATCCTGGGCTTTGGGATTGAGGCCCGTCAGTCGATTGTCATACCACGCAGGTCCAAATCGGGCGGTTAGTTCCCGGTGCAGGGCGTTGCGCACGGCAATCTCCAGGCCTTGCAGCGGCCCGTAGAAGGCCGCACTAAGGGCTGTATTGCGCGTGTAGAGACGCAGGGCCTTTTCCTGATGGCCGCCAGAGGCCCGGAGATAGGTTGAAAACCGCTCCGGCGACAAGCTTGTCTGCAGCGCCTGGAGAACGGGTTCCGAGAGCGGGAAATTCTTGACCGTCATGACGCTGACGCGTATATCTTGTTTCGTATCTCTCGGATACGCCTCTGTCTTCGGATATGCGCCCGAGGGCACGCACTAAAGGCCCTTCACAGGGCCTTTTTTTATGGTCCTCTACCTACTTGCGATAAGTGGAATTATCGCACGTAGGTATAGGGAAGGGGGGCGATTTTCAAAAAAAGACGGTGTTTGAAGTTAATGGCTTCATAGAGTAAATTAGATAGAAGCTCACCGTTGAATATTGCACCATTACGAGACCGCTTATCTGTGTCATTTATGGTATCAATGGAGTTCAGCTTTTCTCCGCAAGTTGATTTCACGAGCAATAGAATTTGAGAGCATTTGCAGGATCTGTTCCATGTTCGCCGATAAGTTTGCTACCAATACGATCAGTACGTCGACTTATGACGGTTATCTTGTAACGGAAACCCACAATCCTGCCCTTCCTACTCGACCAGACGGCTAGAATAGGCCAAAATGCAGCTCTAATTTATTGTCATATTAAGGCTTTGTGTTCATGCCACGCGGTCGTCCACGTAAAAACCCTGATGCTGCCTCTGTTCCTAAGAAAACCACCAAAGCACGCAAGGCCAAGGCAGCGACCGCAACACTGGGCTTTGAACAGCAGATGTTTCTGGCGGCGGACAAGCTGCGCAAGAACCTTGAGCCTTCAGACTACAAACATGTGGCCCTTGGCCTGATCTTCCTGCGCTACATCTCCACTGCATTTGAAGCCCGGCATGCTGAACTGATGCTGGAAGACCCGGCAGCAGCGGAAGATCCTGACGAATATCTGGCCGAGAATATCTTCTGGGTGCCGGAGACGGCTCGGTGGTCTCATCTCAAGGACAATGCCCGCTCGCCCAATATCGGCAAGATGATTGATGAGGCCATGCTGGCCATCGAGAAAGCCAACCCGGAACAGCTCAAGGGCGTGCTACCAAAGGATTACGGACGCCCGGCCCTTGATACCGTCATGCTGGGTGAGCTGATCGACCTGATCTCCGACATTGGCATGGGCGATACGGAGGATAAGGCGCGGGACGTGCTGGGCCGGGTGTATGAATACTTCCTCGGTGGTTTTGCCGGAGCCGAAGGGAAGCGTGGGGGTGAGTTCTACACGCCTTCCAGCGTGGTGCGCACGCTGGTTTCCATGCTCGAACCCTATAAGGGCCGGGTATATGACCCCTGCTGTGGGTCTGGTGGCATGTTCGTGCAGTCCGAACGCTTTGTGGAAACCCACGGGGGCAAGCTGGGTGACATTGCCATTTACGGGCAGGAGAGCAACCACACTACATGGCGTCTGGCCCGCATGAACCTTGCGGTGCGGGGTATTGGCGCGGACATTCGCTGGAACAATGAAGGCAGCTTTCTGCGTGACGAGCTGAAAGACCTGCGCTTTGACTATATTCTGGCCAACCCGCCCTTTAACGTGTCGGACTGGTGGAATGCTTCCTTGGAGGAAGACCCGCGCTGGCAATATGGCAAGCCGCCTGCGGGCAATGCCAACTATGCGTGGCTCCAACATATTCTGTGGCATCTGGCCCCAGATGGCACCGCTGGCGTGGTGCTGGCCAATGGCTCCATGTCCTCCAACCAGAACAGCGAAGGCGATATCCGCCGCCGCATGGTGGAAGCCGATGTCGTGGACTGCATGGTGGCCCTCCCCGGCCAGCTTTTCTATTCGACCCAGATTCCGGCCTGCCTGTGGTTCCTGACCCGGACCAAAAACCCCAAAGGCTGGCGGGACCGTCGCGGGGAAATGCTGTTTATCGACGCCCGCAAGCTCGGCACGATGGTCGATCGCACCCGCCGCGAACTGACGGACGAGGACGTCGCCCGCATCGCCGACACCTACCATGCCTGGCGCGGCGAGCAGGACGCGGCCCCCTACGAGGACGTTCCCGGCTTCTGCAAGTCCGTCACGCTCGACGAGGTGGAGCAGCACGGCTTTGTGCTGACACCCGGCCGCTATGTCGGTGCGGAAGAGGCTGAAGAAGACAGCGTGCCCTTTGCGGAACGCTTCGCGGCGCTGGAGAAAACCTTGCAGGAGCAGTTCCAACAGGGCGAGGAACTGAACGCGAAAATCACCGCGTCTCTGAAGCTGATCGTCCCGCAGGAGGCTTCATGACCCTGTATCTTACTCCACTGGAACGGGCGCTGGGTCGTCTGAAGGAAGGCTGGGCGCGGCATGTGGCCCACCCAGACGACGAGCAGTTGCGCGACGGGTTAATTCAGCGTTTCGAATTTACCTATGAACTCAGCCACAAGACCCTGAAGCGCTTTCTGGAAGCCAATTCTGCCTCTCCCGAGGAATATGACCGCATGGGCTTTCCGGACCTGATCCGCTCCGCCAATGAAGCCGGGCTTCTCAAAAGCGCATGGCCGCAATGGAGCGTGTTTCGCAAGATGCGGAACATGACCAGCCACACCTATAACGAGGCCTCCGCAAAGCAGGTTGTGGCGACGATCCCGGATTTTATCGACGAGGCGGCGTTCCTGCTGGCTGTTCTGAAAGACCGGACCGCGTGACGGACCGGATCGACATCACGCCCGAAGAGCGGGCCATCGTGCTGCGTATTCTCAACGAGATTGTGCCTGACCGGGAGGTCCGGGCGTTTGGCTCGCGCGTGACAGGGAAGGCCAAGCCGTTCTCTGATCTGGATCTGGCGGTTATGGGGGACGAACCGTTGCCGTTGGAAACGCGCGCGCGGCTCGAAGAGGCGTTTTCAGAGTCCGATCTCCCGTGGAAAGTCGATGTGCTGGATTGGGCGCAAGCCGATGCGGCATTCCAAAACATAATTGATAACTCAGGCATCATATTTCATGACTGATTGGCAAGACGATGTTCTCGAGAACTGCCTCGAAGCCCTATTAGACTATCGAGGGAAGAGTCCGCCGAAATCGTCAGTAGGAATACCGGTTCTTTCCGCAAAAGTCGTAAAAACTAGCGGATTGCTTCACCCCATCGAACAAAAAATCGCTTCCGATTATTATTCGAAATGGATGGTGAGAGGTTTGCCGCACGTTGGCGATGTTGTGATGACGACAGAAGGCCCTATGGGCGAAGTTATCCAGCTTACAGAAGAAACTGTCCAATATGCCTTAGGCCAGCGCATCGTTTGTTTGCGTGGGAAAAGCGGTGTTCTTGACAACACCTTTCTGCGTTACTTGTTATCCTCTCCATCACAGCAGAACATACTCGAAAGCTATTCGACAGGCACAACCGTTCCGGGAATCAGTCAAAAAGCTCTCAGATCGGTTCCTATTTCCTATCCCTCTTTTGATACACAGAAACGCATCGGAATTTTACTATCTTCCATTGACGACAAGATCGACCTCAACCGTCGGACGAACGAGACGCTGGAGGCGATGGCGCGGGCGTTGTTTCGGGACTGGTTTGTCGATTTCGGCCCAGCACGGGCAAAAATGGCCGGAGAAGCCCCTTACCTCGCACCAGAACTGTGGGAACTTTTTCCCGATAGGCTGGACGATGAGGAAAAGCCCAAAGGATGGAAAATCTCACGCATTGGAGACTGTGTTGAACGCTTGAAAGTTGGAAAGCTCTACAGTCAGAAAGACTTAGCATTATCAGGAAAAGTACCAGTTCTCGATCAAGGGAAAAATGGCATTATCGGATACCATAATAATGCACCCAATATTGCAGCAAGTCCTACCGAACGAGTTTGTACATTTGCAAACCATACATGCACACAAAAATTAATCGACTTCCCTTTTTCTACAATTCAAAATGTCATTCCTTTTAAAGGTAAAAATTTTCCATCTGAATGGATATTTTTTGCAACTCTTGGGAAGCAAAAATTTCAGGAATATAAAGGCCACTGGCCTGATTTTATTGAACAGACTATCTGCACTCCAAATAAAAATGATGTGGTTAACCTTTATCTCAAAATGATAGATCCTATGCTCAGAAAACAATCCGAAAATATACGTGAAATAGATACGCTAGCCCAACTTCGAGACTTACTTCTTCCCAAACTGATGTCCGGCGAAATCAGCATCCGGGATGCTAAAAAGATGGTGGAAGACGCGGCATGAGTTTTCTGTCCGAAAACGAGATCGAGGACTGGGCCTGCGATATTCTACGTGAATGTGGCTATACCATTGCCTGGGGTCCAGATATTGCCCCCGGCGGAAAAAAGCCTGAACGGGCCTCATTGTCGGATGTTGTTCTGGAAAAACGTCTGCGGACAACGATAAACAAGTTGAATCCGCATTTACCACAGGCCTCAAAGGATGAAGCACTGCTGGCCCTGATGCGGGAAGACACGCCGGACCATGTGGACGAAAACCGCCGCCTACATGACTATCTGGTCAACGGTGTGCCGGTAGATGTGGTACGCAAGGATGGAACCCAGTCTGGTGATCGGGTTCGTCTGCTGGATTTTGAGAACCCGGAAAACAATGACTTTCTGGTCGTGCGCCAGTTCGTTGTTGAAAAGGACGAAGCCAACCGCAGGCCAGATCTCGTGCTGTTTGTTAATGGCATGCCGCTTGGCGTGGTAGAACTTAAAAGCCCTAGTTCCGAGAACGCCACGCTTGATTCAGCCTGGAACCAGTTCCAGACCTACCGCAGCTTTATTCCATCCCTGTTCCGCTTCAATGAAGCCTTGATGATCTCGGATGGGACCCAGGCGCGTATTGGCTCTCTGACAGCCGACCGTGACCGCTTCATGCCCTGGCGCACCGTGGACGGGGAAGAACTGGTTGCAAAGAATCAGGAGGAAATGGAAACCGTGCTGCGCGGTGTGTTTACGCCTCGCTGGTTTCTCAACCTGATCCATGACTTCGTGCTGTTTGGCGAGAAAAACGGCAGCCCCATCAAAATTCTGGCAGGCTACCACCAGTTCCATGCCTGTCGAAAAGCCGTGGCGCAGACTGTGCGGGCTTCTGCCCCAGGCGGAGATCGCAAGGTTGGCGTGGTGTGGCATACGCAGGGGTCAGGCAAAAGCCTGCTCATGACTTTCTATGCTGGTGTGATTGCCCGCCACCCGGAGATGGAAAATCCTACCATCATTGTCCTGACAGACCGCAATGATCTGGACGACCAGCTCTTCGCCACTTTCTCCAGCGCACAGGCTCTTTTGCGCCAGACACCGGAGCAGGCGGACAGCCGGGAAGATTTACAAAAACTGCTCCGGCGCAGCTCGGGTGGTGTAATCTTCACCACCTTGCAGAAATTCCAGCCCAAAGAGGGCGAAACCAGCCTGCCCATGCTGACCGATCGGCGCAATGTGGTGGTCATGGCGGATGAAGCGCACCGCAGTCAGTATGGACTGGAAGCCAAATTCGACCGCCAGACGGGCAAGGTCTCCTACGGCTTTGCCAAACATATGCGCGATGCCCTGCCCAATGCGTCCTTTATCGGTTTTACCGGCACGCCCATTGAAAATGCTGACGTGAACACCCGTAGCATCTTTGGCGATTACATCGACATCTACGATATCGCGCAGGCGGTCGAGGATGGCGCAACCGTGCCCATCTATTACGAGAGCCGCCTTGTGCGCATCGAACTAGATGAAGACATCAAAGAAGATCTGGATGATGAACTGGCCGAGATTGTCGAAGGTCTTTCTGAAAATGAGGAACACAAGCTCAGCCAGAAATACTCGCGGGTAGAGGCGCTGGTTGGAGCGGAGCCCCGCCTGCGCAGGATAGCCGAAGACCTTGTGACCCATTTTGAAAACCGCCTGACCGCTCTTGAAGGCAAGGGCATGATTGTGGGCATGAGCCGGGCGATCTGTGTGGCTCTCTATGATGAGATTATTCGCCTGCGTCCTGAATGGCACAGTGATGATGACAATGAAGGCGCCATCAAGGTGGTGATGACCGGCAGTTCATCCGACCCCGCAGCGTTCCAGCCTCATATTGGTAAAAAGCCCAAGGCTCGGCGAGAGCTTCTGGCAAAGCGCATGAAAGATAACAACGATCCGCTCAAACTGGTCATTGTGCGCGATATGTGGCTGACGGGTTTTGACGTTCCTTCCATGCACACCATGTATGTAGACAAACCCATGCGCGGGCATGGGCTGATGCAGGCCATTGCCCGCGTCAACCGTGTGTTCAAGGGCAAACCCGGTGGTCTAGTGGTGGACTATATCGGTCTTGCCCAGAACCTGAAGGCAGCTTTGGGCGAATACTCCGCTGGAGATCGTGAACAGGTCGGCATTGACGAGGGCGAGGCCATACGTGCCTTGCAGGAGCGTTACGAAGTCGTGCGGGCCATGTTCAACCCGGGTCAGGCTGGCGGGTTTGACTACCGTCCAGCTTTGCAAGAAGGGGCAGAGACCCAGGACAAGCTGTCCATCATGGGTGGAGCGCTTAACTATATTCTGGGGCAGCAGCATCGGGCCATGGCAAAGGCCAAAAATGATGAAGAGCGTAAGGCTGCCCAGAAACGCTACCCCGATGCGGTCAAGGCACTCTCCGTGGCCTTTGCGCTGGCATCTGCCAGTGATGAAGCCACGAAGCTGCGCGATGAAATCGGGTTCTTTGAGGCCATAAAGGCGGCGTTGGTTAAGAGCGTGAGCACAGGTCGTGATGGACGCAGTGCGCAGGAACGCGAACTGGCCATCAAGCAGCTGGTCAGCAAGGCGGTCATTTCAACCGATATCATCGACATCCTAGAAGCAGCAGGTATTGGCAAACCTGATATTTCCGTCCTCTCGGATGCCTTCTTGCAGGAAGTGCGCGAAATGCCTCAGCGCAATCTCGCCATTGAGGCGCTCAAGAAATTGCTGGAGGGTCAGATCCGCAGCAGAACCCGCTCCAATATCACGGAAGCCGAAGCCTTCTCGCAACGACTGGAACAGGCCGTTGCCCGCTACCATGCCAATGCCCTGACATCAGTCCAGATCCTGGATGAACTGATCAGCATGGCACATGACATGGCCTCTGCACGTGATCGGGGCGAGGAACTTGGGCTGACGCAGGAAGAAATCGCCTTCTATGATGCTCTGGCGCAGAACAAGAGCGCCAAGGAAGCCATGGGAGACCCGAGCCTGCGGGTTATCGCCACAGCACTTGTGAAAACCATCCGGGAAAATGCCACTGTAGACTGGACCGTCATGGCGCAGGCGCGGGCCAAAATGCGGACTTCTGTCAAACGTCTGCTTCGTCATTATGGATATCCACCGGACATGGAGGCAGAAGCGGTCAAACACATCCTGCGTCAGGCAGAGCAGTTCGCGCCCATTTGGGCTGGTCAGGGAGAACTGTAACTATGGCGATCATGGGCGGAAGAAAGCAGAACATCCACCTAGAAACTGACCGACTAGCAAGCTCGACTTCCTTATACTGTCTAATTACGATTTTTCATGTTGCATAATAGACATGCCCACCAAACTCCCATTCGTCTTCAGTCTACGCGGATACATATATCAAAGTGGTCTTGATTGTATTTGGCTAGCGGCTCAAAGCGGCCAGAACAGCCTTCAAAAGGCTATCTCTTCCAAGGAAACGGAATTGAAGACATACGAAGAGAGCGGTGTTTTTGTCGGAGAGCGTGACGAAGACGGGGACGTATTCTGGGAACAGAACGAAATCCTCGAGTTGGATATCGAACGTCTTCAGGAAGCGCTTTTGGAACTCCGCCGCTCATTTGTGCTGACTGCGTATCATTACTGGGAAACTTCAGTTTAGAAATGGTATCATCAGGAAAATCAAAAAACAGAACCTGCAAATCTTGGAAATTATGAAAAACTCAAGCGTGCATTAGAGACTTTAGGACAAAAAGACCCTGCATTAAAAAATATTCCAAATGATAATCTTTTTATAGTTTGCCATTTATCAAATATTATTAAACATACAAGTGGAAATTCAGAGGAATATTTATCTAAAAATATGCCTGTGGAACTTTCAGGAACCATGAAAAGCGATCCAGAGATATATGGAGGTCGCCCGCAAATCTATCTTGAAGAGCATCATTTAAAATGGATATTCGACGTTATAGCTAAGTCAGGACCAATCGCTAATCCCAATAGAGTATAAATCCCGTTCAAGTTATCCGTTCTCCGCAAAAGCTATTTTGGCTATCGGCATACGAAATTGATGGCTTAGAATTTCCCGTGGCAGGAAACCCTTTTACATAGGCGTTAAGAGAAATCTTGCATTGGACCCTGATAATGGATATACATTATCTTTATTTGGATACCATTGCGCAGGAGGTTCTTATGCAGGTTTCTAAATGGGGTAACAGCCTTGCCGTGCGCATTCCCTCTCATATCGTCAAGCAACTCGGTTTGCAGGAAGGCGATAATGTGGATGCCGTCTTCACACGCCTGAAATCCCGGGAAGAAGCGCTCCGCTCCCTAAAAGAGATTGGAAAGAAGCTGCCTTCCGGGTTTCGGTTTGAGCGCCCCGAAGGCTAATGTCTCTCTTTCTGGATACGAACATCCTTCTGTATGCCATGATGGAAGAAGGAACAGAAAAGGCCGGGATTGCGGACAGCCTTCTCCTACATCAGGACTGCCATATCTCGGTTCAGACACTTAACGAAGCCACAAACACACTCAGGCGTAAAACCAGACTTCCACTGGACGACATCAAAACATTGATTGCGGACTTCCGGGGACTGGTCACAATCCATCCCATCACAGAAGCTGTTTACAGCCGTGGCTGGGCCATCATCGAACGGTATGGGCTCCAGACCTATGACGCCATGATTCTGGCCTGTGCCATAGAAAATGGCATTGAAACCCTCTTGTCCGAAGATATGCAGAATGGCCAGAGGATTTTTGACATGATAACCATAATAAACCCCTTCCAGAAGACAGAAGACAGAAGATTGACGCTGATTTCTCACACTTGAGGCAATTTCGGGTCATTTTGTAGAATTCAGTCATCCCACAGGAGCCCGATCTGGAATATTGACGATATTCTGCTTCTGGCGGCGGGTTCTGAACGCAGTGAGGGTGTCACGGCCTGAGAAGGCAGTGTTGGTGGAAGCTATGTGGTCTGTGCACTGTCTGTTTCTTCAGATGGCCTGCCGGAGCCTTCGCAATCGTGCATGAGCGAGGGCGAATTCATGCTGACAGGGGAACATGTCCGGCATGGACAGGACAATCCGACGGACGCTGAGCGTGACACGTGTCGCGATTTTGAGCAGTCGTGCGCGTATGGTGCCACAGGTCGTCGTCTCCAGGCTGGTCTGGCCAAGGGCCAGTCTTTGCAGAGCGGTCAGCAGGACATAGGCTGCGGCCGAGAACCACAGCCGGAGCTGGTTGGCCCGGATGGTGTGGGACGAGGTCCTGTCTGAGAACAGATCCATCTGGCATTCCTTGATGCGGTTTTCCATATCCCCGCGTGCGCAGTAAATCTGTTCGTAGAGATGGCGGGGGTCGGACATTCCCTGCGGTAGCGTGGTGACAATGAAGCGATGATAGCGGTTGCCGTGGCGCCATTCGGCCTTGGCCATGACCCGCCTGCGGCGCGTCCAGCTGTCCTTTGTGATCCAGTCAAAGGAGGCGAAACCGCGCGCAGCTCTGCCTGTCGTGGCGGCTTCGTCACGAACCTCAGCGGACAAAGAGGCAATCCGGTCATACAGGCGGGTGTTGCCTGCAAGCCCGAACAGGAAGTCAACGTGGTTGTCTTCGCACCATGTCATCAGACTGTCCCGGGCGAAACCGCTGTCCCCACGCACCAGGATACGCACCCGGGGCCAACGGCTCCTGATCTGCTCCACGATCCGGCGGATGTCTGCCAGTGCTTCCTTCCCCGGGTCCCTGTCTGCCGTGCGCAGGGTAGCGCTGAGGAGATGGTCCCCGCAGATGGGGTGGTTGCCGTCCTCCCCGCACGGCATCGCAATGTGCCAGAATGGTCGTTGAGTAAAAACAACCGCGTGAAAGGACGGCAGATGAAGGATACAGTGATTGGCGTTGATCTGGCAAAGACCATTTTCCAGGTTCATGGAGCTTCGCGTGCGGGCGAGGTGATGTTTCGCAAAAAGCTGCGTCGTCAGCAGTTTATGCAGTTCATGGCAACGCAGCCGCCTGCTCTGGTCGTTCTTGAAGCGTGCGGGAGCGCGCATTACTGGGCCCGCGAACTGGCGGCATCTGGTCACGAGGTCAGACTGATCGCTCCGCAGTATGTGAAGCCTTTCGTGAAGCGGCAGAAGAACGATGCTGCCGACGCGGAAGCGATCGTCATTGCGGCCCGTCAGCCGGAAATGCGCTTTGTCGAACCGCGCACTCAAGCGCAGCAGGCCCGAAGCGTTCTCTTTCGCTCCCGCGAGCGTCTGGTGCACCAACGCACGGAACTGGTGAATGCCCTGCGTGCCGTTCTGTATGAATTCGGTCTCGTCGTGCCACAGGGGATTGCGCATATCAAACGCATTGAGGCCATGCTGGATGAGGCAGTTCTGCCAGAGCTTGTAAGGCAGGAATGCCTTGATCTGCTGCAACAGATTTCGGAGCAGAGTGTGCGAATTGATGCCAGAACAAAGAAGATCAGGATGCTTGCCCAGGGAAGTGAAACCGCCTGCAGATTGCAGAGCATGCCTGGAGTGGGTCCTCTGACCGCTCTTGCGGTTGAGGCTTTTGCGCCTGACCTGCAGACCTTCCGGCGCGGGCGCGACTTTGCTGCGTGGCTGGGACTGGTGCCCCGGCAGTTCTCATCTGGCGGAAAGGAAAGGCTGGGGAGGATATCAAAAGCCGGACAGGCTGATATCCGCAGGCTTCTCATCATGGGTGCCATGACCCAGGTGAACTGGGCCAGTCGCAAGGGCCCAGCACCGGGAAGCTGGCTGGCACGGATGCTGGCCCGCAAGCCCCGTATGCTGGTAGCGATTGCCCTGGCCAACAGGATGGCAAGGGCAATCTGGGCCATGGCAACGAAACAGGAGGATTATCGGGATCCGGCCCTGTCCGTGGCAGCCTGAGCGATGGCTCGGCTCCCGCGGATGGAACCGGTAGGGGTGTGAGAGGGCGATGACCTGAATGGGCGCATGATCGTTTGATCCGGATCGGAAAAACCAGTATGTCTTTTCGTACTTTCAAGCACGCCCCGCAGATTTGGATCTGATCCGCTGATCACCATACCGGCCAGTGGCTTCTGAAAGGCCACATCAACAGGCCTTACAGAAGACCGCACACGATCACACGTCAATATGGGTCAGAAAACTCTTGCATAACGGACGGCAACCACAGAAGAAGACATACAGGGGAAGATAGCAGTTATGGCCGTAATATCCATGAAAGGCGCGGCCTTCCTGATGGCCATGGATACGGTCATCGGTGGCATCCACATCCAGAACGATCCGGGCGGGTGCGTGCTCATGCTGGTCAAGGAAGAGCGTGACGAACAGGGTAGCCAGGGCCTCATGATCAGCAATGATGCGGCAGTAACGATCTGCCTTGTGGCCACTGCGCTCCAGCCGGTTCAGCGTGGATTTTCCGGCCAGTGCTGCGCAGTTTGCCCGGCCTCCTGACAGACGGCCCGAGGTCAGACCAAAGATCAGGTCATGCCGCAGGGCATCGTGATCATTGAGATCTTCATAGCCCAGTGCCAGGCCCATGATCCGCTGACGGACAAGGTCTTCAACCCGGTATTCCACAAAGCCGGGATGCCGCTTATCGCGAAAACAGGCAGCAAAGCGGCGGCTGAGCCCCAGAATGTCATCAGCCTGCTTCACCAGAATGACGCCCCCATCCGAACTCATGCGACCCCCGTCAAAACGGGCCACAACACGCCGTCCACAGGAGGCTGGAAACTCATACGCGCCTGCGCTACACTCTGTCTGCATCGGGTTTTCTTGATGATTATGGAAATTTCTTTTACACAAAATAGACTTTTTCATAATCTAACCCGATGTACAACCCTTCTGTGAGATTTCCGCGTCGAGCGTCTGTGGCGGTCGTTGAAATACGAATGTGTCTACCTGCACGCATTTGAGACCGGATCAGAACTTCGAGTGGGGCTCACGAAATGGATCACCCATTATAACGGGCAACGTCCCCATACGGCCCTGGCTGGACGAACGCCTGATGAGGCGTATCATGGCGTGCCGACGCCATCTGGTCCGGGGTTAACCCCGGACCAGATGGCCAACAGCAACGCCGTCAGAATGGCGGCATAACAACAACCGGGTATAGCTTATTCAAACCCAAAAACTGTCCGAACAGACGGGTCCACCTCTATCAGTTGGGACACTCATCAACACGGGCTTCTATCGTGGCTCTTTGGGAAAAAGGGCCGCAGACGCTCCATTTGTTCGTTCGTCAGCCAAAACAGCTCGCTCATCTCCAGTCACTTCACAGAGCCTGAATCAGATTTCCGCAATCAAATCATTAGGTCCTGATCCTAGGCATGACCATCTTGACAAAGTAAGGGGATTTCCTTACTTATGAAGAAAGTTAAAACTGGAGTTAAGCCATGGTCGACTTGCTGAAAGCAGAAAGCACTATCACCGCTAAGGGCCAGACGACTATTCCCAAGAGCGTCCGGAAGGCTTTAGGTGTAGACTATGGTGGGCGTATTGCGTTCGTCGTGGACGATCAGCGCCGTGTTCATGTCGAGAAGGCTACAGAAGAGACAAGCGATCCAGTCGTTGAGCGCTTCCTCGAATTTCTGGAGAAGGACATGCTCGACCATTCCCGTTCACGCCTTGTCAACTTACCTGCCAGTCTGCCTGATCGCGTAGCCGCGCTTGTCGGGAATATGGACGTTGATCTCGATGATGAGATTGAAGGTGATGTGGCGCTCTGACCATGCTGACGATTAATGGCTGGACCATCCTAGCGCATCCGCTCTTTCTCGATCAGTTGGAAAAGCTCATCGGCGCTGTTGAAGAGTTGAAGGAAAAAAAGCCCCACGAATATCAAAAGAAACCGAGCACGAAGTTATTGGCCGCTTTGAACAAGCTGATCTTCCAGTCCATCCCTGCCGATCCGACAGCAACCGTCTATAGACAAGGCGGAACGCTTGGTGAAGCGCACAAGCATTGGTTTAGGGCAAAGTTCGGGAATGGTCGCTTTCGCCTGTTCTTCCGCTATAGTTCGGCCGAGAAAATAATCATCTTCGCTTGGGTGAACGATGAGACGAAATTGCGCACCTATGGTTCAAGGACTGACGCTTACAAAGTTTTCAAGGCGATGCTACAGAAGGGCAACCCGCCAGACGATTGGGACGCTCTTTGTGCAGCTGCGTCCGATCAGGCTACAGTTGACCGGCTGGGTAAGTCCTCTCCTCCAAATTCGTGACGAATGCAGTTTAACGTTACAGCATTGCATATTGTCCTTTGGATCGGACTGTGGGCTGCGCCTGAACCATGCTAAGGATGCGTTTTCGCCATTAGGCTTAAATCCAATAGCGCAATGGCGGTTGGGGACACACGAAGCCTCGACCGTAAATCACGTTGGCAGCATGCTAACTAGTTTTGACGGTTAGGCATCAAGCGCGATGATAGCAGGACTATATCGCGCTGATTACTTCGGATATCCATCAGTTTAATCACGCCTGAATGTCATCAGGAAATGGCAAAGCCGGCCATTTACTTTACTTAAACTTACTTGACTTCAAACTCCGCCCTCTTCCCCATACCTACCTGCGATAATATCAATATCCCGCTAAACCATTATGAAGATGTGCTAAACGAACAGGAACAACGGGATATGCATACATTGATGATGCGGTATTAATCTGTCTGTTTTTGTTTGGAAATCTCGCCAAGGTGCTCAAGAATTGCCAGCAAAATGCGCGGTGCACCACGATAACCTTCATCTCCTTCCGTTTCCTTAATGTTAACCATGGCATCAAACAGGCGATAAGCTGGGCCATCCCTATTTGAGATAACTTCTTCAATCGCATCCAGGTCTAATTCGAGAGTTTTTTGTCCAGCGTTCCGTAGGGCAGTATATTTATCAAGCGCATCCACGAAATATGGATCTGATGACCAATGTCTCGACATTCTGATGTGAGCCTTATTGTTCAAGTTTGAAACCATAGTACATATGCTCTTTTATATCAGCCGAAATAATCTGTTCGTAAAGATGAGGAAGAACTTTCGCGCAGACAGAAATTCATTGCAAACTGACATTCTAGTGGTCGCCATTTCAATAACAGAAAAATTATTTCGCATGTAAAATCGAGATGATGTTTTGATATGTAGAAAATATTTTCGCCAGGTGAGCGTAGAAGAATACACTTGCGTTGCCTTCTGAACGTCATCCAGCGCCAGCCGTATCAAGTAGGGCCAAACTTCGATGCGTCATAATCAGCATGCGTTGCAGATTTGAAGGATGTGTTGCAGGTAAACCCGCGTGTATCTTCCGAAGTATAGCAAGACGCGTAAAGGAATGCTGGATTTCGACTTTGTTGAGGGGTAGGGAATTCGTGTTAATTCTGTTATCAGCCTCTCATGAGACGACTAGCCTTGATATTTCTCTGCGTCTTTTACGCAGGCTCCCTTCATGCAGAAGAAGATAACTGCAACGATTTTGGGGCGAATAGCCATTTACCAAAGATTATAAATTCCAAGCTAAGCCCAGGCACTCAATTATTGTGCAACAAAGGCTATGCGGCCTTAGCTTCCTCTATTTCGCATGGCCCTCTCTGGTCTGCCGAACATCTTTGGTCGGATGATGTGGAGGCAGCAGAAAGGCTAAAAAGGGCAGGCCATTTTTATGCAGACACTCGGTTTGCGGGCAGCGCGGATTTACAGGACTATTATAACTCCATTTATGACCGCGGACATATGGCACCGAGTGGTGACCAACCTACAGAAGCATCCCAGGCAGAGACTTACGCACTCTCAAATGTGGTGCCTCAGACAGCCAGTCTGAATGAAGGCATCTGGTCACGTGTGGAACGACGTGTGCGTGATATGGCAGATGATGAAGGAGAGCTGTATGTGGTGACAGGCCCTGTTTTTCACTTGCGTCCTATTCAGACTATGGGGCATGACCGCGTGTACGTGCCGTCCTCAACGTGGAAAGCAGTCTATTCTCCCAGCAAGAACAAAGCATCTGCATATGTGTGTAAAAACGCGCAACAGCATCCACACTGCACGCAGGTTACAGTAGCAACGCTCATACGGAATGTCGGGATTGACCCGTTTCCAGGAGTGTCAGCGCAGATTAAGGCGCAAGCATGGAAGTTGCCCGCACCTTAATCGGATTTAAAGCTGCTGGATTTCGTTATGGAATCAACCGTTTCAATCAATGATATTCCAAAGGATCTGAAGAATTATGGAACATAATAAACACGAAGATAATTATTTGCATCATTTGACATGTGATATTGTCGTTGCTTATTTGTCTGGAAATACCATACCATTTTCCGATGTACCTTTACTGATACAACAGATTTATCGTGCTCTTGCGGGCGTTGAAATGGACGTAAGTGATGATAAAGAGTTAGGGCCTGCTGTGCCCATTAAGAAATCGGTGTTTCCTGATTATATTATCTGTTTAGAAGATGGGAAAAAGGTGAAAATGCTCAAACGCCATCTGATGTCAGCATTTGGCCTCACCCCTTCAGCTTATCGTCAAAAATGGGGATTGCCGGCTAATTACCCGATGGTCGCGCCAGCTTATTCAGAACAACGATCACGTTTAGCGCGCTCCTCAGGATTGGGGAATAACAAGTCACAAGAGATTACCGAACTACAGCAAGAAAAATCAGAAGAAGATGCCATTGTGACGCGCTTACCTGAGGTCAAAAGGGGACGTAAAAAGAAACTCGGTTGATTAAGGCTTTTTTCCTGCCCCATGACGATCTCGCGTTGCTTCGTCAACTGACAGTAGATCTTCATGGGGTTGGTGATTGATCGGTTTTCATTGTCTTGACTTAAAAAACGTGACGGTTGAATCTGGCCGGACTGACACTGAGATGGGCCTGCTGGAAAGATATAAAGGGCAAATCCCGTAGACCAATCAAATTCTTATTTTACGATTATATTTCCATAAGTTGATGGGATGAACTGCGGGACTCGAACCCGCTCGCTTTGGTCGCAGTGACACGTTTCCAACCCCTTGAAACAGCAAAAAGAATGCGACGTGCTGTCTTCCGGTTAGCGTCTGAGTTCCCGGAATTGGTTAAACAATCTGGGAACTTGGTACGACGAATTTAACCTCAATCTTCTGTCTTCTGTCTTCTGTCTTCTGTCTTCTGTCTTCTGGAAGGGGTTTATTATGGTTATCATGTCAAAAATCCTCTGGCCATTCTGCATATCTTCGGACAAGAGGGTTTCAATGCCATTTTCTATGGCACAGGCCAGAATCATGGCGTCATAGGTCTGGAGCCCATACCGTTCGATGATGGCCCAGCCACGGCTGTAAACAGCTTCTGTGATGGGATGGATTGTGACCAGTCCCCGGAAGTCCGCAATCAATGTTTTGATGTCGTCCAGTGGAAGTCTGGTTTTACGCCTGAGTGTGTTTGTGGCTTCGTTAAGTGTCTGAACCGAGATATGGCAGTCCTGATGTAGGAGAAGGCTGTCCGCAATCCCGGCCTTTTCTGTTCCTTCTTCCATCATGGCATACAGAAGGATGTTCGTATCCAGAAAGAGAGACATTAGCCTTCGGGGCGCTCAAACCGAAACCCGGAAGGCAGCTTCTTTCCAATCTCTTTTAGGGAGCGGAGCGCTTCTTCCCGGGATTTCAGGCGTGTGAAGACGGCATCCACATTATCGCCTTCCTGCAAACCGAGTTGCTTGACGATATGAGAGGGAATGCGCACGGCAAGGCTGTTACCCCATTTAGAAACCTGCATAAGAACCTCCTGCGCAATGGTATCCAAATAAAGATAATGTATATCCATTATCAGGGTCCAATGCAAGATTTCTCTTAACGCCTATGTAAAAGGGTTTCCTGCCACGGGAAATTCTAAGCCATCAATTTCGTATGCCGATAGCCAAAATAGCTTTTGCGGAGAACGGATAACTTGAACGGGATTTATACTCTATTGGGATTAGGGCCTGTTAGAGCTTGATCCAGTCTGCTGCGGCAGCGATGTGGATGACCGCGAGGAACGACGTTGCTGTTTTTTCATATCTGGTTGCGACAGCACGCCACTCCTTGAGGCGAGCCCAGAGGTTCTCAACGAGATGCCGACACCGATAGGCCCATTTGGGGCAGGCGACCGGGCCATCGCGTCGTTTCGCGGGAATGGCTGGCCGTGCTCCCATGTCCCATATCCGTTCACGCATGGCGTTCGACGCGTAGCCCTTGTCCGCTACTACCCACAGGGGAGTGGCGGGAAGGCTGTCGAGCATGGCTGGTGCCAGAGGCAGTTCATGACCCTGTCCAGGGGCCAGCGCAAAACCGAAGGCTTTTCCATGTCCATCAGCGATCACGCAGACTTTTGTGCCATAGCCGCCGCGAGAGCGGCCAAGTGCTTCACGATGGTTTCGCTCTTCAAAAGAGCCCCCTTTTTTGGGGCTCCCGCCGCTTTGTGGTGAGCTCTGATATTCGTGCCATCCAGAAAAGTCATGCCGAGTGCTACTCCCTGTTGTTCCTGAACCAGTGCGAGCAGGCGTTCCCACACACCCAGCTTCGCCCAGCGGATGAAAAGCTGCGCCGCTCGCCACCATGGACCCAGTTCAGCGGGGATGCTCCGCCATTTCGCGCCATTCTCATGACGCCAGAAAATCGCTGCTATCGTCCGCCGCAGATCATGTGGCGGCGTCTTGCCCCTCGGGCGAACCTCCTCAATCAGAGGTTCCCAGATCGCCCATGTCTCGTCCGTAAAGGTGCCTGTTCTGTCTCCTTCTTCCATCCCTACAATATGGGAAGAAATTCAAGATCTAACAGACCCTAGCGCGGGCCTTCAAGCAATGATCTGAAAGGTCACATCATGAGCAAGTCTTCGTCTCCTTATGTGCGTCGGTTGCTCTGGATTGTGGCCTGTTTTGTGGGTGGTTTTGCGCTTTTGTGCGTGAGTGGCTGGGCGCTTGTCGTCAACGGCAGCACGCAGGACTCCGCGATGGTGATAGTCCTCCGCTGGCTGCCCGTTGCAACGGGTGCGATCACGGTAGCCGCGGGATTTTTCCTGCTGTCTCTGCCCGTGCCAGAAGACCCGGAAGACTTCTTTCTGCCGGATGACGCCGACGGCGAACTTGAGAGAACAGACGGGAAATAAAAAGAGGTTCAGCCCGTTATCAGAGCTGAACCCTTCTCGCCCTGACCGTCAGTGTGACCGTCAGGCTTTGACGGACAGAAAGTCAGCCAACGCTTCGTTAAACAGAAGCGGGGCCTGCAGGAAGGCGAAGTGGCTGGTCTCGGGCAGGATCATGTAAGAACTGTCCGGAATATGCGCCACCAGATATTCCAGATGGGCGCGATGAATCATCTCGTCCCGGTCCCCATCCACAACCCATGCGGGGCAGCGGATGGCGTTCAGGCGGTCTTCCGTGAATTCGGCATCATGCTCCCATTTCCACAGGCCCCAGACGGTTTTTGAAAAGACATCAAATTTATCCGGGGTCGGGGAAAGCTCGCGGTAGTCTTCTGTGGCGCGCTTTACAAAAGCGTTGACCACCTTATTTCCGCTACACGCCAGATTGAGGCCGGATGCGGACATATGCGGCCCGTAAGCAAAGATGCGTTTGATGCGATCCGGGTGTTCAGAGGCCAGAATAATGCTCTGCACACCGCCATCGCTCCACCCGACGAGACTGGCATTCGGAATTTCCAGATGGTTCATCAGGTGAATGATATCGTCTGCCATCTGAGCGTAGCTGAGGGGTTTATCCCCTAACGTGCTGCGGCCATGCCCGCGGCTATCCACGAGGATGACACGGTGCGTTTTGGCCAGATAAGCCGCCTGTATGCCCCAGTAGTCAGAGTTTGCCATGCCCCCATGCAGCATGATGATGACATCGTCCCCTGTGCCGCCTTCCGTATAATAGAGCGAGCATCCGTTAATGGGGGCGTGCTGTCCTTTAAAGGAGGCCAGAGGGGCCGGGGTGGCAGGCAGGGTCTGCCAGCGTTTTGTTAAATGCTCAGTCATATCGTCAGGCCTCGTAAAAGAGCGTGTTGTGGGTATCTTGGTATAACAAGATACCCTAGTATAACAAGATACCCTGCGCCTTTAGATGGCCGTGTATGACGAGACTTGCAGATGTGTGAGGCGGGATGCTGTTTCCCCAGATCCCCCCGCTTGTCTTTTGGTTTGAAAAGCGATAGACTGGGGAATTCGTTGTCAGGCAACAGGCCTTATTTTTTAGGCGTCCGAACGGCCGTTACTTCAATTTCAATCAGCCACCCGGGGTTGGCGAGCTGGGCCACGGCAAAGGCGGAGCGCACTGGCAGATTAGGGCCTGTTAGGGCTTGATCCAGTCTGCTGCGGCAGCGATGTGGATGACCGCGAGGAACGACGTTGCTGTTTTTTCATATCTGGTTGCGACAGCGCGCCACTCCTTGAGGCGAGCCCAGAGGTTCTCAACGAGATGCCGACACCGATAGGCCCATTTGGGGCAGGCGACCGGGCCGTCGCGTCGTTTCGCGGGAATGGCTGGCCGTGCTCCCATGTCCCATATCCGTTCACGCATGGCGTTCGACGCGTAGCCCTTGTCCGCTACTACCCACAGGGGAGTGGCGGGAAGGCTGTCGAGCATGGCTGGTGCCAGAGGCAGTTCATGAGCCTGTCCAGGGGCCAGCGCAAAACCGAAGGCTTTTCCATGTCCATCAGCGATCACGCAGACTTTTGTGCCATAGCCGCCGCGAGAGCGGCCAAGTGCTTCACGATGGTCTCGCTCTTCGAAAGAGGCCCCTTTTTTTGGGCTCCCGCCGCTTTGTGGTGAGCCCTGATGTTCGTGCCATCCAGAAAAGTCATTCCGAATGCCACTCCCTGTTGTTCCTGAACCAGTGCGAGCAGCCGCTCCCATACGCCGAGCTTCGCCCAGCGGATGAAAAGCTGCGCAGCCCGCCACCACGGACCCAGTTCAGCGGGGATACTCCGCCATTTCGCGCCATTCTCATGACGCCAGAAAATCGCTGCTATCGTCCGCCGCAGATCATGTGGCGACGTCTTGCCCCTCGGGCGAACCTCCTCAATCAGAGGTTCCCAGATCGCCCATGTCTCGTCCGTAAAGGTGCCTGTTCTGTCTCCTTCTTCCATCCCTACAATATGGGAAGAAATTCAAGATCTAACAGGCCCTAGATCATTCCAAGGCGAATGCATGCACGAACCATTTCTGAAGCACCATCAGTATTATAGCTCATTGCACTAGGCCGCGGTAATATCGTCCTTTATGACGAAATGATTGAGAGGTACAACAATGTCGGACCATATGAGTCAGGTCTTTATAATCGTATCTTTAAAACACTAAAGGAACTCCCAAAATTCACTGTTTTATGAGAGTTCCGCCTATTTTCAGAACATGGCGTTGACCGCAAACTGTGGGGAAACCTGGATACTCTTGTTGTGACCTGCAAAATAGAAAGCAGAACCAACAATCACCCCCCAACGTGGGTTCCAGTTATATTCAAACGCAGGCGCAATCTGCCAATCCGTTCCGGCAGACCCTGTTTTATGGATGTAATTGCCATTACTATCATGCCCACGTAACGTTGATCCATTGGACCAATCTCGCGCAAGATCCATGGCCAGCACCCATTTCTGACTTAAACCGTATTCCAATGAAAAACCTGTCTGGCCGCTCATGCCCGGCTGCCCACGGCCACGAAAGCCATGCGCTGTGCCATAACTGGTGACATCTGTAAGTTTGGCCGAGGTGACAGCACGCCGGAACCAGTTCCATACACGCAAGCGTAATTCATGGTTGCCTGGCAACGTATAAGTAGATTGCTCAGTTAAGGCAAAACGGAAAACATATGCGCCGCTCCCCACTCCATCCTGCTTATCTCCCAGTTTTTTATAATCCCCTGTAGGGAAAATCATACCTACAAAAAGGTTGAAAGCCGGGATGTAATGTTTGGGATCAGGCCGCACCAAACGATAGATCAGATCAAACGGAACATCGCCTGTTTTAGGACCATGAGAATGTCCATCTGCATGTTTCCATCCATAATCGACAATAGTATGCAACTGGATGCTGAAATCCTGAGAGATCCCGTATTTCCAGAGCGTTGAATTGGAAAACATGCGTTGCATGGGATGAGATGCAGGCCCTGCTCGCCCATGCGCATCAAAAGACCCTAAAGGCTGACTATAGGAATAATAGGGTTCAACATTCAGCACCCCTTCCCGCGTTGTGCCGGAAGGGGAAACGAGTGAGCCTGTATACCACTGATCTGCATGGGCAGAAGCAAAACTACCCGTGGATGCAAGAAAGCAGACAAGTGCTTTTCTTACGGAAACCTTGCTACCCGCATATACCCATTGCTTAAGGCGTACTCTCATTCAATTACTTATCCTGCTAAGTTTTTTTGCTCAAAAGCCAGCGCTAAACGCTTTTTGAATCTCTGCAGCTGTGGTTTTGCCATTAGCCAGCAGAAGCTGCAGAAGTATCCGTGCCTTTTGCGGGTTGAGATCCATAGAGGCCACAAGCCCATAGTGATCATCATCAACTTCCACATCGCGGTTTACAAAACCGTTGCCCACGCGGGTGGAACGCACAACAACAACCCCAGCTTTTGTGGCGCGCTCTATGCCTGCCAATGCATCTGTTGAAACATTGCCATCACCCATACCCGCAATCACAATGCCTCGCGCTCCACCTTTCACGGCATCATCAATCTGCTGCGCATCCATGTCTGCATGGGCATAAACAATTTGCACTCGTGGCAGTTTGTGGTCTGCTGGCAGATCAAGATGCTGCTGAGGCTTGGCTGGCGCCACAAAGCGCACACTTGCCGGATCAACATAACCAACCGGACCAAGATTAGGTGAATGGAAGGTTTGCAGTGCAGTGGTATGCATTTTGCTGACACCACGCGCAGACTGCACCTCATCATTCAATACCACCATTACGCCTCGCCCACGGGCCTGCGGATCAGCCGCAACCTTTACGGCTTCATACATATTGGCGGGGCCATCTGCGCTAATGGCCGTGCTCGGTCGCATTGCGCCCGTTAAAATAATCGGGCGTGCATCTGCAATTACGTTATCCAGAAAGAAAGCTGTTTCCTCCATTGTGTCTGTCCCGTGGGTGATCACAACGGCATCTGCTTCATTATTGGCAAAAGCCCGACGAATACGCTCAGCCAGCTTGAACCAGACTTGGCTGTTCATGTTCTGGGATGCGATGTTGGATATCTGTTCCACCTGCAACTGCGCCAGTTTTTCAACGCCAGGCACACCTGCAATCAACTGTTCACCAGTTACGGCACCGGCATCATATCCAATAGCGGAACGGGTATCAGCCTTACCGGATATTGTGCCCCCCGTAGCCAGCACAAGCACACGTGGTAAGGAGACCTGCTGATGGGCCGCAAGAGGTGCAGATGCCCCTTCTGCATGAGAAAAAACAGGCATAACAGAGGCTACCCCCAGAATTGCAGCAAGAATAGGCAGACCACGCACAGAAACCATAAAACAACACTCTTTCTAACAAAGGGAGATAAAGGAATGCCCTTACCTCCCCTTGTCGTCATTTAAAAACCAAATCTACCGAAAGGAGCGCTCTCTCCTTCCGGACACAATTTTCATTACGCCTGAGACTTCACAAACTCAGCGTGATATTCATCCACCATCTTGCGCAATGAACGCCCGATTGCGGCATACTGGAATTCATTAAGATTGGCGAGAGAAGCACGAGCTGAAGGACGCGTAGCCCCAAACCCAGCACCGGGAAGCAGCACAATACCGGTTTCATCTGCAATTCGGAACAGAATTTCACCTGTGCTGGCCCGCTTGAGCATCCACTGCGCAAACTCTTCGCCATACAGAGCGCGACAAGTATCTTCCAGATCAATCAGCGTATAGTAATCTACTGCATTGGCATCTTCCGATGGTGCCACACCCAGCTCATGGTAAAGCGCAGCTTCACGGCGGCGAATAACACTCTTAAGCGTGGCTTTATAACGGCCTTCGTGATCCATCAGCGCAAACAGAGAGAACAGCACCATCTGGACCTGTTGCGGTGTAGAAAGGCCTGCCGTGTGGTTAAGAGCCACGGCACGGCTATCTGCCACCAACCGATCAATAAACTTCAGATCAGCTGAATCTGTTGTCAGGCTGGAATAGCGCTTTGCCAATGCGGCTTTTGCATCTGCCGGAAGCTGCGCCAGACGTGCATCAATCGCGTTATCCTTGTGCATCCCGATAACACCCAGACGCCAACCCGTTGCCCCAAAGTATTTGGAGAAGGAATAAACAAGAATGGTGTTGCGCGGGCAGATTGCATACAGCGAACGGAAGCCATCAGCAAACGTGCCATACACATCATCTGTTAAAATCATCAGCTCGGGACGATCTTTAACAATAGCGGCAATCTTCTCCAGCGATGCATCATTCATCTTGACTGATGGCGGGTTGCTGGGGTTCACGCAGAAGAACATTTTAACGGCCGGGTCACGCAGCTTTTCCAGCTCGCTTTCTGGATACTGCCAATCCAGAGAAGGATCTGCCTGCACGGGCACAACTTCCAGACCGTATTCTTCAAGCTGCGGGATTTCGATATAAGGGGAGAAGATCGGCATGCCGATTGCCACCTTGTCTCCCTTTTTGATCAGATCATTCTGCTTGAGAGAATTGAACACATAGGCCATAGCCGCTGTGCCGCCCTCGGTTGCAAAAAAGTCTGTGGAATCCAGAGAAATTCTACCACCCACCATTTCACGCAGAACGTACTGGCCAACAATTTTTTCGCTCAATGTCAGCATACGTGGTGGTGTTGGATAGTAGCAGCCTAGAATACCCTCAACCATTTCAACAAGGAATGTATCTGCTGGCAGGCCCATCTGGTCGCGCACATAACTTAAGGCATGCCCCAGAAGAGCGGCTTCCTCTTTATCTTCGTTGCTTTCAATAAACCGATCAAAACGTGCTTCAATCCCTTCAATACGGACTGTACCGCCAAGACCGGGAGAGAGATAGGAAAGAGAAAGGCGCGCTTCAGCCAAAGCATATTGCCCCAACAGGAAAAAGGCAGCACGTGGCAGTGTTGCCAAAAAGTTGGGGTTGCCACGGCCAGCGTTCAGCATAACGCGGTCAGCCTTTGATGATGCCAGGCTGATGAGCGTGTCTTTAAGTTCAAATGGGCTGAGATCACGAAATTTCGAATAATCGAGTGTCATTATTGCGTTTCCTTCTTTTCAGTATTCAGGAAAATGCGACCACAAGTGGCCCAAGTAGCGTAAGCAATACGTTTGCAACTGCGTAAGTAATGGCAAAGGGTGTTGTGGGAACGGCATTTCCTGCCTTGTTCAACACCTCGCCAAAAGCTGGATTGGCACTGCGAGAACCTGCCAAAGCACCTGCAAAAATGGCCGTATTGTTATAGCGCAGCACGTAGCGCCCAAAGAGCATGGTGAGGATAAGCGGCACCAATGTAACCACTACGCCCAACAGAAAGAGCGTAATACCGTGCTGCATGATGGTAGCAATAGCCTGCTGGCCCGTTTGCAAGCCCGTTACGGCCACAAAGCCTGCCAACCCGAAGTCCACCAGAAAAGTTGAGGCACCCTGCGGCATATTCCCCATAACGGGATGGCGGCTTTGATACCAACCAAACAGCAACCCGGAAAGCAGAGCCCCACCGCCACTACCAAGAGTAAGGGGGACTGACCCCATATGCACCACACCCAAACCGATCAGCAAACCAAGGGCAACGCCCAGAGAATGGAAAACGAGATCGGTTTTAATGCTTGGAAGCAGGATCGTCCCAATCTGCGTGGCTGCACGCTGCACATCGGCAGACGTACCAAGCAGGGTAACAATATCTCCATCCTTTACCTGCATGGAGCCCGTAACAGGCATTGCCTTACCTGCACGGGAGAGCGCGACCAGATAAACACCGTGACGCACAGCTGCGGAAAGAGACTGTACGCATTGATCAACAGTTTTTCCGACAAAATCCTTACGAGACAAAACAACATCCCGACGGATAAGGGAAAGATCAAGGCCGGGAACATCACCAATTTCCTGCCCGATCTTCTGCCCTACAGCCAGAACCTCTGAGCGCTGCCCAACGAGCAGAAGCTGATCACCCGGCAGCAGCGCAGCATCGGCCCCTACACCGGCAGGTTTGCCATTGCGCAGCACCTGTTCCACCGTAACGCCTGCAGCCAGGCTTTCCACACCAGCAATAGTGAGATCAGACTGCGTTAGACGATACGCACGCCCAACAAGATTAGGAAAAGCAGAAACCTCTCCCTCACCCATAACATGCACACCGCCCGCCTGCTCGGCTTCAGCACGAATAGCATCTTCACGGATGCCGCGCTTCATGAACCACGGCAAAACGTTAACACACAGAAAAATGGGCCCAAGGGAGCCAAAGATATACGTTACGGCATAGCCAACAGCGACATTGCCCTGAAGCTGCTGCACCTGCGCAAGCGGCAGACCAATTTTTTCCAAGGACGAGCCTGCCGTACCAATAATGGCCGACTGGGTAAGCCCCCCTGCCGCAAGCCCTGCTGCAAGCCCCTTATCAAGGTGGAATATGCGCGCAACCGCTACAACGGTAATCAATCCCGTAATAGCCAACACAACGACCATCAGAATTTCTTTAAGAGACTGCCGCCCCAATGAACGAAAAAACTGCGGGCCGCTTTGATAGCCCACGGCATAGATAAAAAGAGCGAACAGAACGCTCTTGATACCAGAATCAATATGAACGCCCACTTGGCTGATAAGCACAGCTGCTAAAAGCGAGCCCGCTACACCGCCAAGCTGGAACGAGCCAAAGCGAAATCGCCCGATCCAGCACCCTATAACAAGTGCAAGAAACAAGGCCATTTCTGGACACGCACCAAACAGGCTGGATAAAAGAGTAGTGAATGCGTGCAAAATGTAGTTCCTTGAGAATATATACTACCCGAACCCCGCAACATATAGATGAACTTACGTACTTGTAATTGATTCGAATCAATTAGGGTCTGTTAGATCTTGAATTTCTTCCCATATTGTAGGGATGGAAGAAGGAGACAGAACAGGCACCTTTACGGACGAGACATGGGCGATCTGGGAACCTCTGATTGAGGAGGTTCGCCCGAGGGGCAAGACGTCGCCACATGATCTGCGGCGGACGATAGCAGCGATTTTCTGGCGTCATGAGAATGGCGCGAAATGGCGGAGTATCCCCGCTGAACTGGGTCCGTGGTGGCGGGCTGCGCAGCTTTTCATCCGCTGGGCGAAGCTCGGCGTATGGGAGCGGCTGCTCGCACTGGTTCAGGAACAACAGGGAGTGGCATTCGGAATGACTTTTCTGGATGGCACGAACATCAGGGCTCACCACAAAGCGGCGGGAGCCCAAAAAAAGGGGCCTCTTTCGAAGAGCGAGACCATCGTGAAGCACTTGGCCGCTCTCGCGGCGGCTATGGCACAAAAGTCTGCGTGATCGCTGATGGACATGGAAAAGCCTTCGGTTTTGCGCTGGCCCCTGGACAGGCTCATGAACTGCCTCTGGCACCAGCCATGCTCGACAGCCTTCCCGCCACTCCCCTGTGGGTAGTAGCGGACAAGGGCTACGCGTCGAACGCCATGCGTGAACGGATATGGGACATGGGAGCACGGCCAGCCATTCCCGCGAAACGACGCGACGGCCCGGTCGCCTGCCCCAAATGGGCCTATCGGTGTCGGCATCTCGTTGAGAACCTCTGGGCTCGCCTCAAGGAGTGGCGCGCTGTCGCAACCAGATATGAAAAAACAGCAACGTCGTTCCTCGCGGTCATCCACATCGCTGCCGCAGCAGACTGGATCAAGCCCTAACAGGCCCTAGTGTTGCGTTTCCAAATGTCAGCAGCCTTCCACCTTTGATTTCTACGGGGTAATGGTGTGTTCCCTCTGTAAAAACACCCTGCCCGGAACCATACCCCACCACGACACCCGTTTCATGAAGCGTTAGATTGATGCTTCCATCCTCCTGCCGGCATTTGGGGTGTGCATAAGCAGGCATCATGCCTGCAAACATGGCGGATGCCATCCAGCACGCATGGAAAAGCTTATGGAAACGAAATATCATGGAAATATTTCTTTCTTTAAGTCATGGAAATATTTCTTTCTTTAAGTGATGTGGTTCTGTGCTTCCAATAATACCATGCGGTATCGTTTACAACATGGATAAAAAACTGTAGCGCTTGGTAAGCGGAGCATCATGCATGACTCCGCTTCCAAATGGAGGTTTATATGACACTCGAAGTCTTAAACGAAAAAAACAGCCACACTGTTTCAGACTCATTAAAGAAACATATTGAAACTCTTTTTTCGGGCCATGCCGATCGCATGGAGAAAAACCTGAAAATCCAGATCAAAACACTTCAGGATCAGCTTGAAACCCATGAGCACAAGAGACATGCGTCTCATCTCAAGTTCTGTCTTACAATGGCAGCTGCACTGGCAATATCAGCCATTGTGCATTTTCGGCACCGTAAAACACAGTAACTTTTTCTGAAAACACGGAGCATTTTCATGGCAGATCTTATTGTTGTTGGCTTTAATACCGAAGATGGCGCAAGCTTGGCGCGATTTGAGTGTTTTAAACTTCAGAAGGAATATCTTCTGGATCTGGAGGATGCCGTTGTTGTGCGTCGTACAGCAGATGGCAAGGTACATCTTGACCAATCCGTTAATCTGACTGCCCTTGGTTTTTCCATCGGCCTTGCCATGGGGGCATTCTGGGGCACCCTTCTGGGCCTGATCTTTCTTAATCCGCTGGCCGGTTTTGTGGCCGGAAGCGTTGCCGGAGCAGGAGCTGGCGCTCTGGATGGCAAGCTGAGTGATTATGGAATCAGTGATGATTTCATCAAGCAGGTTGGCGCCACACTTAAAAATGGCACATCCGCCCTTTTCATTCTTGTACGCAAAGCCCAGCCAGAAAAAGTTATTGAAGATCTGCGCTATATGAGTGGACACCCGCATATCCTTCAAACCTCACTGTCCCCCGAGGCCGAAGCAAAGCTGCGCAGTCTTATCGGCTGATATACTGCCCCGGTAATCCCCCCATTTTTAGTGGGGCATTGAATGAGAATTCAGGCAGCTGTTTTTAGTTTCTGGGCGGGGGTTAGCCCGCTGTTCCCCATGTTGGGTCTGTCATGGTTATATGTCCAGAGCCATTGTGTTGCGACCTCCTGCACGTCCTGAATGCTTTCAAACAAATACTGCTCCAGCCATTCCTGCCGGACAGTTCTGTTGTAGCGTTCAATATAGGCGTTCTGCTGCGGATTACCCGGTTGCGTATAGATCAGGGTAATCCCCTGTTTTTCGGCCCATGAAACCAACGTATGACTGACATATTCAGGGCCATTATCCATTCGGATGGCTTCTGGCCTGCCACGCCACTCCATAACCTGTTCCAGACAGCGGACAACCTGACAGGCTGGCAGGGAAAAATCAACCTCGATCGCCAGTCCTTCACGATTGAAGTCATCCAGAATGTTCAGGAGCCGAAAAGTACGTCCATCCAAAAGCCTGTCCGCCATGAAGTCCATGGACCAGACCCTGTTGGGAAGGGCCGGAACCGACAGCTTTTCAGGCTTTTCGCGAACCAGACGCTTGCGGGGTTTAATCCGCAGGTTGAGTTCCAGTTCCCGATAGATCCGATAAACCCGCTTATGATTCCAGACATGTCCCTGCACATTGCGCAGATACAGGAAACACAGACCAAATCCCCATCTCCTGTGAGCCTGGGTCAGTCCCACCAGAAGAGCGGCAATCCTGTCGTTCTCCGCTGCCAGTCGCGGACGATAGCGAAAGCAGGTCGCGGATATCCCAAAAATCCGACAGGCCAGCGCAATGCTGACCCCATGATGCGCCACAGCTTGTGCGGCCAGTTCCCGGCGCTGGGCTGGCCGCTTCATTTTTTTCCAAGGGCTTCCTTCAGGATATCCGTCTGCATGCTCAGATCCGCATACATGCGCTTCAGCCGACGGTTCTCCTCTTCCAGAGCCTTCATCTGACTGATCATCGAAGCATCCATGCCGCCATATTTCGCGCGCCACCGGTAAAACGTGGCGTTGCTGATCCCATGCTCCCGGCACAGGTCAGGAACCGGGACACCGCCCTCAGCCTGGCGGATCACACCCATGATCTGCGCGTCAGTAAAGCGATCACTCTTCATCAGAATCTCCTCAATTCTTACGCTGAGAAAATTCTCATCCAAAAGTCACTCTTTTTATGGGGGGATTACCGGTGACAGGGCCAATCAGGCGCAACTCGACCAGCTGACGCTGACGGCTGCGCGTGCAGTCGATACGACAGCATCGTCTTACGACGTGGGCTTCATGGTCCGGGGGCTCTACGGTGCCGAGGGGCGGTACTTTGATATTGCAGGCATCACAGACCGGTTAATGACCAGTCGTTACCAGTTCATTGTGCCTCAGGCCCATCTCGACGTTCACCTGCCTTGGTTAACCCCCCATGGTCTGGACATGCAGGCTGGCATACTGGCCCTCCCCTATGGGCGTGGAATCCCTTGACCCCTCACTCCGTCCTTTCTATACCCTGTCCTATACGACTGAGTATTCCACGCCGTTCGAGCATGTGGGCGCAATGTTTCAATGGCACCTGACCGACCATATCGACGCATTATTCGGAGTGGACACGGGCAATCAGGTCTCGTTCGGGGGAGGTGACAACAATCATACTGCTGCGGGATATTTCGGTCTGACAGCGTCCAGTCTGGCAAATGGCAAACTGTCTCTGACATACCTCGGTCGCGTCGGTCCTGAAAACTCTACCCGGTCCCTCGGACAGCGTGCAAACTCGGCTCAACGTTACTGGAATGATCTTAGCGGAAGTTACAAGATTTCAGACCGACTGACCTTCACCGGTGAGCTGAACTTCCTGCACGATGAAGGGCTTCATGCCAACACCTACAGCTTCGTAAGCTACCTTTCCTATCAATTAACTCCCACACTTCTTCTAAATTACCGCGGCGAGATCTATCGTGATGATACCGGTCTGTTTGTAACATCCTTCATCGCAAATAATGCCTACATGCAAGCGACGCTCGGTAAACCCACCGTCACGCAATCAGCATCGCCGACGACGTACGGTGCCCTGACACTGGGTGCTACCTGGCGTCCCGTGCTCGGTCATTCCGTCAAGTTGTTCGAGATCCGTCCTGAAGTCCGGTTTGATCGCTCACTGAACGGAACGAGGCCATTTAATGACCTTAGAAATGTTGGTCAGTTCACTTTCGGAGCTGATGCGGTATTAGGTTTCTAACTACGCAGACATAGGCTAAAAAGGACGGCAAAGGCTATGATTAAAAACATACCAGGATTTGAGAAGATTTCTTCTATTTTCGATCTTTTTGAAGAGATCGCTATGCTGGTTCTTACGCTCGGCATCATGGTCGTCGCGGCCCTTGGTCTCATACATGTGCTATACGCCGTTTTTGAAATGCTCCGAACAGCAACCCTTTCCCCGACCAATCCTGTGGTTCTACAGAGCCTTTTTGGTCTGTTTTTTACAGTCCTGATTGCACTGGAATTCAAACACTCTATTCTTGTCTCGCCCGACACACCCTCGCACAGCATGGTCAGAATGCGGTCCGTCCTTCTCATCGGTATGATGGCGACCGTTCGCAAATTTATTGTCCTGGATCTCAGCGGCCTCGACGTCATGGAGGTTCTGGCACTCTCGGCGGCAATCCTGGCCTTGGGGATCGTCTATTGGCTCGTTCGTGGCAATAATAAAATAACGAGTTAACTCGGAGATCTCAGCATTTTAATTCTAGAGATAACGTCCGCTTTCGGAGCATTGTTTGGCTCTTTTCTATGTCTGACATGAGGCGGAAGCCGACCAAGGCTCTCCCTCAGAAACCAGTTAAAAGTAGATCAATAGCCTGGATGATTTCATCCTGATAAAGAGACAATGACGTCACGACTTTTTTCAGATCACGGTCAGGTACAGCAGCCATAAACTGTGTCATCATAACGAACGACTGGTCATCGACTACGAAAATCGGATTCAGTCTCTTTGCCGGCCTGGGTGCCACTTTCTGTGATAAAAGCGGCACCACGATGCGGGTGCCCAACTCGTCCAGCAGGTCTGCCTGCACATCTAAAACGAAACGCGCTTCACCTCGTCCGGCCAAACAATACACATCAAAACGCGCCATTCAGAAGTTCCGATAATCCGCCAGAGGAAGACCATTCTTTTCGACATACTGTCGGGATGCTTCAAGAGAGGAGCGATTTTCTGCGAGCCATTGTTGAGCACGAACCGAAGCGATCGCTGACTTCAACCCCTGTTCGCAGGCCTGCGATATGTTGAGATCAAGCGATCTGGCTTCTTCGAGTAACTGAGCAGGTAACGTCACATTAGTGGGACGACGCAACGGGCTGGTGGAGTGCACACGAACCATAGCTTTGATCCTATTTACATGAGAACTGAAACATAGCACATATTTATACACATTTCCATGCGCATATTATCATCTCGCTATATGCCTGCTTTCAGAAAACTCCAGCAATTCCTGTTACGTCTGACATGAGGCAGAAGCCGAAGCAGAAGCTCCACTTATCCCTTAACCGGCCGTCCAATCCTCAGATCGCAACCCATCTACCCTCGTAAGTTCTCGTAAGTTTCCAGTCACAACGACAAGCCCCCTGCTTCGAGCGTGCCCGGCAATCATCAAATCGTATGGGCCGATGACACAGCCACGCTTTTCCAGCTCTGCCCTGATTTCCGCTGTATGGGCTGCGGCGTCATCATCAAACGGCAAAACAGACAGACGTGCGGCAAAATGCTCAACCTCACGTCGAATCTTTGCCGGATCGTGAGATTTTTCGGCTCCATAGAGAAGTTCGTAAAGCACGACATCCGAGATGCAGAGCGCCTCGGCGTTATCATTGAAACGCTCACGCAAGCCTTGCGGACGATCACGCAGGACACGAATGCAAAAGTTTGTATCCAGAAGATAACGAAGCATCAGAAGCTTTCGCGTTCCTGCATCCTCGGCTGATCACGCTCAGGCAGTGGAGTGCCCGGCGCGGCAAAGAAATCGTCCCATGCGGCATTTGCAGGTGCGATTATACGACGCGCACCGTCCGGGATGATCACGACGTCTTTCAGGTTGACGTCAAATGCAACCGCTTTGGGAAGACGCACGGCCTGGGAGCGATTGGACAGAAAGAGCGTCGTGCGGGTGAGCATCGTAACCTCCATTTGGGATATGCCGACAGTATATCCAAACTCTTGCCGGGTAACAATGGAATTCGCTCGCAATACTGGCCAGACCATTTTCCCCCAACCCTGCTCTCAGGGCACGGCGATCAATGACCAGAATCCCAGTTTGCGCTTATGTGAAGCCTTCAACCGGGTCATGAACGTTTCATGGGATTCCATGCCTTCAGCCATGGTCAACATGGGTGCAAGTCGCTGACAGGACGCAAGATCCTTTGCGGCATAGGCGTAGTAACGGGAAAGCGCCCTGTCCAGCACGGCCTCGACCAGCAGACGGTAGAGCAGCGTCGCTTCGTTGGGATAAGCTTCAGATAGACGTTCCGCTGCCGGACGCAGCGTCCCGTAGTCCCGTCCGTCCAGTTCCGCTGTATGATGCCGCACGAGACGGGCAGCTTCGTCGAGAGCGGGCCATTCCAGAAGAGTAGACAGGGCCGCGCTTCTATTCGAGAAATTCCGGATGTGATTGAGCGCCTGCTCTTCGGCGTCGATCGCATCATAATCACTGAGATGACGCTGATAGGCTTTCCAGTGCGGCAGGCTCAGGCGTTCCCGAAAAACGTTCCATCGCAGAGCCTGAGCTTTGTCTCGGTCTCCAACGGCCTCGTATGCTTCAATCCGCAGATCGTCGTTTTCCTTGTAAAAGCGAGAGTTCTCTTCAGTTTCCCGGTCGAGCCAGTCAAGTGCCTCCCGGGCGCGCCCCTTGTCCAGCAAGCGGCGTGCGACGTCGCCGGTATAGGCATACTGGCGGTCACTCAGGCTGACAGCTTCACTATACGCATCAACGTCACCCATGGCATCCGCAAGATCCCGCAGGTGCCTGATCACCTGCATACGCGCGATGTCGGTATGATAATCGCTATTCCCCTTTGACGCAGGAAGGTCGCGCAGTCGTGCCAGAAGCATAGTTCTGAGCATGGCTGCGCCCGTTTCGCCTAATGCCGTGCCGCACGCGGCGAGCAGACGATCACAGGTGCCATACCCGTCATCATCGAGAAGCGTAAGAAGGTCTGTGACAACGATGGCGGGATCCCGGTTGGCCTGTCGTCCCCAGAGAACGCCAAGATCAGAAGCGGCCTCCCGGAAGACGTCCGACAGGTATCCGGAACTGTCGTCCGAGCGCTCGTAGACGGATGGGGCAATCTCCACAAGCAGCCTCATGGCTGAAATGGCCTGCCCGACATCGGCAGAGGCAACGTCACCCAGGATGGATTGCCGCAAGGTATCAAGTTCAGCAGCCAGAGGACGGATCCGGTCCCAGGGCAGAAACCCACGGGAACGCTGGATCGTGCGCAGTCTCTTTTCGATCTCCTTGCCGAGTTTATCCTTCGCGTGAACCGCTGTCAGCGCCATGCGAAGCCTGCGGGTCAGTGCGGTGTCCTGCCCTGCCAGTTCGATGAGCAGGTCCGCAAGTCGGTCCGCACCAAGCGCCTTCAGATTATCCTTCGTGACAGTCGTGCCGACTTTCGCTGAGGCACGGGACTTGGGCTTTTCAGAGGGATTTCGAGTCATGGAAGCAGGTTATGGCTCTCCCTCAGGAAGCGCAATCGCCCAGTGTTGGTCCGGCGTGTCAGGGCCTTCCTTTCATCGGATACGCCCATCCAAGCCGGACGGACGTATCCGATGTCAGCTATTCACCCCCTGGTTTTTACCCAGAAGCGCCCGGTGGCGGTCCTTCGTGACTCCCATCCTGCATTTTTGAGCATAACAAGCAGCTCTTTTTCCGGCGGCACATCGATCACGTTTTGCATGATTTCTGCCAAGGTTGTTCTTTCTCGCGCAGCCAGGAACGCGGCCAGAGTCACCGCGATCAGCGCTGGCGGCGACAGAGATGGCACAGGAACTGCCTCAATCCGAAGCCCTTCCCGTTCGAGATGATCGACGATGCGATGGAGCCCAAGAAATTGCACCCCGGCCAGACGATCATCAGCGTAAACGCCGCTTCCAGCCGCGTCACAGATCATGTCCCAGAGTCGATCTATCACGGTTGGTGGCAGATGCTGAGACATTGTCCTGCGGTCTATGGTCTCCCAGCGCAGAAGTTCATCATCTTCACCCACCATGACTTCGATCTGGTCCGTAGTCACATTGTAGCGGATCCGTCCTTTCAGTCTGGCACGGATTTCAACACGCATTTCGTTATCTTCGTACACGATCTTTCACCTTCAATTGTATGGAAGATTGGGAGGCGAGCGATCACGGTGGTCCGGTAGACCAAGGCACGAAGCGGGTACTAAACGCAGGAAAATCGTTGTGGTCCAGTGGGACCTTTAAACAGTTGCGCGGGGCTATTTCCTGCCGTTTTGGTGTTGCCCGAAGTTGTGCATAATTGCGCCCATCTGCCTGAAATTGCCTATTTATCCCTGCCCTTTCACGGCGGCAACACGGGTTCGAATCCCGTACGGGACGCCAAGTTTTTCAAGGACTTGCAGCAGGTTAATCTGAAAATCGTTGATTTTTGAGCCAATCCCGAGCCAAACTGGGAGAGGATCGAATAACGATGACCAAATCACCAAAAGAGACCCTCAAGGACCCTGTAACAGGGAAGCCGTTGCCCAAAGGCGTCTGGTATCGTGGCCCCGGCCAGTATCAGGCCCGCAGGATGGTGAACGGCAAACGTCACCGCGAAACCTTCGCGTCAGCCAGTCTTGCCCGCCGCTGGCTCCAGGACGTACGCGCCAAGGCGCATGTGGGCCAACTTGAGCCCCCCGCACGCAAGAGAAACCAGATTACTTTTGGCGAACTCTTTGAGCGCTTTGGTCGGGAACGCATGACAGAGCGCGATGCCGATCGTATGGGTCACCTTCCGGCCCTTCTTGGTTCCGACATTGCCTCATTGAAAATCGACAAATGGACCAACAGCGACGTCCGGAACTTTCGACGCGGAAATCTCACAGAAGGGTTGTACATCGGGTTAGATTATGAAAAAGTCTGTTTTGCACAAAAGAAATTTTCGTAAGCTATAAGAAAACCCGATGCAGACAGAGTGTAGCGCAGGCGCGTATGAGTTTCCAGCCTCCTGTGGACGGCGTGTTGTGGCCCGTTTTGACGGGGGTCGCATGAGTTCGGATGGGGGCATCATTCTGGTGAAGCAGGCTGATGACATTCTGGGTCTCAGCCGCCGCTTTGCTGCCTGTTTTCGCGATAAGCGGCATCCCGGCTTTGTGGAATACCGGGTTGAAGACCTTGTCCGTCAGCGGATCATGGGCCTGGCACTGGGCTATGAAGATCTCAATGATCACGATGCCCTGCGGCATGACCTGATCTTTGGTCTGGCCTCGGGCCGTCTGTCAGGAGGCCGGGCAAACTGCGCAGCATTGGCTGGCAAATCTACACTGAACCGGTTGGAGCGCAGTGGGCAGCAGGCAGATCGTTACTGCCGCATCATTGCTGATCATGAGGCCCTGGCGGAGCTGTTCGTGACGCTTTTCATGGACCAGCATGAGCGCGCACCCGCCCGGATCGTTCTGGATGTGGATGCCACCGATGACCGTATCCATGGCCATCAGGAAGGCCGCGCCTTTCATGGATATTACGGCCATAACTGTTATCTTCCCCTGTATGTCTTCTTCTGTGGTTGCCGTCCGTTATGCAAGAGTTTTCTGACCCATATTGACGTGTGATCGTGTGCGGTCTTCTGTAAGGCCTGTTGATGTGGCCTTTCAGAAGCCACTGGCCGGTATGGTGATCAGCGGATCAGATCCAAATCTGCGGGGCGTGCTTGAAAGTACGAAAAGACATACTGGTTTTTCCGATCCGGATCAAACGATCATGCGCCCATTCAGGTCATCGCCCTCTCACACCCCTACCGGTTCCATCCGCGGGAGCCGAGCCATCGCTCAGGCTGCCACGGACAGGGCCGGATCCCGATAATCCTCCTGTTTCGTTGCCATGGCCCAGATTGCCCTTGCCATCCTGTTGGCCAGGGCAATCGCTACCAGCATACGGGGCTTGCGGGCCAGCATCCGTGCCAGCCAGCTTCCCGGTGCTGGGCCCTTGCGACTGGCCCAGTTCACCTGGGTCATGGCACCCATGATGAGAAGCCTGCGGATATCAGCCTGTCCGGCTTTTGATATCCTCCCCAGCCTTTCCTTTCCGCCAGATGAGAACTGCCGGGGCACCAGTCCCAGCCACGCAGCAAAGTCGCGCCCGCGCCGGAAGGTCTGCAGGTCAGGCGCAAAAGCCTCAACCGCAAGAGCGGTCAGAGGACCCACTCCAGGCATGCTCTGCAATCTGCAGGCGGTTTCACTTCCCTGGGCAAGCATCCTGATCTTCTTTGTTCTGGCATCAATTCGCACACTCTGCTCCGAAATCTGTTGCAGCAGATCAAGGCATTCCTGCCTTACAAGCTCTGGCAGAACTGCCTCATCCAGCATGGCCTCAATGCGTTTGATATGCGCAATCCCCTGTGGCACGACGAGACCGAATTCATACAGAACGGCACGCAGGGCATTCACCAGTTCCGTGCGTTGGTGCACCAGACGCTCGCGGGAGCGAAAGAGAACGCTTCGGGCCTGCTGCGCTTGAGTGCGCGGTTCGACAAAGCGCATTTCCGGCTGACGGGCCGCAATGACGATCGCTTCCGCGTCGGCAGCATCGTTCTTCTGCCGCTTCACGAAAGGCTTCACATACTGCGGAGCGATCAGTCTGACCTCGTGACCAGATGCCGCCAGTTCGCGGGCCCAGTAATGCGCGCTCCCGCACGCTTCAAGAACGACCAGAGCAGGCGGCTGCGTTGCCATGAACTGCATAAACTGCTGACGACGCAGCTTTTTGCGAAACATCACCTCGCCCGCACGCGAAGCTCCATGAACCTGGAAAATGGTCTTTGCCAGATCAACGCCAATCACTGTATCCTTCATCTGCCGTCCTTTCACGCGGTTGTTTTTACTCAACGACCATTCTGGCACATTGCGATGCCGTGCGGGGAGGACGGCAACCACCCCATCTGCGGGGACCATCTCCTCAGCGCTACCCTGCGCACGGCAGACAGGGACCCGGGGAAGGAAGCACTGGCAGACATCCGCCGGATCGTGGAGCAGATCAGGAGCCGTTGGCCCCGGGTGCGTATCCTGGTGCGTGGGGACAGCGGTTTCGCCCGGGACAGTCTGATGACATGGTGCGAAGACAACCACGTTGACTTCCTGTTCGGGCTTGCAGGCAACACCCGCCTGTATGACCGGATTGCCTCTTTGTCCGCTGAGGTTCGTGACGAAGCCGCCACGACAGGCAGAGCTGCGCGCGGTTTCGCCTCCTTTGACTGGATCACAAAGGACAGCTGGACGCGCCGCAGGCGGGTGGTGGCCAAGGCCGAATGGCGCCACGGCAACCGCTATCATCGCTTTATTGTCACCACGCTACCGCAGGGAATGTCCGACCCCCGCCATCTCTACGAACAGATTTACTGCGCACGCGGGGATATGGAAAACCGCATCAAGGAATGCCAGATGGATCTGTTCTCAGACAGGACCTCGTCCCACACCATCCGGGCCAACCAGCTCCGGCTGTGGTTCTCGGCCGCAGCCTATGTCCTGCTGACCGCTCTGCAAAGACTGGCCCTTGGCCAGACCAGCCTGGAGACGGCGACCTGTGGCACCATACGCGCACGGCTGCTCAAAATCGCGACACGTGTAACGCTCAGCGTCCGTCGGATTGTCCTGTCCATGCCGGACATGTTCCCCTGTCAGCATGAATTCGCCCTCGCTCATGCACGATTGCGAAGGCTCCGGCAGGCCATCTGAAGAAACAGACAGTGCACAGACCACATAGCTTCCACCAACACTGCCTTCTCAGGCCGTGACACCCTCACTGCGTTCAGAACCCGCCGCCAGAAGCAGAATATCGTCAATATTCCAGATCGGGCTCCTGTGGGATGACTGAATTCTACAAAATAACCCGAAATTGCCTCAAGTGTGAGAAATCAGCGTCGAAAATATTTTCTACATATTAAGACACCATCTCGATTTTACATGCGAAATAATTATTCTGTTATAGAAATAGCGACCACTAGAATGTCAGTTTGCAATGAATTTCTGTCTGCGCGAAAGTTCTTTCTCATCTTTACGAACAGATTATTTCGGCTGATATAAAAAAGTATATGTACTATGGTTTCAAACTTGAACAATAAGGCCCACATCAGAATGTCGAGACATTGGTCATCAGATCCTTATTTCGTGGATGCGCTTGATAAATATACTGCCCTACGGAACGCTGGACAGAAAACTCTCGAATTAGACCTGGATGCGATTGAAGAAGTTATCTCAAATAGGGATGGCCCAGCTTATCGCCTGTTTGATGCCATGGTTAACATTAAGGAAACGGAAGGAGACGAAGGCTATCGTGGTGCACCGCGCATTTTGCTGGCAATCCTTGAGCACCTTGGCGAGATTTCCAAACAAAAACAGACAGATTAATACCGCATCATCAATGCACGCATATCCCGTTATTCCTGTTTGTTTAGCGCATCTTCATAATGGTTTAGCGGGATATTGATATTATCGCAGGTAGATTAAGACGTAGGAAAAGGATTTGTAGGACAAGACACGGTTTGAATGTAAAAACAATTTAGATTACTTTAAATAGAATAAAATGAAATTGCTCTCCATTTTAGAATTGAGAGACCTGACGTCTTTCTGCAATATGTGGTAAAGAACCTAAAGCACACTAGAACACTGAGCGGATATTCAAGATGCAAACCATGATTATCGGCGAGAAACGAGAACGTGCCCTTTCTGGAGAAATTCAAGCAAACGCCGTAGAGCGCAGAAGGCATAACAATCAGCGTGCGCATGACCTGCTTGCTGGCGAACCAAAGCTGAAGACCCTTGTCGCACTCGCGAAAAAACAACTCAAGGCCAAACAGGTCTGGATTTTCGGTAGCCGCGCCAATGGGACAAACCGGCCAGATAGCGACTGGGACATTTTCCTCGTCCTCCCCAATACGGCCACTGATAATGATCTTAATCCCGTTACGACCTGGTCTATTGGGCGAAGCGCCGGTTTGATTGCTGATGTTGTCGCTGAACGCGATATTGAAGTCCGTTCAGCAATCAACGTGCCGAATACTTTGTCGTATGTCTTACATCGTGAAGGTGTTCGCGTTGCCTGAAAAGTCTGATCCCATTGCGAAAAAAATCGGCGCGCAGATTTGGTTGGCAAGCTGTTACCTTCATGACGCAAAAACACTTCTTGAGACACGCAGCCGAAATGCAGTCAATCAACTCTTTTATGCGGTTGAGGCGCTCTTGATCGCAACGATGACAGCCGAAGGACTACATATTAACCGGCATCAACAACATCAATTAGGCGCGATACTTGATACCATGCCTGATGAAAATCCATGGAAGCCGGAATTTCGTCCACTAGAAGTATTAACAGGATATGCCACCACTTACCGGTATGCGACACCTGGCGGCAGGATTCCCAAAGCCCCACCCCAGGCAGATGTTGAGGGCTGGTTAACAGCGACATCCCGTCTCCTTGAAACTGCTAAAATGCATTTCGATGTTACAGTTGATACTGGAGAATATAACTCCATGGCTGGAGTGATTGATCCGCCTCGTTGATGATTGCTCTCACCCAGACGGCGATTGCATTCGGCCGCATTGATCAGCGGCTCCGTCATCACCCTCTTCTCCCTGCCATCCTCTTTCGGGAACGGCTTGAAGCCGCACGTGCCTGTGCAGCTGTCGATGGCCACCTCATAGATCCCTGGCGCCTTGCCGCCGAACTTGAGGGCTTGAGAGTGGTACCACTCGGCTCTGATGTCTTTGAGCGGGGGTCCTCTGTTGATGCGGCACATGCTGCTTTTGCACAATACCAATGGCTCGTTAAGCCAGATGAAGCACAACGCAACGCGATAGAGAGCGCCCTGGGGTGGCTTTCTGAGCACAGCAAGGCATCAGGCCCTCTTCTTGGCGCTGCTACTGCATTTCATGCCTGGGTAGAAGCTGGTCATGCCCGTGCCCCGATGCGCGCAGCCTTGATCCGACATTGGCGACGTACTGATATCCTTCATTTTCCGCTTCCCCTTGTTGGCGCCAGAGCTTTTATAGCGGATGCACCATGGGAACCATCAGAATGGATCCCGTTCTTCCTCAACTGTCTGTATGATGAAATGACGGCCGTAGAAAACCGTACGCGTGCACTCGAACGAAGCTGGCGTCACGCACGCTTGCAATCAGGTGCCCAGAGAAGCACATCACGTGCCGATAAGGTCATAGATATCCTTGCCGCATACCCACTGATATCTGCAACGCGCCTCTCGGACGAACTGGGGTTATCTCTAAAAGCGGCTTACATCTATCTGGAACGATTTCTGTCAGATGGTCTAATTGTTGAAGTCACGCATCGCACAGCAAGGCGATTATTCGCCCTGAAAGAACTTGAACCACTCCGCGAGATCGTGCGCCCTCCCAAAAGACCCCTACCCGGCAGGAAACGCGGGCGGCCGAAAAAAAGCGAAAGTCAGGAAACCAATCTTCCAGAGGAGGACGTGGACATCCGGTCCCTAGGACCAGTGCCCACGTTTGCACCCATAAATTATGAGGAGCTGGACCGCGCGATAGAGAACGCAGAACGCATCATACGCCACTATCGTGCTGATTAGGCACAGAGTGTTCTATCCAATCTGTGGGCCTCGCGATTTTGGCCCATTTGATTGCGGGGCAGGTCCTTCTGACGCAGACAGTTTCTGGCTGGCCCGAGTAAACCAGGAAGAAGATAAGTGTGCCTGTTCAGCTTTCATCCCCTGCGCTGCACGCTGATCCTCACGCAGATCAAGACTGCGAACGGCTGCCCGACCGATGGCATAGATGGCGTCACGCGCCGATCCGTCCCGTCCGGGGAGAACGGTCAGCTTTTCAATGCCGGCCTTTTGGGCCTGATCAATATGACGCAGAACTGTGCCAACCTGTGTGTCACTCTCAAGAGCTTTCAGTTCTCCCCGTAACCCCCTCAGCTCTTTCAACGTGGTGCTGTCAGCCCGGCCTGCACCAAGTGTTCTGGTGGCCCCCTCAATCCGGGATTGTATTTCATGGCGTGCTGGATCACGCAGCGAGAGAGCTTCGCGGCGCGCCTGGTCAGGCGTCATGGTACGACCAGACTTGAACAATGAGGCGATGGCATGCGTCATGAGACGCTCGTCATTGACTGCCGCCTGGCTGCTTGCCCTGTTCCATTGGTCGTGATCCAGTTGGCTAAGATCAAATGTATGCCCCGCATTTCTGGCAAGATGGGCAAGATGCAACAGCGTGACCTGCTGGTTCCCATGCCGGAAGGGCAGGATTTTATCCAAAGAGGCAATATGCGTGGCTGCTGCCCGTGCAAAACGATCAGATGACAGATCCTGCAGACCATTATTCGCATTCAGGTTTTGGAAAACAGCATTAACGGATTGATGAATACTCTGTGGGTGAAGACCTTTCCGGCCGTCAACTGACAGGTTGCATGTCCTGTATTGTCCTGCCCAGTCGTAGACGTCCTGGAACAGATGATGATGCAGATTCTTCAATGCAGATGGTGAGCTGGTTGCTGTCGGCATGGTGATCGCCCGGCTCAGATAACGGGTTGTTTCAAAAACGCGCAGGCGATCTGCGTTCTGATAGCCCTTCTTGTTCACGAGAACATCGGTGTCTGGATAGAGATAGGGGTCAGTGACAGGCATCATTCATCTCCTTCCATTGGACGGATCGGTTCATCCAGTTCCTCATGAAGGCGTTCAAGATAATCCATGAGAATTTCAGCCGGCACACGCGCCTCAATCAGTAATGTTGTGATGGAGCAAATTTCAGCCATCAGGTTACGTTCTGGCCTGTCATGTTCGGTCATGGCGCTCATCGCGTCCTGAATCAGCACCTTGTAGAAAGACGTCATCTCCGGAGATACGGGCTCAAACGTCAGTTTGGCCAATTCCTTTCGATAGCGCTCGACCCGTGGAAAGCGCGTTGGTTCATTCATGTTGCCCTCAGTCCTCCCGGTTGTGCCGAGCGAATGGGGATACGTATCCCTTATCGTCTGCATCGTATGATCTCCTACAATCAGGAGTCAGCCAGACCATTATGCGACCAGAAAGCATTTCCGATTTCCACTGACCCGAGACCCGCTCCCGTGATTACTGCACTATAGTCGGTCCGCGTTTCAGCTTTTCCGCCAGCCCATAAAGGGTGCGATCCAGTGCGAGTTGCCCCGCAAGGAACCGTGCGATCATGGCGCGCAACAGGCCTCCTGGTGAGCGCACTTCACCTGCGTCCGTCCGTGCAGCAATTGCCGCAATCACCACAGCATTCGGGTAATCCCCAAAAACCGCCTGCCCTTGCGCCCAGGCATGTCGGGATATTCCAAGCTGCTCGCACGCAAAGAGTGCGGCCTGTATGATTTCGGTTTCTGCCGGTTTGTCGGAACTGCAATATTGCCGGAAAATCGGGGCGATATGCAGGACAAAAGATGGCTTAGCCCGGAAACCACGAAGCGGATCTGTAACAGCCGAGGGGACAGGTTGGGTTTGAGCGGCACGGGAGGACGAGGACGACCGACTACGCGAAGCTTCATTGCAATTTTCGGCGAAGCCGGCCGCTTCTACAGTAGCTTTAGCTAAGCTGGTTGATTTTGTATAAGTATAGTGGGGGCGTTCTGGTGTCCCCATGGGGTCACTTTCCACAGATAAAGGAACTGAATCAGAGGTATCTGAAGAGACGGTCATCTCCTTGGCAAAAGCGATCTCCCGCTCAACCTGCTCATGAATCTGACGAAGTTCCTGGCAGATGGGGTCAAGCCATTTCGGATCACGTTCACTCCCCCGCTGACTGACAAGAGCAGAGGTACGGGCGAGTATCTGTTTTCCGTCTTTCACCGTGACCCCTGCTTCTTCTGCAGTTTGAAACAGGGCGTAGATGGTGCGGGAGAGTGTTGTAACCTCCCGATGGAGGCGACGACCTTCCTGTTGGCGCCAAAGAGCCGTTTCAGCCGCACGTTTGAGATCATCAAATCGGCGGGCAAGCGGAGAAAGATCAAAACCGTAGGCCTGCTGGCTTCGCGGAGTAAAAGGGTTGGAACGACGGTAACGCTGTCCGTTGGGACTATCCCGGTGAAGGAGCCACCCTGCTTCGGCCAGCTCGCGCAACAGGTTTTTAACGCGGGTTCGCCCTAGATCAAAGCGTTGCTGGATATCCAGATTGGATGCGGTGGAGACCGGCAGGACATCGTCTTCACCCGACCAGTCAGCTGGTTGGGTGAATGCGATCAGATAGCAGAGCAGTTCCGTCTGCTGGCATGTCAGGCCGAGAATCGACCGCCCCTGGCGTAGATAGCGATAGAGGTCGCTCATTTCCACGGCCTGGAGAGGCAGAGCCTCAGCTGTTGTTCGCGCCGCAACCATGGCAGGCGTGATTTTCCTTATGCCCGCAGAGCGGGAATAACCTTCTGATAACATTATTCTTTTTGTCCGACGAATGGGAATACCTTCCCCGTCGCGATGCTGACCCGCAGGACAAACGCCCCCTGTGGCAAGAAAAGACTTGCAATTTTACGGGATATGTCGGAGAAAAATTGTCGCCAAACTCTTTTTCATCCGACATCCCCATCAGGGAATGTATTTTGTGTCTGCAGGCCTCGCGAAAGCGGGGCCTCAGTCGTTTTAGGGGGAAACTATGTCATGGCTCTCTCTTCCTTCTCGCTCTTACCGACGGATCACGCCGCACTTGGGGCATGGCCATCGTCATTCTTGGGTCTCTCAACGCTCCGTATCTTCCTTTCATAGGAAAATTCGATGCGAACGAGTGTCTCTGGTTGGCGCTCCTGAAACGTGCTCGTCATGCGACAGAATGCACACTCATGATGCGACCAACCACAAGGGCTTAAATGCTTGAGACTGATTCCACAATGAACGACCCTATTATTTCTGCAAAAACAGGCGTTTAAGCTGCCTAAGAAGGTCATGTTGTCCCATGGGAAACGAGTCGAATCAGGACATCTTACTTAGTCATTTAAGCTTGTCATCTTCTCGCTCTGAAATCCTATGATCTCCATATTATCCTCGCCTGATATGCCTTGGAAATGGCGGTTTTCCGCTTGTTGTCTGCCGAATGCCTTCTCCTTATCCTGCAGGTTTGATCTCCTTTACGATCCAATTAAACGGTACCAGGGGGCAGGTTGCTATGTCTTGCGAGATAGACAGCAGGCACCAGCCAGGTTGCGTTCTTACATTCCGAGCGCACGCCGATAGATATCCAGCAGTGTTTCCTGCTCTTCTATCTCTGCGGGCTCCTGCTTGCGCAAGCGAATGATCTGCTTGATGGTTCGGACATCAAACCCGGCCGATTTGGCTTCAGTGAAAATATCCTTGATGTCCGAGGCGAGCGCTTTGCGCTCTTCTTCGAGACGTTCGACCCTCTCAATAATCGAGCGCAAGCGATCAGCGGCAATACCACCGACCTGAGCCTCTGTTTCAGTTTCTTGAGTTTCAATCGTAGCGAGCATGATGCCTCCTTCAAAAGCCTAGGACGAAAATGCTGAGTGATGATGCGACCGAACAGGTCTGAATAAGGACTTTAATATGGCGTCATGCGACCAAAATGACACATAGCCAAGATTGAGGAACATTTGTTCTTCACGGATGCGTGTACAGGGGTTTCTCCCGGTTCCGTGAAATGGTTTATTTGAAGACACAGTCAGTAACTATCCGTAATAACTTAACCAACAAGAAAATACGGAAATAGAGGTGGTCAGCAACCTCTGGTGGCATAAAGGGATTATTTGAATGCACGAGGAATTCTATCGGGGTTTTTCTTCCCTTGCATTGCTGGCAAAAGAAGATTTGCCGACATGTGTTCGAGAGGCAATTGTTTTTTTGAAGAAACATATTTGCCGCGTTATCCCTGATTGCCCGCATCCCATATTAAGATCGTCTCTCGTGTTAACTTTGTCTTTTCCAAGAGAGCAATGGGTTCATCTTATTGAGGTGATAAAATGGTACAGGCGCAGGGCAACGCCATCAGAGCGACGTCTTATTAGTCGATTTTTGAAAATCGTAAGACCCATTCTTCCAGAGGCGACCCCAGAACCTTTCCATTGGATACCGCCAGCATCTTTGATAAATTGCAGTAGTAACAAAAAAAAACAGTCTGTCGCATCCTGACCCGATAAATTTTCTCCCAACATTATGTAGGGAGAAAACCGTGTTACGTTTTTATCCGCTGGCCCTTACCCTTATCCTGCTCGAACCGACGGTCACTCAGGCTCAACAATGCTCTATTGCTAGTAACGGAACATCATCCGCTCCTTCTCCATCCTTACCACCTAAGCGCCAGTCAAACCCGTCTGACTCATATGATGCTCTGAATCGTCTGACTGGTTCTGGTGCCCATCTCGCAAGCCCAGGTCAGTTTCATGGCTTTGAAACCGGAGCAGCCTATACGCCAGATCGCGTGTTTATCTATTTCTTGCTCAAAGATCATCGTGGAGTGCTTGGTGGAACAGCAATCCCCGTTCCCTATGACACTCTGCGTTCGCTTTCTGGTAAACGCGCAACTGATCTTGCCCAGTGGCATGGTATTCGAGGGATGTTTTTGCAAAATGGTTCCCATTTTCAGGTAATCTACGCAACGCCAGATGGACAAGCCGCGGTAGCAGGATCTCTTTGGGACGCATCTGGTCGAGATGTCACCCGCCAGCAAATCCAGCATATTCCTGGAGCTGTTCCATCTGTTCGGATGGATGGTGCCCAGATCACAAAAACTGTTCTGGCATCTCTGCATGGTGGGACAGTAGGCTCTCTTTCTGCGCCGTCGGCCGTCATGCTGATAGATCCGCAGTGCATGTATTCCATCAAGGCGGCTCAAAATCTGATGCCGCTTGTACAAGCTGGAAAACTTCGCCTGAAAGTGGTTCCACTTTCAGTTCTGGATTACGAAGATCGCGGAGAAAGCACGCGCAATGCGCAAGCCATGTTATCATATCCTGAAACAGATATGGTGCGGGCATGGCTTGGGGGACACCTTCATGAACGGGCCGACACACCAGCCTCTAACGCTGCCAGTCAACTCGCAGAAAATGGAACGTTTGCTAAAAGCATTGCACTCAAGGGCACGCCGACGTTCCTCTGGATCCGCACAGACGGTTCATTGGGAAGGTTAGAGGGAAATCCGACAGATGTGTCTTCTTTTCTGGGGGAGTTGGCGCGATGAGCGAACACGACAATTCTTTCCAAGCATCTCAGAAAAAAGGCGTCATAAAAACGACGGCCAAACTGGCAAAGCACGTGACAGGCTCGCCAAGTGACGCCGTAGGTTGGCGTCAAATTAGCGGGAATTTCAATGTCATCCGTCTGCTCTGGACCATCCTTAAACTCTCAGCAAAGCCTGAGCCACATAAGGATGAGGGTAAAGTGCCAAATCCACCTTCCTTACAAGACGATGATCATGAACTCATCGAAGACGCACGCAATGACATTGTTGGAAAGAAGCCATTGCCTGCCATTCGAAGTGCTATTCCCTATCGTTATCTGACAGATGATGATTTGTATAATGTGATCAGAAAACGCCAGCGTGAGACTTTTTTCCGCGCTTTATGTGCGGGTCTTCTGACCATTGTCTTGTTTATAATGTGGTCAACAGAAATGATATTCTTTCCCTGGACAAGCAGCCGCCTGCTTTCATCCGTGGCATTTCTGCCTTTTCTGGCTCTTCTGGGTTCCATATCCTTATGGAACTGCTCTGTAAACTGGCAGCTTAGGACACGCCAGATCGCGACTTTCCGAGAATTTCTGGACAGAGCGGATAGCCTGCTTCCCCGCCTCCCCTAAAGATTGGGCCGCCCAGTAAAAGGCGACCCATTCGTTATTTCACCAGGTGCCGGGAGGCGCGTTCTGATCCCCGCCACTCGCTCCCGTTGCCCACGGTGAATGCTCATAATCTTCACGACCCGTATCGTTGCGTGAGTCTGTGGGTTTTACGATGGTACCCTCACGATTGTAGACGGGGGATGCCCATATGGCTCGCGCAGAACCATAAGCTCCATTGGGTTCATAATACAGATTGTGCAGGCGAGATGGTTTCGGTCCATGAGCATGGGACGCTGACTCAACATTACCCCCATCGCAGGCTGACAAAGCCAACATGAGGGCGAGCGGAAGATAAAAGAAAGGCCGCATTGTCATCTCCATTGTGATGGATCAAACAATGCGGCTGCATCATGCGATCAAAAACGTTTATGTCGAAGACGTTTCCGTCATGCCGGTTTGTTTGCAAAGCCTTACATGTCTTCTCGTGAGGTCGAACAGGCGATCATCAAGCATGACGGCATGGGCCTTCTCAGCTTCCAGGCGTCTCTGAAGTTCCGCATTGGCTGCGTTGGCCGTTGCCAACTGCTCTTCAAGAGTGGCAGATTTCTCACGTTCTGTGGCAAGCTCAACTTTAATGGCATCAAGCTTCCCGTCTAAAACTTGCACATATTCAACAGCTCTATGTGCAAGTTTCGCAGCTTCATTATAGTCGGCCTCAGAAACCAGCCTAGTGCGAGGCTTAAAAAAATTATGAACTTGTCGGCTCACAATTTCAGAGGATTCAGCCGAATATCGACCCAACATATAAGCGCCGAACGTTCCTAATCCAGTATCTGTCATCCGGGCCTCCTCTTTAGCCTGATGTTTTATTCATCGTAGTATCGAGTTTGCCTGTATCCCTCGCAAGCATTTTTTTCATTGGTGGAGTTGTGCTTACACTTTCCACAGAATGGCTTTCTTTCGAAGCTAATGCCTTTTGCATGTTCTGCATTGCTCCGGCCATGCCCACAGCTGCAACGTCACGACTAAACGCATCGACATCAATCCGTTCACCGCCACCGAAACCAAGAATTTGCGGGACACGGTTTGGCACAATCGCAATCAACCTGAACGAAGCAAGTGCAAGAATCATATGGAGCAACACAAACATCCATACCAGAAGCAACATGCCCAGAAAATTGCTGACCAGCCAACCATGTGAAAGCGCAAATCCGGCCGCGACCCCGAATGTCTGGTGCACTAGCCAAGACATTGCATCAAACACGAAATACCCGAAAAAGAGACCAAACAGCATGAGTGTTGGCCGAAACAACACGTCAAACAATAACGCATAACCCTGCCGAGCGTTGCCATGCAGCCCTTCACCATTCAGCGTCATATGCGCAAGCATCCATAGAGGTGCTGCCACAACAGCCTCACAGACAAGGATCAACCAGCTGGCAATACCTGCCATCCACATGACATACGGGACCATGGGAAGAACAAACGCGACGGTAAGTCCCGGCACAAGCATTGCAAAACAACCGAGCATGATCGGTGTCGAGAAAAATTGCATCGCCATATGACCAAGTCCAGCCGCAACGGCCCCTTCGGGCTGACCTGCCAGCAAGGAAAGAATACCCGTACTGATCATTCCAGCATTTGAAGACAGAACTGACGCTGTACCCATGGCCGTGACAGAGAGAGTAATAAGCCAGTGCCCAAGAGACATAAGGTTTCCAAAGGGATCAATCCAATATCCCCCTGTGCCAGAAGGTTCCATAAACCCAACCAGCATTTGTAAGGCGTAATCGTTGAAGTGCAGGGCACGAAAGAGTTGTGTCACAACACTGGACCCATCGCCACCGGGCATGGCACCTGAATAGAGGTCACCATTCCCACCCGGCGCGCTCATGCCATCAGTCGTTGCAACCATGGCGTCAATATTGCCTAGAAAGGTATGCGCTGACTGGATGAGAGGAGCGACATCCGACGCAAGAGCAGAACCAATACCACTGTAACTCGGCGTTGTGACGTTAGGGGTGGCAGTCATCAGAGAGAGCGTCTGCCCGTTCAGTCGGGCAAATTCGAGATAATACGCGCCAGCACCAGACCAGCCGAGGCTATCCAGACGGTTGGCAGTATTTGTTGCATCTCCGTTTGTGCCGAGACCCCATTGGTTTAAGGTTGTTGAGCGATCACTGATAGCCTTTTCGAGTTGGGAGCGCATCTGAGCCGCCTGTTCGGTCAGTCTGGACGTGTAGTCATTTGTGGCAGTCATCACAATCTGCATCAGAGGCGCAAGATCCTGTGTCTTCTTTGACATCCAGAAATTACGAGCGACCGTTTCCACGGGGCCACGGATGTCTGCGGCAAGTACGGCATCAAGCACATTTTTTTGCATTGCAGCCGTATCAACAGAAACTCCCGCAAGATTGGTTTTGCCCATTGCTGGCGTTTCCAGATTGATAGCGCCACAAGTCGGTGTGCCATCCCCCAGTGTCATGTTGTAGGCATAGTTCACCACCAGACCTATGGATTGTCCTGAAATGCCCTGTATTGTGCGTCCCGTAGGCGCAGGAATCAGGTTCGGGTTATTTGACGCAACGTTCAGCAGTGATCGGCAGAATTCGTCCTTGACCAGATTAAGGACGATACCTTTGGTTCCTGGCACGATCGGTGTCGCAATGACTTTACCATCCGGACCAATGGCCTTTACTGCGTAATGATAGATAGTCTTTGCCATCCCAATGCCCCAGAGCGAGCCTTGGACAACAACCGCCTGCCCACCATTGAAACCGGATATCGTGGGAAACATCATCAATGCCGCCAGACCGATCTTGACGATCGACATCTGGGACTGATTGTCACCAAGAAGCTTGGCTGTCTCGGCACCACGGAAATTGGTATTGAACCACAGATAAGTCACCCAACCTGACGCAATGACCCCGGCAAAAGCGGACAGCCAGGCCAGCATGGTACCAATAACCGTATTTTCAGACCCTATGGAGGAATCTCCTGACGAAAACACGGGAAAGATCGAGCGAACCACCACCGCAGTCCAATCGTCTTCAGGATCAAGCAGATCCCATGTTACGGTGTGAGAACCGGAAGCCTCAGATGATGAGCCCGACATTGTGCTTTGTGTAGTGCTTCCAGTTACTGAACCAGACTGCGCCATCGCGGATGGAACATATAGTGCCAGCCCCAACACCATGAACACCGATGCCAGAAATCCTCTAACTGTCATGGCCGTTGCTCCCTCAGCCCGGTGACATTGTCGGGCCGCTGGACGGTGCGGCACGGAAGAGACGTGCGAGAGTTTCAACGGCTTTTTTGACCAACTCTTTGGTTTTTTCCCCGAGTTCCTCCATCATCGACGTCCCAGGCTTGCTGCCAGGGAGACTTTCGGCCTCCTTTCCGATCTGCGCATCTATCTGTGCAAAACGTTGCTCCACCCGCGTTGTAGTGTTCATGGTTTCACCAAGCTTCTGGGCGGCTTCCCGCCCCTTCCCGTAGGCGTCAAGTTTACTGGCCGCGTTCTCAAGGCTGCTGGCGAATGCCTGATTGTTCTGCTTTTCGGCCTCAAACTGACCATGCAGAGACGCATATTTTCCACCGGGTTTCATTTCGGATAACACAGCTGACATGCCGCCCGGATCACTGGCGGCGGCCTCTGCAATCGCAGCAAGGATACTGGATCCCGGTCCCTGTCGAAGAGCTTGCATGGCCTCAACGGCTTTTGAACCTAAATGGGCGGTGTGGTCCATGTTCTTCTCAGCCTGAGCAGCATCATGCCTTTGGCTTTTCTCTCTCGCCCTATCGAGCCATCCGGGTGAAAGCTTGCCGGGCTCTGCTTCAAGTTTTGTCGCCAAGGCACCTGCCAAACGAGAGAAGCCGCCGACAAGCGCAGCCCCCATGCTCATCTTCTGAACAACCGGAGCTTCAAGCTCCTTTTGTGCTTCCGGTTCTTTTTTGTCCGTGCTTTGTGCTTTGTCAGTTCCTGCAGGCTCTTTCTTGGCTTGTTCGGCATTCTGAGGTTCTGTTCGGCTCCCTTCCTTCTGTGGTGTGGTCTGATCTGCAGATGGATTGTTTTCTTCCGCGTGCCCGCCTCCCGGAGAAGGATGTAGACCAGGTCTGGTCTCATCAGTTGGGCGTGTGTCCGAAGAACTTTGTGGCTCATTTACATTTTGAGCGCCGCTGACAGCTCGCTCTAACTGTTCGATCGAAAACAGAAAATCAGGGTGCTCTGGATCTGCCACGCCTGACCTCATATCCTCAACCATTCCCCTGATCTGGTTGACCAGTCTTTGGTCTGTCAGAGAGACGGTGCTGGCAAGGAGATGCTGGACTTCCTCAGAGTTTATTTCTGGTGCAGATGTGGCTCTCTCTTTCATTTCCGCCGCTAAGGGGTGCGTATCAGGAAGAACGGGGCCAGCTACCCGCGAAAAATCCTGTACTGAGTAGGCAATCTCTGTCCGGAGAAATAGATCATCTTCAGGTGCTCTCGATACCCGTTCCTTTAGGCGCTCAAAGCGCTGAACAACATCCGGAGCATGTTCTCGCACCACATCTTTCGTGCGATCAAGATAATCCATGACATTTGCCAGATCGGCAATCTGGGTAAGGGTTTCAGACATAGTGACCTCTTGGTTCAAGGATTGATGGTTGGAGACGGCATCTTGTTCGAGCCATGCTGCAAACGTGCTTCCTCGTTCTGGGCGATACCTGTCGCCCCTATGGATGCCTGGTAAAGTCCAAGGCGATAATTCTGCATGGCGAGATAGTTTGACTGAGCCAGTTCCGTCGCAATCTCGCGCAGGATGCTGGCCGTTGGCATTGCCTGAAGGGCTGCATTCCAACTGACGCTTGAAACGCGGCGATTGACCTCAAGGCTCATGGCCTGCAACCACGATGCACGATCAAGAGGTTGCAGGCCTTCAGCCTGCATTTCCCTTTTTTGTTCGGTAGTCAGGGACACAGAAGGCGTTTCCAGTGACGTGATGAACGCCATCACAAACCTCGCCAGAGACATGCGCGCATTGTATGCTCGGCGCTGGAGCATCTGCTCGCGTCCCATGGTGCTGCTTGCCTGCTCACCCCGGATAGCTGCCGGAGCAACAGGCTGGATCAGTGTCGTTGAATAATCATTGGCTGCATCCACAGCACCATCACCGGAGAGGGTATCCGCGATGAATAATGTGCTGGCACGCTGGTCAGCGTTGGGCAGACGGGAGACAGCGCTACATAGCCCTGCGTCAACATCTTCTTGGGAACAATACCGTCTCAAATGGAAGTTGGTGTTTGCATCAACCCCCTGAGCCCGCCCGTAGTATGAGGGCGTTCCTTTGGCGGCTTCCCCTCGTGGTTCAACGATTGTGGTAATTGCTCCCAATGCAGATCGCGAAGCTCTCGCAGCCGCCATCGTAGTCTGCTGACTGTCCAGTCCACCGCAAAACTCTGGAGACATCATGTGCTCGTCGCGAATACCGGTTTCCTGCTGACGACGCAGAAAGGCTGCCATAGCTGTATTTTGTGCATCCGCTATCCGACTTTGTGCCGCAACCTGTCCCTTGGCGTAATTTGCTTCCTGGGTGGCGGCATCGCGGATCATTGATGACACCGAGTTTGGGTTCGTCATGTCGTTGAGGCTATTGGTGATGTTTTCCCCGACTTTATCCATCTGCTTGCCCATAAAAGACTGCAGAGCATGAATGGCCCCGACAACAGCAGCCTCACCCATGAATCCATAAGCGCGTTGAGGCTGGATGCTGACAGTCAAGAGGCAAACCCCTGCAGCAAGCAGTGCAGTGTGCGTAATTCGCCTGTTTTGCTTCGACATCAGAACACCCCATCCATAGCGCTATCTGCGCTGTATCCCGATGGAAGAAGCGGGTTGCTTTCCACATAAAGACCGCCAGATCCTCCAGTAGTCCCAAACCCGCCAGAGGCTAAAGGCGGTCCGCCGCCGCCAAAATTCAGAGACGGGCACATGGTGCCGCTCCCGACATTTCCGAACCCAAGCCCCAGATTGATACCTGACAGGCTCAGGCTGCATTGTGTGCCTCCCATGGCATTCCCCCACGCACTCTGAGCTGCCTGACAGATCTGGGAACCCAACTGGCTTTCAAGGTTCTGGATCAGGGACATTGGGTCCAGGCCGCTTGTGATGACGTTCAAACCCTGCCCGTGAAGGAAACCATCAAGGCAAGAGAGAGGACCAATGCTATCTGGCTGTTTTTCGTAAGCATCATTGGCCTGTACACGCTGGTTGATTGCATTTGCGGCCGCCTGAGTTAACTCGGCGCATCCGACACTTCCCTGCTCGGTCTGTTGAGCAAACGCAGGGGTAGCCAACAGTCCCAGACAAAGGGCCATAGGAAAGCATAAAGGCCTTGCTTTCATGGGATTGTCTTTGCGTGAGAGGGAATAAGATTGGCCAAAGTCTGCAAGCGTTCAGGAGCAAGCAGTCGCACGAGTGTTTCAACACGGGCACGGCCAAATACGCCTCTGGTAAATTGGGATTCAGGCGTCAACAAACCAGAGAGACTGCCATGTGGACCGGCAAGTTCATCCAGCGCCTGACGAAGTTCATTCCAGTATTCGGGTGGGACAACATCCAGTGTCTTGCCCCATAATGTCCGGATATTTGGTTGCTGCAGGCGCTGCAGAGTATAATCACGTCCTTGTTGCGCGATATCCCTTGCCAGATTCTCGATTGCCATCAGCACATCGCCGTGCTGAGTTTGGTCGCGTTGGGTCTTCTGTAATGACGCTTGTGCCATGATCTGCCTCCTGAATGAGGCCAGCGTCACCGTTCATCATGCGACGAAACAGTTTTTTTTGTGATAATCCTTACTGAGTTATGGCCAACATCGATGGCGTATCCGAGTTGCGCAACTGTCGCGGCCAGCACCCGGTTCCATGTGTCTCCGCCTGCCCAGCTAACCAGTCGGGTCGTATCAATATCCCCTCCAAAACTCACGCGCACACCAAATGGGACAATCTGACGAACGGCAAAGCCTAGAGGCACCTCATTTCCAAAGCCGCTGACACGACGAAAATGACTACGATGAGACTTAATTTCCCCGGTTCCAGTTTCGGCTAAGGGCTTTTCAACAGTCTCTTCAGTCGGTTGATCACGGTTTGATGGAATAGAATGGACTTGCACGTCCTTATTTTTCGATTGATTTGGCTGCACTAGCTGGAATGCAGCGTTATGGAACATCGAATGACGGGGATTATTTGGTGTCGTTACGCTGATCGCAAGACAGATAGCAGGGATAATCATAGGTTTCTCTCCTTCGAAACCATATGAAAACCGCTATGATGCGACCAGAAACTGTATGACGATGCATTAACCATCAATATAAAGGTATTGACTGGTATTGACTGGCATGGACTTTAACGAACGAAAGGACGTTACGCATTATTAAAACCACCACTTTCGTGGTGTTTTGTTCCCGATCTTATGGCGGTCGGGACGCCTGCCGAGAAAGAGTTATGGAATGTCTAAGAAACCGAAAGAGACGCAGGCCAACACGAAACTGTTTAAAGATGGGCTTTTGTACCGAAACATCAGCGCAACTTTAACTGAACAGTGCAAACGTATTGGTATAACCCCCACGACCCTGTCGAAATTATCTGGTATCCATACAAGTACAATCAAGTATTTCAGGACAAGTCAGAAAACTGGCAAACCATTTTCCGTTGGCACTTTTTTCGGACTTGCAAAAGCATTACAACTTGATTTCGACCAAGTTCTGCCTCCGCATGGTGGAGCATTGGAACCGTTTCCTCCCCCTTTGACACAAAAAGATGTTGATTCGCTTGCAGTAGCCGCTAAAGCATTAGAGACGTCCAAGCCCGACCTGCTGAGATTAATGAAGACATTGTCGGAGATGGGAAAGCCTACGAATCCAGCTATTGAAGAAACGGCTGCCGTTTTTGCTGCAGAATCAGGGTTTAAAATACCGGGATCGCTTGAAATTCTTATCATGATTGGCCGACGTGTCCGGAGCCTTAGAATAGTTAGAGGATTGGGAAGATCTGAACTGAGAGGTATTTCCGGCGTACCATTTTCTTCGATTTTTGCTATTGAAGCAGGTCTACAAAACCCTTCAATGCAAACGTTATATCAACTCGCGGAAGCATTACAGGCACCGATTTCGTTCTTCTTCAAAACAGACCCAGAAACTGAAAAAAACCAAATTGATCTTGAGCGACGAGCTGCGTCCATAATTGCGTGTGGTCAAATTAGCTCTGTTAACGAGATGCTTTCGACAGTGGAATATTTATTCCGCACAGCGTCAGGTACATCTCCATTTGGATCATCATGATGTCGTTGGGCTGTTATAGATTCTGCCAGTGTTTACAAGTCACTGGCAGAAGTCTTATCTGGAAACAATTAGTATTCAGGATAGATCTTTACTCTCTCGGGTGATCTTTAGAGTTTTTTTGTGCATCCATTTCAATCATGGGCTGGCTATAGGCTGGACCACAACGTAGCCCTTTCAGGATGATTGCCGTTGTCCTCACGACTATGAATAATTAATTACGAGCCATAACAATCACGTTTATGTGCGTTCACACGATCTTCTATCGTGTTTTTATATCCCCAAAAGTGGCCCTTACTTTTTGTCTGCAACGATACTCGTCTATGCACGGAAAAATATATTCCCATGAATAAACAACAACTTAATAGAACTATCTCATTTGGATAGTTGGGGTCGTTTGCGGGAGGGGGCGAAATCCTACGCTAAGGATTTAGGCCAGCGATATTCGCCGGTGAGGTTGATGTGTTCCCATCCCAGCGGTGAGACATGGGCGAGGAGATCAGGCGGGATGATGATGCCGTCCACGGCGCGTCTGTCCACGACCTCCCCGAGTTTCATGGTGTTCCAGAAGATGATGATGGCGGCGAGCAGGTTCATGCCGGCAATACGATAGTGCTGCCCTTCGCCTGAGCGGTCGCGTATCTCACCTCGACGATGGAAGCTGATGGCGCGCTTGAGGGCATGATGGGCCTCGCCCTTGTTGAGACCGATCTGAGCCTGGCGCTGGAGACCGGCGTCGAGAATCCAGTCGATCATGAACAGGGTGCGCTCGATGCGACCGATCTCCCGCAATGCGAGGGCCAGCTCATTCTGGCGCGGGTAGGAAGCGAGCTTGCGAAGAATCTGGCTGGGGGCGACGATGCCCGCTGCGATCGTTGCCGTGACGCGCAGGATGTCGGGCCAGTTGCGCTCGATGAGCGGTTCATTGATTTTGCCGCCAACCAGCGCTCGCACATTGGCGGGCGTCGCGTTGGGCGTGAAGGCATAGAGTCTTTTCTGAGAGAGATCTCGGATACGCGGTGCGAACCTGTAGCCGAGCAAGGAGCTGGCGGCGAACACATGATCGGTAAAGCCACCCGTGTCGGCAAAATGCTGGCGGACGCGGCGGCCTGCGTCATTCATGAGCAGCCCATCGAGTATATAAGGTGCCTCGCTGACCGTTGCCGGGATGACCTGGGTAGCGAAGGGTGCATATTGATCGGACACATGGCTGTATCCCTTGAGGCCTGGGACGTTGCCATATTTCGCGTTGATCAGATTCATCGCTTCGCCCTGCTCGGTAGCAAGGAAGAACTGCCCGTCGCTGGATGCGGATTTCCCTTGTCCCCAGAAGGCGGACATAGGCAGAGCGGCATGGGCTTCCACGATCATGGCGAGCGCCCGATCATAGGCGCTGCCTTCGACATGCCAGCGTGCGATCCGCAGCAATTCCCAGAAGCTGTGCGTATTGGTCGCCGCTGCCATCTTGCGTAGACCAAGATTGACGCCTTCCGCCAACAACACGTTCATCAGGCCGATCTGGTCGCGGCAAGGCACGCCAGTGCGCAGATGCGTGAAAGCCTCGGAGAATCCGGTTCGCTCATCGACTTCCAGCAACAAATCGGTGATCCTCGTGGACGGGAGCTGTTGATAGAGATCGAGTACGAGATCCTCAGTGCCTTCGGGTGTGTCAGCCTTCAGCTTGTCGATGTGCAGCTTGCCGTTCTCGATGATGCCGCCTGGGATCGTACCGGTTCGCGCCGCGCGGCCAAGCGCCTTCAGTTGTGTATCCAGTCGAGCCCTGCGCTCGGCAAGCCATTCGCCGGGTTGCAGCGGCACAGCGAACCGCGCGGTCTGCTCTATCGCCTGTGGCGGGACCAGGATCTGCTTGAGGTCGCCATAGCGGCGCGATTTTGCCAGCCATATGTCGCCGGACCGGAAAGCGTCGCGGATATGGAACAGCACCGCGATTTCCCAAAGTCGGTAGTCGCCGGCGGGCGCAGCGCGAAGATGGCGATGCCATTTGGAGTTGGGACGTAGAAAATCCATAGGAGGATCGGATTTGATCCCGCTCTGTAGCAGCGCGATAGCCGTCAGAAGAGGCTTGGCAATCGGCGCCGCCTGCATGTCGAGCAGGCGCAGCATCCTGGGCGCATAGAGGCGGAAGCGATGATAGCCGTCCAGCACACGGCTGAGCGGGTCGGCAGCGAGCACATTGGTCAACGCAGAGGCCGTGGCGACAAGGGTTCTGAACCGTTCCCAGCCTGGACCGGTGGTGATTATCCCGTCCAGGGATGCGCCATCGTCCTGCGCTCCAAGCAAAGCACCACCGATTTCAGCAAAAGACTTCAGCGTGTCCCGAACGGCCGCCTTTTCGTCGGCGATCTTGGTGCTGCAAAGGCGTTCGGAGACCCGATAGAGACGGCCTACGATGCGATCGTGGGTCTCCACGATGACATCAGCCAGAGATGACCGCCATTCCATGGTGCAGACAGCGAGGATTGCAAGCCGCCTGCCTTCGGGCAGATCGCGCATGCCGTCGGCGTAATAGCGCTCGCCCTGCCGGCGAAGGCGGGTCACACGATGCGCGGGAACGCCGTCCAGCAAATCTGCCGGAAGATCGAACTTGTGGAGATATTCCAGTCGATCCATCAGCCGATTGGCCGCCGCCGAATTTGCGCCAACTTCGAACTGTCGCAGCCATACGAAGCGGGTGATGCGACCATCCACCGTATTCTCTAACAGATGAGCCAAATTCTCGCTCAGGGCTGGTGTTATGCGATGGGCGATACGATCTTCGATCCTGCGTTCGGCCTTGACCAGTGCATCGGCACAAAGGCGCTCAATCGTTGAGAAACCGGGAAGGATTGTGCGGGTGCGGCGACACTCTGCAACGAAGCGACGGGCAAGATCCTCATTCGATGTCGCCGCCTCGGCTTCCCGAGCGATCCAATCGCGCAAATCCCGTGCGCCCCGCCCCGAAAAGGAGCGATAGCCGTAGATCCGGCGTAGGTCCGCCAGATGCTCATGCCGGGTCTCCTCGCGCGCGGCATAGAGGAGTAGATCGTCACGGCTCAGCCCGAGCTGGGCCGCGATGAAATCCGATACCTGTGCCGGGATCAGCTCGCCAGGGGTGAGTACCCGGCCCGGGTAGCGCAGGACGCACAGTTGCAGCGCGAAGCCGAAACGGTTGTGGGCGCGCCGGCGCTGGCGGATATGCCCGAGATCCTCATCGCTAAGGGTATAGTGCCGCAGCAGATCACCTTGATCGACCGGTAAGTGAAACAGCGCCTCGCGCTGTCGATCGGTCAGGGTCACGCGACGCGGCATACATGCTCCTTATTCTTTCCAAGGTAAGGTTTGAGATAGTTTGATTGCGATGCTGGTTAAGATACACAATAGTGCAAGCTTATGTGCTCATGTTCGTCACCGCTTCAAACCAACGTTTAAGAAACATGCTGATCGGATATGCCCGCGTCTCCAAAGCCGATGGTTCCCAATCCCTCGACCTCCAGCACGACGCCCTGCGTGCCGCCGGTATCGAGCCAGGTAATATTTATGATGATCGTGCATCCGGTAGCCGCGATGATCGGCCCGGCTTAGCTGCATGCCTCAAATCCTTGCGCGACGGCGATGTGCTGGTGGTCTGGAAACTCGATCGCCTCGGGCGCTCGCTCGCCCACCTGGTCAACACCGTGAAGGATCTGTCAGACCGCAGGATCGGCCTGCGTGTGCTGACCGGAAAAGGCGCTCAGATCGACACCACAACCGCATCCGGCCGCATGGTGTTCGGTATCTTTGCCACTCTGGCCGAGTTCGAGCGGGATCTGATCCGCGAGCGCACCATGGCTGGCCTTGCCGCAGCCAGAGCGCGCGGACGAAAGGGAGGGCGAAAATTCGCCCTGACCAAAGCACAGGTGCGTCTCGCCCAGGCCGCCATGGCGCAGCGCGACACGTCTGTTTCCGATCTGTGCAAGGAACTCGGGATCGAGCGCGTCACTCTATACAGATATGTCGGACCGAAGGGCGAGCTCAGGGATTATGGGAAGCGCGTTCTCAGCTTAGCGTAGGATTTCGCCCCCTCCCGCAAACGACCCCTAGTTCACCGCAACGCTCAGCCGCAACGTTGAACGCCAAAGTATATCATCATGATTTTTGCGACCCTGTACACTTATGCTGTTGTTATAGGTTCGTATGACTCTGTTTATATCTGTTGACCTCATAGGCGGCTGCTGTGTTATTTCGTGGTGATCACTCATCAAACGACGGAATAAGGTCATGCTTGATTGCGCTGTCATCACGAGAAAAGATCGATTTTGGCTTCCTCAGTCTGTTTCCATTCCGATGATCAGACAGGTCCTTCGCCTGACACGAGATTTTACTCTCACCTCAGATCTGCTTGGAGTGACAATTAAGGAGGCGCAAGCTGCTTATGAAGACTGGGACAAAGCGCCGGTTATGCATGGCTATAAAATGCCAGACCATAAAAAGGCGTGGCAACGTCGAGAACTAATCATTCTGGGTCAAATGTGGAATCGTGGTGCCCAAGCAGAAGAAATCGCAAAAGTCCTGAAACGTTCCCGCTCCAGTGTATCTGGAAAACGACGCTCATTAGGCCTTCCCTCACGCACGCAGATCTCACGAGAAAAGGCCGCTGAACATAATGCCGCATTGCGTAAGAGCGCACTTTCAGCACCCAAGAAAACAGTCCTGTCATGGGCACAAGCCAGTGTTCTGACACGCAAAGAGTTACGGGGGCGCACTTACCGAGTGCGGTGCTGCAGAAACCTTGTGACAATTACCTGCATGTCCAGATCTGATAAGATCCGTTGGAATGAGGCAGCGAATATTGAATGCGCTTATCGTTATTTCGCACTTCAAAGCCATCATGTCATCGCGCAGGATTTCCTCCTGACGTCAGATGCCATTCGATCACACGCCAGTCTGGAAGAGTGCATTCCTGAATCCCGTCGCAAAAAACTTGTCTATTTTATCTATGAAGATGCAATTGAGTATATTACATCTCATAGAATTTTCCGCCGTCACTGCAGTGTTATGGAAGGGGCACGCTTCTGGACGAACAGTAAACTGCGTCGGCTCAGCCGTCGTGCACGCAAATCACGGCGTTTGCGTGGTCTGGTCGCCGCGTATGATCTCGCAGCATAAAAAAATAACGTTGATCTGAAAATAAAAGCATCTGGTCGCATCTGAAACCTTCACCTTGTCCTTATCAACTTTTGCAAAGGACAGATCGATGGAAGGTTATAAAGGGGCTGTCAGCGTCTTCCTTGGAGGCGCACGATGAAACGGCAGAAACCAGCCGTTCTCCGGCGTTTAAGTGACCCGGATTTTCAGGGACGTGTTGTCGAGAGATCGCTTTGGGTCAATATTACGTTGTCTGCACTTTTGTGCGTATTTGTGATTCATGATGTTTATATCTGGGTAAATCCGCCACGTCCGAAATTCTTTTATGTTGACGGGCAGAACCCGCCACGGCCTGCTGTACCACTGGAGAGCCCCATTCTGGGACAGGATCAACTGCTGTCGTGGGCTGTACGTTGGGGCATAGCGCCCTATAACATCAACTATCGCGACTATCCGTCGCAGTTGAATACTGCTGGAGCGCATTACACCATTGACGGATGGAACAGTTTTGCACGTTCATTCATCAAAGCAGGTAATCTTGATAAACTGAAACAGGCAAAACTTCTGTGTTTTGCTCAGCCTACACGTGCGGCAACCATTCGTGACCAGAAAGTTGTGAACGGTCATGTTCACTACGTGGTTCAGTTTCCTTTCATCCAGACTTGTGAAAACGTGAACCAACAAAACACCCAGACGCTCATGGCGACCATGGTCATAGATCGTGTTGACGATATGGACCATCCCGATGGTCTGGCCATAAGCCAACTTGTTGTTGGTCCTATGGGGAATTAAGGCCATGAAAACACTGAAATCCCTTTTTTTCCTCCCGTTTGCCCTTATGTCAGTTGTGGCTCATGCCCAGACGCAACCGGCTGGACCCGGTGCACAGATGTCCGGCATGCCTGATCCTGATCAGGTCGCACGCCAGCAGGCGGAACACGACGCCATCCCTCTGACACCCGAAGAAATCCTGCGCCTGGGTAAACGTCTCAAGGAAGTTGATCGTGCTCAGGAAGCTGTACAAACCGAAATGGTCGCGCCTAACGTGCGTCCGGCCATCCGTGTGTCTTTCCAACCTGGTCAACATACCAGCATTATTTTCACTGCCAAAGGCTACCCAACTGCGCTGTCTTTCGTTGATCGGACGGGCCAGCCATGGCCGATTGCGTGGAATATCGGAAGTATGACAGCCAATGCTACAGGCGGGACCAATTGTGGTGCTTCGGCTAATGGCAATTCTGATAAAAACGGGTCTCCAGCCGTTCAGACATCAGGCTTTTATGTCTGCGTCCCATACAAAGGCAGCAATACAATCAATATTCAACCGCTCTCACTGCAACCACGTGGGGGTCTGTTAGTCACGCTGAAGGATGCTCCCAAGCCCATCTCTTTCCTCTTGCTGGCAGGAAGGGGATCTTATGATGACAACCTGACCGTCCGCGTTGCCGGTGATGGTCCAAACGCCAAGGTAGAAATTGATACACGTCCCGGTGCTCCGGCAACAGGTGATCCCTATCTCAACGCAATGCTTAGCGGCATTGCACCAGCTGCCGCTGTTCCATTGAGTGTTGAAGGGGTTTCACCAGATGATGTGCGTGCTTGGAAAATTGGCAATGAAATGTATCTACGCACAAAACTCGTCCTCATGACGCCCGCCTGGGACAGTTCTGAACATGGGGAAGGTGGTTATACCATCTATGCTTTTCATGAAACACCCTATGTCCTTTTATCTGATTCAGGTCGCACCGTATCCGCCAGCATCCGGGAGGCGCAATAATGGCTTTCAAATTCAAACAGATCTTCAGCAGTGCGGGTGAAGGAGGCAACCGTCGGCTGTTCATGATCGGCGGTGTGGTCGGCACATTGGTGATTGGCGTACTCGCTCTGAGTTCCATCCATCATCGAGAGATGCCCCAGTCAAATGCCGGCGTTACTCAGGCAGTCAATCCACTCCCCGGTGGGCTGAACGCGACGCCAAAACAGGAAGAACTACGTAAACAAGACTTAGAGGAAGGCGCAACTACGGCCCAAAATACCGGACAGTCCTTCACGCCTGATCTTGCTCCTGGCAAATCAGCCAACCCGCCTGAGCCCGTTCATGAAGTGGGGGAAGTCGGGCAAGACGAAGATCCTTCAATGGCAAAGCGTCTTCCATCCCCGCCTTCTCCACAGGTTGCGGAAATCCCCGCACAACCTCTAGTTCAGACCTCTCCTGCCTATGCTGTTGCACCTGTAGATGGGCAAGGGGGAAACCCCAAAAACAAACTCTATGCTGACGCTATTGCTGATCTACGTAAAACCCTGTCACCTCATATGCCGGTTACGTCCGTCATGTACACACAAGACGAGCTGACCCCCAAAGATGAACCATCGGCAAGCTCTAAGGCCAACACATCCAAATCTCCTGAAAATTCACTCTCCCAAGCTGCGAGCAATTCCACTTCCACCCAGAATAAGGTTCTGATTCCAGCCGGTCGGGGCATTTATGCCCATACTGTCACCGCGACAAACAGTGATCTGAACGGGGATGTCATTCTGGAAGCTGATTCCGGACCTATTGCCGGAGACCGAATGATTGCTTCTGTTTCACGTGCGGGAGGTCATATGAACCGCCTTGTCCTCGCCGTGCGTTCCGTGATGCATAAGGGCCAAACCCTCTCGGTGACTGGTATGGTTGTCGCGCCCAGGACAATGGAAGCGGCTGTGGCATCAAGCGTCGATCAACTTTATGTCGAACGCTTTCTGCTTCCCGGAGCAGCGGCATTCGTACAGGGACTTGGATCCGCACTTGAGACCACATCCAACACGGTTGGCTCAATTGGAGGTCTGGGGAACGTCAATTATGTTGAGCGCCTTAATTTTCCTCAACAGTTAGGTGTCGCCGCGGGTCAGGCCGCCAGCCAGATCAACAGTGCCCTGATGCAACAGATGCCAACCCAGCCCAGGGTTAATCTCGCCGCCAATGTTAGTGTTGGTGTCGTGTTTACCGCTAATGTGACAGCTAAACAGTAGCCATGATTTTTTTCAATCCTGTCGCATCATGATCCGTGATCCTGTCCCCAGTTTCAAACACAAAGGACAGGATCATGTCAGCAGAACCCCGTCATTTTGCATTTCCGCAGGACGATACAGGCACAATCCGCCATCTCCGCCCCAATAACCTGGTTCAGGCACCAGAGCAGGTAGAGACATCACCTGAACCAGAGAACCCACCTCAGCCAAAAACGGAAGACGTTGTCGAGAAACAGGGGCTGACGGCAATAAGGGAAAAGCTCTCAGACAAAAGAGTTCTTTTGGCAGGCGGGGCAGCTGGCGCTTTCATCATGCTGCTCACAGGCTGGTGGGCATTCCATTCCACATCTCCCGTCATGCAGCAGGCAGGACAGGAAGTCGGCATGGTGGCTTCCCCACAGTCCAGACCTGTGCCCAAAAAAATACAATCTGCTGCACCTCCCCAGTCACAGGACATCCCCACACCGCAGGCATCAGATAGCATTCAGCACGCGGCTCCATTTGATGACCTCAGCGCAATGCTCGCGGCCGGCCCGCGCCATAAAAGCCCAGAAAATAGCAACCAGGCCTCCCCGCCTGTGCCATCGCCGTCTGGACTGCAGGCCGCGAGAACTCATGCCGAGGCGCCTCCTGAGTCTCTGACGCCGCAGACTGCGGCTGAGACCGCACGTCATCTGGTTGCCGCTCCCATGAGCCCCAAAGACCAGGTCGATGTGCTGCAGCTTGTAACAATGGAAGCAGCCCTCGTTCAAAACACTCGAACAGAAATTGCCGCCCTGCGGAAGGAATTGCAGCTCGAACGTGATGAGGCACAGAAAGCCCGCGCCGATTTCCTGCGCCGCCTTGCCCTGCTGGAAGCCCGCAAAGCCGTGGCAGATGCCACTGATCTTCCCAATACTGCGCGAGAAGACGCCGCAGATCAGGCCAAACGTGCACTCGCTGCCGCCATGGCTCAACCTGAACGACCACCCTCTCCTTCTTCCGCAGGCCCACTTGCCCACACACAGCAAGCTCAGACACTCCCGGTTGCGCCACGTCCGCCGCATAACTGGATACCGCACTACCGGATTGTTTCTGCCTCTCCGTTATTGGGGATGGTCCAGGACGACAACGCACCCGCAGGAGAACAAAGTCAGCTTGAAGTTGAACCAGGAACCAACCTGAGGGGGTATGGGATAGTGAAATCCATCTATCAGGTTGGCACCAATTGGGTGATCAAGACTGATCATGGTCTGATCAACTGAGGAGAATGACGTGGAAGGGCTCGTCAATTTTCTCAATGATATTGCCATCGGTGCATCGTGGCTTCTCCCCACGGCCTGCTATATCGCAGCATGCTACTGCTTCATTGTCGCCGTATGGGGAATGTGGCAGCAGAGCCAGCCTCAGAATCCTTTCGTTGGCAAACCATGGGTGCCCTACCTGTCTCTTGTCCTCTCAGGTGCCTTTGCAGCCTTCGATCGGATACTGACGAAATCCGCGACATCCGCAAAACTGAATGTTCAGGTCAGCCTGAAATCTGCATCCCCCACGGGATATACAGACGGCACGTCACCGATCGCAGGGGCAGGACCACACGACGCCATCATAGAAATTGTCAAAGATTTCTCGTTGTTTTTCGAAACATTCGGTGCGTGGGTCGCCTTTTTCGCCCTTCTCTCCTGGCAAGGCGCCATGACCGGCAAGAACAACCGAAGCAAGCTGGGTCTTGTTTGTCAGTTTGCTTTGGGAGTGGCTCTTCTCAACCCGGTCAAGGAAGCAAACTGGCTGCTTAGCTACTGGCCAAGCTGACGGAGAAAAGAACCTGTTTTCCGTCGCATGATGAACAGCTTTTCTCAATCGTGGGGATCACCCCAGAGTCATGACAATCGGAGCAAAACAAATGAACGCACTCATTGAAAAACCAACACCGTCCACTCGCACTCTGATCGGTCGCACATCGAGACTGGCAGCCGTCAGTGGTGTGACATTGGCACTGGCAGCCAATCATGCCTTCGCACAGGCTGTAGAGTCATCTGGTGATGGACTGGGCAAGCAGATTCAAAGCATGTCTCAAGAAGGGCTGACAACCGGTGGGACGGTTGCCGCCGCAGTGATGTACGTGCTTGCTTTTGTCTGCTTTATCGCTGGCGTCTGGGCTTTGTGGGAAAGCCGCAACCAGCAGACCCGTACCCCTGGCAAGATTGGCATGGGGATTGCCGGACTGGTTCTTTGCGGTCTGTTTGCAACCGGACCCAAGTGGGTCAACAAAGCTGCCAATACCGCTTCTGGCGGTCAGGCAACAGTCGGCACCCAGGCACAGGCCTACCAGTTCACTGGCGGTAACTGAGGCACAGGGTCATGACACAGCCGGACTTCCGCCTTTGCGTCCATCCCTTTGTAAGACTTCAGCCCGTAAAGGCAGAAGCTGGCACCACGACTTGCGCGTGCTGTGGCCTCCCATTTGGCGGGGCCAGCTTTTCATGGGGCGGTTCAGGCGTGCACATATGCCATCCCTGCAACCTGTTACAATCCCTGAACCGTCCCTCCATAGATCGGGAGAGCATCCTGATCTGGTGTCCCGAATTCGAGCAAAGACAGATCCTGGCCCTGACAGCTTATGCCCATCTCGCTCTCTATAGGGCATGCGGTAAAAAATTGCGTGAATGGACGCAGATCGTCACAACTCTGGCCACGGGGCGTGAGCCAGGAATGTTATCTCCCGAAGGTATCGCCGCAGCACAGACATTTCGCACCTTGCTGGCAAGGTCGGATGAGACATTCCGGCGTCTGCAGTCCTCAGCACCATCCCACGTCAGTATCGCACTTCAAATGGCAGATACATCCCGTAAAGGGGTGACCCAAGGACTGACTTATCTGGGCCAAAATCTCAGGCTTTTACCGCTGGGTCGTCTCTACGAAGGCGCTGATGACATCTATCCCGATATTTTGGAAGCGCGCTTACGCCTTCTTCCTCAAAACTCCTGACAGGTTCAGATAATGGCAGGCTATATCTCCACCCTTCTTGCAGGCCTCAGCCTTTTACTCCGTCAACCGTTGCAATCTTTTTGTGACGTTGAAACGACCCACGATGATCATCTGGTTACCAAACGTGGTGAATATATTTCTGTGCTGCGTATTAACGGTTTACGTCGGATGTGCACCCGACAGGAAATTGCCGAGTTGGCAGAGCAACAGCGGATCGAACTCCAGGGTGTGCTTGAAGAAAAAGGACATGCACTGGTCGGATGGTACTTGTCTGACCCTGACACAGCTCTGCAGGAAATTGATCAACTCTGTCTCCGATCCTGCCGTGCCATTGCCGCCAGACAGGGTCTGGATCTTAATGACCTCCTTGGTGAACGAAGCAAGCGTTGGCCAAATGTCATGCGCTCAGAAGTGGCGTATTATGTGCTCTGGACACGCAAGGGTGTATTGAGCCGTGAAGAACGCAAACAGGTTTCCGAAGAACAGGCCGCAACAGCAAAAGCGTTTCCCAATATTGGAGACACCCAACGCTTTGCCCTGCGCAGCGAAATCATGCTGGCACGGCACACCGCAGCTGTGCATCGCATTGAAGGCGCTTTGAATGGTCTGGATATATCCTGCACTCTCATCAACCCGCATGAAGCTCTGCGCATCACGCGTGAAATTGTTTATCGCGAAACAGCAGCTTCAAAGTGGAATCCCTGCCTGATAGGCGACCGTGTTATGCCACGTCTGCCTGATGCCCCTGATGCGGAAGGTCCTCTGCTTGAGGGGGAACTCTGGCCTGCCATCCGTGACCAGATATTCAATGCGGATGCCGATACCATAGGCGGTCAACTGGTCAACATCGGAGATTATTGCTACGCGCCGGTCGATATGGAACTCGGACCTGAAGATCCGCGTCCATTTTCGGAATTGTCAGCGACCCTTGGACGCAAGCGTATCCCGTGGCGCAGTGCGATGATTTTGGAAAGCGGTGGTGGAGCCGCCTTCGCCCTGAAGGAGGTCGGCGCAGGTTTTCTGGCAATGTTACCGGGAAACGAAGATATCCGCCGTTCATTTGCCGCGTTGAGGACAATGCGGGAAAAGAAAAACCACAATTCCGTTCGCCTACGCATGACGGCCGCAACATGGGCTCCCATAGGTGAGGATGCCAAATTGCGCCGTCAGGCCTCAGCTTTATCACAGGCGATTGAAGGATGGGGCAACTGTAAGACAACACGGGTTAGTGGCGACCCCTTGGAGGCAGCGATGGGCTCGGTGCCAACACTTTCTCTGGGCAGTACCGCCAATCCCTCACTCGCACCTTTAGGCGAGGCTTTTACCATGATGCCATGGGTGCGAAGCGCATCGCCATGGCAACGGGGGAGTATTCTTTTCCGCAGGCCCGATGGGTCAATCTGGTCTTTCGATCCGACTGGGGGAGGACTGCGAGAGGCAATTGTTGATATCATTGTTGCGCCGCCCGGTGGGGGAAAGACCGTGATGAGCAACACAATCAATCTTGGTCTTGTGTTAAGTTCAGCAGCTCTTTCGGGAAACGGTGCCAAACTGCCGTTCATCGGGAAAGTGGATATTGGCCCCGGCGGTCAGGGTTTTGTCTCACTGCTGCAAGCTGCGCTGGGACAAGAACGCGCTCATGAAGCGGCTTACCTGAAAATGCAGAAAACCCAAGGTTATGAAGTCAACGTCTTTGACCTTCAATTGGGACTTGAATACCCGCTCCCATTGGAGCGCGTGTTCCTTGAAAACTTTATTTCCCTGCTTGCAACGCCGCTGGGCAAGCCCCCCTTTGAAGGGATGGATCATCTTGTACAGGACGTGATTGATGAGGCATACCGTCTGTGCACGGACGTTTCGGGAGGTGAACCCAAACTCTACCGACCCGGAACTGAGCCTATGGTTGATGCTGCCATCCAGCATCATAACCTGACATTGCCACATCACGGTGGAGAAGAGGATCCAACCTGGTGGCGAGATGTCGTTGACGCCTTGATTGACGTTGGCGACTACAGAATGGCCGGGATTGCTCAACGTCATGCCGTGCCAGTCCTGCAGGATCTGCTGCGAGCCGCCAGAACACCCGAAATTTCCAAGCGTTACGAAAAAATCAGGATTGAAACAGGGGAAAGCCTAATTGATGTTTTTGATCGTTATATCATGAATGTCATCAAGAACTTTCCGACATTAGCGGCCCCAACCCAACTCGATCTGGGCGATGCCCGTGTGATCATGATTGATCTAGCAGAAGTTGCTCCCAAAGGCTCAGCGGCAGCCGATCGTCAGACGGCTTTGATGTATATGCTTGCCCGACATCTCATTGCGCGAAACTTTTTCCTTCATCCAGAATATGCCGATGAACCCGTGATGCCCTCCAAAATGCGAGATTATCACCTCGCGCGTTTCACGGAAATGAAGGAGGCGGTCAAACGCCTTGATTACGACGAATGGCATCGTGCTGAATCGGCACCACAAGTTAATGCACAGGCAGTAAGAGACGCACGTGAAGGCCGAAAACACGGCGTCCAGCTTGGGTTTATTTCGCAACGTCCACGAGATTTTTCTGATGATCTTATGGGACAGAGTACGGGGCGTTGGGTGCTTAAAAAGGGCGATGGGAAAGACGCTGAGCAACTGATATCACGATGGGAATTAACCACGGCCAGTGCATGGATCGTCAGAAATGCGCTCCCTGGCCCGGGTCGGAATGGCGCTCCCTTCTTTTTGCAGCTCAATGCCGCTGAAGGGATGTATGAAGTTCAGCTAATCAACGTTCTCGGCCCTATTGAGTTGTGGAGTTTTAGTTCCACCCCTGGAGATACAGCACTTAGATCACGATTGTTCAACGCCATAGGCTCCCAAATGGCATTGCGGTATCTCGCTGTAGTATTTCCCGATGGATCCGCGATAGGCGAAATCACGCGACGACGGCATGCTCGCATTAACGAAACAGGTCTGTCGGCAGAAGAAGCAGAGTTAGGCGTGATTGATGATCTCGCCAAGGAAATTCTTGAAGGCCGCGGGATTGCCGTTGGCGTTCACGATAGAGTTCGTTCAATGGATCATGATAACGATATACCTATTGCTGCCGAATAAAAACACTGGCTCTACGGGGATGATTATATCTTTTCCTTAGGGCCTGTTAGCACTTGATCCAATTTCTCGCTGCAGCGATGTGTATAAGCGTCCAGAAATCTAGGTCCTATTCAGCTGTATCCGGTAAATGCGTCTCCGGTATTATGTACTAAATAGACGTGTGAACTCATGTTTTTTTTCGCAGAAAAGCCGGTAGGATTTCCTACCGGCTTTTCTGTTATGTCATTCGTTAAATCGATCTGATGCTGTCTTATAAACCTGTTTCCGCTCTCGTTTACCAATGGCTATGACCAACAAAGTCATCTTTCCATCATCAACACTGTAAACGGCGCGTATTCCAGCGGTCCTCAGCTTGATTTCATAGCATCCAGCTAAATTGCCGCTCAGGGCTAAAGCCGGGATATGAGGGTTATGTTGTAGCTTAATGAGACGTTTAATAATCTGATTGTTTTCTGTCTTAGGAAGTGCGGCCAGTTCTTTTTTGGCCGCATCCAACATATCAACGGAGTAGAGACTCAAGATCAACATTCCTATGAATCTTGCCCGGATTCTTCAATCGTTCACGGACAAGCGCGTAAAACTCGGCATCCTCGTCGGATACCGTCAGCCGTTTTATCGGCAATTTTTTTTCCCTCACAACGTATTCGAGAATATCTCTGAAGAAATCGCTTGGTGTTGTTCCCAGTTCTTTTAATGTCGCATAAGCGTTTTCCTTTAGTTGGGTATTAACTTTCAGGTTGACCTGAGAGATTGCATTTGAAGATGTCATGATGTTTCCTTGCCTCCTGTATCCACTACAGAAAACAATTCGATTATATGATTGTTTTTAGCTAATCACATAGGATTTGCTTTTGATCTGGGGTCCATCTTTAAATGGATGTCTTGCAGGCTGTTCACAGCCTTATGTGGCAGGCGTTAGAGGGATGGGAAATCTGGTCTCCTTATCTGTTTCATCGTTCAAAATATAGCTAAAATCTACCTTTTGTAAAGCTCTTATTTCAGGCTCATAGAAAATGGGAGAGAAGACAACGCTCTCTCCCCTTAAATGTGCCTTGTCCGCCCCCACCCACTAAGGAACGGCGGGAAGGATATCGAGCATATCTGGAGCCAGCGGATAAAAAGTTGTGCCGCCCGCCACCACGGACCCAGTTCAGCAGGGATAGTCCGCTATTTCGCACCGTTCTCATGATGCCAGAAAATCGCTGCTATCGTGCGCCGCAGATCCCGTGGCAGTGTCTTACCCCTCGGCCGAACAGCCTCAATTAGAGGTTCACAGAACGACCATGTCTTGTCTGTAAAAGTGACTGTTCCGTCTCCTCCTTCCATCTATAAAAGATAGAAAGAATTTTAAGTGCTAACAGGCTCTAACGCCTTTTTTTGCGGGATTAAATCCTCTGGAACCCATTTTTTTTAAACTGGTCGCATCATGAAGGCTCACTCTGTTTTCATAAACGGAGTTGACCATGAAAAAGACCTCCTTTCTATTCGCAACACTCACTATCGGGCTTACAGCCTGTTCAGGGCACATAAAATCCGGCCTTATTGAAACGACCGGCATGCCCAATCCGGAATTGGCGCTGCAACGCTCCATTTCGAGTACCACTGCGGATCTGCGTGAACTGGGTACGATTCATGCCGCACCATCTGTCCCCGTCGCAGACCAGTCCAGCACTCCTGATGATATCAATCGTCGGATATGGTTTGTCTGGAAAGGTCCACTGAATGCTGGTGTCCGTAAGCTCGGCAAGGAAATCGGTTACACTGTAACCGTATTTGGCAAAAGCCATGATATTCCTGTCCAAACAAACAGTGTAGCTGCCGTTCTCGATATTCTCCGATCATTCGGTGATCAGGCCGGTGATGCGGCCACAGTTCAGGTCGATCCTTTCCATCATCAGATTGCGGTGGTCTATCATGCGTAAGACTATCCACTACACGCTTATGGCCTGCACGATGCTGGCAACCTTCGTTCGGCCCGGTCTTGCTGAGGAGGCACCGCATATCGACGGACGCCTTATTCCTTTCAAGACAAGCGCACCACCTCCAGCTCCCAATGGCACTCTTGTTCCAATGCCTCAGCCCCCAGAACCAGCGGCCGACGACATTGAACAGGCTGAGCCGGCATTGGCTAATCCGACCAACAAGCCGATTACTGGTGCTCAGGAACTCGACAAGATTGTTGGAGGTGATCGGCCACTGTCTCTTGAAGCCCTGCAAAACACGCGCCCCAATGATGAAGGATCTGACGGCTTAAAACCCGGACGCAAGGAGGCGTTGCAGGAAGCGGCTCACATCTATGGCGCTCAGGGTGGGCTTGCAGCACGAAGTTTCGCCATCAATGAAATGCTGCGCCGCTATGAAGATACACTGGATGCGACATTTGATTTTCGCTCCCTTGTCCTGCCCATCGGGAGCGGTCAGACGCTTATGCAGCCCCCAATCGTCACCGAGGCCCAGATGGCATTCGCCCTCAACGGCACTGGTCAGGTCGCGCATGAAACTCAATGTGTTTTTGAAATTACCCGAGAAGCACAGCTGACATCAGCTCCGCCCAACTGGCGAACCTATCTGGTCAGATCATGGCGCAAGCCACAACATCCTGCCGCAGCCGCTCTTCCCATGAACAGAAAGGAAGTGGGATACTGGAACGACTGGGTTGCGGAAGGCTGGGCTGCCGGAGAAAAGCAGGCCACGGAGATTTTTCTCTCCGACCTGTCCCGCCTTCAGCGCGATATCGTAGGCATGGCCCGCTATCGGGTTCTTCTGGCCAACGGCAGAGTTGAAGAACCCCATGTGGTGTTTGAACAGAAGGCATCGGTCGGTGGCGGCGACACCCTGCATGTTGGGGATCGTGTTGTGCGCATCACCAGCCAACCTGGTCTTCGCGGGCTACGTCGTGATCGTGGATATGGCTTCTCTGCCCCTCTTTACCCGGAGCGCTGCCGATGAACGTCATCATTACTCCCCCGGAAGAACGCGAAACCTGGGAAAACGAAGGGCGTTCCGGCTACACATGGGTGGTTGAACGCCGCAAATATGCGCCAGGACTGGATGACCTTCTGAAATGGGCCTACCGGCTGGGCGCCTCCCGTATCGATTTCAAGACAGGCCATCCCGTCACCATTCTGGTGCATGGGAAAGTTCGCTGTGCGACACGTGGCGCGACAGATGACTTCGCAATTGCCGACGTTGTCAGCCATATGTATGCGCAGGACGGGATGTCCATGCTCGCCATCTACCATGATCTGGATAGCGCATATTCCGTTTCACTCAACCGGCGAGAAACCCTGCGTTTTCGAGTGAACTTCACCCCGTGCGAAGTCATGCGTGGACAGGGTGTGAACATCGTCATGCGCCCTATTCCTTCCCGACCGCCCAGTCTAGCTTCTCAGAATGTCGAACCTGAAGTTTTGGCCAGCAACGACATTCCGTCGGGCATGAAACTCATCGGTGGCGCAACCGGGCAAGGAAAGTCATCTCTCACCTTTGCTTTGGCCGAAGAAAAAGTCATGCGGCCTGATGCAAACTGCAACATTGCAACCGGAGAATCTCCAGTCGAATTCCTGATGGACTATATCCGGTCTCCCACGGGATCAAAAATCACCCAGACCGAGATCCGGCCGCCCCACATGACGTTTGCGAAATTCGTGCGCGGAACGACCCGTCGGGAGATGACAGAACTGATTGTCGGTGAGTGCCGCGATCACGAGACCATGGATGCCGCGATCAACTGCGCGATCACCGGAAGCATTTTGGGCACAACAATCCATGCAGACAATGTGGGTCTCATGATGCAACGGGCTGTCTCACTCTGTGCCCGTGAAGAACGTGACAATCTTGTCTCCGCTCTGGCCCAATCAATGCGCTTCTGTCTGAACCAGCGTCTTCTCCCACGCAAAGGAGGAGGTCGTGTGGCGATCCGCGAATTCCTGACCTTTGACCGCGACCTGCGCTTCAGGCTGATGCGCACCGATCCACAATGCTGGCCCGAGTTCATCAATGATGTCTTGAAAACGGATGGCCAAAGCTATGCGCGTGCCATCGATGCCCGCCTCGAACAGGGCCTGATCACCGAAGAAACCGCACTCATGGCAAAAAGGAGAGATGATTGATGTGGCGCGGAACAGGCTTACCCGTAAAGTTTCTTATTCTGGACGCCAGAAGCTGTCTGCCCATTTTGCTGGCAGTTGTTCACTGGAGTTGGACAACATTGATCATCGGAGTGCTGGGCACAGCCTTTTTTGGCACCATTTCGTTTTTTGGGCTCACCTTGCCTGCTGCACTGCGGACGGCGCGCCGCTGGCTCATTGGCAGGAGACGCACGGCAGTCCCGACATGGAAGCGACGGAGATACTCATGAACATATCTGCTTCCATCGTGCGGGTTGATGATGTCGCACATGGTGTCCTTACCCTTCTGTCAGAAATTGAACGTCCAGCCATTGTGGTCGATCGTGCTACCGGACAAGAGGCCTCGGTCAGTCACGAGGAAATCGCCCGTGCCGATGGTTATCTTCCTGTCATCGTCGTGGCAGCCGAAGCGCTCTGGTTTGACCTGACAGGCACCGGTTTTGCGCTGGATGTGCGCGAAAATGCTGAGGCCACACTGGGCTACTCTCTCCACGGCATACGGGCCGGATCATGGTCTGTACTGATGCTGTGCATCATAGACCTTTTCGAAACACTTGCCCTGAACGAAGAGACGCTGCGTCTGAACGATCTAGTCGAGCTCTGGGGCAACGCCCGATCCCGTCTACAGACTGTTCCCGTACCACTTCAGGAGGCAAGCTGATGAAAAGCCTCTCGCTTCTTACCGCCACATTTCTGGCACTCGGACTTACGCGCATCTCGCACGCCCAGACAGCACAGGACGATGCCTTTGTGCAGGGACAACGTGTACAGGCCTGTCTCACGGCTGCAGCATCCAATGCGCGCGTGCCTGCTGGCGTTCTCCTCGTTCTGCTTTATGTCGAAAACGGGCGTCCAGGGATGGTGAGCACCAATTCCAATGGCACGGTGGATCTGGGGCCCATGCAGGTCAATTCGACCTGGGTTCGCAAGGTCGCAGCGCATTGGCACAGCACGCCGCTCCGTACCTACACGGCATTACGAGACAATGTTTGCGCCAATATCGAGGCTGGAAGCTGGATCCTGGGACAGGCTCTGTCCGAGACGCATGGAGATCTCTGGCAGGCTGTCGCCTATTACCACTCACATACCCCACGTTACGGAGAAGCGTATCTCAGACGTTTCTACCACATCGCAACGGATATGATGGTACGTGCCCGCAAAGGACGTGCGTCATGAGCAGCAGTAGCACTCCCTGGTCATCCAGCGATGACTATGCCCTGTTCTCCATCATTGCCATTATTGTTGGCGGAGCCGGACTTTCCTACATGGTGTGGTCCAACTGGCACGCCGAGATCTCCCTGCTGTATATCCGAGCACTCGTCTGGCAGATTGACTTCCTGCACCTGCATTCACAGCCGATCGTTCAGTTACGCCAGCAGCTCGTAACAGCCTCGTGGTCGCCAGAGCATGTGCGGGCCATTCAACTCTGGTACGGTTTGATGATACTGGGCAGCGCATTGCGCTGGCCTGTTGCCATCATCATTGCTGCGCTGGGGATCACATGCATCTTCAGAGCAACGCCTGGTCGCTTCGCTAAAGCCCTTGACCTTGAGGGACTGATTGAAGTCCAGGCCCGTATGTTTCCGACACTGCGTGGTTTCGCCGAGCGGCGCCTGACCAAATTGGTGGCTCCAGCCCAAGGAATGCCCCGCCCTGCGGATCCTGCGCTTCACGCCCATGAATGGCGGGCTCGGTTCGCTACAGATCGGAACGGTCATTTCAGCGAGGCAGGCGCCATTTCGGCGTTTACGGCGCAACTTGGCAGGCACTGGACCGGACTTGACGCGGCCACGCCCGTTGAACGCGTTCTGTTCGCTGCCTTCATCGCTCATCATAGCCAGGAACGGGCTGAGGCGATGGATCTGCTTGGTCGGCTATCCGAAAGTCTGCGCAAGGCCGGACTGGATGGACCAGAGGGTCCCAAATCAGCCCTTTCTGTTCCCAGCGAAATTATCTCCATTGCCGACGAAAAGCTGAGTGTTCCCGGTGTAAGTGCGAAAATCGATACGATTTGCGCTCGCAATGGATGGACCACGACTGCGCTTATGACCCTTCTGACCGAAGCACGGCGCAAGGCAGGCGTTCTGGCGCCACCAGCCTTTGCAATCGTCAAGCTGATAGATCGATCTCTCTGGTACGCTCTGCATTCACTGGGTTTCCCTCACGAGCGGCCTGAGGAAGACGTCCACCCCAATCCCCGTGTTGAAGCAGCCGGTGCACGTGCCCACTGGGAAGCCGAACGCAAGGCACGTCGCCCGATCTACACGCCAACCGTTTCGGTTGCTGTCGCAACACTCCAGAAAAATTCAGATCAGAGCTGAAGGACAACCAAGATGACCACGATCACCATTGAAACCGAAGGTCAGCCCCCTATCGTCATCACCGTTGGACACTCCAACACCATGACTGTCAGCAAAAAGGATTATCTGACACACCCTCAGCCCCATCCTCTTTCTCCGCCAGCCCATGCCTTACCGTCCATGTCCCCAACTGCTGCGTCACCATCTGGATGGAAAAACTGCCTCAGAAACTATGCGCCAGGTGTCGCGCTCGGGGTCATTGCTGCCATTGTGATCATCGGTTCCCGACCAGCACAGATACCTACGCCCATGATGCAGGATCCCGGAAATACGATACCCCAGCAACCCATGCTACCGCCGCTCTCCGGTGGGCCGATCGGGGCCTCATCTCCCTCAGGCGGGTACGGTCCAGACGGTCAAGAAGGACCGCGAAGCGTTAACGAAACCGTCAGAGATACGCAACGGGCAATAGCATCAGACCGTATAGGGCTTCCCCAACAAAGACCTGATGGAACAGGCCCAACTGGAGCCGGGCTGAATCAAGGGGGTGCCCCAACAGCTGGCGTTGCACCGACCATAAAAGGCGCGCCAGTCGTGGGTCTGCCCCAACCCGGCTCATCTGACACCAGTTCCAAAAGCAACTCTCCGTTCGGTCTGGAGCCCTGATCGATGGTGAAACGTCAGATTGGTGGTCCACTTGGCCATCAACAAATCAAGCGGGGTGCGACCTACCGTGATACCCGCCCGCTGTTCGAGCGTTTTACAGCGGAAATGCGGACATCCTCGTCAGGCTTTGTGCTCCTGATTGTGGCCGGGCTGAGTTGGTTTATCCCCGCCCTGGTCGGTCTCACCCTTCCTCTAGCTCTTCTCCTGACGTGTTGGGTTGTTACCCGCAAGCCGTTGCTTCCTTTTCATCTGCCGCGATATTCAGAACTTCCTGATGCACATGATCTCGATCCCAGCACACGCAAACCCAAGAAAGCGGGCGGGATCATCTATCTGGGCACTGATGCGCATACAGGCCAGCAACTCTGGTTCTCCTCTGATGCCGGCCGCCAGCATGCCGCCATGCCAGGAACAACAGGGGCCGGCAAAACAACCTCGGCGCTCTCCCTGATGGCCAATCCCCTCTCTCATGGGTCTGGGTTTCTGCTGATAGATGGGAAAGGCGACAATACGGTCTATGGTGATGTCGCAGCACTCCTCAGACGCTTCGGGCTGGATGATCAACTCCTGACCCTCAATCTTCTGACCGCCAGCTCCATCCGGGAATCAAATACGTTTAATCCGTTTGCGACAGGCAATGCTGACGCCATCCGCGAAATGCTGGTCAGTCAGTTGGGTGAACCTGTTTCCAACGATGCCAACGGCGTCTTCCGCGACCGTGCCGTCAATCTGATCGGAACACTGACGCCTGCATTGGTCTGGATGCGCGATCGGCATGGTATCTCCATCAACATTGAAACCATCCGTTTCGCAACGGAATTGCGTTGGCTGGCAACCTTGGCCCGACACAAGATCTTCCTTGTCCGCAGCCCCGGTCAGCCACAGCCCATCAAGATCCCGGTTCCAGACATTCCTGATGATGTACTCTATCCTTTTCAGGCCTATCTGGGTGAGCTTCCCGGCTACGATATCGGGCTGGAATGGAATCAGCAGAAAGAAAGCCGTCCTTCTGAGCAACATGGCTTTGCGACCATGTATTTCTCCAAAATCTTCACCCAGTTCGCTGTTTCGCTTGGGCATATTTTCAAATGTGAAAACGGCGATATCGACATGCGTGATGTGGTGCTCAACCGTCGTGTTCTGGTCGTGATCCTGCCGTCACTGGAGAACTCTTCTGACACGCTGGCAGGACTGGGGAAGATCATCGTAGCATCAGTGCGGGCTGTTATGGCTCAACTCCTTGGTGCCCGCCTCAATGGTCCTGCTTCCGAGATCTTCAAACTCAAGGCCGGATCAGGGGATGCGCCTTACCAGTTTTTCTTCGACGAACTGAGTGCCTACGCCACAGATGGCATGGACCGGATGCTCGCTATGGGACGCGGCCTGAACTGCATGTTCTGGTTGGGATTTCAGGATCTGCCGGGCCTGACCAGCCGGATTGGAGATAAGGCATTTACGCTTTTGGGAAATGCCAATCTGACCCATGCCATGCGTCTGCAGGACGCCATGAGGACGCGCGAGTGGATCGAAAAGCAGGCAGACCGTGTGGAAGTCACACAAGCCACTCACTATGAGGGCAATTCGGCAGGCAGTTATCGCGAAGGTCGCGGTGCAGAAATCCGCGAAGTCGCACGAATTCCATGGGCAGATCTACAATCCCTTATTGAAGGCGAGGCGATCACCATGTTTGGTGGCAAGGTCGTCCATTCCAAGACATTCTTCGCGGCCGTCAACGGACGAACAGGCGTCATCCGTACAGCGCAACCTGTTATGTTGTCCGCTCCGCTGGTGCTGGATGGCAGTGCACCGGACGATGAAACCCGAGCGGTGCTGGAAACCATCGAAAACGGCAGTTATCGTTCGGAGCTCCATGCGCCAGTAACGGAACCTGCCTTTGAGCGTCTGGTTGCAGAGGTCAAATCGGCAGGCAACACACCCGCAGCTATTGGAAGGAGATTTCCGATCATTGCGCAGGCGACTGTCGGTCTCTCCGTCGAAGCTATTCCAGGGAATGACAATACGTTGGTCAACTTCCCTTCTCGACGACCGGAAGAGGAAAGAACCCCCTTCTCGCTGATGCTGCGTGACGCGGCCATGAATCCAAAACCCGGCTATGAAAAAATTCCTTCTCCCCGCCCGCCCCTGGATGGTGTGCTTCTTGGGACACTGGACGCGATAGAACGCGCGATTGATCCACGCCCTGGCATCGCGCGTAAGCAGGCGCTGCTTCTGCTGGGTGTTTACGATCTCGTGAAGGATGCCCAAAAGCGATTTGAGGACGATATTCCGCAAACTATTGACCATACAGAACTAGCCCGTCAGATACACACACTTTCAAAAAGGCTCGTTGCATGAATGATATTGTTGTTCTCCCTGGTAGAGAGAAACTGTCTCTGGAATGGAAACAGACAGACCCAGAGCGATATCAGCGCCGACTCAAGGCAAAGCATGCTGACAATAGCAAAGCAGGTCCCGGAGAAAAGGCACATTGCCTGTGCGTCCATCAGGGACGTTATCTGGAGCTACAGATAAAACAACGTGGTGAAACGTATCATTTTGCATGCATGCAAAATACGGGGCCGTATCACCAGCCAACCTGTCCATTTTATAAACCAAACCCCGAAAAAAGCGGGCAGGCTGCTTATGTGGAAGGCGTAGTCAAAGAGGACACAGAGCATGAAGTCAGTGTTAAACTGATCAGTTCTTTGAAACGCAACAGTCCTGTGAATTCGCAAGCTCCGTCTTCCACGCCTGTAGGAACAAGATCTGGCGGCAAAACGCAGAGACGCATGACCACTCTTGGTTTGCTGCACCTCCTGTGGGAGCGTGCCGGCCTGCACTATTGGCGACCGCAGTTTAATGGACACCGAACTGATTCCAAAGCCCTCAGACGAGCCTACGCAACATCTCGAAACATCAAGATCCAACATGGCATCAGGCTGGATCAGGTACTGTGTCCAGTCGTATCAGATGATCGGAATATTTTGTACTCTACGCACAGGACAATTAGAAATCATTCAGAAAAATTAAGACTGTATGTGATTGGGCGTTTGAGCAGCGCTCAGGCTAATCCTTATGGCAAAGGACAGAATATCGAATTAGCTGGAATTCGTGACGGTTACCGTATGTTCATGACGATTTCACAATCGAGGTGGGAGCGAGTGGAAAGATCGTATCCACGAGAACTGGCAGAATTTTTTCGTAATGAGGAAGGGCTGTCCGTCTTTGGCTTGTTCCTCGTCACCATAGACCCGATAAAAAAGGGGAAATACACTAATTTCAGTACCGTTCAGGTTGATGATGCGGCTCTGATGACAACAACTGACCAACTCATTCCTGTCGAAAGCCGTTTCGAGGCAAAGATCGCAGATCTACTCGTCAATCAGAAACGGAGCTTCATTAAGCCTCTCCGCTTCGATGCGACAAGAGACCTTGTCCGGCCAGACTTCATTTTGACAGATGTCAGAGAAAGGGAGGGCTGTCCAATGGAAGTATTCGGGCGAACGGATGAAAAATATCTCGCACGTAAAGCTGAGAAAGAAAGCTACTACGTGCGAGTATTTGGTTCTGACAACTGGTGGTTATGGAATGCCGCAGACGGAGACCCCATACCATCATTACCAGATCTCGCTTTGAATCAATGAAGAAAACGATCAGCTGATGGCGTAGCATTGAGTCGTAGCGGGTTTTACCTTCGTGTTTTCGACATCACATCGAAAACGACCTTGATTTGTTTCAATGATATAAATCCCCCCAGTTATGTCCATCATCGCGGCCTCTACCCAGCCGTCTTTCAACAAGTCAAACATCGGCGTACTGACCAGTTTATTTTTCGTAGGAACTTTGGGTACTTCGGCAACAGTCTGATCGGCTAGTGCCTATGGTATCGTTGCAAACAGGAAAGAAGCCATAGCCAGTGTCACGGAAAGACTTTTTCTCAGTATGGATATACCTATCATAAGTTAAAATCCTCTAAAATTTTCCGTATTACTCCAGTCCTAAAGAAGAATGACGCAGTAATTTGACCAATTTGTGATCAGGATGAGAATACGCTTTGGTTCAACACTCTGTTAATATTTGAAATTACAAAGATGAAAAAGGATGCTTTGTATGAAAAATAATGCATTTATTCCTCCAGTAATTAAATCACGAGAATATCTTCTGTCAAAATTGAGGATACAAAAAAATAGTATTCCAATAACTAAAACGGGAACAACTTATAATCTAGCACAACAAACGAGGTGGCTCAGTAACGATAACTTTGCTGTTGGTCGTTGGGATGGCACTATGAGTATTTTTAATTATTCATCTGAGCCATTTACTGGCCCTAAACTGACAGCTGCAGTCAACTCTCCTTCTTCAGGAGGAGTACAAATGATAACCTACATTCCTCCCCGTATGATTGTCACATCAAACAATGACTCAAGTCTTTCAATATGGATCACGTCATCTGATGATTGGTCGGACTTAAAACTCGAAGACATCAAAACCTATGACAACTCGCTTGATGTCGCCACAAATGGTTCTTGGTTTCCGTGTGAATACGATAACGATACATCTACTTTAGTGGTAGGACATAATTCTGGCTTTCTATCCATATGGTCAGTGAATCATCACCATAAGGACATTCACTTCATTAAAAAAATAGATCTAAGAAACCCCAAACCTGTCAATCCTTTTGACTCTCATGCCATGTATGGAATGTGCATTCTCAAAGAAATAGGGCCAGATGCGAGGATTCTCTGTGGCTCAGATGATGGTTATATTTCTGTTGTTAACATTCACAGTGGAGATATATTATCCCAAACTATCTTCAACTCAGAAGCTCAAAGGGGAATAAATAGTGTCTCTGTCTCAGGAAATAAACTTCTCGTCGCCAACTGTTCGGTAGGTATTTACGATAAAAATCTTTGGTATTTTGATATTAATTTAGAAACAAATGAAATTTTTTATCAAGATAGCATGAACCTTCTCGTTGATAATAATAGGATTCAATCGTTTAATTTCGATGTAGAATGGGGAGAATATTCTGGAGGTCCGTGTTGGTTCGCTGGAACTGAGGAAGGCATCTTATGGATGGGAAGAGCCAACGCAAAACTTGATTTAGTTGGTTACGAAGCACTTTCAGAAAGTTCAATTGGAGCTGCATTAGCATTTATAAACAAACCAGGACGCCTTGCAGCTGCAATTCACAACATAGATCAATTTTCAACTGGTTCTCCCTAAATTAGCTATGAAGATTGAAATGATCAATCACAAGTTAGGATTTATATGGGCGCAATAATGTTTCAAGGCACAGGCTCAGATGTCGGAAAATCCGTAATTGTTGCGGGCATCTGCCGTGCCATTGCTAACCGCGGACTGAGTGTGCGCCCGTTCAAAGCCCAAAATATGTCTAACAATGCAGCCGTTACTTATGATGGCGGTGAAATAGGCCGTGCTCAGGCTACGCAGGCATTAGCATGTCGCACAGAACCAAGTATCGATATGAATCCCGTGTTGCTAAAACCCCAAACAGATCAGACAGCTCAACTTGTAGTGCATGGACAAATACGTGGTATACTTGGCGCTCATAACTTTCGTAATGGTCGCGGTGCATTACTCAATGACGTTATAGCAAGTTATCAACGTCTTCAGAAACAATGTGACATTGTTGTGGTGGAAGGGGCTGGCTCACCTGCTGAAATAAACTTGAGGGATGGCGACATTGCCAATATGGGTTTTGCACGCGCAGCTAATGTACCCGTTATCCTTTTGGGCGACGTTAATCGTGGAGGAGTTATTGCGTCTATTGTTGGCACACGAGCCATTATCGATCCTCATGATGCAGCACTAATTCAGGGCTTTGTAATTAACAAGTTTCGTGGCGACCTAAAATTATTCGAGGATGGATATCGTGATATCGAACGTCTGTCGAAATGGCCTGGCCTCGGTGTTATTCCCTGGCTAAGAGACTGTTCATTCTTGCCTAGCGAAGATGCTGTTGTTCTCGAAAAACACTCTACTGAATCCGCGCAGAAACTGCTTGTCGCATGTCCAATTACACCACGTATCTCCAATTTTGATGATCTAGATCCGCTTAGGCTCGAACCTGGGTTAGAATTAATCATGGTACCGCCGGGTCTTCCGATACCAAAAGAAGCCTCTCTAATCGTTCTCGCTGGCTCAAAAGCGACCATAAGTGACCTTGAAGCAATCCGACAGGAAGGTTGGGACATTGATATCTATGCGCATCATCGCCATGGGGGAATGATTCTGGGATTATGCGGGGGATATCAAATGCTTGGAAAACGTATAATTGATCCCTACGGTATTGAAGGGACTCCATCAGAAATCAATGGTTTAGGGTTATTAAATATTGAGACCGTTCTTAGAGAAAACAAAACACTGAGAAAAGTTAGTGGCCAATCTTTAGGGGCGCGGTGCGAAGGTTATGAAATGCATGTTGGAACTACCATAGGGCCGGATACGGTGAGGCCATTGGTACAATTTGATAATGGTCAGATTGATGGCGCGACTAGTACCGATGGATTAGTATCTGGCACATATTTGCATGGATTGTTCACAGATAGCGACCAACGTGCGGCGTGGCTTGCTCGCTTGGGTTTACCGAGTTCTTTCAAAAATTATTCTTCCTCGATAGATGAAGCACTTAATAATATCGCCGTAGAACTTGAACGGCACGTCAATATGAATGCTATCATTGATATCGCAAGATCATTTAATAGATCCTAGATTTTACTATTAACAACATATTATTATATTTTATAAAATATGTAATTTCTAACTATTACTGATATGTATTGGGATATAGATTGTATTTTAGAATAACAGAAGAAATTGGGCCTTTCTGGTTGATTCAATGAAAATCAACCAGTTCCAGTAAGAGCATTTTTGCTTCTATTATGCCATGTCGTTAGATGCTAATTATGACATCCACGCTCCACGTAGCTCGCTGCAAGATTCAAGACACGAAGGACGTTGACAACCCATTCGGCTTTATGTTCACGATCTGCACGTATTTGAGACGCAGATCCAGCTCCTTGCGGCTCATGACCTTAGGAGCCTTATCCAGTATCTTCTTCAGTTCCGCGTCCAGACGGCCAATGACATCACCATGTGCGACATCAATCTGACGCCCTCTGATAGCCATGAGGTTCTCTCGCCCAACATCACGTCCTTGAATGCGCGCCTGTTCCATTTTCCGGCCGATCTCAATGAGTTCACGTACCCGCTTGTCACGCGCTTTTCTCTTTCTATGAGGCAGATCCATTCCCAATGCCTTGTAGGGTTTATGCGCCATCTTCTTGGCAACATAATCCCACAACTGTTCACTGGTGATTGGCTCCTGATCACCCAGGGCGCGACCGTTCCTGACCGCTTCAAAAGTTGCACCATCAGATATCATCGTCCACGTTGTCCCTCGCGCACGACTTTCCGCAACATACGACGTAAATCCTGTTGCCAGATCGACACCACGCGGCATGGCATTGATATGCTCATCAGAGGTCAGCCCCTGAGCGGCATCAATTGTCATGGCATGACCAAATCCCAACAAAACGCGATGAGAGCGTGGATCTGATAGACGGCGCCATTCCACTTGTGCTTCCTGCCCATCCGCCAACCTCAGTTTCAGACCGGCGTCTGAAGCGTTAATAACCTCACAAATGTCACCGTTATTACCCACCCAGCTCAGTTTATCGCCCACTCGACCCCAGACACGACGGTAAAGGCGCACTTTATCTCCAGCAGCCAAAGCCATGTCATACTCTTCGCCACGTTGATCTATGGCTTTGATGATCTTTTCGTCCGCACCGATCTCACCGCGCTTTTGCAGTACCTGACGTACCGCAAGACTGAGATCAGCAGCATCCTTGTTCGTCAGCGCTGACATGGTGATCGTCTTGAATGATCCATCAGCCTTAGGGCCTTCGGCCTTCAGGGCATCTCTACAAGAAACATAATGTTGAGCGATGGTCTCCAGAACATTCTGATGGTCTCCGGTGACTAAACTGATGCTGCCGTCCTGGCGCTTCATCTCGATGGCCTGCCTGACCTCCTCGGTATGAAAACGGTTTCTGATGTCATCGTCACGATCCGCATCAGTCTCAGCGGCGACGGCTTTGCCCTTGGTCTCAAGCGCTTTTAGCTGCTCATCACTAGGCTCTTCACCACGAAAGAGCGCTGCAATTTCACGATTGCGCTTTGTTTTCTGACGTACGGTTGAAAGCAACTCGGCCTGATCTTCTGGCTCCAGCACCCGCTTGATGATCTCCAGAGCATCACCGGCCTCGATAGCCTGTGCCTGTTCTCTGTCACCCATCATACGTAAGGTCAGTCCCGTATCACGTTGCAGCTCCAGAAGCCTCAACATCTGACGCGGTGCCACCTGCCCTACTTCATCAAGGGCTATGACGGTATGCTCATCCAACTTGAGGTCGCCCCGATCAATACGGGCCAGAAAAGGAGAAAGGGCATATGTTTCCTCAATACCTGCGTCTTTCATAGCATCAGCCTGACGCCACGCATTGGACACGCCAATTATACGCCTTCCTGATGGGTTTCCCTGAGTATCATTGCGCCACGCATCCACCAGTGGCTTCAGCAGGGTGGTCTTCCCTGCTCCGGCCACACCCGTAAGCATGGCAATCCTGCCGCTTTGACCCAAAGTGAGCACAGCCTGACGCTGTGCATGGCCATGTTCCGAGGTAAAGTCCAGCCCTGAGCGCGCAATGGCAGCCTCAATGGCTTCCTTTCCGAGAGCCCCACTCCTGTCAGCCGCGGCACGAGCAATATGGATGGCCAGATCTTCCTCCAGTCTGATCTGCTCGGTATGTGTGACCCGTTCGCGGTCGCCCTTCATCTTGATAACAAGCTGCACTTTCTGGCCACGCACTTCGATCCCGCGCTTTTCCGTCAAGTCAACGACGTCATCTATATCAGAAATTCCACCTTCAATACCTGTCGCTATGAGCCCTCGCGCGGCATAGGTTCGGAGTTTTTCTGATGATCTATGACCGCAGCCGTCTCAAATTCCTTTTCCAGATGTCTGGCAACAAAACGCCATGCCTGATCAAGTCGTTGCTGTCGATCTAAGCCCGGATCAATCTCTGGACCCATCAGGCTTTGCTCAACCCAACCAAGCTCCTTCGCCTGCCGCTTCCAAATATCGTGGTCGTCAGCGTCCAGATCCTTACCCAATCGGGCGGCTAATCCTGCCATGGAAAGCATTTTCTGCTTCCGCTCGATGGACAGTTTATCCCATTCCAGCCCCTGTTCAGAGGCATAGGACTGAGCGGCTTTCAGGACGTTGGCGACCTTTGCTGAAAAAATCGGAAATTTCCTGTGGCACCGCTGAGACGACGGTTGCCTGTTCATTGGCGTCATACGTCTGGGCAATACCAATTTTACGCAATTCCTGGGCAAGAATAGCCTGGAAGTAAGCACCAAACTCGT
>NZ_CP149627.1:0-251772 GCF_037901235.1 Acetobacter sp. AC2005
AGGCCTTACAGAAGACCGCACACGATCACACGTCAATATGGGTCAGAAAACTCTTGCATAACGGACGGCAACCACAGAAGAAGACATACAGGGGAAGATAGCAGTTATGGCCGTAATATCCATGAAAGGCGCGGCCTTCCTGATGGCCATGGATACGGTCATCGGTGGCATCCACATCCAGAACGATCCGGGCGGGTGCGTGCTCATGCTGGTCAAGGAAGAGCGTGACGAACAGGGTAGCCAGGGCCTCATGATCAGCAATGATCCGACAGTAACGATCTGCCTTGTGCCCACTGCGCTCCAACCGGTTCAGTGTAGATTTGCCAGCCAATGCTGCGCAGTTTGCCCGGCCTCCTGACAGACGACCCGAGGCCAGACCAAAGATCAGGTCATGCCGCAGGGCATCGTGATCATTGAGATCTTCATAGCCCAGTGCCAGGCCATGATCCGCTGACGGACAAGGTCTTCAACCCGGTATTCCACAAAGCCGGGATGCCGCTTATCGCGAAAACAGGCAGCAAAGCGGCGGCTGAGCCCCAGAATGTCATCAGCCTGCTTCACCAGAATGACGCCCCCATCCGAACTCATGCGACCCCCGTCAAAACGGGCCACAACACGCCGTCCACAGGAGGCTGGAAACTCATACGCGCCTGCGCTACACTCTGTCTGCATCGGGTTTTCTTGATGATTATGGAAATTTCTTTTCTACAAAACAGACTTTTTCATAATCTAACCCGATGTACAACCCTTCTGTGAGATTTCCGCGTCGAGGCGTGCAAGAACAGCGTCGAGATACGCGGCGTTGCGACTTTGCCGGATTTTGCGGATGGCATTTGGGTCGCGAGCCCGCAGACCCGGATTGCCACCGACGCGCCACGGCTTCGGGCTGCACATAGTCCGGCTTTGGTGCGTTCGGAAATCAGCGCCCGCTCGAGCTGAGCAACGGCGCCGAGCACCTGCAGCGAGAACATACCCTGCGGGGTCGTAGTGTTGATGGGGTCACCCAAACTACGGAAATGCGCGCCAACATAATCCAGTTGCTCGATAACGGCGAGTAGGTGGCTGACCGAGCGGGCCAGACGATCGAGCCGGACCACGACCAAGGTATCACCAGCGTTCATATCCCTTAGCAGGCGTATAAGCACAGGGCGGTTCCGGTCGGCACCCGAGACATGTTCCTCGAAAATCATCGTGCAGCCAGCGGCGCGTAGCTCATTCAACTGTGCGTCGGTGCCCTGATCGTCTGTGGAGACACGAGCGTAGCCGATAAAACGGCCGCCAACGGGTATTTTTCGAGGTTTGGGTGGCACCAGGGCGACAAAGCTCCTTCTGAGTCGATTTTTACAATTCAAGAAGACATTCGTAAACGATCGTTTGCAAAGGTGGCCAAGCCACCTGCGCGTGCCAACGGTCGTTCGTACAGATTCAAGTGCAATCAACCAGGGTATTTTTTGTCAGGAATGAGGGAACATTTTGCAGTCAATTAGGCTTCAAAAAACGGCCCGAAGCAGCGTCAATGTGATCTTTGTCATCATCTAGGGAAACGCGACACCTCTGTCGAAAACCAGAAGATAATGATAATCAAAGTTATTATTTATCAGCGGCTTATGAATCCATTTAATCCGGATAATGTTCTACCTAGGTCATAAAAATCCACTTATTAATGATAAAAATAGCAGGCTAATTTCGTGAGAATTTAACTGCGTATTCTGGCGGAAGTTACGTCAGCAATGGGGGGGAAGCGGACATCTTTGCTCTTTGGGAACAATATCTGATACATACTGACGATCCCGGTAAATCCTTCGCCTGAGCCGGTTCTATGGCACGCCGCCAATCTGCGCATTTGAGGATTAACGCTAATCAGGCTCCTTTAACCACGCGGATCAGGCGTGGCTTATTGGTGATCGGATGGAAACATTATTGCGTTCAGAAGTTTTGTCTCACTTCAATTTTTTTCATGAGCTTTTCTCCAAGTTCCTTGGCACTATAAGGATCTTGGCCCGTAATCAGTTCTCTATCTTCTACTACGTTGCTTCTGCCGAGCATTTTAGTATGAACCTTGCCGCCAAGTCGTTTCAAAATACGCACCGGATAATCCGGCATATGGCCGCCTATATTGAAAAACGGAATATCTTCCGTCAGCCATCAGCGGCCATGCTGACACAGGTCATATTGTAATCGGCATAGATCCATTTGCCATTCACTTGGGGAGCCGCTCCAAGTGCAGCAGATCCATGACAGATGGCGGACGTAATTTTATTGTTCTTATGAAAATGCAATAACAACTCACCGGTCTGGTCGTTGTATTCATCACTCCAGCCAGTCCTTATGCAGAACATCTGTCATAGGAGCATGTCCCCCAGGGATAAAAACGACGTCGTAGCTATTCAGTCTGGTTTTGTCGGCAAGGATGTCAGACAGTTTCACCGGGTTTCCAACTCCCAGTTCCTGGAGAGTTGTCTCAAAGAAATTTCTGGCATGCTCCATCCTGCTTCTGGACAGTCCCCAATTTGTTATTCTGTAAGATGCCGGATCAATCACGCAGCCCTTTCCATCAGGGCTGACAAACTCCACGAGATGTCCGGCCCGAATCAAAGGTTCAATCGGCTCTACCAGTTCACCAAGAAAAATGCCGACATCATGCGTTCCTCCTCCTACAAGAGGGATCTTGGTCGCAGATGAGGTGTAAATGAGGATATGTGCGCGTTTCATTTGCTGTCCTGTCATACTGTGTCAGTCTGCCGCAGTCGTGATTGAGAGGCTCCGCCACTTACGGTCATTTTCTGTTACGGCTTCAGCAGCCTGCTTCGCATATTCAACAGCGTCCACACCGACGAGCAGTTCCGTTGGAGCATCCGCACGGTTCGCCAGATCGACAATCAGACTTGCGATCCTGGCCGGATCCGAACTCTGATGACCCGAACTCTCACGTATCATCTTGGCAAATGTCCCGACTGTCTGTTCGTAGGGTGCACTGATTGGCGGGATTTTCATGGATGAACCAGCCCAGTCGGTTCTGATTCCGCCCGGCTCAATCGTTGTGACCTTGACCAAGCGGTGCCATTTCCTGCGCTAACGCAAGAGAGAAGCCACGTACTGCGAATTTTGCCGCCTGATAGGCGCTCAGGCCGGGAGTTGCGATACGCGCGCCAATGGAGGCGATCTGAAAGATATGTCCATGTCCCTGTTCACGCAGGATTGGAAGAACGGCCTTGCTGACATAGGCCACTCCGAAGAAGTTTGTCTGGACCTGCTGCGTGAAGTCTTCAATCGTGATGTCTTCGACTGAGGCAATATTGGCGTAGCCTGCATTATTCACCACAACATCAATACGTCCGAAGTGCTCTTTCGCCCGCAGGGCAGCGGCCTGCGCGGCTCTGGCATCGGTAACGTCAAGGGCAAGAGGGAATACGCGGTCGCCGTATTGCGCAACCACGGCATCCAGATCAGCCGGTTTACGCGCTGTTGCAACGACGCTGTCACCTGCCGCCAGAGCCGCTTCTACAATATCACGCCCCAGCCCGCGTGAACTGCCAGTTACAAACCAGATTTTAGACATTTTCCGATCCTTTCGATTGATTACTCACTCATTTAATAAAGACAATTACACTTACGACCTTATGCCGTTCCAAAAGACCTGAAAGCCGCTCTCCCGATACAGGTCGATCTTCTCGGGATGGGCTGCGATACAGTCGAGCGTTACATCCGACATCGCTATAATGAGCGCACCGACAAAGGCTGCAGATTCATCGCCAGCAGCGCCACGGTTAAGGTTATCTCGAATCATTCTGTTGATGTCTTGGAATGCGAGATTAACCGCATCACGAGTGTTTTCTGATATTCTGTCTGACACAGAAAGCTGCCGCATCGCCTTGTGCTGCGCGGGGTGCTCTGCTCCCCAGTTCACCAGCCTGTCCCAGCAGTGTCGAGTACGCTCGAAAACCCCGGCCCGTGATGGGTAATCTGCCATGATCGCTTCGGCCAGAGCAGATTTGATGCTCAAATAGAGTTGGTTGAGCAAATCGTCTTTCGTTGGAAAGTAAGTGAACAAGGTCCCGTCAGCGATGCCTGCGCGCTTTGCGATCTGGGATGTGGCAGCACTTATACCTATGGTTGCCACCAATTCGGTTGCGGCGCGCAGAATGGCGGCACGTTTTTCTTCGCTTAAGGGTCTGGCCATCTCGATACGTTCTTATGAGTGATTAGTCACTCGCCTATAGGGCAAGCAGGCCGTAGTCAAGAAAAATGGCAAGAGCGGTAAAGGGATCCGGAGTCCATGTCTGCTTCAAGATACGTCAATTCGGCCCCTGTTTGTCTCAAATGAGGGCGACTGCCGCCTGTCTGCTCCTGCATCATTGAGCGGACAGGCGCATCAGGGGAAAAGCGTGGGTCCAGTTTTCGACTAAGATTCGCCTGAAGCAAACCTAATTTATTTCAATTCATAAAAATCATGTTGATATATGAAGAGATGGTCAGAAAATTTTTACAATTGAACCATCCGGTATCCAACTCCCGTTTCAGTGATGATATGACGTGGCCTCTCCGGATCGATTTCGATCTTCTGACGTATCTGCCTGATATAGACACGAAGTTGCTGTACATCTCCTGTTGCACCCCACAACTGACTCATGATGGTCTGATGGGTCAGGACACGCCCCGCATAACGAACCAGCATGCGCAGAATATCCCATTCACGCGGTGAAAGTCGGATTTCACTTTCGCCACGAGATATCTGGCGGCGCACGAGATCAATACTCAAATCGCCTGACACGAAGAGCGGAATGGTACCTTCCTGCTGGAGTGCGTGTCGCACTGCGTTGCGCATGCGCGCGACAAGTTCAGCCATGCTGAATGGTTTGGTCACATAGTCATCAGCACCGGCTTCAAGTGCCGCGACCTTGCCCCGTTCGTCATCTCGAACCGAGAGGATCACGACAGGCAAAGTTGGATGAGCGCTTCTCAGGCGTCGAAGAACGTCCACGCCATCCATGTCAGGAAGCCCCAGATCAAGCACAACAATATCCGGCACAACCTCCATGGCCATGTTCAGGGCCATTTCCCCCGTCCGGGCTTCGATCACACGCCATGCCTGACTGCCGAGGGCTGTTCTGAGGAGGCGCCGAATGGCAGGCTCGTCGTCCACGACCAAGACCGATGGATTGCTCATTTTGTATTTTTCTCGTCCAAAGGAAACGTCATAACCAACTCTGCTCCAGAGCAGTCCTGACGATTGCGTGACACAATCTTTCCTCCCATGGCTTCAATGAAACCCCGAGAGATGGCAAGCCCTAAACCAGTTCCAGGACGAGACCGATCAGCAGATTTAAAACGTTTGAACTTACTGAAAGCGGTTTCCGGATCGTGAGCCGCAAATCCGTCGCCCTCATCTGTCACACGAATAAGCAGAGTATCAGCAGCGACGGACGCCGTGACAACTATTTTCGTCCCAACAGGCGTATATTTCCCAGCGTTGTCGAGGATATTGAAGAGTGCCTGTTCTAGAAGGACATCATCCAGAAGTAGCATCGGCAGATCAGGCTCGATGACCATTTCTGTCTCGTGATCAGAGAGCAAACGAGCTGCACGGCAAAGAGCACTGGCGATCACTTCGCCAATATCCACACGTTCCTTACGAGGCTGGAGCGCTCCGGCTTCAAGACGGGTCATGTCGAGCAGATTGGCGACAAACCGATTGAGCCGGTCGGCTTCGTCATGAATGGTCGAGAGCAGTTCCTTGCGCGCATTTTCGTCGAGCTCCTCGCCATAACTTTCGAGGCTGGACGTTGCGCCCAGAATAGAGGCCAGAGGCGTTCTCAAATCGTGGGAAATCGACGTCAGTAATGCCCCCCGTAATTTATCGGTTTCGACATCAAGGCGTGCCTGATCCAGTTCGCCGGCCAGAAGGATACTCTCAATGGCGGAGGCGGTCTGATCGGCCAATGCATCCAGCAGCCCCTGTTGTTCAAGGTCGAGAATGGGTCCTGTTCTTTCTGCATGAAGACCGATCACGGCGACTGGTCCACGTCCGGTCCGCAGAGGAATGAAAAGCCATCGCCCACCCGGCAGATTATCCGATCCTCGGCCAGCTACTTTATTGTTCTTCCAGGCCCATGTTGCCGCCGCCAGATCGGCAGCCCCAACGGCTTTTCCGCCATTGTAGGATGCCTTGACTTTCAGAATCTCACCGTCAGGGAGCAACATGGCCACATCACAGTCAAGCATTGTCGCAATTTGATGGCTTGCCGACCACAGCAAATCTTCGAGTTGGAGGATCCCGGTGATCGTACGGCTGAAATGATACAATGACTGTGTGATGTCCGCCCGATGCCGTGCCACGACGGCCTGATTGCGAACACGCGCACCTAAATTGCTAGCAATGAGTGCCGTTACCAAGAAAAAAAATAGGGCCACCACATTGTCTGGAGCCGCAATTGTCAGCGTATAAAAAGGAGGGAGAAAAAAAAAGTTGAAGCAGAGCATCGCCATCAGAGAAGCCCATAGCGAGGGCCAAAGACCATAGGCGACCGCCACACCGAGGATCGCGGTCAGAAAGGCCAGCGACACGTTGCTGACCTCGAAGCTCTGACGCAGGAGAAGTGCCACGACTAATGCACCGAGCACAATCAGGGTCCCGACGACATAAGGGCGTGCCGTGAAAGGAGCGATATTAAGTAGTTGTTCGGTTGGGGCATTCTCGCCTGGAGAGCGCGGTACAACGTGGACAGGAAAGCCCTGCGCAAACTGTATCAGGCGTTCCGTCGTCGACCTGCCGAGCCATTGCCGAACTCGGGCGCTCCAGCCCCGCCCAACCGGATGCGCGGCTACGATCTGCGTCACATTTTGCGTCCGCGCATAGGCGACAGCATCAAGTGCCACGTCCTGTCCTGGTATCGTGACAAGCTCCGCGCCGAGCGATTGCGCCAGATGCATCTGTGAGGCCATTGTTGCGCGAGCGGCATCGCTCAGATCACGGTTCGTCTCGACATGCAGCACGATCCAGGGAGCGTGAAGATGATCTGCCAGACGCTTACCATAACGTAAGAGACTGGCATCCCCGTCCTGAAGAGTCAGGCAGACCATTATTCGTTCACCTGCCGCCCATGGGCCAACAATCGCATTGGCCTTCATGTGGTCAACGAGCTGTGCGTCCACCTGCTGCGCGGTTTGGCGCAGCGCCAGCTCACGCAGCGCCGTCAGATTGCCTGGTGAAAAATAATGGAGCATCGCCCGTCCGGCAGTATGCTCGGCATAGATTTTGCCGTCTCGCATCCGCTGTAGCAAATCGTTCGGAGTGAGGTCGATAAGTTCGACCTCATCTGCATCTCCGATCACGTGGTCGGGAACTGTTTCCCGCACGCGGATCCGCGTAATAGACGCAACAATATCGTTGAGGCTTTCAAGATGCTGGATATTGACGGTCGTCAGAACGTCAATTCCGGCAGCGAGCAGCTCTTCGACATCCATCCAGCGTTTCGGATGGCGTGAACCTGGCACGTTCGTATGCGCCAGTTCATCGACGGCCGCGACGCACGGAGCTCGCCTGAGCACCGCGTCAAGATCCATCTCTTGCGCCATCCGGTCCCGGTAAGTCATGGTACGTAGTGGCACCAGTTCCAGCCCATTCACCAGCGCAGCTGTCTCAGCACGGCCATGCGTTTCGACCACCCCAATCACGACGTCCACACCATCGCGCTGCAACTGATGCGCAACAGTCAGCATTTCGAATGTCTTACCTACACCGGGAGCCGCCCCAAGAAATACCTTGAGACGACCTCGTTTGCGGCTTTCACCGTCCAACACAGTCTGCCGAAGAAGGGCGTCAGGATCCGGGCGAATGAGATGTGCCTCCATTACCTGTGCAGGGCGTCCAGAGCCATGTTGAGTTCCAGCACATTAACATGCGGTTCGCCAAGCCACCCCATTAGGGGATGTGCAATCATGTGTTCCACCAGTTGCCTGACCGTCTGCTCGGGAAGGTTACGTGCATGTGCAACACGCTTGACTTGAAAAAGAGCGGCCTGCGGCGAAATATCAGGATCCAGCCCACTGGCGGACGTGGTCACAAGATCCATGGGAATCGACCAGCCCGCCGCAATGGCGTCCGGATTCTCTGTCTTCAATTGCGCCACAGCAATCCTGACACGTTCGATGAGCGCCCTGGACGTCGGGCTGGCGTTGGACCCCATCGAAGCCGCGGCGTTATAGGGTGTCGGGACGGTTTTCGTCGGATCATTCGGGTCAGCACCTGTCGTTGCCGAGGGACGGCCATGAAAATAGCGCGGTTGCGTAAAATTCTGACCGATCAGCGCGGAACCAACCGTTTGGGCATTTTCATGGACCAAACTGCCGCCCGCTTTTTCTGGCAGTAAGAGATGCGAAATGGCAGTGATGCCGAGGGGATAGAGCAGACCGGTGAGAACGGAAAGAAACCCGAAAATCACCAGCGCGGGACGAAGTTGACGGATAAGAGTCATGCCAGTGTCCTCAGGCCAGACCGATGCTCGTCACGAGCATGTCGATGAGTTTGATTCCGATAAACGGGACGATAAGGCCGCCAATACCGTAAACCAGAAGATTACGCCGCAGAAGCGATGCCGCGCCGACCGGACGATAACGAACCCCCTTCAGCGCCAGAGGAATGAGCGCGATGATAATCAGGGCGTTAAAGATGATCGCCGAGAGCACCGCACTTTCTGGTGTAGCAAGATGCATGATGTTCAACGCGGAAAGTGCTGGATAGAAGCCAACAAACATGGCGGGAATGATGGCGAAATATTTGGCGACGTCGTTGGCGATCGAAAACGTCGTCAGGGCACCACGCGTCATGAGCAGCTGCTTACCAATCCCCACGATCTCAATGAGTTTCGTCGGATCACTGTCCAGATCAACCATGTTGCCGGCCTCACGCGCGGCAACAGTCCCAGTATTCATGGCCACGCCAACATCGGCCTGGGCTAGCGCTGGAGCATCGTTGGTACCATCTCCGCACATTGCCACCAATTTGCCTGATGCCTGTTCCGAACGGATCAGTGCAAGCTTCGCTTCTGGCGTTGCCTGAGCCAGGAAATCGTCCACGCCGCTCTCCGCTGCGATGGCTGCGGCCGTCATGGGATTATCCCCGGTGATCATGACGGTCCGGATCCCCATCCGGCGTAGTTCCGCAAAGCGTTCGCGAATTCCTCCTTTTACAACGTCTTTCAGATGTACTACGCCAAGCAGGCGCGTATTATCCGCGACTGCCAGCGGCGTGCCACCCTGACGAGCGATGTCGTCGGCAATCTGACGGATCTGTTCGACAGATGGCAGGGTTTCCCCGAGGCTTGCGATTACACTATCCACCGCACCCTTACGGATCTGCCTGTCCCCAACGTCTACCCCGCTTATGCGGGTTTGCGCCGTAAATGGGACAAAATGCGCACCGAGGTCACGCATATCACGCCCCCGGATACCAAATTTCTCCTTGGCCAGCACCACGATCGAACGCCCTTCCGGCGTTTCATCAGCCAAAGATGCAAGTTGTGCGGCATCCGCAAGTTCGTGTTCCGTTACGCCAGAAACAGGAACAAACGCTGTAGCCTGCCTGTCTCCAATAGTAATCGTACCAGTCTTGTCGAGTAGCAGCGTATCGACATCCCCTGCTGCTTCTACCGCGCGACCCGACATGGCGAGAACATTGAAGCGGATCAGCCGATCCATACCCGCGATACCGATTGCCGAAAGCAGAGCACCGATGGTCGTCGGGATCAGCGTCACGAACAGCGCGACGAGGATCAGAACCGAAATATGGCCGCCCGCGTAATGCACGAAGCTCGGGATCGTCGCGACCGCGAAGATAAAGATCAGCGTCATGCCCGCCAGCAGGATCGTCAGTGCAATCTCGTTAGGCGTTTTCTGGCGTTGTGCGCCTTCGACAAGCGAAATCATCCGATCAAGGAAGGTGGAACCCTGGGCTGCTGTAATCCTCACAATGACCCAGTCTGACAGGACGCGCGTGCCGCCTGTCACTGCGGAGCGATCACCACCGCTTTCGCGGATTACTGGAGCGGATTCACCGGTGATGGCAGATTCATCAACCGACGCAATGCCGTCGACGACTTCGCCGTCGCTTGGAATGAAGTCGCCAGCTTGAACCAGCACGACGTCCCCCACTACGAGTTCGGGAGCTGGCACTTCCTCATACAACCCGAGATGCGAATAGCCGCCCTCGTCATTCATCAAGAGACGCTTGCCAAGTGTTTCAGTCCGGGTGCGACGCAGACTGTCGGCCTGCGCCTTGCCACGTCCTTCCGCGACGGCTTCAGCGAAATTGGCGAAAAGGAGTGTAAACCAGAGCCAGAGATTGATCTGGATCGCAAAGCCAAGATGTGTTCCCCCGGCGACTATGTCGCGTATGAGCAGGACGGTCGTCAGAATGGTCACGACCTCCACGACAAACATGACCGGGTTGCGCCACATGATGCGCGGATCGAGCTTGCGGAAGCTCTCCCTGATCGCAGGCAGCAAAAGCGACGCCTGCATCAGACTGCTCTGACTGCGATGTTCCGAATGCCGCCCTCCATGAGGGGCTTCGGAATGAGGTAAATGGAGTGCCATGAACGATGCGCCTCTTAAAACAGGGTGCCGCCCAGCATCGCAAGATGCTCGACGATCGGCCCGAGAGCGAGTGCAGGAAGGAAGGTGAGTCCACCCACGATAAGGATCACGCCTGTCACGAGGGCGATGAAGAGACCCGTATCGGTAGGGAATGTGCCAGGCGTGGGAGTGGCTGTTTTCTTAGCTGCCATCGCCCCTGCGATGGCCAGTACCGGAATGATGACGAAGAAACGGCCTGCCATCATGCCAATACCGAGCGTCACGTTCCAGAACGTGTTCGCGGTCAGCCCACCAAAAGCGCTACCATTGTTCCCTGCCGCAGAAGTATATGCATAAAGTGCTTCAGTAAAACCATGAGGCCCGCTCGCAGATAAAGCCGATAACCCGGGTGACACGACAACAGCAAGCGCGGTGAAACCCAGCATAACGAGCGGCAGGCAAAGAACTGCCAACATCGTCATTTTAATCTCACGCGCCTCAATTTTTTTTCCGAGATATTCCGGTGTGCGTCCGACCATCAAGCCCGCCATGAAAACGGCAATGATGGCAAACAGCAGGAAGCCATAAAGACCCGATCCGACGCCGCCGAATATAATTTCCCCAAGCATTATGTTGAGTAACGGCACCATACCGCCTAAGGGCAAGAAACTTTCATGCATTGAGTTGACAGCACCGCAAGATGCGTCTGTCGTGACAGTCGCAAACAATGCGGAGCCAATAATCCCAAAGCGCGTTTCCTTGCCCTCCATATTTCCCGCAGATGGATCGGCGCCGAGCGCAGTGATCAAAGGATTGGCGTGGGCTTCCGACCAGTAGGCAACTCCTGTACCAATAAGAAAAAGCAAGGCCATAGCGGAGAAGATCGCCCATCCTTGCCGCTCTCTGCCGACCATGCGCCCGAACATATTGGTCAGTCCGGCACCCAAAGCGAAAATGGCGAGCATTTGCACGAAATTGGTTAATGCATTCGGATTTTCAAACGGATGGGCAGAGTTTACGTTGAAGAAACCGCCCCCATTAGTCCCGAGCATTTTGATTGCTTCCTGAGATGCTACAGGACCAAAGGCTATCGTTTGACGCGCACCTTCCAATGTGGAGACAGTGACAGAACCCAGAAGAGTCTGAGGCACGCCTTCAAGCACGAAAAACAACGCTAAGACGACACAAATCGGTAGCAGGACATAGAGCGTCGTCCGTACGAGATCAGCCCAGAAATTGCCAATTGACGTTGCACTACGACGCGCAAATCCACGAATGACCGCTGCGGCGATCGCAATACCCGCCGCCGCCGAGACGAAATTCTGGACCGTCAACCCAAGCATCTGGGTGAGATGACTCATGGTCGTTTCGCCGCCATAGCTCTGCCAGTTTGTATTTGTCAGGAAACTTATGGCGGTATTATAGGCAAGATCGGGCGCAACGCCGCCCATGCCATTTGGATTGAGCGGCAAGACGCCCTGAACACGCAAAAGCGTGTAAACTGCAATAAAGCAAATAACCTTGAAGACGATGACCGCGATCGCATATTGCGACCAGGATTGTTCCCGATCCTTGTGAATGCCCGCAATGCGATAGATGCCGCGCTCGACCGGACCGAAGATCCGCCCGAGAACATGCTGTTCTCCTTCGAGAACACGTTTGAGGAAACCACCAAGCGGTCTCGTCATCGCAATAACGCAGATGAGGAAGGCCATGATGGCGACCCAGCCATAAAATGACATTGTCAGAATTTCTCCGGACGCAGGAGAACCGCCGTCATGTAGCCTAGGAGGCCGAGCGTGACGACGCTGGCCATGATGAGTTCAAAGGTCATGATCAGACCCTCGTGCAAATGGAGATGTAGGCGACGCAGACGCCGAAGCCGAACACCCCAAGTGTGAGATACAGAATATCCAGCATGCGAGAATGCTCCTTGTGTGCATCTCTAAATATCCAGCTGGACCGCATAGGAATGACAGATAAGAAGTCTACGATCTTTATAGGAAAGTCATAGGAATTTGCCCTAAAACGCTGGTTCTATCCCTTTCCCGACTTGTCGCGCCCTGTCTTCGGAGACTAGCTCCGAAATGTCGCTCGACCGGACTTCTGATGTCAGATCCGTTTTATGCGGCGTTTCTTTCCGGCGAGAGCACGACAATGATGACAAGAGTTTATCTGGACAAATCTGCATTCCTGAAATGGACGCCCCGATCTGGAAATGTAGGTTTTTTCCTGACAGCAGCCATTACGATGGTTCTTCTGGACATGAACGATGCGATCGCGAAGCCTGCCACGGAGTGGCTCGATGACATCACCCTTGCAGGGCAGATCGAGGGAGGAATAAACGCAAACGTTTCTCGCCCTGCAAATGGGATTAATTTCGGACAGTTCTTCGGTGACAGGGCCAATCAGGCGCAACTCGACCAGCTGACGCTGACGGCTGCGCGTGCAGTCGATACGACAGCATCGTCTTACGACGTGGGCTTCATGGTCCGGGGGCTCTACGGTGCCGACGGGCGGTACTTTAATATTGCAGGCATCACAGACCGGTTAATGACCAGTCGTTACCAGTTCATTGTGCCTCAGGCCCATCTCGACGTTCACCTGCCTTGGTTAACCCGCCATGGTCTGGACATGCAGGCTGGCATACTGGCCTCCCCTATGGGCGTGGAATCCCTCGACCCCTCACTCCGTCCTTTCTATACCCTGTCCTATACGACTGAGTATTCCACGCCGTTCGAGCATGTGGGCGCAATGTTTCAATGGCACCTGACCGACCATATCGACGCATTATTCGGAGTGGACACGGGCAATCAGGTCTCGTTCGGGGGAGGTGACAACAATCATACTGCTGCGGGATATTTCGGTCTGACAGCGTCCAGTCTGGCAAATGGCAAACTGTCTCTGACATACCTCGGTCGCGTCGGTCCTGAAAACTCTACCCGGTCCCTCGGACAGCGTGCAAACTCGGCTCAACGTTACTGGAATGATCTTAGCGGAAGTTACAAGATTTCAGACCGACTGACCTTCACCGGTGAGCTGAACTTCCTGCACGATGAAGGGCTTCATGCCAACACCTACAGCTTCGTAAGCTACCTTTCCTATCAATTAACTCCCACACTTCTTCTAAATTACCGCGGCGAGATCTATCGTGATGATACCGGTCTGTTTGTAACATCCTTCATCGCAAATAATGCCTACATGCAAGCGACGCTCGGTAAACCCACCGTCACGCAATCAGCACCGCCGACGACGTACGGTGCCCTGACACTGGGTGCTACCTGGCGTCCCGTGCTCGGTCATTCCGTCAAGTTGTTCGAGATCCGTCCTGAAGTCCGGTTTGATCGCTCATTGAACGGAACGAGGCCATTTAATGACCTTAGAAATGTTGGTCAGTTCACTTTCGGAGCTGATGCGGTATTAGGTTTCTAACTACGCAGACATAGGCTAAAAAGGACGGCAAAGGCTATGATTAAAAACATACCAGGATTTGAGAAGATTTCTTCTATTTTCGATCTTTTTGAAGAGATCGCTATGCTGGTTCTTACGCTCTGCATCATGGTCGTCGCGGCCCTTGGTCTCATACATGTGCTATACGCCGTTTTTGAAATGCTCCGAACAGCAACCCTTTCCCCGACCAATCCTGTGGTTCTACAGAGCCTTTTTGGTCTGTTTTTTACAGTCCTGATTGCACTGGAATTCAAACACTCTATTCTTGTCTCGCCCGACACACCCTCGCACAGCATGGTCAGAATGCGGTCCGTCCTTCTCATCGGTATGATGGCGACCGTTCGCAAATTTATTGTCCTGGATCTCAGCGGCCTCGACGTCATGGAGGTTCTGGCACTCTCGGCGGCAATCCTGGCCTTGGGGATCGTCTATTGGCTCGTTCGTGGCAATAATAAAATAACGAGTTAACTCGGAGATCTCAGCATTTTAATTCTAGAGATAACGTCCGCTTTCGGAGCATTGTTTGGCTCTTTTCTATGTCTGACATGTAGGCGACTGCTGCCTGTCTGCTCCTGTATCGCTGAGCAGACAGGCAGATCGGGGGGGAATGCAGAAGGTCGGTTATTGAGATCCGTAACCACGGCATCGGACATTCACCTAAACGGCTTTTCACGGCTGCTTCGTCCTCAGAACCGCCAGTTACCGGAATTTTCGTACATCTGGAAAAGCTACCTACGGCGTGTCGTCAGTTAGGTGTTTAGTCCCGGGGTTTGATGGTGTGATATTTTCACGAGAGTGGAAGGAAGCATTATGGGACAGATACGTCATGGGAGCGCCACGACCACGCACGCCGTGCGAGCAGCAATACAGCGATCGCAGGCTTCGCTCGCGGCGCTGAGCGAGGAGTTCGGGATCAACCCGAAGACAGTGGCTAAATGGCGGAAGCGACAGAGTGTCGAAGATCAGAAGACAGGTCCTAAAGAGCCGCGCTCAACGGTCCTGTCCGAGACGGACGAAGCGATGATCGTGGCCTTTCGCCGGCATACGTTGCTGCCGCTGGATGACTGCCTTTATGCCCTGCAGGTCAGCATTCCCTATCTGACACGCTCGGCCCTGCATCGCTGCCTTCAGCGTCACGGGATTTCACGACTGCCGGACATAGAGGGGGACAAAGCCAAACGCCAGCGCTTCAAACGCTACCCGATCGGGTTCTTTCATCTCGACATAGCGGAAGTCCAGACCGCTGAAGGCAAGCTGTACCTCTTCGTTGCCATTGACCGGACAAGCAAATTCGCTGTCACACAACTGGTCGAGAAAGCTGATCGGAAGACGGCCTGGGAATTCCTCGAACATCTCCTGAGCATCATCCCTTACCGGATCCACACCATCCTGACCGACAATGGGATCCAGTTCGCTGACCAACCCCGTAATCGCAATACGGCCTGGTCGCGTCCCATGCGCTTCGACATGATCTGCGAAGCCCACGGGATCGAACATCGTCTGACGAAACCCAATCATCCCTGGACCAATGGTCAGGTTGAACGGATGAACCGGACAATCAAAGAGGCAACCGTCAAACGCTTCCATTACGACAGTCATGAGCAGTTGAGGACACACCTCAACGACTTCATGGCAGCTTATAATTTCGGGCGAAGGCTCAAGACGCTGAGTGGCCTCACGCCTTACGAATACCTCTGCAAAATATGGACTTCAGAGCCAGAAAGATTCATCATCAATCCAACCCATCAAACCCCGGGACCAAACACCTAATGTTCATCACAAATCATGATGGCAATCGTCATCAGCCTGCCTCTGAATAAAGCCGACATGTTGCGTAAGAGATGAAGTCCGTAATCCCATTTTAGCGCAACCAAACCCCATACAAAAAAGGGACCTCCACAATGGAAGCCCCTTTTTAGGTTGTCTGTTACGGCCTATGCGGCTTTCACACTATACGGTGCAGGCATCATCTTTGGAAAATCATCCAGAAATGTTGGCCACTTCCAATCATACAAATCAGAACGCTGCGTCGATATCCACTACATTGATGAGCTTGTGGTTGATGAACTCCTTAATGCCGAGGCCAATCAATTCACGGCCATAGCCTGAGTTTTTAATCCCACCAAAAGGTAGGTCTGCCTTGGGCGATAGTGGATGGTTAATCACCACCATACCGGTGCGGATGGCCCGTGCTACACGGGTGCCTCGGGCTTCATCCTTTGTGAATACGCTGCCGCCTAGACCGTAGGGCGAATCATTGGCAATGCGGATGGCGTCGGCCTCATCCTTCGCGCGGTAGATCTGGGTAACAGGTCCAAAAAATTCCCAATGGCGTGCAGGGTTTTTCTGATCCAGATTGGACATAAGCAACGGCTGGAAGAAAGCACCCTGTTCGGGAACTGGCGCCCCAATTACCTCAACTTTGGCACCAAGATCCATCGCCCGCGTGACCTGATCGCGCAAGTCATCAGCAGCAGCCTGAGATGACAACGGAGCCAGCGTGGTTTTGGGGTCCATCGGGTCACCTGCTTTGAGAGCTGCGACACCTTCTTTGTAAAGAGCAACGAACTGATCATAAATAGCATCAGCTACAATCAGGCGCTTTGCAGAAACACAAACTTGGCCAGCATTCCAGTGGCGACCGATGACCGCCCAACGCGCTGCTTTTTCAACGTCAGCATCATCAAGCACAATGAAAGCATCTGCTCCACCGAGTTCCATGGTGGCCTTCTTCAGTGCCTTGCCAGCAATACCAGCAATAACCGTGCCTGCGCCTTCTGACCCCGTGAGTGCGATACCGCATACGCGAGGGTCATTCAAAATCATGGCTGTGTGCGGGCGTGCTGCATACAGGTTGCGGAACAACCCTTTGGGCAGCCCGGCTTCTGCCATAAGTGTATCAAAGGCAGCAGCGCACTGCGGCAGGTTGGAAGCATGCTTGAGCAGCACGGCGTTACCAGCGGAAAGCTGCGGCGCAATAATACGCACGACCTGATAGAAGGGGAAGTTCCACGGCTCAATTGCCAGCACGATACCAAGCGGCTCATGCACCAGCATGGCTTTGCCTTCTGCCGGGTCTGCTACAGGCAACAATTCCGGCTTCAGAAGTGCTTCTGCATGTTTTGCATAGTATTCAAAAATTTCAGCAGAAAGAATAATTTCTGCTTTAGATTCTTCAAACAGCTTGCCCATTTCCAGCGTGCCCAAACGGGCATACTTATCAACATCACGACGCAGAATGGCAGCAGCGGCATTCATTACCTTTGCTCGCTCTGCAAAGGATGTATCGCGCCAAGCTTCGAAAGCAGCATGCGCCTCGGCCAATGCGGTCTGAACTTCCGCATCAGTAGCCTCTGGGAAAGTTGCAACAACTTCGTTAGTATAAGGATTGGTTGTGGCGTAAGCCATTTTTAAGTCTCGTTTCTCATTAATTTATTGGTTGCCGGGATAACGGGCTGTTCCCCTTCACCCCGGCGATAGCGACACTTCAGGTCAGGCAGCGGCTTCCAGAATTTTGCGGCTTACATCTAGAGTAACATCACCGTTTTCACCCAGATGCGTCATGCCATGATCTTCAAGCTGACCAACCAGATCGTTGATGCCTTCAGCACCAATCTCATAGGCAGACAGACGGGTTGGTACGCCCAAACCTTCGAAAAATTCCTCAGTTTTACGAATGGCAACATCAATCCGCTGATCTTCCGTACCATCGGTCAGGTTCCATACCCGCGTTGCATATTGCAGCAACTTGGCGCGCTTTTCGGCACGACGAACCTTGATTAACGCAGGGAATACGATGGCCAACGTGCGGGCATGATCAATGTGGTATTTTGCCGTAATTTCATGACCAATCATGTGCGTGCTCCAATCATGGGGCACACCCGCGCCGATCAAGCCATTCAGGGCAAGCGTTGCAACCCACATGAGGTTGGAGCGCAGATCATAATCATCTGGTGTCGCGACAATACGCGGCCCGATCTCAACCAGGCTGGACAGCAGCCCTTCTGAGAAGCGATCTTGCGCCATGCCATCGACCGGATAGGTCATGTACTGTTCCATCACATGGACAAAGGAATCCACCACCCCATTAATCACCTGCTTCATGGGCAAACTCATGGTGCGCATGGGGTCCAGCACAGAAAAACGCGGATAGACCAACGGGTTGGAGAACAACAACTTGTCACCCGTAGACTGGCGAGAAATAACGCTTAGGCAGTTCATTTCTGAACCCGTGGCAGGCAAGGTGACAACCGTGCCCAGCGGAAGCGCTTTTGTTGCGGCTTTACCCTTGCTGACAAGAATATCCCACGGCTCGCCTTCATACGGCACAGCAGCCGCGACAAACTTGGTGCCATCCATGACAGAGCCGCCACCAACAGCCAAAAGGAAGTCGAGCTTTTCCTCCCGCACCAGAGCCACGGCCTTCATAAGGGTTTCATATGTAGGGTTGGCTTCAATACCGCCAAACTCACGGAAAGTGCGGTTCCCCAGCGCTGCCCGAACTTCAGCCAACGTGCCACTACGTTCGGCACTTGCACCACCATAAAGCACAAGCACGCGGGCTTCGGGCGATAGCTGTTCATCAAGCCGAGCTATCATGCCTTTGCCAAACAGGATGCGTGTAGGGTTATAGAATTCAAAGTTCTGCATTGAGACACCTTATTAAGATCGATCTTTATAGTAGACCGGTCGTCTATTTATTGCGCAAAGTAAAACGCTGTGCGCTTTCCCTGCTTTCTAGATTTCCAGAAGCCGTTTGGTTGCCTGCCATGCTTGGTCAAACGGCTGAGAACTGTGTGTAATTTTCACTATCAGGGTCGAACCCAGCCAGAGCTGGTAAAGTGAGGCCGCAAGCATTTCCGGCTCCTGCCGGTTGCCTATTGAGCCTTCTCCCTGCCCCGCCGTGATAAGTGCGCTAAGCCGGTCAATAACACTCTTGGTGCCACCTTCCAGAATGGCCCGCATCCGTTCCGAAAGGTCGCAGACTTCCGCTGCAAGTTTAACAATCAGGCATTTATTCCCAATCTGCTTACTAAGATGCGTATCGCGCCAGAACTGACAGTAACGCGCTATTTTTTCGGCTGCATTACCATCTGCATTTTCAAAAAGATCATCCATTTTTACCAGATAATCTTCAATATAAGTTCTAAGAAGCTCTTCCCCAAATACTTCTTTTGATTCGAAGTAATGGTAGAAAGAGCCCTTGGGAACTCCCGCAACATCCAATATTTGTGTCAGACCAACAGCCGAAAAACCACGCTGGCCGATAAGCGGTTTAGCCGCTTTCAGGATGTGCTGCCGAGCAGCGTGATGTTTCTCTGCAATCTTCATAGGAGCTTATATATGGACGAATACATTGCCTGTCCATATAAAAAATAGACCGGTCTTCTATTTTTTATATTCCCTCCTTTCCCATGCCATACGTTAAGCAAAATAATAGGTAGCAAATAGATTATATAAGAATGGATGCCTGAAACTCATTTTGTGTCCGATTGTTCCGAACCGCCTCAACCCCAGCATTTTTCTACCAGTGCATGTATCTGTGCAGGTTACTGCCCCTTGACGTTCACTGTGCTGCGCTGTGCAATCAGCGCCATAACCTGGAGGGTTCGAAAAACCCTTTGGCTCCGAGCTGTTCTGTGTGATTCCATTTCTTCGGCGTTGATTGGGGATGGTGGAAGATGAAGCAGCCTGGTTTCTTTGATGTTGAAGAGCGCCTTGCTCGGCTGAGCGGGCTTGGCGATCAGCTGGAGGCCTTTTCCCGGACTGTGGATTTTGAAGTGTTCCGCCCTGATCTGGAGCTGGCTCTAGCCTATTCGGACGGAAGTAAAGGCGGACGTCCGCCGTTTGATCCGGTGCTGATGTTCAAAATTCTGGTCATCCTGAATTGCCCCGGGTTTTGTGGAGACGTTTTTTATCTGATTTAAGCGGCTAATGCATGTGATTTCTGTTGTGCATAAAAGCGTGCCTCAGCTTCTGCTGGCGGGATGTTTCCAATGGAGGACAGGAGCCGCCGATTATTGAACCAGTCGACCCATTTAAGTGTTGCCAGTTCAACAGCTTCCCTGTTTTTCCATGGCCCCTGCCGATAGATGAGTTCGGTTTTGTAAAGTCCGTTAATGGTCTCTGCCAAGGCGTTATCATAGGAATCCCCAACACTGCCGACAGAAGCAACGAGCCCCGCTTCAGCCAGTCTTTGCGTGTAACGAATGGACACATATTGACAGCCGCGGTCGGAATGGTGGGTCACTTTTCCCTCAGGTCGCCTCTGGCACAGAGCCTGCTCGAGAGCATCCAGCACGAAGTCGGTATGAGCCGTTGAGGAGACGCGCCAACCCACAATAACCCGTGCGAATACATCAATGATGAAGGCCACATAAACAAAGCCCTGCCATGTGGAAACGTAAGTAAAATCCGAAACCCAGAGTCTGTTGGGGGCAGGAGCATGAAACTGGCGCTGCACCAGATCCTGCGGACACGGACGTTGCGGATCAGGCCGTGTGGTTCTGACCCCCTTGCCACGAATGACGCCTTTCAGCCCCATCCGGCGCATCAGCCGCTCTACCGTGCAGCGGGCGACATCCAGACCTTCACGTCTGAGCTGATGCCAGACCTTGCGCGCTCCATAGACGCAGAAATTATTATTCCACACTCTACGGATGTCATCGCACAGTTCTTTGTCTTTCTGGCTGCGCACACACGGATTTTTCTGTCTGGCAACAGTTGCATAATAGGCAGATGGTGCAATCGACAGAACCCTGCAGATTGACCCGACACCATATGTCTGCCGGTGCTCCTCAATGAAGCGTGTCATGGCTTGAAGATGCGGTCGAGCTCCGCCTGGGCAAAATATGCCGACGCCTTACGCAGGATTTCATTGGCCTGCCGCAATTCGCGGTTCTCTCGCTCCAGTTGCCTGATCTTCTCTCGATCAGGCAGGTCACTCACCGCAGGCGCATTGGCACGTTCATGCAGACGGGTCCATTTTGACAGCGTGTCAGGATGAATATCCAGCTTTGGCGCTATCATCATCACTGCAGACCACCGCGAAGGATGGTTCTTCTCTTCCTCCAGAACCATGCGGGCTGCACGGTCACGAAACTCAGGCGGAAAACGCTTCGATTTGGTGCTCATGAATCCTTCTTACCTCTCGGGTCGTTCTGTCTCCACAAAACCCGGGGCAATTCATTGTGCCCCTGTGCTTCCAGCCCGGGGAAGCGTTCCAGTTCGACTGGGGCGAGGACTGGGCGGTCATTGCCGGCCGTCGCGTCAAGCTGCAGGTTGCCCACACCAAACTGTCCTTCAGCCGGGCCTTCATACTCAGGGCCTATCCCCTGCAGACCCACGAGATGCTTTTTGATGCGCTGACCGAGGCCTTCCGCGTGCTCGGTGGCGTGCCACGGCGGGGTATTTTTGATAACATGAAGACCGCTGTGGACCGGATTGGCTCTGGCAAGGCACGTCAGGTCAATCTGCGCTTCATGGCCCTGGCCAGCCATTACCTGTTCGAGACGACCTTCTGCAATCCGGCAGCCGGATGGGAGAAAGGGCAGATCGAGAAGACCGTGCAGGATGCCCGGCGCCAGATCTGGCAGGATCTGCCTGCCTTTCCTGATCTGGGGGCGCTGAATGCCTGGCTGGAAGCCCGCTGCCTGGACTGCTGGGAACGGCTGCAGCATATCGAACTGGCCCGGAGCATCGCCGAGGTCCATGCTAGCGAGCGTCCTCACCTCATGGTGCCGGGGCGTCCCTTTGACGGGTTTGTCGAACAGACCAAGCGCGTCTCACCAACCTGCCTGATCCAGTTCGATGGCAACCGCTACAGCGTGCCGGCCTCCTTTGCCAATCGTCCGGTCAGCCTGCGGGTTTATCCCGACAGGCTGCGCATTATCGCCGAAGGGCAGGTTCTGTGCGTGCATGACCGGATCATCACGCGTTCGCATGGTGTGCCAGGCCGCACGGTGTATGACTGGCGGCATTATCTGGCGGTCATCCAGCGCAAACCGGGCGCCCTACGCAATGGCGCACCGTTTACCGAATTGCCAGCCGCCTTCCGGACCCTGCAGGATCAACTGCTCAGGCGGCCTGGAGGCGACCGGGAAATGGCTGAAATCCTGGCCCTTGTGCTGCAGCATGATGAGCAGGCTGTCCTCTGCGCGGTTGAACTGGCACTTGAAGACGGCGTGGCGACCAAGACCCATGTTCTCAATACGCTTCATCGCCTGATCGATGCCAAGAGAACCGTGGTTCCCCGGCTCGATGCCCCACAGGCCCTGGTGCTCGAACACGAACCGTGCGCCGATACAGGGCGGTATGACATCCTGCGAAGGGACAGCCGCCATGCATCATGATCCTGCGGCTGCTTCACTTGTGGTCATGCTCCGTGGATTGCGGATGTATGGCATGTCCCAGGCCACGGCCGACCTCATCGAGCAGGGGGCACCTGCCTTCGAGGCGGCCATCCCCATCCTCTCACAACTCCTGAAGGCGGAACTGGCCGAACGCGAAGTGCGCTCCATCGCCTACCAGACAAAGACCGCCCGGTTCCCCGCCTACAAGGACCTGTCCGGGTTCTCCTTTGCCGATACGCAGGTCAACGAGCCCATGATCCGCCAGCTCCATAGCGGGGACTTCATCGAGCGTGCTGAAAATGTCGTGCTGATCGGCGGTCCGGGAACCGGGAAAACCCACCTGGCGACCGCGCTGGCCATCCAGGCGATCACCCATCACCGCAAGAAGGCGCGCTTCTGGTCAACGGTCGACCTGGTCAATGCGCTCGAACAGGAAAAGACCGCCAACCGGGCCGGGCAGATTGCCGACAGGCTGCTCCGCCTGGATCTCGTGATCCTTGATGAACTCGGTTATCTCCCCTTCAGTGCGTCTGGGGGCGCCCTGCTGTTCCATCTGCTCAGCCGCCTCTACGAGCGCACCAGTGTCATCATCACAACCAATCTGAGCTTCAGTGAATGGGGAGACGTCTTTGGTGACCCGAAGATGACAACGACGCTCCTCGATCGGCTGACCCATCACTGTCATATCCTCGAGACAGGAAATGACAGCTACAGGTTCCGCGCCAGCACCGCCGCGTCAAAAAACAGAAAGGACAGATCCTCTTCTTGACCGCCCGCCCGACTGTGCCTGAAATAGCATCTGGCTGGGTCAATTCCTGATGAAAAACCCGGGTCAGTTCTCAGTGAAAATCAACATCGTCATCACACATTGTTCGAACAGGTCAAACTTCGCTTTAATTTTATACTATTTTTTCATGCACCTTATTTTTGTCGGTATACCACGCCGCTTCGTACGGCGCGATGGTCATCAGATCCCGATACGGACGCCAAGTTCGACAACTCGATCGAGTGGAATGCGCAGGAAGTCGGTAATAGGCGTTGCGTTTTTTGTCATAAGAAGAAAGAGCGCCATGCGCCAACGCGAGATATGGGACGGCTGCGAACGAACAAGCAATTCGCGAGAGACGAAGTAGGAAGCCTGCGAAACGTCGAAACCGGTACTCTCAAATTGTAGTTGCGCCAGCGCGGGCGGCAGGTTGGGCATTTCCATGAAGCCGTAACGAAGAGTGACGCGATAAATATTCGGCGCGACCTCCGCGACTTCCGCGCGCTGATCAGTCATCACCTGCGGAAGATCGAGATTTTTTACCGTCAGAAGAATGACATGCTCATGCAGTACCTTGTTGTGCTTGAGATTCTGAAGAAGAGATGTAGGAATAAATTCAGGATTTGCGGTCATGAACACGCCTGTCCCTGGCACGCGGATGATGCTTCGGGAATGAGGGAGGCGTGCCATGAATGCCGCTACGGGCACAGCGTCATGCTGTTGCCGCGCAAGAACGAGACTTCGTCCTTTTTTCCACGTGAACATCATCAGGATAAGCACCGCTGCAAGCAGGACTGGTACCCATCCGCCCTCAATGATTTTCAATGTGTTCGAGGCGAAGAAAATTCCGTCTATGATAAAAAAACCGCCAAACACGGCGATGGTCGCCCAGGGAGACCATTTGTACCGATCCCGATAAACAACTGCCGCCAGAATGCAGGTGCAAAGGAATGTGCCGGTCACGGCGATGCCATAGGCAGACGCCAGAGCTTCGGAACTACGGAACGCGATGACCAGAAGCAACGCGCCCACCATGAGCGAATGGTTGAGACCGGGCAGGTATATCTGGCTCTCTTCCGTGGGGTTTGTATGTATGATTCGCATGCGTGGCACATAACCGAGTTGGATCAATTGCCGGCACAAGGAGAACCCACCGGATATGCACGCCTGGCTGGCGATGACAGTTGCAATTGTCGATATGATGATCATGGGGACCTGGAGCCATTGCGGTCCCAGCAGAAAGAACGGATTGGAGATCGTTGCCGGATCAGAGATCAGCAATGCCCCCTGACCGAAATAATTGAGTGCCAGACAGGGAAGGACAAAAAATAACCATGCTTCACGAATTGGCCTGCGCCCAAAATGGCTCATATCGGCATAAAGGGCTTCGGCACCGGTCACGGCCAGGACTACGGAACCAAGGGCCAGGAACGACAGATAACCATGTTGGGCGATGAACATGATTGCATAGATGGGAGAAAGTGCGAGCAGAATGCCGGGATGATGAATGATCGCAAGAACACCCAAAATCCCGATCATCAGAAACCAGACCACCATCACCGGACCAAAGATGATGCCAATCCTGCCCGTGCCATGAAACTGGATCGAGAACAGTCCGATCAAAACGACAATCGATAACGGAACCACAAGATGGCTCGCGGCTGGAAAGGAAACCTCAATGCCCTCGATTGCCGAGATGACCGAGACTGCTGGTGAGATGATACCATCGCCAAAGAACAGGCAGGCTCCTATGACACCGGTCATGCCAAGAAGAAGCTTGACGGATCTACGCTTCGCGGTCTGCTGCGCCAGAGACATCAGGGCGATAATGCCGCCCTCGCCATTATAGTCTGCGCGCATAACAAGAATGACATATTTTACCGTCACAATCAGCATCAGCGTCCAGAATAGGAGGCTTTCGACCCCCAACACCTCGCTCGCGGCGATGGTTCCATGATCCGATACGACCTGTGCAGTCGTGCGCAACGCATAAAGCGGGCTGGTGCCGATGTCGCCAAACACGACCCCGAGCGCGCCTAATATTGCGGCAAAGCCGGCTGGACGAGCATCATGTCCCGCTGCCCCCTTTCCGACCTGAACGGAGGCCGATGCTGTTAAAGACACTATCTCATCTCCTGTAATGTTGATTGGTCAAACCGCGTGTTCCGCACACTTGGACTTGTAACGGTTTTGTGCCGGTCAGAAGTGATTATGCCACTCTTGCTTCGAAAGCGAGAGGGCTGATGCCACCCAGATATGAATGGCGTCGACGTGGATTGTAGAAACCATTGATATACTGGAAGATGGCAGCAGCCGCCTGACGACGGGTTGGCCAGTTTTGCCTCCAGAGCCATTCTGCCTTCAGGCTTTTGAAAAACGTTTCGACAGCGGCGTTGTCAAAACAGTTTCCTTTTCCGGACATTGAAGCCAGCATTCCATGGGCCTGCAGCTTTTTCCGGAAATCATGAGAACAGTATTGGCTGCCACGATCGGAGTGGAAAATGCAGCCGGGCACCGGGTTACGCAGCCGCACCGCCATATCCAAGGCACGGATGGCCAGATCCTTTTTCATCCGGCCGCTTGCAGCCCACCCGATTACACGACGACTGAACAGATCGATGACGACAGCTAGGTAGAGCCAGCCCTCGGCAGTCCAGATATAGCTGATATCGCCTGCCCATTTCTGGTTGGGGCCTTCAGCAAGGAAGTCGCCGTCCAGAAGGTTGGCCACAATGCCAGACTGGTGCTGGCTGTCGGTCGTGACCTTGTGGCGACGGGTGCGTACGGGCCGGATCCCGTTGTCCTTCATGAGACGACCAACACGACGTTCCCCAACATCAAGCCCCGCTTCCCTCAGTTCCATGGTCATGCGCGGCCGTCCGTAGGAGCCGTTGCTCAGGGCATAATGTTCACGAATATGCGCCAGCATTTTCAGATCGGTGCGCTGGTGCTGACAGACCGGTCGGGACGTCCAGGCCCGGTAACCCCGCGCCGAGACCCGCAGGACTTGGCACAGCCTCTCGATTGACCATTCATGCCGATGTCCATGGATGAAAGCGAACCTCATAGCTTTTGGCTCGCGAAGAACTGGGTAGCTTTTTTTAGAATTTCCCTCTCCTCCCGCAGAATTCGGTTCTCCAGGCGAAGACGTTCATTCTCGCGGGCCAGATCAGCCTGCTGTCCCGATCCCGGCTCGTCCGGACGGTAATCCACTATCCATTTCGCCAGCGTAGATTTGCCAATGCCCAGATCGGTCGCAACCCGCGTGCGTGACAGTCCACTGCTCAACGCAATCCTCACGGCCTCGCGCTTGAAATCTTCCGTATGTTTCATGGTTTCGTCGGTCTCCTGATACAAGCTTAAAACGCTCAGATGACCGGCACAAAACCGTTACAAGTCCAACTCTTTCGAGATGTGAGTTGCTGCGTTAACAATTGCCTGTCCTCAAAAGCCGAGCACTGCGTCCGCGCCGAAGGTGAACTGCCCTGTGTTGCGACCTCCTGTACGTCCTGGATGCTTTCAAACAGATGCTGCTCCAGCCATTCCTGCCGGACAGTCCTGTTGTAGCGTTCAATATAGGCGTTCTGCTGCGGATTGCCCGGTTGTGTATAGATCAGGGTAATCCCCTGCTTTTCGGCCCATGAAACCAACGTATGACTGACATATTCAGGGCCATTGTCCATTCGGATAGCCTCTGGCCTGCCACGCCACTCCATAACCTGCTCCAGACAGCGGACAACCCGACAGGCCGGCAGGGAAAAATCAGCCTCAATCGCCAGTCCTTCACGATTGAAATCATCCAGAATGTTCAGGAGCCGAAAAGCACGTCCATCCATCAGCCTGTCCGCCATGAAATCCATGGACCAGACCCTGTTGGGAAGGGCCGGAACCGACAGCTTTTCAGGCTTTTCGCGAACCAGACGCCTGCGGGGTTTAATCCGCAGGTTGAACTCCAGTTCCCGATAGATCCGATAAACCCGCTTATGATTCCAGACACGTCCCTGCACATTGCGCAGATACAGGAAACACAGGCCAAATCCCCATCTCCTGTGAACCTGGGTCAGTCCTACCAGAAGATCGGCAATCCTGTCGTTCTCCGCCGCCAGTCGTGGACGATAGCGAAAGCAGGTCTCCGATATCCCAAAAATCCGGCAGGCCAGCGCAATGCTGACCCCATGATGCGCCACAGCCTGTGCGGCCAGTTCCCGGCGCTGGGCTGGCCGCTTCATTTTTTTCCCAGGGCTTCCTTCAGGATATCCGTCTGCATGCTCAGATCCGCATACATGCGCTTCAGCCGACGGTTCTCCTCTTCCAAAGCCTTCATCTGACTGATCATCAAAGCATCCATGCCGCCATATTTCGCCCGCCACCGGTAAAATGTGGCGTTGCTGATCCCATGCTCCCGACACAGATCAGGAACCGGGACGCCGCCCTCAGCCTGGCGGATCACACCCATAATCTGCGCGTCAGTAAAGCGATCACTCTTCATCAGAATCTCCTCATTTCTTACGCTGAGAAAATTCTCATCCAAAAGCCACTCTTTTTATGGGGGGATTACCATCAGGATTTTCCACTTTCCACCTGTATAGGGCTTGGGATAAGTGGTGCCGTCAAAATCAGTCTTTGAAGACGTGTATTGAGTTAGGTGTTTAATCCCGGGGTTTGATGGTGTGATATTTTCACGAGAGTGGAAGGAAGCATTATGGGACAGATACGTCATGGGAGCGCCACGACCACGCACGCCGTGCGAGCAGCAATACAGCGATCGCAGGCTTCGCTCGCGGCGCTGAGCGAGGAGTTCGGGATCAACCCGAAGACAGTGGCTAAATGGCGGAAGCGACAGAGTGTCGAAGATCAGAAGACAGGTCCTAAAGAGCCGCGCTCAACGGTCCTGTCCGAGACGGACGAAGCGATGATCGTGGCCTTTCGCCGGCATACGTTGCTGCCGCTGGATGACTGCCTTTATGCCCTGCAGGTCAGCATTCCCTATCTGACACGCTCGGCCCTGCATCGCTGCCTTCAGCGTCACGGGATTTCACGACTGCCGGACATAGAGGGGGACAAAGCCAGACGCCAGCGCTTCAAACGCTACCCGATCGGGTTCTTTCATCTCGACATAGCGGAAGTCCAGACCGCTGAAGGCAAGCTGTACCTCTTCGTTGCCATTGACCGGACAAGCAAATTCGCTGTCACACAACTGGTCGAGAAAGCTGATCGGAAGACGGCCTGGGAATTCCTCGAACATCTCCTGAGCATCATCCCTTACCGGATCCACACCATCCTGACCGACAATGGGATCCAGTTCGCTGACCAACCCCGTAATCGCAATACGGCCTGGTCGCGTCCCATGCGCTTCGACATGATCTGCGAAGCCCACGGGATCGAACATCGTCTGACGAAACCCAATCATCCCTGGACCAATGGTCAGGTTGAACGGATGAACCGGACAATCAAAGAGGCAACCGTCAAACGCTTCCATTACGACAGTCATGAGCAGTTGAGGACACACCTCAACGACTTCATGGCAGCTTATAATTTCGGGCGAAGGCTCAAGACGCTGAGTGGCCTCACGCCTTACGAATACGTCTGCAAAATATGGACTTCAGAGCCAGAAAGATTCATCATCAATCCAACCCATCAAACCCCGGGACCAAACACCTAGGGTGTCCACGATTCAGGACACGTACGACATCACCCCAAGGGTGACTTGGGCGCATTCGCCGCACGATCGGTAGCCAAGTGTCGAGGCGTGCAAGAACAGCGTCGAGATACGCGGCGTTGCGACTTTGCCGGATTTTGCGGATGGCATTTGCATCGCGAGTCCGCAGGCCCGGATTGCCGCCGACGCGCCCACAGCTTCGGGCTGCACACAGACCGGCTTTGGTGCGTTCGGAAATGAGCGCTCGCTCGAGCTGAGCTACGGCGCCGAGCACCTGCAGCGAGAACATACCCTGCGGGGTCGTAGTGTCGATGGGGTCGTCCAAACTACGGAAATGCGCGCCAGCGTAATCCAGTTGCTCGATAACGGCGAGTGGGTGGCTGACCGAGCGGGCCAGATGGAGGGTTCGAAAAACCTTTGACTGAGTGCTCTTGTGCGTGATTTCAGGTTCCTTATCCTGATTTTTGCTCTGCGATTTGAGCAGACCGGGGAGTATCGCCACCGGGGTGACTACGTGCCCGCATTCAACCTCTCGAGGAAGAGGAAGCGGCGCATGTTGTAGACAATATTGGCCAGGCCGATCCTCATTGTGGCCCGGGTGATACCCACTGTTCGGACGAACAGCCCTGTCTGTGATTTCTGATCGGCAAAGACATGCTCGACACGCGAGCGGATCACCGACTTCCCTGCATTGGACCGTTGGATATGGCGTGGCATAGGCTTGAGATGCGGCTTTTTCCTGTGAACCTTCGAGACAAAGCCCTCCTTTTCCATGAAGTCCTCATTGGCTTTCGAGCGATATGCGGTGTCGGCCCAGACCGTTGAGGCCGTATTGGTTTTATCCAGCAGGCCCTCGCGCAGTCTGGCACCATCACTGGCAGCGGCATCCGTCGTCTTCCATTTCCGGATCAGTCGAAACTTTCGATCGATGGAAACATGTGATTTGTAACCAAAGAACGGAATGGCGAGGTCCGTGGCCGGGAGCGTCCCGTCCTCCTGCCGCTTTGCCTTCGTGAACTTCAGCGTCCAGCGGGCGTGCCTGTCCTTGTGGGACAGCTTTGCCGGCTTGTCCTGCCAGTCCTGTGGGATCCGCCCTTCACGAAGATCCTCTTTCTCCCCGTTGGTATTGCGCTGCTTTGGCGCTGCCACCAGCGTGGCATCCAGGATCTGGCCGGACATCGGCAGATACCCAGCGTTACGCAGGGTGGCGTCAAAGCGCTCGAACAACTGCTGGATGGCGCCTGCCTCGGTCAGACGCTCACGAAATAACCAGATCGTTTTGGCATCCGGAACGCGGTCCGAAAGCCCCAGACCAAGAAAGCGCATGAAAGAGAGACGGTCATTGATCAGATACTCCGTTCGGTCGTCGGACAGATTGTTCAGCGTCTGGATGACTAGGATTTTGAACATCAGCACCGGATCAAACGGCGGACGGCCGCCTTTGCTCCTGTCTGAATAGGCCAGAGCCTGCTCCAGATCAGGGCGGAACGCCTCAAAATCCACAGTCCGGGAAAATGCTTCAAGTTGGTCACCAAGCCCACTCAACCGAGCAAGCCGCTCTTCAACATCAAAAAAACCAGACTGTTTCATGAGCCATCCCCCCAATCATCACACAAAAGAGGGAATCACAGAGAGAGACCTACGGCGTGTCGTCAGTTAAGCTCTGAGTGTGGCACGTGAGGGTTGTAGTTTGTGTCTGCGTGTGCTGACTGTTTTCCCGTTTTTTGGAGGAGACAGAGAGATGCGGCGCTATAGTTTACGCGATGACCAGTGGGAGCGGATAAAGGATCTTCTTCCCGGTCGAGAAGGCTATGTCGGCGGCACTGCGGCGGACAACCGTCTGTTCGTGGAGGCGGTGCTGTATCGCTATCGCGCGGGCATTCCATGGCGCGACCTTCCTGCCCGTTTCGGGGACTGGAAAAACGTGCACCGGCGTCTGCGCCGCTGGTGTGAAAGCGGCGTCATCGAACGGATATTTCGTTATCTGGCCGCTGATCACGACAACGAATACATGATGATCGACAGCACAATTGTCCGGGCGCATCAGCATAGTGCAGGAGCTCTCAAAAAAGGGGTACGGATCAGGCCATCGGACGATCACGAGGCGGGTTGACTACAAAGATCCATGCCATCTGCGACGCTCTGGGCAATCCGGTGGAACTCGGCATCACACCGGGACAGGATGCCGATATCACCCAGGCGGAACCGCTTCTGGAAAACATCGACCCGGAGGCTTTCCTTGCTGACAAGGCGTATGACGCGGACAGGTTGATCGATCGGCTGATACAGCGCGGGATTACCCCGGTCATCCCGCCAAAACGCAGCAGAACGACACGACGGAAAACCGATTTTTCTCTCTACCGCGAACGGAACCTTGTTGAGAGGTTCTTCAATAAACTCAAGCAGTTTCGCGCTATCGCAACCCGCTACGATAAACTGAAATCGACCTTCCTCGCAGCCGTGCAGTTCGCCTCAATCATCATCCTGCTTAACTGACGACACGCTGTAAAACCAGAGGGTTTTTCGAACCCTCCATGTTGCCTGGGCGACAAGGGACAGCTCCGCCATAATCTGCGCACCGGAGTTGCCCCCACCCACCACGAGCACACGCTGGCCGGTAAAAGGTGCCGCTTTACAATAATGGGAGGAATGGATTTGCGCCCCAGAAAATAACCTTTGGCCCGGATAATCGGGAACAAAGGGGGCAGACCATGTGCCGGTCGCCCCGATGACAGCGCGGCTGAGGAAATCACCCGCGTTCGTTCGGACATTCAGGAATTTCTGGTCAGCGCGTTCCACACGTCGGACCGTCACAGGACGGCGGATCGGCGGCGCATAGCGCGCCTCGTAGCGGTGCAGATAGTCAAGTACCTCGTCGCGGGTGGGGTAGCTGCCATCGGGCGTGTCGGGCATCGGCCAGCCGGGGAGCGAACTGTAGGACGCGGGCGAGAACAGATGCAGGGAGTCCCAGCCATGCACCCACGCACCACCCGCCTGCGTCCCGTTATCGAGAATGACGTAACGCAGCCCGGTCCGTCGTAGAAAATACGATGCGGCGAGTGCCGCCTGACCACCGCCCACGATCACAACATCGAACTGTTCCGCCATTGCCCGGCTCACAGGCTTTCCGGGAGACGGAATTCCGTCTTCCGTTCGCTATAGCGGTCCACAAGGTAGTCGGCCCGGTCGCGCAACAGCGATGTGAACTTCATCAGTTCCTCCATGACATCCACCATCCGGTCATAGAGGGGGGACGGCTTCATGCGGTCATCGTCACCGAACTGCGTATAGGCCATTGGTACGCTGGACTGGTTGGGGATGGTGAACATCCGCATCCACCGCCCCAGCACCCGCAGGGCATTGACGGAATTGAAGCTCTGCGACCCACCCGAAACCTGCATGACCGCCAGCGTGCGGCCCTGCGTCGGGCGGATCGAGCCTTCGGTCAGAGGCAGCCAGTCGATCTGGTTTTTGAATACTGCCGTCATGTTGCCGTGCCGTTCAGGGCTGCACCAGACCTGACCTTCCGACCAGATCGAGAGTTCCCGCAGTTCCTGCACTTTCGGATGGGTCGTGGGCACAGAATCCGCTATCGGTAGGCCGGTCGGGTCGAACACCCGTGTCTCGGCCCCCAGTACCTTCAGGATACGTTCCGCCTCAAGCACCAGCAACCGGCTGAAGGATCGGGGACGCAAAGAGCCATAGAGCAGCAGGATACGCGGCGGATGGTCCACACGCGGTTGCGGTTCCAGCCGCGCGAGATCGACCCGTTCAAGATATTCGGGGTGGAGGGCCGGCAAGTCAGGTTCGGTCATTGTGATATTGGTCCATTCGTGCATTACGAGTGGCTGATCCAGGGCAACCACAGGGACAGCGCCGCGAGTGTGACCAGCAGGACGGGCGGGGTGATCGCCAGTCCAACTTTCATATACTGCCCCCATGTGACCCGATGGTTCTTGGATGCCAGCACATGCAGCCACAGCAGTGTTGCGAGACTACCAATCGGCGTGAATTTTGGTCCGAGGTCGCAGCCGATGACGTTGGCATAGATCATCAGGTCGCGTGTCAGCGGCGTGATGTCGTGAGCCTGCTGGATCGCCAGCGCCCCGACCAGCACACTCGGCATATTGTTCATGATGGACGACAGAACAGCCGCCAGAAAGCCGGTGCCGATGGTGGCCGTGAACGTCCCTTGATGACCGAGCCAGACCAGTGCGGTCGCAAGATAGTTGGTCAGCCCGGCATTGCGCAGCCCATACACCACCAGATACATGCCCAGGGAGAAGATCACGATCTGCCACGGGGCGCCCCGCAGCACCTTGCGAACAGCGATCACCCGGCCATACCCGGCGACGAGTAACAGGGTTCCGGCGGCCAGGCAGGCTACGACACAGACCGGGATATGAAACGGCGCTGTCAGGAAATAGGCCGCCAGAACGAGGGCCAGTAGCGGAAATGCCGCCCGGAATACATGAGGGTCACGAATGGCCGTGGCAGGTGCGGGCAGTTCGGCGACGGGATAGGTCGCAGGCACCTGCCGTCGATACCACAGCCACAGGACGGCAAGCGTTGCACCAAGGGCTACCAGATCGACAGGGACCATGATCGCGGCATAGCGATCGAACGCAATGCCGAAGAAATTCGCGCTGACAATGTTCACCAGATTGGAAATCACCAGCGGCAGGCTGGTGGTATCGGCGACGAAGCCCGTGGCGACAATAAAGGCCAGGGCCGCAGCAGGACTGAGGCGGAGTTGAGTGAGGATGGCGATGACAATGGGCGTGAGCAGCAGGGCCGCGCCGTCATTGGCGAAAACCGCTGCAATGGCCGCTCCCAGCACCACGATCAGCGGGAATAGCGTCCGGCCTCGCCCTTTGCCCCAGCGCACGACGTGCAGGGCGGCCCAATGGAAGAACCCGGCCTCATCCAGCAACAGCGAGATGACGATCAGCGCGATGAAGGTAAAGGTTGCGTCCCAGACGATGTGCCAGACGACAGGAATGTCGTGCCAGTGGATCACACCAGCCGCCAGGGCCACGGCGGCACCTGCCATTGCGCTCCAGCCGATACCCAGCCCCCGAGGCTGCCAGATGACAAAAACCAGCGTGGCAACGAAAATCAGAAGCGCCAGCATCAGATGATCCGCTTGCCGGATTCATCGACGATCTTCTCCCCGTCCTCTTTGACGAAAGCGCCTCTCTGCGGGTTAGGCAGGATGTCCAGAACCGTCTCGGACGGACGGCAGAGTGCCGCACCGAGGGGGGTGACGACGATCGGCCGGTTAATCAGGATCGGATGCGCCATCATGGCGTCGATCAGCGCATCATCGCTCAGGGCCGGATTATCGAGGCCGAGTTCGTGAAAGGGCGTGCCCTTTTCCCGCAGGACCGAGCGCACCGGAACGCCCATACGGGCGATCAGATCGACCAGTTCCGCACGGCCGGGAGGCGTTTTCAGATATTCGATGGTCGTGGGCTCGATCCCGGCATTGCGGATCAGTGCCAGCACGTTGCGCGACGTGCCGCAGGCCGGGTTGTGGTAGATCATGATGGTCATGAGCAGGATTCCGGGGACGGACAGCAGGAGGACAGGCTCGCGACCAGGGGCGCGCAGAGTTCGGGACTGCCCGCGCAGCAGTCCGTGACGAGGAAGAGCATCAGGTCGCGCAGGCGCGGAAGACAGGCGCGATAGACGATCAGCCGGCTATGGCGTTGCGAGGTCAGCAGCCCGGCGCGGGTCAGGGTGGCGAGATGGGCCGAGATCGTGTTTTGCGGGACATCGAGATGCCGCGCGACGTCTCCGGCGGGTAGTCCGTCCGGTTCGTGGCGCACCAGCAGGCGGAAGATCTCCAGTCGCGTGGACTGCGACAGGGCGCTCAGAGCAGCGAGGGCGGATTCTGTATCCATATATCCTTTTTTGTGGATATGTTGTCGTAAGTCAAGCTATTTTATGTGAGAAAACAGAGATCACAACCGTCGGCTTCCTCAATTTTCCGCTCAGACCAGACATTCCGCTTACTCCCTAAACTGTCTGTCGGCTCAGCAGAAACAGAGCAGACAGGCGGTAGTCGCCTACATGTCGGACATAAAAGTGGGTTGGCTCGCCTTTCGCATAGCGGACATAGTCCGCGCAGTCCCCCGCTATCACTTGGAGCCGAGAGTGGGGTGATCGTTATGGGAAATAACCAGCAAGAATACAGGCGCTTAGGTTGGCCGTAGCAAGACCGCCCAAAGCCACTGGGCAGGGAGCATAAATCATTTGGATCGGGCAACGATACTTTCGGTTTTCGGCCTTGACACGATGATGTTCGGTGCGGGCGGCAATCCAGATTTTCTGGACAGCGTCAAGATTCATGAAGGGGTCGTTTGCGGGAGGGGGCGAAATCCTACGCTAAGGATTTAGGCCAGCGATATTCACCGGTGAGGTTGATGTGTTCCCATCCCAGCGGTGAGACATGGGCGAGGAGATCAGGCGAGATGATGATGCCGTCCACGGCGCGTCTGTCCACGACCTCCCCGAGTTTCATGGTGTTCCAGAAGATGATGATGGCGGCGAGCAGGTTCATGCCGGCAATACGATAGTGCTGCCCTTCGCCTGAGCGGTCGCGTATCTCACCTCGACGATGGAAGCTGATGGCGCGCTTGAGGGCATGATGGGCCTCGCCCTTGTTGAGACCGATCTGAGCCTGGCGCTGGAGACCGGCGTCGAGAATCCAGTCGATCATGAACAGGGTGCGCTCGATGCGACCGATCTCCCGCAATGCGAGGGCCAGCTCATTCTGGCGCGGGTAGGAAGCGAGCTTGCGAAGAATCTGGCTGGGGGCGACGGTGCCCGCTGCGATCGTTGCCGTGACGCGCAGGATGTCGGGCCAGTTGCGCTCGATGAGCGGTTCATTGATTTTGCCGCCAACCAGCGCTCGCACATTGGCGGGCGTCGCGTTGGGCGTGAAGGCATAGAGTCTTTTCTGAGAGAGATCTCGGATACGCGGTGCGAACCTGTAGCCGAGCAAGGAGCTGGCGGCGAACACATGATCGGTAAAGCCACCCGTGTCGGCAAAATGCTGGCGGACGCGGCGGCCTGCGTCATTCATGAGCAGCCCATCGAGTATATAAGGTGCCTCGCTGACCGTTGCCGGGATGACCTGGGTAGCGAAGGGTGCATATTGATCGGACACATGGCTGTATCCCTTGAGGCCTGGGACGTTGCCATATTTCGCGTTGATCAGATTCATCGCTTCGCCCTGCTCGGTAGCAAGGAAGAACTGCCCGTCGCTGGATGCGGATTTCCCTTGTCCCCAGAAGGCGGACATAGGCAGAGCGGCATGGGCTTCCACGATCATGGCGAGCGCCCGATCATAGGCGCTGCCTTCGACATGCCAGCGTGCGATCCGCAGCAATTCCCAGAAGCTGTGCGTATTGGTCGCCGCTGCCATCTTGCGTAGACCAAGATTGACGCCTTCCGCCAACAACACGTTCATCAGGCCGATCTGGTCGCGGCAAGGCACGCCAGTGCGCAGATGCGTGAAAGCCTCGGAGAATCCGGTTCGCTCATCGACTTCCAGCAACAAATCGGTGATCCTCGTGGACGGGAGCTGTTGATAGAGATCGAGTACGAGATCCTCAGTGCCTTCGGGTGTGTCAGCCTTCAGCTTGTCGATGTGCAGCTTGCCGTTCTCGATGATGCCGCCTGGGATCGTACCGGTTCGCGCCGCGCGGCCAAGCGCCTTCAGTTGTGTATCCAGTCGAGCCCTGCGCTCGGCAAGCCATTCGCCGGGTTGCAGCGGCACAGCGAACCGCGCGGTCTGCTCTATCGCCTGTGGCGGGACCAGGATCTGCTTGAGGTCGCCATAGCGGCGCGATTTTGCCAGCCATATGTCGCCGGACCGGAAAGCGTCGCGGATATGGAACAGCACCGCGATTTCCCAAAGTCGGTAGTCGCCGGCGGGCGCAGCGCGAAGATGGCGATGCCATTTGGAGTTGGGACGTAGAAAATCCATAGGAGGATCGGATTTGATCCCGCTCTGTAGCAGCGCGATAGCCGTCAGAAGAGGCTTGGCAATCGGCGCCGCCTGCATGTCGAGCAGGCGCAGCATCCTGGGCGCATAGAGGCGGAAGCGATGATAGCCGTCCAGCACACGGCTGAGCGGGTCGGCAGCGAGCACATTGGTCAACGCAGAGGCCGTGGCGACAAGGGTTCTGAACCGTTCCCAGCCTGGACCGGTGGTGATTATCCCGTCCAGGGATGCGCCATCGTCCTGCGCTCCAAGCAAAGCACCACCGATTTCAGCAAAAGACTTCAGCGTGTCCCGAACGGCCGCCTTTTCGTCGGCGATCTTGGTGCTGCAAAGGCGTTCGGAGACCCGATAGAGACGGCCTACGATGCGATCGTGGGTCTCCACGATGACATCAGCCAGAGATGACCGCCATTCCATGGTGCAGACAGCGAGGATTGCAAGCCGCCTGCCTTCGGGCAGATCGCGCATGCCGTCGGCGTAATAGCGCTCGCCCTGCCGGCGAAGGCGGGTCACACGATGCGCGGGAACGCCGTCCAGCAAATCTGCCGGAAGATCGAACTTGTGGAGATATTCCAGTCGATCCATCAGCCGATTGGCCGCCGCCGAATTTGCGCCAACTTCGAACTGTCGCAGCCATACGAAGCGGGTGATGCGACCATCCACCGTATTCTCTAACAGATGAGCCAAATTCTCGCTCAGGGCTGGTGTTATGCGATGGGCGATACGATCTTCGATCCTGCGTTCGGCCCTGACCAGTGCATCGGCACAAAGGCGCTCAATCGTTGAGAAACCGGGAAGGATTGTGCGGGTGCGGCGACACTCTGCAACGAAGCGACGGGCAAGATCCTCATTCGATGTCGCCGCCTCGGCTTCCCGAGCGATCCAATCGCGCAAATCCCGTGCGCCCCGCCCCGAAAAGGAGCGATAGCCGTAGATCCGGCGTAGGTCCGCCAGATGCTCATGCCGGGTCTCCTCGCGCGCGGCATAGAGGAGTAGATCGTCACGGCTCAGCCCGAGCTGGGCCGCGATGAAATCCGATACCTGTGCCGGGATCAGCTCGCCAGGGGTGAGTACCCGGCCCGGGTAGCGCAGGACGCACAGTTGCAGCGCGAAGCCGAAACGGTTGTGGGCGCGCCGGCGCTGGCGGATATGCCCGAGATCCTCATCGCTAAGGGTATAGTGCCGCAGCAGATCACCTTGATCGACCGGTAAGTGAAACAGCGCCTCGCGCTGTCGATCGGTCAGGGTCACGCGACGCGGCATACATGCTCCTTATTCTTTCCAAGGTAAGGTTTGAGATAGTTTGATTGCGATGCTGGTTAAGATACACAATAGTGCAAGCTTATGTGCTCATGTTCGTCACCGCTTCAAACCAACGTTTAAGAAACATGCTGATCGGATATGCCCGCGTCTCCAAAGCCGATGGTTCCCAATCCCTCGACCTCCAGCACGACGCCCTGCGTGCCGCCGGTATCGAGCCAGGTAATATTTATGATGATCGTGCATCCGGTAGCCGCGATGATCGGCCCGGCTTAGCTGCATGCCTCAAATCCTTGCGCGACGGCGATGTGCTGGTGGTCTGGAAACTCGATCGCCTCGGGCGCTCGCTCGCCCACCTGGTCAACACCGTGAAGGATCTGTCAGACCGCAGGATCGGCCTGCGTGTGCTGACCGGAAAAGGCGCTCAGATCGACACCACAACCGCATCCGGCCGCATGGTGTTCGGTATCTTTGCCACTCTGGCCGAGTTCGAGCGGGATCTGATCCGCGAGCGCACCATGGCTGGCCTTGCCGCAGCCAGAGCGCGCGGACGAAAGGGAGGGCGAAAATTCGCCCTGACCAAAGCACAGGTGCGTCTCGCCCAGGCCGCCATGGCGCAGCGCGACACGTCTGTTTCCGATCTGTGCAAGGAACTCGGGATCGAGCGCGTCACTCTATACAGATATGTCGGACCGAAGGGCGAGCTCAGGGATTATGGGAAGCGCGTTCTCAGCTTAGCGTAGGATTTCGCCCCCTCCCGCAAACGACCCCATAAAGCCTGTTTGTGATGATGACCTTTCACTGTCATCAGCCTCCAATAAAGTTCTGCCAGTTCAGGATCTGTTTTTCGTGCCGTATCAGCAGCAAGATAAAGTGCTTGTTTGATGCGGTTATTGCCACCCTGGGTCAGGGTCTGGCCCGCTCGCTCCACACCACCACTATCAGCCCTTCTGGGAAACAGGCCACAAAAACCCCGTAAATGTTTTTCAGAATGAAACCGCTCAATGTTCTGCAAGATACCAATCAGGGTCGGCGCGAGATGACGGCCGACACCCGGAATACTGAGCACAAGACCCTGTGGGTCGAGGTGTTTGTAGAGGTCAGCAATATGCCGCTCAAGATCTCCAACAGTCTGAATTTTCGCCAGAACATTCTTAATTTCCATCGCGATCTCGAACTGCAGTTCCGAAAAATCAATGTGTGTCCCATGAAGGTCCTGAGCGTATTGCGCCGCTTCACGCAACCCTGTGATCAGCGTTTCCACAAAGGGCCCACTGCGCGGATGGTTCCCTCCCGCATGGGCTGCAACATATTTGGCGAGCGTCGTACGACGCGCCTTCAAAACATCCGAGGGGTGAAACCATTTCTGCAACAGGGCCAAAGAGAGCCGCGTTCCTAAGTCGGGCAAGACTGCTTCAAGCCTGGGGGATGCCCAACGAATGAGATCAAGCAAACGCCGCCTGGCATCCGCGATCTCGTTCTGAAAGCGGCTTCTCTGTTTGGTCAGACGTTGAAGAGCGTGGCTTCGTGGATCCGGAATATGGACTGGATCAAGGCGTGGTCCACCAAATGATGGCATGGCCGCCAGGATCTGGGCATCAGCCATATCTGTTTTGGCGTGTTCGGAAAGGTAACGGCGTAGAGCCTTGACCCGCTTTCCCTTGACGCGGGCTACGGTGACGCCAGCATCCGCAAGGTGGTGGGCAACAGGAAACCAGCTCATACCGGTTGGCTCCATGATGGCCTGAATGTGGTCATCCGCCCTCAGCCCCATCACGGCAGTCTGAACAAAGGCGGCAAGTGAGGGCTGATCATGCCTGAAACGAATTGCACGGCCATTAGGGCGGCCATCGTCATAGATCTGAGCGAGGTGATCTCCGCGAATGGCCAGATCAATACCAATGGTACGGAATGTCATGGTCGATCCTTTCTGGTGAGGGAACCAACGCTGCGGTCACAGTCAGGTGTGTCATTCGTGGCCGATCAACTTCACTCAAAGCAGACGCCACAATCATGTTACTCTTGCCCCGTCAGCGCGGCCGGGCCGGGTTCATGCTTCACGGAGACGAGACGATCGGCGGATCTCTCAGGGATTTTAGCCCCGAACCGGCCTGGTTCATCCTGACAGTATAGACCCGGTTCCCGGCATGCCGGGAACCGGGTCTGATCCACAAGCACGTTTTCGAAGCCTGCGCTTCTCTGACTTTCTCCATGGCATCAAACCCGGCACCGCTATCGATACCTGCGATTTATAGCCAAAGAATGGAATGACGAGATCGCTGGAGGGCATGGTTCCATCATCCTGCCGCTTCGCCTTCGTGAACTTCAGCGTCCATCGCGCATGACGATCCTTGTGCGACAGCTTTGCCGGCTTGTCCTGCCAGTCTTCGGGGATACGGCCTGCCCGGAGATCGGCAGATAGCCTGCGTTCCGCAGAGTTGCATCAAACCGGTCAAACAGTTTTTCAATGCCCCCCGCCTGGGTCAGGCGTTCACGGAACAGCCAGACTGTTTTGGCATCAGGCACACGGTCCGACAGCCCCAGGCCAAGGAAACGCATGAACGACAGGCGGTCGTTGATCAGATACTCTGTCCGTTCATCAGACAAATTGTTGAGCGTCTGGATCACCAGGATTTTGAACATCAGCACTGGATCAAATGGCGGATGCCCGCCTTTACTCCCGTCTGAATAGGCCAAAGCCTTGTCCAGATCAGAGCGGAACACTTCAAAATCCACAGTCCGGGAAAATGCTTCGAGCTGATCGCCAAGCCCGCTCAACCGGGCAAGCCGCTCTTCAACATCAAAGAAACCAGACTGCTTCATGATCCATACTCCAATCAACGCAAGGAAAATGGAATCACAGAGTAGAACTCAAAACTAGGGGGTTTTTCGAACCCTCCACCTAACGAATATGAAATCCGACCGGAATTCGCCCTACCATAGGTGTTGAAGCCGGTGCGGCACAGTGCAACCCACGAGCAGCAGCCAGTGCCTGTGCATCCAGATCATCATAGCCAGTACTCTGCACCAGTCGGGTTGTAGTAATGGCTCCGTCTGCTGCCAAAGTGATCTCTACCACGCCTTCTCCTTCTTCGTGCAGATGCCGGGCCATGGGAGGATAATGCGTCTGCGGTGGGGAGCAAGTAAGCGTGCGTGCCCCGCTCCCGTTGGCTACATGAGCCACCGATGCCGCCGCTGGTTGCGCAGCAGCAGCAGAGTTCTGTGCTGCAGGAGCCAACTGAATTTGACTGGCCGCAGTACGAGCAGAAGTGGAAACAGGAGGTGTCGCCACCTTCGGAGAATGCGAAGTCAAACTCGTCTTGGGTGTAGATGGTACTGCCGCCTTGCGAGGCATGGATATTTGAGAAGAGTGAGCTGAAGGCCGATGCTCATGTGCTGGAGCGGCCCGCTGTGTGGCAACAGGCGGAAAGATATTTGTCATGCGCGGCACGGGTGGTGTATCCGCTGGCATGGGAGGCGCTCCCAGCGAGGAAGCAAGCGCCTCGTCTGGCGGTGTTATCTCAGAGGACTGAGTGGCATAAAAGAGATTAGCCGTAGGAGGCACACTGAGTGGTTCTACCTGCTCAGGAGTAGGAACCAGTTCCTGAGGCGGGGTTACAAAAGTGAGGTTCGCAGCGCTGACGGGCTTGCTGACAGGAGATTCAAACACCATCTCTACAGCTTTCTGCCCCGGTGCTTTCGACGGATGCCATGGATGAAATGTCACTAGCAGGCAGGCTGTAATTACCCCGTGCCCGACTACTGCTGCCAGAAGAGCCAGATGCCACACCCGGCTAGTCCGGCTCTGTCGAGCAGAAAATACGCCCCCCTCTAACCGTGCACGCACGTCTGGCGTTAGTGCATCGTCATCCTGCCCTAGTCTGCCGTGCGGTTTCACCCGTCCGCGTTCCTTCATCCTTTGGTCCTGAACGGCCCATACCCACAACACAAGGCAGATACACCCAAGCACCCAAACAGCTGCGACGCCTTGCCACTTATGCCGACCTGCACGCGTGCCTGCCTGTTTTCTGCGTGGTCTGTGTGGGCTTTTTCCCGTGATTTTATACCTCTCGCCGCCGCCTTCAATCAGAAAGATCACTTTTGCGGCAGTCATACGTTTGACACAAATCCTCACATAGATAAATAAAGCAAAGCCACGTCCCACCTTTGGTCCAACCCACCATGGCCCGCACAGACAGGAGTTCCGGCTGCTCTGATGGCCCGCACCACCCACCCGTTGCATACGCTGCTGAAATTGTCGCTGGTGGTGGTGACACTGGTGGGCTTTCTCAGCCTGCTCGCCCTTCAGAGCTTTGCGCAACCGGATGAACTGCCCCGCGCCACCATAGCCCGCCTTCTGGGCGTGGATATTGCAGCTTCCCTCTCCGCGCCCGATGAAGTCTTGGATGCAACGTCCGCTGGCGCAGGGCAGAAGGGTTCTGGCCTTGCCTCGCCAGAAGGCGCGGTGGGCCTGCCCACCAGAGTGGGCCCGACCCAGCACCATCATATGATGGCCGCACATGCCCATCACATGGCAGCGGCCATTGCGGGTAAATCCACGCAGCCGCATTCCGGCCACCATCATGGGGTGGAGCAGTGCCCGCTTTGCCCGCTTCTTTCGCTCCCAGCGGCGCTCCCCGTGGCCTTATTACTGGTGCCCCCGCCCATTCTGCGGTGGATGCGGCGCGGCAGCAGCGCCTCCACCCCACGCGCACCGCCCAGCGTTCAGCTTGGCTTGCCGCCCTCACGTGGGCCTCCTGCCTGAACAAAGCTTCTTCGTGCCCTTTTGGCCTCATGACCGAAGAAAAAAGGGTTCTGCACGCTTTGTTTTCAGGATTGTTTTTATGATCACGCTTATCAACCGATGCCGCGTGCCGACGTGGGCGTGGGGCATTGCTGCGGTGTGCGCGGCCTCCACCATCTCCGCTGCGCTGGCGCAAACAGCGGCTGCGCAGGTCAGCGCCAGCAAGAGCAACACGGCCTCTGGCAGTGCCGTTGTCACACTGCCCCGGCTGGATATCTCAACGGATGAGGAAGAGGAAACCTCCCTCTCCGATGCCCCACTGACAGCGTCCTCGCCCGATGCCAGCTCACAGCGCATGTCCCGGCTTTCCAGCCCGGATGTGTCCTCGCTGTTCCGTAACCAGCCGGGGTTCAGTTCCTACGGCGGCGGGCGGCTGGCCAATCTGCCCGTGCTGAACGGCATGGCGGATGATCGCGTCGCCACTATTGTGGATGGCGTGCGCATCTCTCCCGCCTGCCCCAACCACATGAATCCCGCCCTCTCCTACATTGATCCGGACAGCGTGCAGACTGCCACCAGCATTGCGGGCCTGACCCCTGTCAGCAGCGGGGGCGACAGTCTGGGCGGCACCATTGATGTGGAGCGGGCAGACCCACGCTTTGCCCGCAAGGGAAAAATTCTTGTGACAGGCCGGGTGCGCGGTACCTACCGCAGCAATGGCGGGGCCTACGGGGCTTCCGGTTCCGTCACGGTTGCCAACCATCTGCTCAGCATCCGCTATACGGGTTCTTATGATCAGTCAGGCGATTATCGGGGTGGCGCGGGCATGGGCACCGTGCACTCCACCAATTACCTGACCTATAATCACGCCGTAACGGTGGGCCTGCACAAGGACAACCATCTGGTGGCCATTACCGTGGGGCAGCAGGATACCCCGCGCGAGGGCTTTGCCAACCAGTATATGGATATGACCAACAACCGCTCCACCTTTGTAAACGGCAAATATACCGGATCATTTGACTGGGGCACGTTTGAAGCCCGTGGCTACTGGCAGCGCATTACCCACGCCATGGACATGCTGGCAGACAAGGGTGGCCATTCCGCCACTACCGGCATGCCCATGAACAATGACTCCCGTCTGGCGGGTTATTCGCTCAAGGCCACCATTCCGCTAGGGCATTTTCATATCCTCAAGCTGGGCAGCGGGTTTGACCATGTGGGACTGAATGACTGGTGGCCACCGCTGCAAGGCAGCATGATGATGGGGCCGGACACCTACCACAACATCAATAACGGCCACCGCGACCGGCTGGGCCACTATGCCGAGTGGGAAGCCCACTGGACGCCGCGCGTTTCTACCCTGCTGGGGTTCCGCAATGATCTGATCATGATGAACACGGGAGCCGTGGCTCCCTATTCATGGACAGGCATGATGAACATGAAGGATGCCATGGCTGCCCGCGCCTTCAACGCCCACAACCGGGGGCGGACGGATGTGAATTTTGATGTCACCGCCATGGCTCGCTGGAAGGTAACAGACAGCTTTACGCTGGAAGGCGGCTACGCCCGTAAATCCCGCGCGCCCAACCTGTATGAACGCTATGCGTGGGGCCGTGGCACCATGTCTTCCAGCATGATCGGCTGGTTTGGCGATGGCAACGGCTATGTGGGCAACATGGATCTGAAGTCAGAAATCGCCAACACGGCCAGCGTGACGCTGGACTGGCATGACCCCACTGCCGCCAACCGCTGGGGTCTGACGGTCCAGCCCTATTACAGTTACGTGCACAATTACATCAACGTGGTACAGTTGAGCACTTTCTCCAACGGGCACCATTTGCTGCAATTTGCCAATCACAATGCCCAGACCTACGGCATTAACGCATCCGGCCATTACACGCTGTGGGACACAGCAAAATATGGCAAGGGTGAAGTCACCGGCGTCCTCAACTGGGTGCGTGGACAGGATGAGGTCACACATTCCGGCCTGTACCACATGATGCCGCTTAACGGCACGGTGGCTGTACATGAAACAGTGGGCCATTGGACCGGTCGGGTGGAGATGAACTTTGTCAAACCCAAGGACACCGTGGACTGGCTGCGCGGCGAACCCCGCACCGCAGGCTATGCCCTGCTGAACCTTGGCGGCAGCTACACTTGGAAGATGCTGACGCTGGATGCCGGAATTGATAACGTGCTCAACCAGCCTTACTACTTGCCGCTGGGTGGTCTCTCTCTTGGTGATACACGTTATATCGGCACCACCCGCGCCTTGCCGGGCATGGGCCGTTCATTCAACGTGAGCCTTTCCGCCACGTTCTGAAGCCTTACCTTTCCTGCCTGCGTGGAGAAATAGCCCGTAGGCAGAGAGTGAAACTGTCTTTATGGCAGTCCTGCCTTGGTTCCGACTCAACCTGATATTGGGTGTTAAGCACTGTATCTCACCTATCTTCACTGTTTCGAACAGTTGACGGTGGCCCGATTTCGGGACTGCGAAATCCAGTGGCTCAGCGTTGATTTGCTAATCCCCATATCCGCCGCAACCCGTGTCCTGGACAAACCGCAGCTAGGCTCAGGACCTATTAATTTATTGAACTGAGCAAGAGGTTGTGATTCACAGGTTTACCGATGGAGGGTAGCCTGTGAGTGATGTGTTTATGCTGTCTGAGCGCCAGATGGAGCGGATTGAGCCTTTTTTTCTTCTGGCGCACGGCGTGCCACGCGTGGATGACCGGCGTGTTCTGAGCGGGATCGTTTATGTCATCCGCAACGGCCTTCAGTGGAAGGATGCCCCGAAAGCGTATGGTCCGCACAAGACTTTGTATAATCGCTTTATCCGGTGGAGCCGCCTCGGTGTTTTTGACAGGATCTTTGTCGCCCTGACAGAACAGGCTGGCCGTTCGAAGCGTCTGATGATTGATGCAACACACCTCAAGGCACACCGGACATCGGCGTCCCTGCTCAAAAAGGGGCTTTTCCCCGCCATATCGGACGGACAAAAGGCGGCCTGAACTCAAAGCTTCACGCCGTGTGCGATGATCATGGCCGACCGGTCCGTCTACATCTGACTGCGGGGCAGGTCAGTGACTTCAAAGGCGCTGATGTTCTGCTGGCTGACCTTCCCGATGAAACAGAAGAAGTCATCGGCGACAGAGGCTACGACAGCAACCAGATCAGGTGATCGCTTGCAGAACGCAATATCACAGCCTGTATTCCGTCGAAGAAGAACCGGAAATCAAAGCCACCTTACAATTGGCATCTGTATAAAAAGCGCCATCTGATCGAAAACATGTTCGCAAATCTGAAAGACTGGCGACGTGTTGCGACCAGATACGACCGCTGCGCTCATACATTCATGTCCGCAATCCACATTGCAGCAAGCTTCATCTTCTATCTTCAAGAATGAGTCCTGAGCCTAAGGAATTTCGACAAACCTTGTCGAAAACGAGAAGATAATGTTAATTCGAATGCTGTTTTATCAGTGAGTTATGAATCCATTTAATATGGATAATATTCTATTTGGCCGAGAAAAAACCACTGATTAGTGATAAAAACAGCAAGTGAAATTTGAGCTCTTATTTTATAGCGTTTATGTCGGCGATGGGGCGGGGAGTGGCATGCCTGCTTTAATTCTGTTAAAAAGATCGCGACAGAGCTTCTATGCAGCAATCAGGTCCGATATTGCAACATTTAGAATGCTGTAATCGTGGGGAATTTTCATTCCTGATTGCATACGAAATTCTAACTGGGCACCTCGACCTGACTTTTCCAACAGAATTCTCCCATAACAAACAAATTACAGTAATTCTGTCCTAAGACCGACATGAGGTCTTGCCTCAGCGAGGCGTCGATCCAGAGTGCATAACGTCGCTCCATGATCCGCGCAGATTGCGAGATGTAAAGCATCACCTGCTCGCAGCCCCAAAGTATATTGATCTGAGAAACGAGCTGCCGTTTTGAACTGCTGGGTGGTTACAGGCAGAAGTTCGAAGCTTTCAGCGGAAAGGCGGGTGAATAGGGCTAAAGCATTAGCACGATCGGTCACTGTGATCTGTGCTGCCCGTAGCTTGATTGAAAGCGCTGAAGAGAATTCAGTAGCAACCCAGTCACTGATAAACAAATCGTCTGGAGTTTGTCTGGCAAGCCACGACTGCATCCGCTCTGTCTCGGCTTCGTTGGTCAGCGCCGCAACCAGCACGGATGTGTCGATATAGACGTTCAATATCGTGCCTCGTCGCGCATATCCCGCATCATATCTCTTGCTGGTACTGTCTGGGGTGTCATGTTTGCCGTTAGAGCGCGTAAAGCATTCAAGTTTATAGGTCTACGCTCGCGTGTAATCTTGTTGATCTGTGCAATAACCTTTCCTCGACGCATAATGCGAACAGGCTCGCCCTGCATTGCCTGATCAATCAGGCGACTGAGGTGGGCTTTTGCATCTACCAAATTCACAGTCTGCATATCACACTCCTGACTACTAAACTGGTCACTTTAAAGCATGAACATTCTTTTCAGTGTATCAAAATTCAGCCGAGATCAGCCGACTTACCGAGTGAATGTCCTCTTACAAAGAATTCTGTTGAAAAAAGTCGTTTACTGTGAGGAGAATCTGGCGCCATTTGGGCCCTTAATTGCAGTCAATCTAATTTGAGCCTCTGTTTGAGGCGAATGAACCACTCACGGCAGACAATTATATGGTCTGGCTGCACCCCAAGGTGAGAATACGGGGCGAAGGATCGTCACCGCACCGTTTTGGCTTGTAGCCTCTTATGTCTAATTTATCGTCAATCAGTGGATTTTTATCATTATCTTCTGCATTTTTATCGCGATTAAGTGGTTTTTTCGGCGACAAAAACGGCAGTCAGCGGCGGATTATCATTATCTTCTGGTTTTCGACACACAGGGCCTTTTTTTATGGTCCTCTACCTAGTTGCGATAAGTGGAATTATCGCAAGTAGATATGGGGAAGGGGGCCTGTTTCGGATAAAAGACGGAGTTTGAAGTTAAGTATGGTATAGGGTAAATATACTCAACAATTGGTGTTCTATCAGTGGTGCCGTCGCGCCAAGGAATCGTTGTTGTTGTGGACAACGACAACATGCTAAATTATAATCGTCTCCATGACGAAAGCCCGTTCCATTATGAAAGAGAAAATCACCCTTTCAGAACGGGTGTTTATCGAATTGGTGGTCTGGGAGGTTCCTTCTCCCTTGAGAGGCAGTTTGCACCACTACAAGTATCGTCTGGCTCTGATATCGGATGGCAAATGCGTTCTGCGATATGACAATGAGTCAGGAAAAGGAGACCATAAGCACATAGGAGCCGTAGAAGTTTCTTACACATTTCAAGATTTGCAGACCTTAAAAGATGATTTTTTGGAGGATGTGAGAGAATGGTTGAAATGAAAGACGTTCTGCGTAGCCAGAAGAAGAAAGAAATTCTTCTGATTGGTTTCGATGGTTTGGATGAGGTGGGCAAACGACTGGCTGCAGCGTTTGAAGGTAAAAAACAGGAGCCCCGTCATACATTCATAACGCTTGATCTCATGTGGAGAACGCTGACACCACGTCGTCAGGAGTTGTTGCAGGTGATGTCAGGCCGAAAGCCCATGTCGATAAGAGGTCTGAGTAAGCTCATTGGACGGGACGTGAAAGCTACTCACGGTGATATTCAAGTCTTGTTGGCAGCAGGTCTGCTTGAAAAGATCGGCGATAAAGTCGTATTTCCTTACGATGGGTTCCATGTGGACTATGAATTGAAAGCCGTAACTTAGGTGTTTAGTCCCGGGGTTTGATGGTGTGATATTTTCACGAGAGTGGAAGGATGGACTTGTGACGGTTTTGTGCCGGTTGACTAAGCGTTTAAAGCTTTCAATAGGAAAAGGCATGAGACCATGGCATTGAAGCAGACGGAAGAGTTTCGCCGTGAGGCGGTCAGGATCGCGCTGAGCAGCGGTTTGCCCAGGGCACGGGTTGCGGCGGATCTGGGGATTGGCAAATCAACGCTGAGCCACTGGATTTCGCAGTATCGGTCGAGCGATCTGACAGCGACAGTGTCTGAAACGCAGATGGACCTCGCCCGGGAGAACGAGCGTCTTCGCCTGGAAAACCGTGTTCTGCGGGAGGAGAGGGACATATTAAAAAAAGCCACGCAGTTCTTCGCGAGCCAAAAGACGTGAGGTTCGCGTTTATCAGGGAACATCGTGACCGCTGGCCCATCGTGCGCTTGTGTCGGGTCCTGCAAGTCTCGACGCGTGGCTATCGGGCGTGGGTTTCCAGGCCCCTGTGCGAGCGCCAGCGCACTGACCTGAAGGTTCTAGCGCATATCCGCGAGCATTATGCCCTGAGCAACCGGACCTATGGTCGTCCGCGGATGACCATGGAACTCAAGGAAGCAGGGCTTGATGTTGGTGAGCGTCGTGTGGGGCGACTGATGAAAGCCAACGATATTCGTCCCGTGCGTACACGTCGGCACAAAGTTACGACCGATAGTCGGCATTCCCTTGGTTTTGCTGACAATATTCTGGACCGCAACTTCATGGCCGATACCGCCAATCGGAAATGGGCAGGCGACATCAGTTATATCTGGACCAGCGAAGGCTGGCTTTACCTTGCCGTCGTCATTGACCTGTTCAGCCGCCGCGTTATCGGTTGGGCCGCCAGTGACCGGATGAGAAAGGACCTCGCGATCAGGGCGCTCGATATGGCGGTACGTCTACGCAATCCGTTGTCTGGCTGCATTTTCCATTCTGATCGCGGCAGCCAATACTGCTCCCATGATTTCCAGAAAAAATTAATGGAATACAGGATGATACCGTCTATGTCCGGCAAGGGAAACTGCTACGACAACGCCGTGGTCGAGACCTTTTTCAAGAGCCTCAAGGCCGAAATGCTCTGGAGACAAAGTTGGCCAACACGGCGTCAGGCAACTGCCGCCATCTTTCAATACATCAACGGCTTCTATAATTCGCGACGGCGCCATTCCTATCTCGGGAGTATCAGCCCCCTCGCTTTCGAGGCCAAAGGCGCGTAAAAGAGATCACATACCGGCACAAAACCGTCACAAGTCCAAAAAAAACCAGACTGTTTCATGAGCCATCCCCCCAATCATCACACAAAAGAGGGAATCACAGAGAGAGACCTAAAACCAGAGGGTTTTTCAAACCCTCCATCTCTCTGCTTTGTTTTCGCGCAAAAAACATGTTCCAGCCGACAGATTTAGGCGGCTGTGAGGATATTGGCAGTGTTGCACAAAATATTTTTGTAGATGCGTATAAGGATCTTGCACTTATTGCAGCAGGCAAAAGCGGCGGCAGGCTGCCCTTTTCTGCTAGCGCACAAAGAATGATTATTTCTGCGCAAAGTTGTGCCTTGCAGCTTCGCAAGGCTGCATCGGAAGCAGTTTCCACCCGAGAAATGGCTTCATGCAGAGGTGGTGGGTAAAGCTAACACCACAGCCTGACAGGCTAAACAACCTGTCAGGCACTGTTGATATTACAGATTCAATGTGCGTTTAAGTGCTGCACAGTAGGCATCCATAAACCTACGGGAAAGTTCGGCATCTGGCACATACATATCAAACACATGATACGCCCCCGGCACCACCATAACTTCCGTTGGCACGGCCGCTGCCATCAGGCGGGTTGCGTAATCAAGGTCTTCTTTCAAAAACAGATCCATTGATCCCACACCAATAAAGGTGGGAGGCAAACCTGCCAGATCAGTTGCTCGGCCAGCTGCTGCATATGGTGGCGTTTGCGGGCCACCCGCTTTATCACCCAGATAAGCCTGCCATGCGTATTTGTTGGCAGAACGTGTCCAGACAAATTCGCCAAAATTAGCGCCCGGATCACTGTTTATTGCCGTGCGATCATCCAGCATGGGGTAAATAAGCAACTGAAAAGCCAGTTTATATTCTTTTTTGTCACGCGCCATCAGGCTCAGCGCTGCACTTAAACCACCACCTGCACTTTCACCCGCAACAACAACCTTATCACGCGAAATACCAAGTTTGCTGGCGTTTTCATGCACCCATTTCAGCACTGCGTAACAGTCTTCAATCGCACCGGGATATTTGACCTCAGGCGCCAGCCGATAATCTACCGAGAAAATCTGAAAGCCCAGATCACTGGCCAGCTTTTGGCATTTGGGGTCATCCACTTCTGGATGGCCAGAAACAAGACCGCCACCATGAATATAAACCATAGCAGGTGCGTTGGGCTGCACTTCACGCGGCGTATAAACAACCACACGCACATCTGGGGCATTGTTCAACCCCGGTACGTATTCTTCCCGCGTGATAACATCTGGCAGAGGCCGACCTTCTATAAGGCGCACAGATGTTAGAAAAACTTCTCGCACTTCTGGCAGTGAAAGCGACGAAAGACCATCAAAAGATGGCATTTTCTCAAGAATGGGAAGGAATTCGGGATTAACTACTGATTTTGGCATAGTAACTCGCCTCCTATTTTGCGGCTGACATCACAGACCATGCCGCAAGACAAGTGTATATACCTATGAACCTTAGAGTTTATTGATTGGTATCAATATAAAAATACAATACTCAGATATTTTATATATGGTTTTTACATAAGAGCCTGTTTGGAAAGTCGCTGAAGTGTGATTCAAGCTCTGGATGTGGACGCCAGAGCAGAGAGGCCGCATGGCCAGGATTACCCGCAAGACGAAGCGTTATCCGTCTGATATGACGGAGGAGGAATGGGCGCGCATCGCGCCACTGATGCCCGAGCCGGGACGCACGGGGTGAATTGCCCCGGGTTTTGTGGAGACAGAAAGACCCGTGAGGTAAGAAGAATTCATGAGCAATAAATCGAAGCGTTTTCCGCCTGAGTTTCGTGACCGTGCAGCCCGCATGGTTCTGGAGGAAGAGAAGAACCATCCTTCGCGGTGGTCTGCAGTGATGATGATAGCGCCAAAGCTGGATATTCATCCTGACACGCTGTCAAAATGGACCCGTCTGCATGAACGTGCCAATGCGCCTGCGGTGAGTGACCTGCCTGATCGAGAGAAGATCAGGCAACTGGAGCGAGAGAACTGCGAATTGCGGCAGGCCAATGAAATCCTGCGTAAGGCGTCGGCATATTTTGCGGAAGGAGAGCTCGACCGCATCTTCAAGCCATGACACGCTTCATTGAGGAGCACCGGCAGACATATGGTGTCGGGTCAATCTGCAGGGTTCTGTCGATTGCACCATCTGCCTATTATGCAACTGTTGCCAGACAGAAAAATCCGTGTGTGCGCAGCCAGAAAGACAAAGAACTGTGCGATGACATCCGTAGAGTGTGGAATAATAATTTCTGCGTCTATGGAGCGCGCAAGGTCTGGCATCAGCTCAGACGTGAAGGCCTGGATGTCGCCCGCTGCACGGTAGAGCGGCTGATGCGCCGGATGGGGCTGAAAGGCGTCATTCGTGGCAAGGGGGGCAGAACCACACGGCCTGATCCGCAACGTCCGTGTCCGCAGGATCTGGTGCAGCGCCAGTTTCATGCTCCTGCCCCCAACAGACTCTGGGTTTCGGATTTTACTTACGGTGCGCCTCGCCCCGGATGGTCTGGGGGAGCGTATGACTGGAATGCAAAGGAGAAAGGAGGAACAGAACTACTGCCTTGTTCCCTGCTGTGGGGGAACATGAGCCCAAGCGGCGGTGACCTGCTGTCAACTGGCAGGGTGACGTAGCCCGCAGGTAAAGGGGACTGAGGCGAAACCGTTAAGCCGAGATGGTTCCCGAGGCTGAAGCGTTGGAAGGTTGAGGAACACGAACCGGTTAACCCGCATCCGAGGGCTGAAATGTCGCCTCTGCCTACACGGTTTAACAGGCGGAATACTGATGACGCCGCTGGAGATGTAAGTCAGCGGGGTCCGAATGCAGGCACACACGTATGGTGTCTGCTGGGAGCCGTGGGGAGAACACAGCCAGACCACGGCATCGGTATCGACTTGCGGAACGCAAGGAAAAGGACTGCGACCGGCAGCCTCCCCAACGCGCTGATGTCCAGCATACGAACGAGGGAAGGCTTGGTGGAATGCCAAGGGAGTTGACCCTGATGTCCATCAAGCTGGCGGAGTTCCCGTAGTAGTCTGCGGCAGGGAAAGCCTGCCACATGGCGAAGGGGAACAGTTCAGACTGCTTGAAGTGCAAACTAACTGACCTAATGAGGTGAAGACCTTTGATAATCAGGGAAATGCAGCACAAGCTTGCAACATGGGCTGCAGCGGACCCGAACCGACGGTTCGACCGCCTGTTGCGGCTCATGGCCAGCCGGGAGTGGCTTGCCGAAGCGGCCCGGATCGTATTGGCGTCGAGCGGCGCCCATACACCGGGCATAGACGGAATAGACAAGCGTCACATGCAGAACACGCTGGATCAACATCTGGCAAACCTGCGTGTGGACCTGCTGAACGGCACGTATTGCCCGAAGCCGGTCAGGCGCATCTATATCCCGAAAGCGAACGGCAAGCAGCGCCCGCTGGGTATTCCGACCTTGACAGACCGCATTGTCCAACGCGCTATGCTGATGGTCATGGACCCAATATGGGAAAGCGATTTCCATCGTCTCTCCTACGGGTTCAGACCGGAACGCAGCGTGCATCATGCTGTCCGGACGGTGAAATTGCAGCTTCAGGATGGCAGTGACACGAGGGGACGCTGGGTCATCGAAGGTGATCTTGCGAGCTACTTCGACACTGTCCATCATAGGCTGCTTCTTCGCAGCATCCGGCGGCGGATAATGGACGATCGGTTCATTGATCTGCTCTGGCGTATCCTTAAGGCAGGCCACATCGAGCGTGGTCTGTTCGTGGCGGCCAGCGAGGGTGTTCCGCAAGGTGGCGTTCTGTCACCGCTTCTGTCCAATATCATGCTCCATGAGTTTGATACATGGCTGGAGACGAAATACCTGAGCCACAAAGCGCGAAAGGACCGTTGGGCATGGAATTTTGGCATACAGCAGCAACGGCCCATCACGGTTCGTGAGAACCGGCAGTGGAAACCCGCTGTTGCCTATTGTCGCTATGCCGATGATTTTGTCGTCATCGTCAAAGGGACAAAGGCACATGCCGAAACCATCCGTGAGGAATGCCGGGATTTCCTGGAAAACCGTCTGAAACTGAAGATGAATATGGAGAAATCCCATATCACCCATGTTGACGACGGTTTTGTCTTTCTGGGAAATCGGATCATTCGGAAACGGGGATCACGCGGGCGTATGTCCGTGGTCACGACAATACCCAAGGAGAAAGCCAAGGCCTTTGTTCACGGACTGTCCGAGGCGCTCACTGGACATCACGATATCAATGCGGTTGACATGATTGCCTCCCTGAACCGTCGCTTGGCAGGATGGGCGGCATTCTACCGGTTCACGGACTTCACAGCGCGCACATTCCGGCGTATCGACACTGTCGTGTTCTGGAAACTGGCGCACTGGCTGGCGCAGAAATATCGTTCTCGTATCAGGCCTCTGATGCGAAAATGCTATCGAGTGCCGGAGACGGGCCAGTCCAAGACTTGGCTGGTCTATGGACGAAGCGAACAAGGCAATCTTGTCGGAAAGGCGCTGCGACGGCTCGTCACGAGCCCAAAAGCGCAATTCCGGTGGCGGAACCCCGAGCAAAACCCCTATATCTTCAGGGACGAAGCACGGAGCACGGTCACCTCCCGTTATCATGATGTGGCAATGGCTCTAAGCCGAGCCTGAACGGAGAGCCGTATGCGCTGAAAGGTGCACGTACGGTTCGGAGAGGGGAAGCGCATATGCGCTTCCTACTCTACTTTCCACATGGCAGGGCTTTGTTTATGTGGCCTTCATCATTGATGTATTCGCACGGGTTATTGTGGGTTGGCGCGTCTCCTCAACGGCTCATACCGACTTCGTGCTGGATGCTCTCGAGCAGGCTCTGTGCCAGAGGCGACCTGAGGGAAAAGTGACCCACCATTCCGACCGCGGCTGTCAATATGTGTCCATTCGTTACACGCAAAGACTGGCTGAAGCGGGGCTCGTTGCTTCTGTCGGCAGTGTTGGGGATTCCTATGATAACGCCTTAGCAGAGACCATTAACGGACTTTACAAAACCGAACTCATCTATCGGCAGGGGCCAGGGAAGCTGTTGAACTGGCAACACTTAAATGGGTCGACTGGTTCAATAATCGGCGGCTCCTGTCCTCCATTGGAAACATCCCGCCAGCAGAAGCTGAGGCACGCTTTTATGCACAACAGAAATCACATGCATTAGCCGCTTAAATCAGATAAAAAACGTCTCCACAAAACCCGGGGCAATTCAACTTTTGCGTGCACGAGGTATCTCGCCTGATACTGGAGGACTGAATCATGATACTCAAAAACGTGCATCTTCATAAATGTACACATTCACCGTTTCATAAAATGATTTTTCAAGGGGATTATGATAGCCAACAAGGCTATCATCCATAAAAACCATTGTATGTGTACCCCGGCCCATTCCCTGCTACAAGCAAGACATGGGCCGGAAAATATGGAATAATAAATAGTTAATACGATAAAATTTTAATGATTTCATTCCTATAATGCAACGCATGAAGCGGACTTATAAAGCCTAAAAACATTCTTATAAAATCCAATATTTTCTTATTATTTAATAAGTACAAACCATCTAATTTATTTATGATATTTTTTTCTTCATGCTCGGAGATAGTAAGATGATTATATTTTTCTACACTTCCGTTTCTGGTCAAATCCCATATCGTTGTCATCAATCTTTGACGGGTTAAAATAGAATAGTCCGACCAAACCACCTGTTGCTCACCACGGCAAACGGTTGTAGCGATATGGACCAATTCGCCAACAGAAAGTTCGCGATGGTTAGAAGGTTTTTTTTCCTGCTGTGTCATCAGATGCCCTTTTTCGACATCAGTTTTTGATGCAATATACACCCTCTGCGCGTCAGGCGTGCAGCAGCACGCCCCCAGCGAGAGGAATACCCTGCCTCGACATACCCCATCAATATCAAAGAAGTGCGTATACTTCCGATATCTGTTGCTGGAATACCATAATCTCCGCTTATGGGGAGAGAAAGAATAAAGCGGCGCTGTCCTTCTGTCAGTAATTTCGAAGACAGATAAGGTCTGGAAGCTCCACTTTGGGCCGGGAAATTGATGATGTGGCTCATAGCAACTCTCATGGCTGTATGTCGGGGTTATGGCCAAGACAGGTTCATGCACTTGCGAACAAAAGCATTTCGCTGCATTGGACCTGCTCCGACCCAGTGCTCGCCACCATAACATTCGTTAACCGACAGGCAGCCATCTGCCATACTGATCTGTACATGTTTTTCGTCCTGCCTTCGGTTCATCCCGCCCGACGACATGGTGAAACAACGATGGCAGGTCTCCTGACTTGCAGATCTATCTTTTTCGGCTGCCTTCCCGGTACGCCAGCACCAGTGACTGTTTTATGTTTACAATAAAACACATATCCGAAAAAATCTCTGCCTACAGTTGCGGGCACAGTCTCTGACTTAATCCATTACTGGTGCCAACCAGCGCATGGATATCACAGCGTTCCCTTTTAATCCGTTTGCACGAAACCATCGATTTTGTTAAAATTACCTACCAAACGTCTATCAGAAAAACAAATTCTCCTTATGCATAGCTGAAGATTTTTAAAGAACATTCTCTATTCAACAGATTTTTTTTCGTAATTGTAAGTACTGCAATACATAGCCATTGCAGCTTTTTGTGCACCAATAAGATTTTGCACGGCAATATAAGTTTGCACATATTCTGTTCCTGACGTGCAAGCAGAAACATGTTGCAATGCCATTACCATATCCAGTGTTGCATCCAGCAATGGCCTAAAGTGCGCTTCTAGATAATCACCCCGTGCCTGATGATGAACGGGTAAACCTGTAATCATACACTCGAACAAATCATAGCCGTTTTGTTGCAGTTGTACTTCAACAGGTAGAAAATATTCTGGCCCGAAAAATTTGGAAATACACGTTCTGTCTGGCGCAAGCATGATAATTTTTTCAAGCAACGGATGTGAAGCATGGCTTGTTGTAGAAATAAAAGGTAACCTCACGATTGAACCCTTTCTACACGGCCAAAAGACAAACTATGTCGTTCCTGCAAATAACACAGGATAAGGCTATCAAGCTCCGCACAGTGGGATGCGCAGTTTTGTAATGTCATGTCTCATAAACTTTCCAGCTTTTACTTACAAAGCAACACGCGCAGTTTACCCCTATGGCATGAACACAAAGCCAATAGATCTGCACTGATAATCAGTTTTTAAGCAGGAAGAGGGTCAACGCTGAAAGAGTGCAGGTTCTGCACGCAAAATAATCTGGAATATGCAGGTATTATAATCTGCATGATCTATATCCCCCACTTCCGGATCATCCCGTCCGGCAGTATGGTTGCACAATCAATGGCAGATATCCTGACTCACGGCTTCGCGTCACCCTTCTGGCCTTCCCAGTGAAATCACCAGTGGCCTGCCATTTCTGGCACCGAAGAGATAACATACCGCCTACAGTTGCGGGAGCAGCCCCCGACTTTCCTGTATAACCTACAGAAGCACGGGGTTCCCTTTTAATCTACTCGCGTAGAACCATCGATAAATTACTTTTTTGATTATACCTACGGCAAGTTTAATCTGACAAGTGGGAGAAGTCGTTTTCAGGCTTTGGCAAAAGATAACGTCTCCGTCAAAACCTTAGCCAGAGCATCCCTTATATAGCATCGGGTTAGCCCATTACAGGATCACCCAATGCTATTTTGTGCATTTATATTTTATAAAGTTTGTTCTCTAACCTCAATCAAGCAACCTTCCTTGCCATTCCATTTGCTTCTGGCAGGCATTTTTCTGCCAGAGCACCAAACACCAGCCCCAGAACAGACCACAAAACTATCTGCATTCCAATGGATGCTTCCCGAAAGCGCCAAAGCACTACAGCAGGGAAATTGTCAGGCACTTCATTGATATCAGGTAAACCAAACTGCGCCGCAGCAACAAGTGCGATCCCCAGAACAATGCTGCACACAACACCGTTCCAATATCCTATGACATGAGACAGCGCACGCCCCACCAACAAAGAAATCATGGAAACAGCAACGGCAAGGCCAACCATTGCAAAATACATTTCCGTTCTTAGGCCAATGGTTTCTTCCTGCCCAACAGCCGGTGGATTTGGTGGGTATTTTAGATCTGGGATCAGCACAAATGTTAAAAACCCAACACCAGCAAGCAACAGCGCCATACTGCGCGGACTTAATGCGGCAAGGCGCTGATAGGCAAAGGCAAAAACAATTGCAAAAATACCGCCATATGCAGCACCGTGCATCAGCACGGCTGTCAGCAGCCCCCACGATGCCTGCACACCACGGCTGACAATTTCCGGCTCTGGCGCGGCACCAGCCGCGGCATCCTGCGCCGCTTCAAACGCAATGGCCAATGCTACCTGTGGTTCACCAAAAATCTTTGCAAATACAAAAGAAAGCAATGCAGCCAGAATGCCCGCGACCATGCCGCGGGCCAAAAGACGACCAACCATGAGTAAAACTTTCTTCTAATGCCTTAGTGGCAGGGGAAACCAAGCAGATGGCGGCCATCATGCACAAACTCATGCACGGCGTGCCCGGAAATCAGGGAAGTGGCACCTTGCTCTGCACCCACAAAGTAGATCAGCAGTGCAGAAACAATCAGGCCGAAAACAGCCCAAGGCAGAATGGCGCGAACCGGAATGCTCTGGCCCGCTGCCGCAACCGGCATAGCCGTATGAACAGATGTGTTCATGGTGTTGTATCCTTTTTAATAGAGCCTACCGGAGCAGGCACAAAAGAGTTTGAAACAGAACGTCATGGTTTGGTCGGCCCTCATCATAGAATGACAAAGCCTGACAGCAAGAGCATTCCGAACACGCCTGCTGCTCCCCCCTCCCCTAGAAAGTGATATTGGAATGGAGGCCGAAGATGGCTTCGTTCCCGACGAGACGGTTACCTGTCCAGTCAGTCACCCCGCCAGAGGGATGCCAGACATACTGGAAGTCCGGCTGCATGACCCACCACGGCATCACCTGGGCCTGATAGGTGAGTTCCAGATGGTTTTCATTACCCTGCACCGGCGCGCCGGAGTTACGATCATATCGCCGCTGGCCAGAAGAAGCCCGGCCAATACCCCAGCCCAGACCCACCGTGTCATTGTCACGCCCCTTGAAGGGCGCCTTGAGGTTGATGCCTGCATCAATGGCAAAGCTGATCATGTTGCGATCTCCCCCATTGCCCGTGGCACGCGCAAAAACGCCCACAGACTGAGGAGACTGGAGCGAGGGTCGCCAGATCATCTGGTCAATGATGCCATATACCATCCAGTTGCCCCGATCCCACCGTGGAATGCCTGTGGTGTCAGCCGCACTCCCTAAAGCCTTGCCTTGATTGTTGTAGCGATAATCAGGGAATTTGGCCGTATCGTAATATCCGCCCAGCTTGTAGATACCCGGCAGACCAGGATCCTTGGTGACGTGTGACATGTCATCAGGCTGGGGGTTGAGGGCATACTGCAGTTCGGTAATCAGCAGCGCGCCAGTGCCCATGTTGAAGTTGGCGCCATCTTCATCATTGGTGTTCTGGTTGGTGGGATCTGCGCTGTTGCCGCCGTTCTGGATGCCAAAGGAGTTGTTGCGATTGCCCGGCGGGTTGTCATCCGCTGCGGCAAACATGAAGGTGAACTTGTCTGATGGACGATAGCGGATGCGGATTGCCGGAGAAGACAGCGGCCAGGATGGCCCCCCTGCATACAGGTTGACCGATGGGGCCATGGGCCAGCCGAAGTTGGAGTTCAGATACAAGGCCCCGTAATCACTGATCAGGAACTCGGTATCCAGATCCTGCTGCCCGATCTTGACGTCCAGCTTGCCGTCCAGAAAGGACTGCTGATACCACAGCTCGAACAGTCGGGTGGAACGATCGGCCTCGAACCCGCTGACGGGGTTGAAGTTGGCCAGATGATCCTGCGAGATGGAGCGCCCGCGCAGCTGCAGGGCCCTGACGTTGAATGTGCCGCCCTTCAGCCCGATCAGCTTTTCCAGATCCACCGTCAGGGTTGGCATGGTTACCCCATCATAGGCGGGGCCAGTGCCCGAACCACTGGCGCCATCAGCCCTGGAAGCCGTGCCACCTGTGGTGTTTCCCCACAACTCATCCACTTCCTGAATGTCAAAGCTGATACCGTGTTTGGCCATCCAGTCTCGCGCGCCCCACATGTTGCCCAGCAGGTGGTCGCTCATATCTGGGGTGTCATCGCCTTTTTTCTCTGCTGCCGCGTCTTCTGAAGCACGCTGGGAATCCCGCACCGTAGCCGGATCAATCTGCTCAATCAGCGGCCCAGAATTGCCAAGACGACGACGATCTTCCTCGATTTGTGTTTCTTCACCATGTGCAAAAGTAGGTAGAGTTCCCCAAACGCCGGCAACCAAGAGCAAGCAATGCAATGAATATGGAAATTTCTTCCATATTTTGTTTGTCAGGTCAGGCATTGTTTGGCTTCACCATACAAAGTGAAGGGAGAATGCCTGAAAAATTTGAGAAGAAATCTGCCAAAGGCAGAAGAGTAAACATGACATCATCCATCTCCGGTTCCCTCGCCCGGCGATCAAACTAGACAACAACGGCAGGTCTCCTGACTTACGGGTCATCACACGTTACTCAGCCTTCCCGATGCTGCCACCAGTGGCTGCCGCTTTATGCGACCATGAAGTAATGTGCTCTCCGCCTACAGTTGCGAGGGCAGTTGCCGACTAGGTTTCAGTAATTGAAACTCCGGCATTCCCTTTCAAACCCGCTTGCGCGGGACCGTTGCAAATTGGCGCAATCCTTAACTTATTTTGGCGCCATATTTCAATCTCTCCTTGCAAATATATTATTCAATCTTCAAGCCAATAGCACTTCGTACAAAACAACCGATTATGAAAGAACTTGCATTACTACCAACCTCACCATCTCAGTGTGCAGATGCCACAAGGTAATTTACTGCCTTTTGGACATATTATAACATAACATAATTATCAAAGATCTTGGGACATTCGGGTGAAGCAACTTTTTCAGATGATGGGTGATTTATGGTTCCTCAGCCGCCCGTATTTTTCTTCTGAAGATCGTAAGAAAGCATGGTTGCTTATTATAGCAGTTCTTGGCTTAACGCTTCTTATGGTGGGGCTGGATGTATGGCAGTCTTTTTCACGCAATATCTATTATACTGCCCTACAACAAAAAGATTTATCAACATTTCTACGTGGTTTGTTCTGGTATTCTCATACCTTTGAAGGTTTTGTTCCCGGATTTTTCCTGATTGCCATTCCCGCCCTACTGGCCGGGGTTTATGCTACATACCTGCAGCAACTTCTGCAATTACGCTGGCGCACATGGATGACTCGCAGCATGAGCCAACAATGGCTCCACCAGAATACAGCCTTCCTTATTGCCATGCAGGCTGCCAACATGAATATCAGCGCTGATAATCCAGACCAGCGCATACAGGAAGATATTGATCGTTTTGCAGCAGATACCCTTACGCAATTTACCAGTCTTTTTTCAAACCTTATTACACTCGTAAGTTATATTGGTTTGTTATGGGTATTATCAGGACCACTTGTTATATTTGGTTTGCGTATTCCTGGTTATTTTCTGTGGGTTGCCCTTATTTATTCGATTATTGCAACCATTATAACGCATTTTTGCGGGCGCAAACTTATTAACTTGCAAACGCAGCAGCAAAAAGTAGAAGCCGATTTTCGTTACGCTCTTGTGCATATTCGCAACCATGCGGCAAGTATTGCACTCACGGGTGGCAGCAAAAGAGAGCAAGGCGCCTTAACATCCCGTTTTACTGCCGTGTATGATAATTTTTTCCTGATCATGAAGCGTAGCAAGTGGTTAGGCCTGCTTACCAGCGGCTTGGAAGTGCTTTCCGGTAATTTCGCACTGCTTGTTGGTTCTGTTCGATATTTTGCCGGAAAAATCAGCTTTGGTACTCTCATGCAACTTGTTCTGGCTTTTTCTCGTGTTCAAGGTGCATTGGGCTGGATTGCTTCTTCATACAGTTCCCTTGCTGAATGGCGTGCAAATGTCATCCGCCTTGCCATGTTTCAGCGTATGATGGTCAGAGCAAAAGAATACGAACAGACCATAGAACGTCAGACAATCCCCGATCTGTCAGACATGATTTTGCAGAATGTGGATGTGTTCAAACCTGATGGTAGTATTCTGCTGCAAAATGTTTCTCTTACCCTACCTCATGGGCAAAGCATTGCTCTTGCAGGTCCTTCGGGAATAGGAAAATCCACACTTTTACGGGTTATGGCCAATATCTGGCCTTTTGCTTCTGGCTGCATTCACCAACCTCAGTTGCGCATGATGTTTATGCCGCAACGCCCCTATCTGCCTTTAGGAAACTTGAAGCAGATCCTTTGCTATCCTTTAGAGGCAGAAAATTACGATGACACTGTGTTGCAACAGATTTTAAGGCAAATTGGCCTGCCCCAACTTGCGCCCAGACTAAAGGATGAGGAAATATGGGAACAAACCCTTTCTTCCGGAGAACAGCAGCGGCTTATGTTTGGCCGTATCCTGCTTAACAAACCTGATTGGGTTTTTCTGGACGAGGCCACATCCAATCTGGATGAAACTGCCGAGAATATCCTCTACGCACACCTTCGGCAGAGTCTGCCAAACATCACCATTGTTTCAGTTACACACAAACCCAGTCTACAGGCTCAGCATAATCTGATTATTGATATCTCTCGCTTTAAAAGCGCCTGATATTCAGAGAGCTGGCACCTTTATTTTTTCTGGCTTTTTGCATGAAATTACCAAGATCAGCATCAATGGCGAGCCGAAAAGCTTTGAGCGTTTCGGCTCCCACATAATGCTCCAGCCCTTCGGCATCAATTCGTGCATTGCATGGGCTTACACCAAGAGCCAGAAGAAACGCCTCAACAGTACGGTGGCGTGCGCGCACTTTTTCTGCCAGTTCGCGCCCTTCTGGTGTTAGAAAAATACCACGATAAGGTTTGCGTACCACCAACCCCTCATCACCCAGACGCATCAACATTTTAGCGACCGTTGGCTGAGAAACACCCAACCGGATGGCTAAATCAACCTGCCGCGCCTCTTGCCCTTCATCCAGAAGATCTGCGATGAGTTCAACATAATCTTCAATCAGGGCATGTTGTCGTGCCTCACGACTCACACGAAACCCTTCTGAATGCGTTTGCGCATCAGGCAATGTATCTACCGTATCGAAACGTTGCTGCATGTCCATTTTCCAGCAGCTTTATAAAGCTACTCTGGCTCCATATCGTTAACAATATTCCATAAAGAATAAAGTATTCCAAGACGAATATCTTACATCACGCGTCATGCAAACCCATAATATACAAAAGTTTCACTGTGCTTTGTAATATAGCATATTGCATATTTTAATCAGGTACAGTTTAGTCTTGTTTTATGACCCAAGACTCGCACTCTTCAGTTTCACCGTTGCCTCCACAAAAATCTGCATGGCGTTTTGCCAAAACAGGCGATGCAGACAGCCAAAGTTTGCCGGAAGTTTTTGCTAGCATTAAATTGCCAGCTGCCGGCACACCTTGGTTCAAGCGTTTTCTGGCTTTCATCGGGCCGGGTTACATGGTTTCCGTGGGATATATGGACCCCGGCAACTGGGCAACCGACTTACAAGGCGGTGCCCAGTTTGGGTATACTCTGCTTGCGGTTATTATGCTTTCAAACCTAATGGCCATTCTACTACAGGCGCTCTCCGCCAGATTGGGCATTGCGACTGGCCGTGATCTGGCCCAAGCCTGCCGAGATCACTTTCCGCCTGCCATTAACATTGTTCTGTGGCTGGCATGTGAACTTGCCATTATTGCATGCGATCTGGCCGAAGTTATTGGCACAGCCGTAGCGCTTCAGCTTTTGTTTGGTATTCCACTTTTGGGCGGTGCCATTATCTCGGTTCTTGATGCGTTTATCGTACTCTTTTTAATGAACCGCGGCTTTAGGTATCTGGAAGCATTTGTTATCGGTTTGCTCAGCATTATTGCTATCTGTTTTGGCGTGCAGATTGTAGCTGCCGCCCCTCCTGTTGCCGAAGTGCTTAAAGGCTTTATTCCCTCCCCCGAAATTATAACCAATAGTCAAATGCTCTACATTGCAATCGGCATTATTGGCGCTACGGTTATGCCACATAACCTGTACCTCCATTCCGCTATTGTGCAGACACGGGCTTTTGAACACACATTACCCGGCCGTAAAGAAGCCATTCGGTGGGCAACGTGGGATAGTACAATTGCTCTTATGCTGGCGCTGTTTATTAACGCTGCCATTCTTATTGTTGCCGCAGCGGCTTTTCATACAACAGGCCATCAAAATGTTGCAGAAATTGAAGATGCTTACCGCCTGCTCTCTCCTATTCTTGGACTAGGCATTGCCTCCACTCTGTTTGCCGTTGCCCTTCTGGCTGCTGGAACTAACTCAACTGTCACCGGCACATTGGCGGGGCAAATTATTATGGAAGGCTTTTTAAGATTAAGAATACCACACTGGATGCGACGTTTGCTGACACGCGGCTTGGCTATTATTCCTGTTATAGTTGTTACCGCACTTTACGGCAGTAAAGGCGTGGGGGAACTGCTGATGCTAAGCCAAGTTATTCTGTCCATGCAGCTCCCTTTTGCCGTTATCCCTTTAGTAATGTTTGTATCTGACCGCCGCAAAATGGGAGAACTTGCTATCTCTCGCAAAATAACCATTCTTGCTTGGGGCGTTGCTACGGTTATTCTTATTCTCAATTTCAAACTTTTATATGATACACTTTTTTAAAAGATTTCTAACATCAAAGTATGACGTTCAATATAATCCCCATTATTTATTTCACGACACAGGTAGAAAATTCTTTCAAAGCCTATCCGTCTTCCAGCGCATGAGTGAACAGCGCGAAAATGAGGCTCAGATACTTACTTTTGGAAGAGGATACCCCATGAATTGCATTGAACTACTCATTTACATGATTACACTTCTCAGCATTTCTGGATTCGTCAAAGCCTTTTATTCCAGTATATTCTATTTCCCAAGACGAATGAACTGCATCTGCAACAAACATGCGACGGAAAGGGGCTTTCCCGCATAAAAGAAAGCCCCAACCATATACAGCTTAATAATAACGACTAGGGCCTGTTAGGGCTTGATCCAGTCTGCTGCGGCAGCGATGTGGATGACCGCGAGGAACGACGTTGCTGTTTTTTCATATCTGGTTGCGACAGCGCGCCACTCCTTGAGGCGAGCCCAGAGGTTCTCAACGAGATGCCGACACCGATAGGCCCATTTGGGGCAGGCGACCGGGCCATCGCGTCGTTTCGCGGGAATGGCTGGCCGTGCTCCCATGTCCCATATCCGTTCACGCATGGCGTTCGACGCGTAGCCCTTGTCCGCTACTACCCACAGGGGAGTGGCGGGAAGGCTGTCGAGCATGGCTGGTGCCAGAGGCAGTTCATGAGCCTGTCCAGGGGCCAGCGCAAAACCGAAGGCTTTTCCATGTCCATCAGCGATCACGCAGACTTTTGTGCCATAGCCACCGCGAGAGCGGCCAAGTGCTTCACGATGGTCTCGCTCTTCGAAAGAGGCCCCTTTTTTTGGGCTCCCGCCGCTTTGTGGTGAGCCCTGATGTTTGTGCCATCCAGAAAAGTCATTCCGAATGCCACTCCCTGTTGTTCCTGAACCAGTGCGAGCAGCCGCTCCCATACGCCGAGCTTCGCCCAGCGGATGAAAAGCTGCGCAGCCCGCCACCACGGACCCAGTTCAGCGGGGATACTCCGCCATTTCGCGCCATTCTCATGACGCCAGAAAATCGCTGCTATCGTCCGCCGCAGATCATGTGGCGGCGTCTTGCCCCTCGGGCGAACCTCCTCAATCAGAGGTTCCCAGATCGCCCATGTCTCGTCCGTAAAGGTGCCTGTTCTGTCTCCTTCTTCCATCCCTACAATATGGGAAGAAATTCAAGATCTAACAGGCCCTAGTCGTCTCATGAGAGGCTGATAACAGAATTAACACGAATTCCCTACCCCTCAACAAAGTCGAAATCCAGCATTCCTTTACTCGTCTTGCTATACTTCGGAAGATACACGCGGGTTTACCTGCAACACATCCTTCAAATCTGCAACGCATGCTGATTATGACGCATCGAAGTTTGGCCCTACTTGATACGGCTGGCGCTGGATGACGTGCAGAAGGCAACACAAGTGTATTCTTCTACGCTCACCTGGCGAAAATATTTTCTACATATCAAAACATCATCTCGATTTTACATGCGAAATAATTATTCTGTTATAGAAATAGCGACCACTAGAATGTCAGTTTGCAATGAATTTCTGTCCGCGTGAAAGTTCTTCCTCATCTTTACGAACAGATTACTTCGGCTGATATAAAAGAGCATATGTACTATAGTTTCAAACTTGAACAATAAGGCTCACATCAGAATGTCGACGCGGATTTCTTCTGTGGTTACCGTCCGTTATGCAAGAGTTTTCTGACCAATATTGACGTGTGATCGTGTGCGGTCTTCTGTAAGGCCTGTTGATGTGGCCTTTCAGAAGCCACTGGCCGGTATGGTGATCAGCGGATCAGATCCAAATCTCACAGGCGTGCTTTAAAGCACAGAGAAATCCACTGGTTTTTCCGATCCGGATCAGACGATCATGCGCCCATTCAGGTCATCGCCCTCTCACACCCCTACCGGTTCCATCCGCGGGAGCCGAGCCATCGCTCAGGCTGCCACGGACAGGGCCGGATCCCGATAATCCTCCTGTTTTGTTGCCATGGCCCAGATGGCTCGTGCCATCCTGTTGGCCAGCGCAATGGCTACCAGCATACGGGGCTTGCGTGCCAGCATCCGTGCCAGCCAGCTTCCCGGTGCAGGGGCCTTACGGCTGGCCCAGTTCACCTGGGTCATGGCGCCCATGATGAGAAGCCTGCGGATATCAGCCTGCCCGGCTTTTGATATCTTCCCCAGCCTTTCCTTTCCGCCAGATGAGAACTGACGGGGCACCAGCCCCAGCCACGCAGCAAAGTCGCGCCCGCGCCGGAAGCTCTGCAGGTCAGGCGCAAAAGCTTCAATCGCAAGAGCGGTCAGAGGACCCACTCCAGGCATGCTCTGCAATCTGCAGGTGTTTTCACTTTCCTGGGCAAGCATCCTGATCTTCTTTGTTCTGACATCAATCCGCACACTCTGCTCCGAAATCTGTCGCAGCAGATCAAGGCATTCCTGCTTCACAGCCTCTGGCAGAACCGCCTCATCCAGCATGGCTTCAATGTGTCTGATATGCGCAATCCCCTGTGGCACGACGAGACCGAATTCATACAGAACGGCACGCAGGGCATTCACCAGTTCCGTGCGCTGGTGCACCAGACGCTGCCGGGCCCGGAAAAGAACGCCACGCGCCTGCTGCGCTTCAGTGCGTGGTTCGACAAAGCGCATTTCCGGCTGACGGGCCGCAATGACGATCGCTTCCGCATCAGCAGCATCGTTCTTCTGGCGCTTCACGAAAGGCTTCACATACTGCGGAGCGATCAGTCTGACCTCGTGACCAGCTCCTGCCAGTTCGCGAGCCCAGTAATGCGCGCTCCCGCACGCTTCAAGAACGACCAGAGCAGGCGGCTGCGTGGCCATGAACTGCATAAACTGCTGACGACGCAGCTTTTTGCGAAACATCACCTCGCCCGCACGCGAAGCTCCATGAACCTGGAAAATGTTCCTTGCCAGATCAACGCCTATCACTGTATCCTTCATCTGCCGTCCTTTCGCGCAGTCGTTTCTTTCAACGACCATTCTGGCACATTGCGATGCCGTGCGGGGAGGACGGCAACCACCCCATCTCACACTTGAGGCAATTTCGGGTCATTTTGTAGAATTCAGTCATCCCACAGGAGCCCGATCTGGAATATTGACGATATTCTGCTTCTGGCGGCGGGTTTTGAACGCAGTGAGGGTGTCACGGCCTGAGAAGGCAGTGTTGGTGGAAGCTATGTGGTCTGTGCACTGTCTGTTTCTTCAGATGGCCTGCCGGAGCCTTCGCAATCGTGCATGAGCGAGGGCGAATTCATGCTGACAGGGGAACATGTCCGGCATGGACAGGACAATCCGACGGACGCTGAGCGTTACACGTGTCGCGATTTTGAGCAGTCGTGCGCGTATGGTGCCACAGGTCGCCGTCTCCAGGCTGGTCTGGCCAAGGGCCAGTCTTTGCAGAGCGGTCAGCAGGACATAGGCTGCGGCCGAGAACCACAGCCGGAGCTGGTTGGCCCGGATGGTGTGGGACGAGGTCCTGTCTGAGAACAGATCCATCTGGCATTCCTTGATGCGGTTTTCCATATCCCCGCGTGCGCAGTAAATCTGTTCGTAGAGATGGCGAGGGTCGGACATTCCCTGCGGTAGCGTGGTGACAATAAAGCGATGATAGCGGTTGCCGTGGCGCCATTCGGCCTTGGCCACGACCCGCCTGCGGCGCGTCCAGCTGTCCTTTGTGATCCAGTCAAAGGAGGCGAAACCGCGCGCAGCTCTGCCTGTCGTGGCGGCTTCGTCACGAACCTCAGCGGACAAAGAGGCAATCCGGTCATACAGGCGGGTGTTGCCTGCAAGCCCGAACAGGAAGTCAACGTGGTTGTCTTCGCACCATGTCATCAGACTGTCCCGGGCGAAACCGCTGTCCCCACGCACCAGGATACGCACCCGGGGCCAACGGCTCCTGATCTGCTCCACGATCCGGCGGATGTCTGCCAGTGCTTCCTTCCCCGGGTCCCTGTCTGCCGTGCGCAGGGTAGCGCTGAGGAGATGGTCCCCGCAGATGGGGTGGTTGCCGTCCTCCCCGCACGGCATCGCAATGTGCCAGAATGGTCGTTGAGTAAAAACAACCGCGTGAAAGGACGGCAGATGAAGGATACAGTGATTGGCGTTGATCTGGCAAAGACCATTTTCCAGGTTCATGGAGCTTCGCGTGCGGGCGAGGTGATGTTTCGCAAAAAGCTGCGTCGTCAGCAGTTTATGCAGTTCATGGCAACGCAGCCGCCTGCTCTGGTCGTTCTTGAAGCGTGCGGGAGCGCGCATTACTGGGCCCGCGAACTGGCGGCATCTGGTCACGAGGTCAGACTGATCGCTCCGCAGTATGTGAAGCCTTTCGTGAAGCGGCAGAAGAACGATGCTGCCGACGCGGAAGCGATCGTCATTGCGGCCCGTCAGCCGGAAATGCGCTTTGTCGAACCGCGCACTCAAGCGCAGCAGGCCCGAAGCGTTCTCTTTCGCTCCCGCGAGCGTCTGGTGCACCAACGCACGGAACTGGTGAATGCCCTGCGTGCCGTTCTGTATGAATTCGGTCTCGTCGTGCCACAGGGGATTGCGCATATCAAACGCATTGAGGCCATGCTGGATGAGGCAGTTCTGCCAGAGCTTGTAAGGCAGGAATGCCTTGATCTGCTGCAACAGATTTCGGAGCAGAGTGTGCGAATTGATGCCAGAACAAAGAAGATCAGGATGCTTGCCCAGGGAAGTGAAACCGCCTGCAGATTGCAGAGCATGCCTGGAGTGGGTCCTCTGACCGCTCTTGCGGTTGAGGCTTTTGCGCCTGACCTGCAGACCTTCCGGCGCGGGCGCGACTTTGCTGCGTGGCTGGGACTGGTGCCCCGGCAGTTCTCATCTGGCGGAAAGGAAAGGCTGGGGAGGATATCAAAAGCCGGACAGGCTGATATCCGCAGGCTTCTCATCATGGGTGCCATGACCCAGGTGAACTGGGCCAGTCGCAAGGGCCCAGCACCGGGAAGCTGGCTGGCACGGATGCTGGCCCGCAAGCCCCGTATGCTGGTAGCGATTGCCCTGGCCAACAGGATGGCAAGGGCAATCTGGGCCATGGCAACGAAACAGGAGGATTATCGGGATCCGGCCCTGTCCGTGGCAGCCTGAGCGATGGCTCGGCTCCCGCGGATGGAACCGGTAGGGGTGTGAGAGGGCGATGACCTGAATGGGCGCATGATCGTTTGATCCGGATCGGAAAAACCAGTATGTCTTTTCGTACTTTCAAGCACGCCCCGCAGATTTGGATCTGATCCGCTGATCACCATACCGGCCAGTGGCTTCTGAAAGGCCACATCAACAGGCCTTACAGAAGACCGCACACGATCACACGTCAATATGGGTCAGAAAACTCTTGCATAACGGACGGCAACCACAGAAGAAGACATACAGGGGAAGATAGCAGTTATGGCCGTAATATCCATGAAAGGCGCGGCCTTCCTGATGGCCATGGATACGGTCATCGGTGGCATCCACATCCAGAACGATCCGGGCGGGTGCGTGCTCATGCTGGTCAAGGAAGAGCGTGACGAACAGGGTAGCCAGGGCCTCATGATCAGCAATGATCCGACAGTAACGATCTGCCTTGTGCCCACTGCGCTCCAACCGGTTCAGTGTAGATTTGCCAGCCAATGCTGCGCAGTTTGCCCGGCCTCCTGACAGACGACCCGAGGCCAGACCAAAGATCAGGTCATGCCGCAGGGCTTCGTGATCATTGAGATCTTCATAGCCCAGTGCCAGGCCCATGATCCGCTGACGGACAAGGTCTTCAACCCGGTATTCCACAAAGGCAGGATGCCGCTTATCGCGAAAACAGGCAGCAAAGCGGCGGCTGAGACCCAGAATGTCATCAGCCTGCTTCACCAGAATGACACCGCCATCCGAACTCATGCGACCCCCGTCAAAACGGGCTACAACACGCCGTCCACAGGAGGCTGGAAATTCATACGCGCCTGCGCTACACTCTGTCTGCATCGGGTTCGTTTATTGCTTATGAAAAATTCTTTTGTGCAAAACAGACTTTTTCATAATCTAACCCGATGTACAACCCTTCTGTGAGATTTCCGCGTCGATCCCTCCACCTGAAAAAATCGTGATTGTTTTCTTGGGTAGTTCAGCTATTCCTACGCTGATAACGGTTCGGGATGAGGGTGAACGATTACTGTGCAGGGGAAAACACTCCGTCAGGCCATCTGGAATTGGGAATGGCTTTTCGCGCCTTCACTCTCCGATTTTCTTTTTTCGCTCAGAACCACAATCACTTCCCTGATCGCCCTCAGCATCGCCATGTGGATGGAGCTTGGTCAGCCTCAATGGGCGGCCATGACCGTCTGGATCGTTGCCCAGAAAACCATTGGGGAAAGTCTGTCAAAAGCCCACTGGCGAATAGTGGGTACATTGCTTGGCGCAGTCGCCGCCATTGTTCTGGTGTCCGCCGCGCCGCAGCAGCCCTGGCTGTTCTTTCCAATGCTGGCGTTCTGGATTGGCCTGTGCGCCGGTTTGGGAACGCTCTGTTCCAATTTCAGAAGCTACATGTTTGTGCTGATGGGCTTTACCTGCGCCATCATTTCAATTTCCGCCATTACTGACTCGGATCACGTCTTTCAGATCGCCATCGCGCGCAGCACGTACATTATTCTAGGCGTGATCTGCGAGATGACCGTGGCTCTGGTCTGCGAACCCAACGCCAGCAGCCGGGCGCACGCGGCCATCAGGCAGTATCTGCGGGAAATCATCATCATGACCGCGTCGGTCGTGCGGGAAATCCTGCTCAAACGCTCTCCGCCCGCGCGAGACCTTTACGATACGTTTTCGCATGTCATGGCGCTGAGCGATCGGATCGAGTTCAGTGCGATCGAAACCGGCCGTTCCCGATCGATGATTGCTTATGCGCAGGGGACGCTCGGAGAGGCGACACGTTTTCTCTCGCGTGGCCTGGGCATGAGAACCAGACTTTCGCTTTCGGTGCATGAGAATGGCCCCGAAGTCTCGCCGCTCATAGCTTCTTTCGTCACCACACTGGAGAACGTCCCCCATCTGTTGAGCACAGAGGAAGGTGAGCAGGTGCTTCGTGATCAGACCGACAGGCTGGTGGCGGACTGTGAAACCTCCATCGCGAGAACAGCAGCGCAGGAAGATTTAAGCGCTGATCGTGCATTCCTTGTCGAGCAACGGATCGTGCTTCAGGGACTGGTGCTTCTCATGCGCGAGTTCAGTCTCCTCATGCATTGTTTCAGCGGGATGGAAAGCGAACGCAAGACCGTTTCCCATCTTCGGCTCGTGCGTTTTCCTGACTGGCGGGCAGCGCTGATCAACGGCCTGCGTTCGTTTGTATCCGTCCTGCTGGCAGCTCTGATCTGGGAAGTGACAGGTTGGCCGACTGGCTCTCTGGTGGTGATGTTCGTGTGCGTCGTCTGTGCGCGTTTCGCGGCTTTTCCCAATCCGCTGGTGGCAAGCAAGACATTCTTCTTTGGCGCGGTCTGGGCGGTGCTTGCAGCGGTCGTGCCGGTATTTCTCATCATGCCGGTCACTTCGGATTATCCGCTGTTCTGTTTTTTTGTGGCCATTCCGATGGTCATTGGCGGCCTCGTCAACCGTCATGCCGCTACGGCCGCTGTTGGCGCATCTTTCGTGAATTTCTTCCCATTCATGCTTCTGCCCGAAAATCATTCCCGGGTGGATGAAATCCAATGGTTCAACACGTCACTGGCGTTGCTGATGGGGCTTGGTCTTGGCGGTATGATCTTTCGCTATCTTCTGCCGTTCGGCGTGGGGCATTTTCTGAAAGTCTTTGATCGGTTCATCTGTAAAAAGATGAAAGAAATCACGACACTTCCCGAATGCGTTTCGGAGCAGGTGTGGGTTGGCGGGATTGTTCAGGGGATGGAAAATTTCATTGCCCACTGCAAAGCTCAGGATCTCGCACGCGTGGATCTGTGGCTGCACAGTACGTTCGCGGTCATGACGGCAGGCAGAAACCTGATTTATCTGGAGTCAAAGCTCACGGACAAGGCGCTTCCTGCCGACATTGTGGCGCATATCCGGAAAGCGATCCCTTCCTTTTTGTCTATGCTGCATAAAACGCAGCCTTCAACCGGAGATGTAACGGATGCGATGCAACATCTTCGGGAAAGGGAGCAGAAGGAGAAGTCTCCCTTGCTCAGAGCCAAATTGACCGATGTGATTGGCGCGATGGCCATCGTTAATGCGGAACTTTCCTCTCATGTGGTCGCCAGTCGTAGGTTGGCGGACTGGAAACTATGAGATTCTATAGACAACAAAAGAAATCCCGCGCTTTGTGGGGCGCGGGATGGTAATCCCCCCATTTTTAGTGGGGCATTGAATGAGAATTCAGGCAGCTGTTTTTAGTTTCTGAGCGGGGGTTAGCCCGCTGTTCCCCATGTTGGGTCTGTCATGGTTATATGTCCAGAGCCATTGTGTTGCGACCTCCTGCACGTCCTGAATGCTTTCAAACAGATACTGCTCCAGCCATTCCTGCCGGACAGTTCTGTTGTAGCGTTCAATATAGGCGTTCTGCTGCGGATTACCCGGTTGCGTATAGATCAGGGTAATCCCCTGTTTTTCGGCCCATGAAACCAACGTATGACTGACATATTCAGGGCCATTATCCATTCGGATGGCTTCTGGCCTGCCGCGCCACTCCATAACCTGTTCCAGGCAGCGGACAACCCGACAGGCCGGCAGGGAAAAATCAACCTCGACGCGGAAATCTCACAGAAGGGTTGTACATCGGGTTAGATTATGAAAAAGTCTGTTTTGTGTAAAAGAAATTTCCATAATCATCAAGAAAACCCGATGCAGACAGAGTGTAGCGCAGGCGCGTATGAGTTTCCAGCCTCCTGTGGACGGCGTGTTGTGGCCCGTTTTGACGGGGGTCGCATGAGTTCGGATGGGGGCGTCATTCTGGTGAAGCAGGCTGATGACATTCTGGGTCTCAGCCGCCGCTTTGCTGCCTGTTTTCGCGATAAGCGGCATCCCGGCTTTGTGGAATACCGGGTTGAAGACCTTGTCCGTCAGCGGATCATGGGCCTGGCACTGGGCTATGAAGACCTTAATGACCATGACGCTTTACGTCATGATCCTGTCATGGGTCTGGTATCGGGCCGTCTGTCAGGAAGCCGGGCCAACTGTGCGGCACTGGCAGGAAAATCCACGCTGAACCGGCTAGAGCGCAGTGGGCAGCAGGCAGATCGTTACTGCCGCATCATTGCTGATCATGAGGCCCTGGCTACCCTGTTCGTGACGCTTTTCATGGACCAGCATGAGCGCGCACCCGCCCGGATCGTTCTGGATGTGGATGCCACCGATGACCGTATCCATGGCCATCAGGAAGGCCGGGCCTTTCATGGATATTACGGCCATAACTGCTATCTGCCGTTATACATCTTCTTCTGTGGTTGCCGTCCGTTATGCAAGAGTTTTCTGACCCATATTGACGTGTGATCGTGTGCGGTCTTCTGTAAGGCCTGTTGATGTGGCCTTTCAGAAGCCACTGGCCGGTATGGTGATCAGCGGATCAGATCCAAATCTGCGGGGCGTGCTTGAAAGTACGAAAAGACATACTGGTTTTTCCGATCCGGATCAAACGATCATGCGCCCATTCAGGTCATCGCCCTCTCACACCCCTACCGGTTCCATCCGCGGGAGCCGAGCCATCGCTCAGGCTGCCACGGACAGGGCCGGATCCCGATAATCCTCCTGTTTCGTTGCCATGGCCCAGATTGCCCTTGCCATCCTGTTGGCCAGGGCAATCGCTACCAGCATACGGGGCTTGCGGGCCAGCATCCGTGCCAGCCAGCTTCCCGGTGCTGGGCCCTTGCGACTGGCCCAGTTCACCTGGGTCATGGCACCCATGATGAGAAGCCTGCGGATATCAGCCTGTCCGGCTTTTGATATCCTCCCCAGCCTTTCCTTTCCGCCAGATGAGAACTGCCGGGGCACCAGTCCCAGCCACGCAGCAAAGTCGCGCCCGCGCCGGAAGGTCTGCAGGTCAGGCGCAAAAGCCTCAACCGCAAGAGCGGTCAGAGGACCCACTCCAGGCATGCTCTGCAATCTGCAGGCGGTTTCACTTCCCTGGGCAAGCATCCTGATCTTCTTTGTTCTGGCATCAATTCGCACACTCTGCTCCGAAATCTGTTGCAGCAGATCAAGGCATTCCTGCCTTACAAGCTCTGGCAGAACTGCCTCATCCAGCATGGCCTCAATGCGTTTGATATGCGCAATCCCCTGTGGCACGACGAGACCGAATTCATACAGAACGGCACGCAGGGCATTCACCAGTTCCGTGCGTTGGTGCACCAGACGCTCGCGGGAGCGAAAGAGAACGCTTCGGGCCTGCTGCGCTTGAGTGCGCGGTTCGACAAAGCGCATTTCCGGCTGACGGGCCGCAATGACGATCGCTTCCGCGTCGGCAGCATCGTTCTTCTGCCGCTTCACGAAAGGCTTCACATACTGCGGAGCGATCAGTCTGACCTCGTGACCAGATGCCGCCAGTTCGCGGGCCCAGTAATGCGCGCTCCCGCACGCTTCAAGAACGACCAGAGCAGGCGGCTGCGTTGCCATGAACTGCATAAACTGCTGACGACGCAGCTTTTTGCGAAACATCACCTCGCCCGCACGCGAAGCTCCATGAACCTGGAAAATGGTCTTTGCCAGATCAACGCCAATCACTGTATCCTTCATCTGCCGTCCTTTCACGCGGTTGTTTTTACTCAACGACCATTCTGGCACATTGCGATGCCGTGCGGGGAGGACGGCAACCACCCCATCTGCGGGGACCATCTCCTCAGCGCTACCCTGCGCACGGCAGACAGGGACCCGGGGAAGGAAGCACTGGCAGACATCCGCCGGATCGTGGAGCAGATCAGGAGCCGTTGGCCCCGGGTGCGTATCCTGGTGCGTGGGGACAGCGGTTTCGCCCGGGACAGTCTGATGACATGGTGCGAAGACAACCACGTTGACTTCCTGTTCGGGCTTGCAGGCAACACCCGCCTGTATGACCGGATTGCCTCTTTGTCCGCTGAGGTTCGTGACGAAGCCGCCACGACAGGCAGAGCTGCGCGCGGTTTCGCCTCCTTTGACTGGATCACAAAGGACAGCTGGACGCGCCGCAGGCGGGTCGTGGCCAAGGCCGAATGGCGCCACGGCAACCGCTATCATCGCTTCATTGTCACCACGCTACCGCAGGGAATGTCCGACCCTCGCCATCTCTACGAACAGATTTACTGCGCACGCGGGGATATGGAAAACCGCATCAAGGAATGCCAGATGGATCTGTTCTCAGACAGGACCTCGTCCCACACCATCCGGGCCAACCAGCTCCGGCTGTGGTTCTCGGCCGCAGCCTATGTCCTGCTGACCGCTCTGCAAAGACTGGCCCTTGGCCAGACCAGCCTGGAGACGGCGACCTGTGGCACCATACGCGCACGACTGCTCAAAATCGCGACACGTGTAACGCTCAGCGTCCGTCGGATTGTCCTGTCCATGCCGGACATGTTCCCCTGTCAGCATGAATTCGCCCTCGCTCATGCACGATTGCGAAGGCTCCGGCAGGCCATCTGAAGAAACAGACAGTGCACAGACCACATAGCTTCCACCAACACTGCCTTCTCAGGCCGTGACACCCTCACTGCGTTCAAAACCCGCCGCCAGAAGCAGAATATCGTCAATATTCCAGATCGGGCTCCTGTGGGATGACTGAATTCTACAAAATGACCCGAAATTGCCTCAAGTGTGAGATGGGGTGGTTGCCGTCCTCCCCGCACGGCATCGCAATGTGCCAGAATGGTCGTTGAAAGAAACGACTGCGCGAAAGGACGGCAGATGAAGGATACAGTGATAGGCGTTGATCTGGCAAGGAACATTTTCCAGGTTCATGGAGCTTCGCGTGCGGGCGAGGTGATGTTTCGCAAAAAGCTGCGTCGTCAGCAGTTTATGCAGTTCATGGCCACGCAGCCGCCTGCTCTGGTCGTTCTTGAAGCGTGCGGGAGCGCGCATTACTGGGCTCGCGAACTGGCAGGAGCTGGTCACGAGGTCAGACTGATCGCTCCGCAGTATGTGAAGCCTTTCGTGAAGCGCCAGAAGAACGATGCTGCTGATGCGGAAGCGATCGTCATTGCGGCCCGTCAGCCGGAAATGCGCTTTGTCGAACCACGCACTGAAGCGCAGCAGGCGCGTGGCGTTCTTTTCCGGGCCCGGCAGCGTCTGGTGCACCAGCGCACGGAACTGGTGAATGCCCTGCGTGCCGTTCTGTATGAATTCGGTCTCGTCGTGCCACAGGGGATTGCGCATATCAGACACATTGAAGCCATGCTGGATGAGGCGGTTCTGCCAGAGGCTGTGAAGCAGGAATGCCTTGATCTGCTGCGACAGATTTCGGAGCAGAGTGTGCGGATTGATGTCAGAACAAAGAAGATCAGGATGCTTGCCCAGGAAAGTGAAAACACCTGCAGATTGCAGAGCATGCCTGGAGTGGGTCCTCTGACCGCTCTTGCGATTGAAGCTTTTGCGCCTGACCTGCAGAGCTTCCGGCGCGGGCGCGACTTTGCTGCGTGGCTGGGCCTGGTGCCCCGTCAGTTCTCATCTGGCGGAAAGGAAAGGCTGGGGAAGATATCAAAAGCCGGGCAGGCTGATATCCGCAGGCTTCTCATCATGGGCGCCATGACCCAGGTGAACTGGGCCAGCCGTAAGGCCCCTGCACCGGGAAGCTGGCTGGCACGGATGCTGGCCCGCAAGCCCCGTATGCTGGTAGCCATTGCGCTGGCCAACAGGATGGCACGAGCCATCTGGGCCATGGCAACAAAACAGGAGGATTATCGGGATCCGGCCCTGTCCCTGGCAGCCTGAGCGATGGCTCGGCTCCCGCGGATGGAACCGGTAGGGGTGTGAGAGGGCGATGACCTGAATGGGCGCATGATCGTTTGATCCGGATCGGAAAAACCAGTGGATTTCTCTGTGCTTTAAAGCACGCCTGTGAGATTTGGATCTGATCCGCTGATCACCATACCGGCCAGTGGCTTCTGAAAGGCCACATCAACAGGCCTTACAGAAGACCGCACACGATCACACGTCAATATTGGTCAGAAAACTCTTGCATAACGGACGGTAACCACAGAAGAAATCCGCGTCGATCGCCTGGCGCTTCCATTGGGCGATCATCGTCTGATGCACGCCATGTTTCGACGCCAACTCCGCCAGCGTCAGTTCGCCACGGATCGCCTCCAGGGCAACCCGTGATTTGAACTCCGCCGCATACCGTTTCCGCGTAACCTTGCCCATAAAACCCGTCCTCGTTCAGGCCAGATGATAGCTTATCGCCCTGTCCGAAAAATGGGGACCACTTCTCTCTTTCCACACAAGCTATCTGATTTAGTTTCCAACTTTGCATTTTAATAGCGTAATTACGACGGCCTCATATACAGCTTGATATCTAAAAAATACCGTCTCGAAGCTTCTATGTAACCATGTCCGCTTTGCACACGGTAAGCGAACATGCGGCTTGCGCCCCCATTGCTGACGTAATTTCCACCAGAATACGCAGTTAAATTCTCATGAAATTAGCCTGATATTTTTATCATTAATAAGTGGATTTTTATGGCCTCGGTAGAACATTATCCAGATTAAATGGATTCATAAGCGGCTGATAAATAATAACTTTGATTATCATTATCTTCTGGTTTTCGACAGCAGGTCATAAAACCAAAGAGTATTTCGAACCCTCCAAATTACGTTGAGCTCCAACGAGGCCGATAGCCCTACACAAAATATAATTCGCCCTCAGCGAATTATATTCTTGACGTGCCAAGATCGATCATGCATTCATAATGCTTATCAGCAACTGAGGGATTTCCGTCATTGTTTGGATCGTTTTCCGATCCGTGGAGAGCGAAAGCTCTCTCCCATCCGTCAGCGTCAGTCGGCGCAGAGGGGGCGCGGCCCGGTGGAAGCCGCGCCTGGAAGGAGAACCGGGCTTAAAGCGTTGTCACCCAAGTAATCCATCTCGGCGGGCTACCACAATTTCGTGGTGGTGATGGAGGACAAGCCAATGAGTAATTGGTCAGGTGCTGATAGGCAACGTGGGGTTTCTAGGTGGGGACAAGCAGTGGCAGCGATATGCCGCGTTAGCTGTAATCCACTCGTGTTGCGGACAATTATTGCAGTATCTCGTATGATTTACGAAATACTGCGATTTATCCAGAGGCAATGAAACTCAAGGCCCGGTAATCCAACTGTTAACATCTTACTGATTAGGAGAAAGCCTGTGATTGGAGACGCTTTACGCATGATCCGGGTTTTCCATGATCTCTCACAAAAAAATACCGCAGAAAAGCTTGGAATAGCTCCATCTTTCCTTTCGGAAATCGAAAAGGGTAAGAAAAAACCCACGCTTGATTTACTTCAGCGTTATGCATGCGAATTCAAAATGCCTGTCTCGTCCATTATGTTTTTTTCTGAAGAAATGGCCAACCCCTCAAAATCAGAAAAACTTAGACTGACCATCTCATCGAAAGTTCTATCATTATTACAAATGGTCGCTGCTAAGGCAGGCAGGGAAGTTGCCTAATGCCCCCCAAAAGACATCTTCTTAATCAGTCAAGGTTATTCAAAATTCGTTCCCGACGTCGTCTCGCTGAGGTTCTGGGAATAACTTCTGCCGAACTTAAGGACGCTATTGTGATGAAACATCCATATAGCGAACGTAGCCTTGAGCTTTATCGTGGCACTACAAAAAAAATACGAGAAATTCAGGAACCCCGAGGGGTTTTAAGATCTATTCATGCACGCTTGGCTGTTCTTCTATCTCGTATAGAACCACCAGATTTCTTATTCTGCCCTGTAAAACGGCGCTCTTACGTTTCCAACGCTGCTCATCATATCGGTGCCAAGCAAGTTCGGACTCTTGATATAAAAACCTATTTTCCGGCAACGCCTGAACATCGCGTTTTCTGGTTTTTCAACCATATTCTTCAATGTGAAAGAGATATAGCGTCTATTCTAGGCAGACTACTAACAGTGAATGGTCATCTTGCAACGGGCAGTCCGGTCAGCCCCATTCTATCATTTTTTTCTTTCTATGACATGTGGAATGAGATTTCCCGCCTAACGCTTGGAAATGGATGCAAACTTTCTGTCTACATCGATGATATAACAATTTCAGGAAATGTCGTCCCTGACTGGCTATTATGGGAAATTAAAAAACAAATTCATGCTCGTGGATTAGTTTATCATAAAGAACGTAATTTCTTTAATGGAGTAGCTGAAATTACGGGAGTTATCGTTGATGAAGAGGGCTTAAGCCTACCAAACAGGCAACATCAGAAGTCGCATCTATTACGTAAAAAACTTTACCAAGAGACAAACGAGGAAAACAGGATTACAATTTCTCTAAGTTTAAAAGGTCTTGAAACCCAGAGAAAACAAGTCGAAAATGCAAGATGAACTCGTTTTCAAGCGACTTTACATTTCATTTAATCTGATAACATTGATACGAAAAATTTCAGTCCACACGTATTCTAAACGCGGCCAATTCGACGCGGATTTCTCACACTTGAGGCAATTTCGGGTCATTTTGTAGAATTCAGTCATCCCACAGGAGCCCGATCTGGAATATTGACGATATTCTGCTTCTGGCGGCGGGTTCTGAACGCAGTGAGGGTGTCACGGCCTGAGAAGGCAGTGTTGGTGGAAGCTATGTGGTCTGTGCACTGTCTGTTTCTTCAGATGGCCTGCCGGAGCCTTCGCAATCGTGCATGAGCGAGGGCGAATTCATGCTGACAGGGGAACATGTCCGGCATGGACAGGACAATCCGACGGACGCTGAGCGTTACACGTGTCGCGATTTTGAGCAGCCGTGCGCGTATGGTGCCACAGGTCGCCGTCTCCAGGCTGGTCTGGCCAAGGGCCAGTCTTTGCAGAGCGGTCAGCAGGACATAGGCTGCGGCCGAGAACCACAGCCGGAGCTGGTTGGCCCGGATGGTGTGGGACGAGGTCCTGTCTGAGAACAGATCCATCTGGCATTCCTTGATGCGGTTTTCCATATCCCCGCGTGCGCAGTAAATCTGTTCGTAGAGATGGCGAGGGTCGGACATTCCCTGCGGTAGCGTGGTGACAATAAAGCGATGATAGCGGTTGCCGTGGCGCCATTCGGCCTTGGCCACGACCCGCCTGCGGCGCGTCCAGCTGTCCTTTGTGATCCAGTCAAAGGAGGCGAAACCGCGCGCAGCTCTGCCTGTCGTGGCGGCTTCGTCACGAACCTCAGCGGACAAAGAGGCAATCCGGTCATACAGGCGGGTGTTGCCTGCAAGCCCGAACAGGAAGTCAACGTGGTTGTCTTCGCACCATGTCATCAGACTGTCCCGGGCGAAACCGCTGTCCCCACGCACCAGGATACGCACCCGGGGCCAACGGCTCCTGATCTGCTCCACGATCCGGCGGATGTCTGCCAGTGCTTCCTTCCCCGGGTCCCTGTCTGCCGTGCGCAGGGTAGCGCTGAGGAGATGGTCCCCGCAGATGGGGTGGTTGCCGTCCTCCCCGCACGGCATCGCAATGTGCCAGAATGGTCGTTGAGTAAAAACAACCGCGTGAAAGGACGGCAGATGAAGGATACAGTGATTGGCGTTGATCTGGCAAAGACCATTTTCCAGGTTCATGGAGCTTCGCGTGCGGGCGAGGTGATGTTTCGCAAAAAGCTGCGTCGTCAGCAGTTTATGCAGTTCATGGCAACGCAGCCGCCTGCTCTGGTCGTTCTTGAAGCGTGCGGGAGCGCGCATTACTGGGCCCGCGAACTGGCGGCATCTGGTCACGAGGTCAGACTGATCGCTCCGCAGTATGTGAAGCCTTTCGTGAAGCGGCAGAAGAACGATGCTGCCGACGCGGAAGCGATCGTCATTGCGGCCCGTCAGCCGGAAATGCGCTTTGTCGAACCGCGCACTCAAGCGCAGCAGGCCCGAAGCGTTCTCTTTCGCTCCCGCGAGCGTCTGGTGCACCAACGCACGGAACTGGTGAATGCCCTGCGTGCCGTTCTGTATGAATTCGGTCTCGTCGTGCCACAGGGGATTGCGCATATCAAACGCATTGAGGCCATGCTGGATGAGGCAGTTCTGCCAGAGCTTGTAAGGCAGGAATGCCTTGATCTGCTGCAACAGATTTCGGAGCAGAGTGTGCGAATTGATGCCAGAACAAAGAAGATCAGGATGCTTGCCCAGGGAAGTGAAACCGCCTGCAGATTGCAGAGCATGCCTGGAGTGGGTCCTCTGACCGCTCTTGCGGTTGAGGCTTTTGCGCCTGACCTGCAGACCTTCCGGCGCGGGCGCGACTTTGCTGCGTGGCTGGGACTGGTGCCCCGGCAGTTCTCATCTGGCGGAAAGGAAAGGCTGGGGAGGATATCAAAAGCCGGACAGGCTGATATCCGCAGGCTTCTCATCATGGGTGCCATGACCCAGGTGAACTGGGCCAGTCGCAAGGGCCCAGCACCGGGAAGCTGGCTGGCACGGATGCTGGCCCGCAAGCCCCGTATGCTGGTAGCGATTGCCCTGGCCAACAGGATGGCAAGGGCAATCTGGGCCATGGCAACGAAACAGGAGGATTATCGGGATCCGGCCCTGTCCGTGGCAGCCTGAGCGATGGCTCGGCTCCCGCGGATGGAACCGGTAGGGGTGTGAGAGGGCGATGACCTGAATGGGCGCATGATCGTTTGATCCGGATCGGAAAAACCAGTATGTCTTTTCGTACTTTCAAGCACGCCCCGCAGATTTGGATCTGATCCGCTGATCACCATACCGGCCAGTGGCTTCTGAAAGGCCACATCAACAGGCCTTACAGAAGACCGCACACGATCACACGTCAATATGGGTCAGAAAACTCTTGCATAACGGACGGCAACCACAGAAGAAGACATACAGGGGAAGATAGCAGTTATGGCCGTAATATCCATGAAAGGCGCGGCCTTCCTGATGGCCATGGATACGGTCATCGGTGGCATCCACATCCAGAACGATCCGGGCGGGTGCGCGCTCATGCTGGTCAAGGAAGAGCGTGACGAACAGGGTAGCCAGGGCCTCATGATCAGCAATGATCCGACAGTAACGATCTGCCTTGTGCCCACTGCGCTCCAACCGGTTCAGTGTAGATTTGCCAGCCAATGCTGCGCAGTTTGCCCGGCCTCCTGACAGACGACCCGAGGCCAGACCAAAGATCAGGTCATGCCGCAGGGCATCGTGATCATTGAGATCTTCATAGCCCAGTGCCAGGCCCATGATCCGCTGACGGACAAGGTCTTCAACCCGGTATTCCACAAAGGCAGGATGCCGCTTATCGCGAAAACAGGCAGCAAAGCGGCGGCTGAGACCCAGAATGTCATCAGCCTGCTTCACCAGAATGACGCCCCCATCCGAACTCATGCGACCCCCGTCAAAACGGGCCACAACACGCCGTCCACAGGAGGCTGGAAACTCATACGCGCCTGCGCTACACTCTGTCTGCATCGGGTTTTCTTGATGATTATGGAAATTTCTTTTCTACAAAACAGACTTTTTCATAATCTAACCCGATGTACAATCCTTCTGTGAGATTTCCGCGTCGATCCAACGCAGGGAAGTCGGTGATCCGATCCCGCGTCGAGCACCTTTTTGTCGAGCAAAAGTCACAAACGGGACCGTTCATCCGGACAGTAGGTATCACCCGGGCCACAATGAGGGTCAGGCTAGCCAATATTGTCTACAACATGCGCCGCTTCTTCTTCATAGAGCGCGTCAGCGCCACAGCATAGCAATTCAGCGGATGGTACCTTCCGATCAGCTTAAAATGCAGATCGAATGCTACCACGGCAACCATTAATCAAAACGCCACAAACCCAAAATCCAGAAAAAGGCGCATCAATCAACGGTTCATCGATCCCTCCACCTCAAAAGACAATATAAAATCAGTAATATTTTTATCCGTTATTAAATGAACATTAGTTTTTCTTGCCAAATCCAATGCTGATTTTGTATAACCAATAGTAGTTATCACTGCGGCTTCTGTTGCATTATAATATTTTTTTGCAGAAAAAACCTCTTGAACGGCAGAATTTCCTACGGTATTTGAATACATTTTACATTGTATTGCAATTTTTTTATTATTTTTTTCCGCAATAACATCGGCACCTTGATCACCACTTCCAGAAGTTACAATAGCATTCCAACCATGCATTATAAAAATATCAGCACACTTTTGTTCATACTCATAAGGAGTTAAAATTTCAACATTCTTTTTCTCTGAAACAATAGTATTTATATAATCAAAGACATTATAAATATTTGCATCCAAGTAAATTCTATCGTAGTATGATAAAAGTGGTCTAACTTCCGTCTTCAAAAAAAACTCCATCTCTTCTTGCCATCCAGAATCTATTACTCTACCATAATTATTTACTTTCAAACATTTGTTACTAGCTATTTGGAGGTTTATTTTATATTTATCTATTATTGATTTTATTTTATTTTGACTTTTATTTTTCAGTTCTTGTGTCCAAATTCTCTTTTCTACAATTACCGGCTTTGTTTCTGATGGGAGTATTTTTTTCTCTTGTGCAGGCAGTTCAATCTGTTTTTTTGTTCTATTTACCTCTAAAAATATCATATAAGCAGGAACTATAATCATAACTGCCACTAAAATTACAGAAAGAGAGATTATAAAAATCTTAATCCCTAAACCGATAAAAAAACAAAATATTATAAATAATATCAACAATGGCATTAGAAATTTAGCCCAATTTTTTATTTTGGAAAGGTTGTTTGTTTTTGATTATAAAATCAATTTTATTTATTTTTTTCCAAGCTTTTATTTGATTCTTTATTTGATAAAGAGCTGTCTCAAAGTCATCATCAAAATCTGAAAGTGCTTTTTTCTGTATATCGAGTAAAATATTATTAGGGACTTCATCATCCTTAAAATTATTAATATCATTTATTGCTTGAATTTGATTTTCTATTTGAAACAAAGCAGTTTCGTAATCATTCGGAAAATCAGAAAGGGCTTTATCTCTGATTTTTTTTAGTAGATTATTGTCCATAGATAGATCCCCACCAAATGACTTTTGTTTATATTTTGTTCAACAAAAGATAATTTTCACTAACACACTTCTTTTCGATGTCGTGGACATAATAACACGTTAATCTTACGTTTGATAGAAGGCCTTAAAAGGATGCCTTCCTGAATGTACAGTTCACAAAATAACTTAACCAGAAAGTTCGCACACCAAAAATTAAGACCATGGAAACCGACCAGTTCCCCCCATGAAGACCTATTGTCTTGTTCATTGAATAAAATCATCATTGGGGCAGGAAAAAGCAGCCTTAATCAACCGAGTTTCTTTTTACGTCCCCTTTTGACCTCAGGTAAACGTGTCACAATGGCATCTTCTTCTGATTTTTCGTGCTGTAGCTCGGTAATCTCTTGTGACTTGTTATTCCCCAATCCTAAGGATCGCGCTAAACGTGATCGTTGTTCTGAATAAGCAGGCGCGACCATCGGATAATTAGCCGGCAATCCCCATTTTTGACGATAAGCTGAAGGGGTGAGGCCAAACGCTGACATCAGATGGCGTTTGAGCATTTTCACCTTTTTCCCATCTTCTAAACAGATAATATAATCAGGAAACACCGATTTCTTAATGGGCACAGCAGGAACTAGTTCTTTATCATCACTTACGTCCATTTCAACGCCCGCAAGAGCACGATAAATCTGTTGTATCAGTAAAGGTACATCGGAAAATGGTATGGCATTTCCAGACAAATAAGCAACGACAATATCACATGTCAAATGATGCAAATAATTATCTACGTGTTTATTATGTACCATAATTTTCAGATCCTTTGGAATATCTTCCTCATAACAAGATAACTGTATCAACATAAGAAAAAAATTATAAATAGTAAATTGTTTACCAAAAGTAATATACATTCGGTTTTTGCTAGAATTCAGTTTTTCAATGTAGTTAAAAAGACGATAGATAAAACACGATATATCTGGAATATCATTGATTGGAACAGTTAATTCCATAACGAGATCCAGCGGCTTTAAATCCGATTAAGGTGCGGGCAACTTCCATGCTTGCGCCTTAATCTGCGCTGACACTCCTGGAAACGGATCAATCCCGACATTTCGTATCAGTGTTGCGACTGTAACCTGCGTGCAGTGTGGATGCTGTTGTGCGTTTTTACACACATACGCTGACGCTTTATTCTTGCTGGGCGAATAAACCGCTTTCCACGTTGAGGACGGCACGTACACGTGGTCATGTCCCATGGTCTGAATAGGGCGCAAATGAAAAGCGGGACCTGTCACCACATACAGCTCTCCTTCATCATCTGCCATATCCCGCACACGCCGCTCCACACGTGACCAGATGCCTTCATTCAGACTGGCTGTCTGAGGCACCACATTTGAGAGTGCGTAAGTCTCTGCCTGGGATGCTTCTGTAGGTTGGTCACCACTCGGTGCCATATGTCCACGGTCATAAATGGAGTTATAATAGTCCTGTAAATCCGCGCTGCCCGCAAACCGAGTGTCTGCATAGAAATGGCCTGCCCTTTTTAACCTTTCCGCTGCCTCCACATCATCCGACCAGAGATGTTCGGCAGACCAGAGAGGGCCATGCGAAATAGAGGAAGCTAAGACCGCATAGCCTTTGTTGCACAGTAATTTAGTGCCTACGCTTAGCTTGGAATTTACAATCTTTGGTAGATGGCTATTCGCCCCAAAATCGTTGCAGTTATCTTCTTCTGCATGAAGGGAGCCTGCGTAAAAGACGCAGAGAAATATCAAGGCTAGTCGTCTCATGAGGGGCTGATAACAGAATGAACACGAATTCCCTACCCTTCGACAAAGTCGAAAATCCAGCATTCCTTTACGCGCCTTGAGATACTTCGGAAGATACACGCGTGTTTACCTGCAACACGTCCTTCAAATCTGCAACGCATGCTGATTATGAAGCATCGAAGTTTGGCCCTACTTGATACGGCTGGCACTGGATGACGTTCAGAAGGCAACGCAAGTGTATTCTTCTGCGCACGCACCTGTCGAAAATATTTTCTACATATTAAGACACCATCTCGATTTTACATGCGAAATAATTATTCTGTTATAGAAATAGCGACCACTAGAATGTCAGTTTGCAATGAATTTCTGTCTGCGCGAAAGTTCTTTCTCATCTTTACGAACAGATTATTTCGGCTGATATAAAAAAGTATATGTACTATGGTTTCAAACTTGAACAATAAGGCCCACATCAGAATGTCGAGACATTGGTCATCAGATCCTTATTTCGTGGATGCGCTTGATAAATATACTGCCCTACGGAACGCTGGACAGAAAACTCTCGAATTAGACCTGGATGCGATTGAAGAAGTTATCTCAAATAGGGATGGCCCAGCTTATCGCCTGTTTGATGCCATGGTTAACATTAAGGAAACGGAAGGAGACGAAGGCTATCGTGGTGCACCGCGCATTTTGCTGGCAATCCTTGAGCACCTTGGCGAGATTTCCAAACAAAAACAGACAGATTAATACCGCATCATCAATGTATGCATATCCCGTTATTCCTGTTCGTTTAGCGCATCTTCATAATGGTTTAGCGGGATATTGATATTATCGCAGGTAGGTATGGGGAAGAGGGCGGAGTTTGAAGTCAAGTAAGTTTAAGTAAAGTAAATGGCCGACTTTGCCATTTCCTGATGACATTCAGGCGTGATTAAACTGATGGATATCCGAAGTAATCAGCGCGATATAGTCCTGCTATCATCGCGCTTGATGCCTAACCGTCAAAACTAGTTAGCATGCTGCCAACGTGATTTACGGTCGAGGCTTCGTGTGTCCCCAACCGCCATTGCGCTATTGGATTTAAGCCTAATGGCGAAAACGCATCCTTAGCATGGTTCAGGCGCAGCCCACAGTCCGATCCAAAGGACAATATGCAATGCTGTAACGTTAAACTGCATTCGTCACGAATTTGGAGGAGAGGACTTACCCAGCCGGTCAACTGTAGCCTGATCGGACGCAGCCGCACAAAGAGCGTCCCAATCGTCTGGCGGGTTGCCCTTCTGTAGCATCGCCTTGAAAACTTTGTAAGCGTCAGTCCTTGAACCATAGGTGCGCAATTTCGTCTCATCGTTCACCCAAGCGAAGATGATGATTTTTTCAGCCGAACTATAGCGGAAGAACAGGCGAAAGCGACCATTCCCGAACTTTGCCCTAAACCAATGCTTGTGCGCTTCACCAAGCGTTCCGCCTTGTCTATAGACGGCTGCTGTCGGATCGGTAGGGATTGACTGGAAGAGCAGCTTGTTCAAGGCGGCCAATAACTTCGTGCTCGGTTTCTTTTGATATTCGTGGGGCTTTTTTTCCTTCAACTCTTCAACAGCGCCGATGAGCTTTTCCAACTGATCGAGAAAGAGCGGATGCGCGAGGATGGTCCAGCCATTAATCGTCAGCATAGTCAGAGCGCCACATCACCTTCAATCTCATCATCGAGATCAACGTCCATATTCCCGACGAGCGCGGCTACGCGATCAGGCAGACTGGCAGGTAAGCTGACAAGGCGTGAACGGGAATGGTCGAGCATGTCCTTCTCCAGAAATTCGAGGAAGCGCTCAACGACTGGATCGCTTGTCTCTTCTGTAGCCTTCTCGACATGAACACGGCGCTGATCGTCCACGACGAACGCAATACGCCCACCATAGTCTACACCTAAAGCCTTCCGGACGCTCTTGGGAATAGTCGTCTGGCCCTTAGCGGTGATAGTGCTTTCTGCTTTCAGCAAGTCGACCATGGCTTAACTCCAGTTTTAACTTTCTTTATAGGTAAGGAAATTCCCTTACTTTGTCAAGATGGTCATGCCTCGGCTCAGGATCTAATGATTTGATTGCGGAAATCTGATTCAGGCTCAGTGAAGTGACTGGAGATGAGCGACCTGTTTTGGCTGACGAACGAACAAATGGAGCGTCTGCGGCCCTTTTTCCCAAAGAGCCACGATAGAAGCCCGTGTTGATGAGTGTCCCAACTGATCTACCCAGTGACGCCGTTGTCAGTCGCGGCAGGGAGATAATCAACAGGTCTTCATCACGGAAACAATGGTTTCCTGATATTCTGCTTTTTTGCCGTGTGTCCACTGGACCAATGCAGGTAAAAACATGACCGCAATCAGGAAATTTCCCGATTTATTGCCGGGCTTTACTTGGCGGGATATCGAGGTGAATGACGTGCGGATCCGCACGGCTATCCTTTGGCGTCAGCAATACGGATCTCGGTTGAACTGAAGCTTTCTCTGAAAGCCGCCTATATCTACCTTGAGCCTTTTTCTTTACCAGATGCCTGCGAAATTTTTGTTTTTTGGCTTATGGAGCATGTTTATTAAACTGAAAGATGGACAATCAAATATCAGTCTTTACTTATTTTGATGATCTGTAGAAGCATTCAAATATAAACTATAGACTCATAAAATATATAAAATTTCCCTATATATAAAAAATATTTTAAGAAATTACGAAAAACCATCAATAATAAATGGATTATATATTAAATATTTACGAGAGATAGACTTGTTTTAAGATACACGCTCCTTATAAGAGTTGGACAAAACTATTATATTTTAATTTTAACATGTAGAAATAATGAATATTGGCAGCATATCTTTTTCAGAAACCGTGAAAAAATTCTCGTATAGAAAAGACATTGATGGGATACGAGCTATCGCCATCCTCATGGTCATCATCAATCATCTGAATACCAAATGGCTTCCAGGTGGATATCTGGGTGTAGATATATTCTTCGTCATATCAGGATTTGTGATTACCGGAAGCTTATTTAATTATGGGCACGGGAAAGGTTTACCCTCTCTCCTATATGATTTTTATGCCAAACGACTACGTCGCATCACGCCAGCACTGCTAACGAATATTGTCATTTGCAGTACTGCAGTCTGGATAATTGATCCCCAGCCACAGATTTCACTTCAAACCGGTTTTCTCGCGCTATTCGGTTTCTCCAATTTTTACTTATGGAAAATATCCCAGGATTATTTTTCTCCCTCTACAAAACTGAATGCCTTTACCCATACCTGGTCGTTAGGCGTAGAAGAGCAGATATATCTGCTCTATCCATGTCTCTTGAAAATAACCGGATTTTTTAACGAAAAGACTTCCAGACTTTTTCCATTGACCGCTATATGCGCACTTTCAATAGTCTCGGCCATCGTTTTGATGATCCTGCCAGGACATACAACGGGAGGCGCTGCCTACCTGCTTCCTTTTGGTCGTTTTTGGGAGTTTGGCATCGGATGTATTGCATGCCTCTTGTCCCTTCATTTCGAAAATCGTGATCAGAAAAATATTAAAAGCGTTATTTGTTACCTGTCTTTTCTATGCGTTATTTTTTCTGCCGTTCTACCGCAATATCAGAATGTGCTGTGGAGCTTTCTGGCAGCCCCGGCAACAGCTGTACTGATCCTGTTTCTACCTCATACAAACAAGGCACGTCTTTTCCTGAGTGGCAACGTATTACAGTTTTTAGGGAAAATATCGTATTCGTTATACTTATGGCATTGGCCCATTCTATCTTTACTCAATCTGTATATGAAATCTAACACGTCGTATCTTTATAACTTCCTTTTATTGACATTCTTTACGTCCATATCGTCATATTTCATTTTGGAAAAGCGCCTGAAGACATTTTTACAAAATAAAGGAAATGTATTTTCATATTTATTGTCATTGCCTCTCATTTTATTCTCGTCTTTGTATGTATTTACATTACACAAATCTCATAATCCCCATCCTCTTGCTATAAATGGGTTTCGTTATATTCCTGATTCATATGAGAATTTTCCTGTAAAACATACCAACTTTTTTTACTGTACTGTAGAACTCCCAAAACGCCCTCTACATAGCAACACGATGGAGAAATGTACAATTCCACCGGCGAATAAAAACCTTCCCACTCTTTGGGTCATGGGAGATAGTCACGCAGGTCATTTGATGGGACTACTTTCCCAACTGCAACAGAAGTCTGGTTACGGCATTCATCTTGTCGAAACGGTTGGTGAGCCCTTCCCAGCCTCAGGTGGTATTTCTTCTCCAGAGCGTCAAAAGCATTTGGAATGCAGCTCTTGCACGGATGAAAAGTGGCGATTTCGTTGTTCTGGGACGAATTTTTCTAACCCGAGACGGCGAGATCAAACCTTTGCCGGATATCGAGAACTGGCTGCAGCAAGTCGGAAAGATCACATCATCTCTGGAGGCCAAAAATGTCTCCATTATCATTATGTCTCCCATCCCGATGTTCAGATTTGATTCATTATATAACTGCGCTCCATCCCAATCGAATAATACGACGTGCGACATCAAGCGAAAGGACGAAGCAAAACCCCTGAATGACATCATGCACGCTATGATAGATGTTCAGGAAAACCACAAAAATCTTTATGTGTTTGATGCATTCTCAGAAATATGTCCGGAAGAATTAACCTCTTGTTCTCCCGTCAGAAATGGAATTCCCTTGTATCGCGACAAGGATCACCTGAATGTTTACGGTTCTGAAATTCTTTATAAAAACTTTTCCGGTTTCCTGAAAAATATTTCGAAACCCTGACGGTCACAATTTTTCATGATACCAACAGTTTGATCTAATTGTGAAAGATAAGGAGTTTGAAACAACTCTCAAGAATATTTTCTACTTTATCATCATATGATAGTGCATATTTGCGGTCAGTCATAATACCCCCAGATAAATTTCATGCTGGATAATCTGTGAGTTGATACATATGTTTTGTCAGCCGAATTATCCGGTGACTTACGGAGCTGTTACAAAATCAGGCTTCGCCCATCTGGGTATCGTCTGGTGCACCAGATGGACGATGGTAAAACTCATTGTATTAGTCATCGCTCTTGGCCGCAGGGACGCCAATGAGGTTTATGATGATGCAAACCGCTGTATCTGAGCATGTTTGGATCGGAAACACTCAAACATTCAGATGGACATCTGAATAAAAACCTCACCCAGACGGCGATTGCATTCGGCCGCATTGATCAGCGGCTCCGTCATCACCCTCTTCTCCTTGCCATCCTCTTTCGGGAACGGCTAGAAGCCTCACGTGCCTGTGCAGCTGTCGATGGCCACCTCATAGATCCCTGGCGACTTGCCGCCGAACTTGAGGGCTTGAGAGTGGTACCTCTCGGCTCTGATGTCTTTGAGCGGGGGTCCTCTGTTGATGCGGCACATGCTGCTTTTGCACAATACCAATGGCTCGTTAAGCCAGATGAAGCACAACGCAACGCGATAGAGAGCGCCCTGGGGTGGCTTTCTGAACACAGCAAGGCATCAGGCCCTCTTCTTGGCGCTGCTACTGCATTTCATGCCTGGGTAGAAGCTGGTCATGCCCGTGCCCCAATGCGCGCAGCCTTGATCCGACATTGGCGACGTACGGATATCCTTCATTTTCCGCTTCCCCTTGTTGGCGCCAGAGCTTTTATAGCGGATGCACCCTGGGAACCATCAGAATGGATCCCGTGCTTCCTCAACTGTCTGTATGATGAAATGACGGCCGTAGAAAACCGTACGCGTGCACTCGAACGAAGCTGGCGTCACGCACGCATGCAATCAGGTGCCCAGAGAAGCACATCACGTGCCGATAAGGTCATAGATATCCTTGCCGCATACCCACTGATATCTGCAACACGCCTCTCGGACGAACTGGGGTTATCTCTAAAAGCGGCTTACATCTATCTGGAACGATTTCTGTCAGATGGTCTGATTGTTGAAGTCACGCATCGCACCGCAAGGCGATTATTCGCCCTGAAAGAACTTGAACCACTCCGCGAGATCGTGCGCCCTCCCAAAAGACCCCTACCCGGCAGGAAACGCGGGCGGCCGAGAAAAAGCGAAAGTCTGGAGACCACTCCTCCAGAGGAGGACGTGGACATCCGGCCCTTGGAGCCAGTGCCCACGTTTGCACCCATAAATTATGAGGAGCTGGAGCGCGCGATAGAGAACGCAGAACGCATCATACGCCGCTATCGTGCTGATTAGGCACAGAGTGTTCTATCCAATCTGTGGGCCTCGCGATTTTGGCCCATTTGATTGCGGGGCCGTTCCTTCTGACGCAGACAGTTTCTGACTGGCCCGATCGAACCACGATTCAGGAGATTGTGTCTGTTCGGCACTCATTCCATGCCCTGCTCGCTGATCCTCACGCAAATCTAGACTGCGAACGGCTGCCCGACCGATGGCATAGATGGCGTCACGCGCCGATCCGTCCCGTCCGGGTAGAACGGTCAGCTTTTCAATGCCGGCCTTTTGGGCCTGATCGATATGACGCAGAACTGTGCCAACCTGTGTATCACTCTCAAGAGCTTTCAGTTCTCCCCGTAAGCCCCTCAGCTCTTTCAACGTGGCACTATCTGCCTGGCCTGCGTTAAGTGTTCTGGTGGCCGCATCAATCCCCGATTGCAGTTCCTGGCGTGCTGGATCACGGAGCGACAGCGCTTCCCGACGCGCCTGGTCGGGCGTTATTGTTCGGCCAGACTTAAATAACGTCGCGATAGCATGCATCATAAGACGCTCGTCATTGACTGATGCTTTGCTGCAGGCTCTGTTCCATTGATCGTGATTGAGTTGGCTGAGATCAAAATTATGACCGGCGTTCCGTGCTAGGTGTGAGAGATGAAGCAGGGTGACCTGCTGGTTGCCTTGCCGAAAAGGCAGGATTTTATCCAAAGCGGCAATATGGGTGGCAGCTCCCCGCGCAAAACGGTCGGAAGAGAGATCCCGCAACCCATTATTGGCATTCAGGGTTTGGAATACGCTTTGAACTGACTGGGAAATCCGGTCTGGATGAAGACCTTTCCGACCATCAACAGCGAGGTCGCACGTCCGGTATTGTCCGGCCCAGTCGTAGACATCCTGAAAGAGATGATGATGCAAATCTTTAAGGGCGGACGTCGAGTTGGTATCCGTGGGCATGGTTATCGCACGGCTGAGATACCGGGTTGTTTCAAAAATGCGAAGGCGTTCAGCATTCTGATAGCCCTTCTTGTTCACGAGAACTTCCGTGCCAGGATAGAGATAAGGGTCGGTGACGGGCATCATTCATCTCCTTCCGTAGGAATGACATCCGTCTCTTGTTCCTCAAGGAGCCTATCGAGCAGATCTGAAAAAATATCAGCAGGCACTCGCGCATTAATAAGGATCGTCATCATTAATCTTAATTCCCCCACATGTTTGAGGGAGTCATCGTGTTGTTTGGCGGCTGCACTAATCGCATCCTGAACCAGAGCCTTGTAAAAGGACGTCATTTCGACTGAAACGGGTTCAAACCTTAGGGTTGCCAGTTCTTCTCGATAACGCTCGACACGTGGAAAGCGTGTTGGTTCAAGCATGGTGCCCTCGGTCCTCCCGGTTGTGCCGAGCGAAGGGGGAAACAGCTCCCTTATCGTCTGCATCGTATGATCTCCTACGATCACGACTCAGCCAGAGCATGATGCGACCAAAAACACCTTTTTTGCTTGAGCCTGAAAACACCTGATCGGCGCTTACTGCACAACTGTCGGGCCGTTTTTCAACTTCTCCGCCAGCCCGTAAAGTGTACGATCCAGTGCGAGTTGACCCGACAGGTAGCGCGAAATCATCGCACGGAGCAGTCCTCCCGGTGAACGGACTTCTCCTGCATCTGTCCGTGCTGCAATTGCTGCGATCACCACTGCATTCGGATAATCCCCAAAAACAGCTTGTCCCTGAGCCCAGGCGTGCCTGGAAATTCCCAACTGTTCGCACGCATAGAGCGCCGCCTGGATGATTTGCGTCTCGGCCGGCCTATCGGAACTGCAATATTGACGGAAAATCGGGGCAATATGCAGCACGAATGTCGGCTTGGCCCGGAATCCCCTCAATGGATCCGCCGCAGAAGGGGGTGGCGCCTGATGTTCTGCGACACGGGAAGACGAGGACGGCCGACTACGCGTAGCTTCAATGCAATTTTCGGCGAAGCCGTCTGCTTTTACAGTAGCTTTAGCTAATGTGGATGGGTTTGTATTAGTATATTGGGGTCGCTCAGGTGACCCCATGGGGTCACTTTCCACAGTTAAAAGAGAAGACGCTTTGGTCTCCTCAGGGTGATGTTCGACCTCTTGAAGATATGAAATATCCCTCTCCAGCTGATCGTGAATCTGGCGTAGCTCCTGACATATGGGGTCAAGCCACTGAGGATCCCGATCTGTCCCACGCTGACCGACCAACGCAGAGGTACGAGCGAGTATCTGTTGTCTATCTTTTACCGTAAGCCCTGCCTCATCAGCCGTCTGGAAAAGGGCATAGATGGTTCTGGCAATCATCGTGACTTCGCGATGCAGGCGGCGACCTTCCTGTTGCCGCCACAGAGCCGTTTGTGCTGCGCGTTCTAAATCGTCAAATCGGCGGGCGAGCGGAGAAAGATCAAACCCGTAAGCCTGCTGTCCCCTTGGAGCAAACGGGCCTGATCGCCTGTATCGCTGTCCGTTGGGGCTATCCCGGTAGAGAAGCCACCCTGCTTCGGCAAGTTCGCGCAACAGAGTTTTGACGCGGGTTCGGCCGAGGTCGAAGCGTTGTTGTATATCCAGATTGGAAGCCGTCGAGACGGGCAGAACATCGTCCTCACCCGACCAGTCGGCAGGTTGCGTAAATGCGATCAGATAACAGAGCAATTCTGTCTGTTGGCATGTCAGGCCGAGAATCGACCGTCCCTGACGCAAATAGCGATAAAGGTCGCTCATTTCCACAGCCTGCAGCGGTAGGGCCTCAGCTGTTGTACGCGCAGCAACCATGGCAGGCGTGATTTTCCTGATACCCGCAGAACGGGCGTAACCTTCTGTTATCATTATTCTTTTTTTCCGACGAATGGGTAAAAAACCCCCGTCGCGCTCCTGACCCGCAGGACAAACATCCCCTATGGCAAGAAAAGGCTTGCAATTTTACGGCAAATGTCGGAGAAAAATTGTCGCCAAACTTTTTTTCTTCCGACATCCCCTTGGGAATGTTCTTTGTGTCTGCAGGCCTCGCGAAAGCGGGGCCTCAGTCGTTTTTGGGGGAAACTATGTCATGGCTCATTCTTCCTCTCAGTCATACTGACGAAGCAGGCCGCACTGGCTGCCCTATCCATCACCTCTTACATATTCCTCACTGCACGATCTTTTCCTTACAATAGGAAAAACCGATGCAAACGAGACCTTTGGTTGGCGCACCCACTATGTGCTCGTCATGCGACAGGATGCACAATCAAGATGCGACCAACCACAAGGGCATAAATGTTTGAGACTGATTCCACAACAAACAGCACCACTATTTGTGCAAAAACAGACATTTATGCCCAGAAAACCGGGACTAGACGGATCCCAAAAGGGAGTCGTGGAATAACGAATTCCTCTCGCTACCACCCACCGGATTCTTGAGTGATGGATTTCGAAAATTCACAAATCAAACCTTCTCGTCAAAACCAGAAATGGCGGTACAGTCGCGGTTTACAGCCATAATGGTTCTCGCAGGATCAGTTCCTTGCAAGGGTTTTAACTCCACGATGGCCGTATTAGGGGTCAGGTTGCTATATTGAAGATTAATACGCTCAGTTAGCGGCCAGTGAAACGAGTTCACATACCGAGAGCACGCCGATAGATGTCGAGAAGTGTTTCCTGTTCTTCAATCTCAGCGGGCTCCTGCTTACGCAGGCGAATAATCTGTTTGACGGTTCTAACGTCAAACCCGGCTGACTTTGCTTCAGTGAAGACGTCCTTGATATCCGCTGCGAGTGCTTTGCGCTCTTCTTCAAGACGTTCAACTCGTTCTATAATTGAACGCAACCGATCAGCAGCAATACCGCCTACCTGCCTATCTGAATCAGTTTCCTGATTTTCAATCGTAGCGAGCATATTTCCTCCTCCTCACGTTATGGAAAAAATATGCAAACCAATGATGCGACCGAACAGAAAGAAAATACGGCGATAGCGTGATCTATTGTGACAAAAGCGACACATACTAAATTCCCCGATAGCCAAAGCTATCACGGTTACGTGTACTGGGGTTTCCAGTCATTTATGAAAAATGGTTTATTTGACTGCACATTCAGTCAAAAACCGTAACAGTCCGTTGCGGAAAGGAAGTGTTAGTCAGAAAACGATAAAATCAGGGGTATTTTTTATGCATGGGGAGTTCTACCGAAGTATTGCGGATCTGGCTCCACTATTAAAGGAGGAACTCCCTTCCTGTGTGCTAGAAGCTATTTTCTTTTTAGAAACAAGTATGTGCCGTTCTGTGCCCGGTTTACCTTATCCAATTACTATTGGTTCTAAAGCGGTGCAAATTATATATCCTCAGCAACACTGGGGATATCTCATCAAAGCCATCAGACGCTATCGCCGCACTGCTTCTGTTAACGATCGTAAGCTAATTACACGTTTTATGAAAATCATAAGACCACTACTACCAGAAGAAACAAGTGAGCCTGTTAGCTCAATACCTCCTATGATTGCCCAAGATTGGAAATAATGGAAAAAAACCATTCGGTCGCATCCTGACCCGATAAATTTTCTCCCAACATCACGTTGGGAGAATATCGTGCTACGTTTCTATCCGCTTGCCCTTGCTGTTACGCTGGTTGCTCCGACCTTCGCCTGGGCGCAACAATGCGCAGTCTCTAGTGATAGCAAAACGGGATCTCCAGCCACGGCGGTACTCCTGCCCCCTGCTCAACACGAAAACACACCTGATACGGAAGATGCCTTAAAGCACCTTACAGGTTCAGGTGCTCGGCTTTCGGGGCAAGGTGTGTTTCATGGTTTTGAGACCGGTGTTGCTTACACGTCAGATCGTGTCTTCGTTTATTTCATGCCTAAAGGTCGTCGAGGGGTATTAGGCGGTACGGCCATTCCTGTGCCGTATGATACTTTACGTTCCTTGTCAGGAAAGCGAGCAACAGATCTCGAACCCTGGCAAGGTATACGGGGGATGTTTCTGCAGAACGGGACACATTTTCAGGTAATATATGCCGCGCCTGATGGTCAGGCAGCGATAGCAGGTTCACTTTGGGACGCATCTGGACGGGATATCACCCGGCAACAGATCCAGCACATCCCAGGAGCTGTTCCAACTGTGCATATGGACAATGCTCAGATTACTGAAACCGCTCTCGCTTCGTTGCATGGAGGAGAGGTGGGTTTAGTTTCTGCTCCCTCTGCAGTCATGTTGATAGATCCACAGTGCATGTACTCTATCCGGGCGGCTCAAAATCTCATGCCCCTGGTCCAGTCTGGTAAACTTCATCTGAAAGTCGTGCCCCTTTCAGTTCTTGATTATGAAGATCGCGGTGAAAGCACCCTCAATGCCAAGGCCATGTTGTCCTATTCATCTCGGGATATGGTGCGCGCCTGGATCGACGGCCATTTACATGAGCGGGCTGCCTCCCCTTCAACTGAAGCAACAGACCAACTGGAGTCGAATGGGGCTTTTGCCAAGAGTATCTCTTTGAAAGGAACCCCAACATTTCTATGGATCAAAAAAGACGGGTCACTGGGCCGATTTGAGGGCAACCCGACTGATAAAGAGTCTTTTCTGCGCGAGTTGAGCCAATGAGCAAAAAAGACAACCCGCCGCCTCAGACTACGAAAAAAGGGATCATCCGGACCTCGGTTAAAGTAGCCACCCACATCACAGGCTCTCCCGTGGAAGCTGTTGGGTGGCGGCGTATAATAAGTAATTTCAATGTCATCAGGTTGCTTTGGACAATTCTAAAGTTATCTGCGCGGCCAAATCCTGAAGATACTGTAAATGGCAAAAGGCAGGAGATTTTAGACAGGCCTGCTCAGGCCGATGTTGCCGGCCGGCAATTGCCCAGCATTCGTCAGGCTGTCTCATATAGTCACCTGAGTGACCAAGATCTGGCACTTGTTATCATGAGACGGCAGAAAGAGACCTTTATTCGGGCCTATAGTGCTGGACTGATTGCAACAGTGCTGTTTGGGATGTGGGCATTGGAAATGATTTTTTTCCCATGGACAGGCAACCGACTTCTTGCCTCCATTGCGTTCTTGCCTTTCCTCGCCCTTCTGGGGTCAGTCTCTTTGTGGAATTGCTCACTCAACTGGCAGTTACGGACAGGCCAGATCGCAACTTTCAGACAATTCATGGATAGAGCAGAGAGTATTTTTCCCCGACTGCCCATAATGAAAGGGCCGCTCAAATAGAGCGGCCCTTTTTATTTACCACGTTCCTGGCGGGGCGTTCTGATCGCCACCGCTTGCTCCTGTCGCCCAAGGCGAATGTTCATAATCTTCCCGGCCGGTATCGTTACGTGTATCCGTAGGTTTCACGATGGTGCCTTGGCGATTGTAAACTGGTGGTGCCCAGATAGCTCTTGCAGAGCCGTATGCTCCGTTGGGCTCATAATACAAATTATGGAGCTTAGGGGGCATCGGACCATGGGCGCGGGACGCCGATTCAACGTTTCCCCCATCACAGGCTGTCAAACCTAACATCAGGGCAATCGGAAGATAAAAATAAGGCCGCATTGTCTTCTCCATTGTGGTGGATCTGACGATGCGGCCTCATCATGCGACAAGAAACACCTATGTAGATGACGTTTCTTTGGTGCCAGTTTGCTTGCACAACCTGACATGGCGTCGTGTAAGATCGAACAAACGATCATCAAGCATAATGGCATGAGCTTTCGCAGCATCAAGCTGTCGTTTCAGTTCATCTTTCGCCGCATTTGCCGCTGCTAACTGTTGTTCAAGATGTTTCTGCTTCTTCTCTTTTTCTGCAATCCTCGCTTCATACTTCGCAAACTGTTGGCGGGCTGTGTCTACATCTTTATTATGAGCTATTTCCAATTCATGATAAGCATCACGCCATGTCCGCTCACCACTCATCTTACGTTTGAAAGCCGAGGAAAAAGCAGCATCAGCCGTAGCATTTCGTCCCAAGGCGTAAGCGAAGAGTGCACCAAAACCTGACTCAGACATTAGCGATCTCCTTTCATATCCTCAGTTACGATGTTTTGTTCATTGTAGTGTCTATACCAATAGCGCCGCTATGACTAATTCCACCAGATAATTTTTGTTTATTGCTCGCTGGTGGTACGTTCTGGCTGTCATGGTCGTTAACATTTGGTCTCAAAGCATCCTGCATTTTTTGCATCGCGCCGGCCATACCAATCGCAGCAACATCCCTGCTAAACGCATCAACATCAATTCGCTCACCGCCACCAAAACCAAGGATTTGTGGAACACGGTTCGGGATGATTGCGATTAATCTGAACGATGCAAGTGCGAGGATCATGTGGAGCAGCACAAACATCCATACCAAAAGGAGCATGCCCAGAAAGTTGCTGACCAGCCAACCGTGCGAGAGAGCAAATCCTGCCGCCACACCGAAAGTCTGATGTACCAGCCATGACATGGCATCAAACACAAAGTAGCCGAAAAACAGGCCAAACAGCATCAGGGTCGGTCTGAACACTACATCAAACAGGAGCGCATAGCCTTGACGTGCGTTTCCATGCAGACCTTCTCCATTGAGTGTCATGTGCGCCAGCATCCATAAGGGTGCTGCCACAACAGCTTCACACACCAGAATGAGCCAACTGGCGATACCGGCCATCCACATAACATAAGGTACCATCGGGAGAACAAAAGCCATTGTCAAACCTGGTATCAACATGGCCATACAGCCAAGCATAACAGGCGTTGAGAAAAACTGCATTGCTATGTGTCCAATCCCGGCCGCCACTGCGCCTTCAGGCTGGCCTGCCATCAGGGATAGAATGCCAGTGCTGATTGTGCCCGCAGTCGAAGAAAGGACAGAAGCAGTCCCCATGGTCGTAACAGATATCGTAATCAGCCAATGTCCCAGCGACATCAGGTTCCCAAAAGGATCTATCCAGTAGCCTCCAGTACCTGATGGTTCCATAAAGCCTATCAGCATCTGCAGTGCGTAGTCGTTAAGATGCAGCGCACGGAAGAGCTGCGTGACGGTGCTTGAGCCATCGCCACCAGGCATGGCCCCTGAATAGAGATCGCTGTTACCTCCCGGCGCACTCATCCCATCCGTTGTGTCAACCAGGGCATCGATATTACCCAGAAATGTATGTGCCGACTGGATAAGAGGGGCTACGTCAGAAGACAGTGCAGAACCAATGCCACTGTAACTAGGAGTTGTGACATTCGGGGTGGCTGTCATGAGGCTCAGTGTCTGACCGTTCAATCTGGCAAACTCCAGATAATAGGCCCCTGCCCCAGACCAGCTTAGGCTATCCAGTCGGTTGGCGGTGTTGGTCGCATCTCCGTTCGTACCAAGTCCCCATTGGTTTAAAGTGGTTGAACGATCGCTGATTGATTTCTCCAGTTCAGAGCGCATCTGTGCCGCTTTCTCAGTCAATCGTGACGTGTAATCATTTGTCGCAGTTGTCACGATATCCATCAATGGGGCGAGATCCTGTGTCTTCTTGGACATCCAGAAATTACGGGCAACAGTTTCCACCTGCCCGCGGATATCTGCTGCAAGAACAGCATCAAGAACATTCCGCTGCATTGTCGCTGTGTCTACAGACACACCAGCAAGGTTGGTCTTTCCCATTGCCGGTGTTTCAAGGTTGATCGCGCCACACGTGGGCGTGCCATCACCCAAAGTCATGTTATAGGCATAGTTGACAATAATCCCCTCTGAGTTCCCAGAAATACCCCTGATCGTGCGTCCTACTGGGATGGGGATAAGATCGGGATTGTTCGATGCAGCATTCAGCAAGGATCGGCAGAATTCATCTTTAACGAGATTAAGAACGATTCCTTTTGTGCCTGGGACGATAGGAGTAGCGATGGCTTTTCCATCCGGCCCAATAGCTTTCTCAGCATAGTGATAGATGGTCTTTGCCATACCAATGGACCAGAGAGAGCCCTGAACGACTACAGCCTGACCACCACCAAAACCTGATACCGTTGGAAACATCATCAATGCAGCCAATCCGATCTTAACAATCGACATCTGGGATTGATTATCTCCCAATAATTTTGCTGTCTCTGCGCCCCGAAAGTTCGTTGTAAACCACAGGTAAGTCACCCAACCTGCGGCAATCACGCCCGCAAAAGCAGACAGCCACGCAAGCATGGTACCAATGACGGTATTTTCGGAACCAATAGAAGAATCACCAGACGAGAATACTGGGAAAATGGAACGCACCACGACAGCAGCCCAATCGCTCCCCGGATCCAGCAAATCCCAGGTCACTGTATGAGATCCGGATGCATCTGATGAAGAACCCGCAGCGGAATTCTGCGTCGTCCCCCCAGTAATAGAACCTGTCTGCGCTAACGCAGATGGGAGGTATGCTATGAGTCCGAGCACCATGATCGCTGTTGCCAGAACCCTTCGGAGCGTCTTAGTCATGGTTTTCTCAGCCTGGTGACATTGTTGGGCCACTTGTCGGTGCGGCGCGAAAGATTGAAGCAAGGGTTTCGGCAGCCTTTTTGACCAGTTCCTTAGCTTTTTCGCTTAGTTCCTCAATCATTGAGGTGCCTGGTTTGGTTCCGGGCAATCCTTCAGCTTCCTTACCAATCTGGGCATCAATCTGTGCAAACCGCTGTTCCACGCGGGTTGTTGTTCCCATGGTTTCAGCAATTTTCTGGGCGGCTTCTCTTCCTTTTCCGTAAGCCCCAAGCTTCTCGGCCGCGCTTTCGAGGTTACTAGCGAATGCCTGATTATTCTCTTTTTCGGAGACGAATTGCCCATGGAGGGATTCATATCTCCCACCAGGTTTCATTTCAGATAGCACTGCTGACATCCCGCCGGGGTTGTTTGCCGCGGCTTCTGCGATCGCGGCCATAATGCTGGAACCTGGTCCCTGACGCAGGGCTTGCATAGCTTCTACGGCTTCTGAGCCCAGCTGAGCCGTGCGATCCATATCGTTCTCAGCTCTTGCCGCGTCATGCTGGCTGCTCTTCTCACGCGCTCTGTCGAGCCATCCAGGAGAGAGAGAACTGGGTTCTGCTTCAATTTTACTAGCTAAAGCGCCTGCCAGCCGAGAGAAGCCGCCAACGAGTGCTGCGCCCATGCTCATCTTCTGCACCACGGGTTGCTCTGGCTCGGTCTGTGCGTCAGGCTCCGGCTTTTTCGAACTAGCGTTCTTATCGCCGCCTGCTGGATCTCGTAATGCTGCCCCTTCAGTATTTGGTTTAGCACTCTCAGGCTCCTGCTTCGGGCCAGTCTGTTCTGATGGAGACCCGTTGCCTTCCGGTTGCCCTCCTCCGGGAGACGGATGGAGTCCTGGTTTCATCTGTTCGCCACCAGCTGTTGGCATATCATCAGGGGCGTGGTTTTCTGGGGAAGTTGCGTTGATAGCCTCATGAATCTTGTCCAGAGAAAACAGCACGTCAGGATGCTCAGGATCAGCCATACCAGAGGAGACTTGATCAACGACTTCTCGTATTTGATCGACAAGCCTCTGGTCTTTAAGTTTGGAGGTCTCGACCATCAACTGTTGGACCTCTTTTGACTGAATATTAGGGGCTGATGTCGCTAATTCTGTCATCTCTTTTGCAAGGGGATGACTGTCAGGGAGAACTTGTCCAGCTACGCGGGAAAAATCCTGTACGGCATAAGCGACTAGGGTCCGAAAATACGGATCGTCTTCATGAGATTGACCAATCTGTTCTTTTAATCGTTCAAATCGCTGCGCGATGTTGGGTGCATTTTCCTGCACTACACCTTTTGTGCGATCCAAATAATCTAAGACATTGGCTAGATCAGTGGTCTGTTTCAGAGTGTCGGACATAGTTTTCCCTTGTGTTAAGGATTGATGGTCGGAGAGGGCATTTTGTTAGAGGCGTGCTGCATATGAGCTTCCTCTGTCTGTGCGATACCGGTCGCACCCACCGACGCCTGATAAAGACCAAGGCGGTAATTTTGCATGGCCAAATAGTTTGATTGTGCCAGCTCTGTTGCGATTTCACGCAGAACACTTGCGGTTGGCATAGCCTGTAATGACGCATTCCAGCTAACGCTGGATACGCGGCGATTGACTTCAAGACTCATGGCCTGAAGCCATGATGCGCGATCAAGAGGCTGGAGCCCTTCTGCCTGCATTTCTTTCTTCTGATCTGCTGTGAGCGATACAGAAGGGGTCTCAAGGGCCGTTATAAAAGCGAGAATAAACCGTGCCAGAGACATACGGGCATTGTATGAGCGCCGTTGAATCATCTGCTCACGACCCATGGTGCTACTCGCTTGCTCTCCTCGGATTGCAGCTGGAGCTACAGGCTGGATAAGGCTGGTAGAGTAATCATTGGCCGCATCGACAGCACCATCACTAGAGAGTGTATCGCTCATAAAAAGCGTGCTTGCCCGCTGATCTGCATTGGGCAGTCGGGAAACAGAACTGCATAGTCCGGCGTCAACATCCTCCTGTGAGCAGTAACGCCTCAGATGGAAAACTGTATTGGCATCGACCCCTTGCGCGCGGCCATAGTAAGAAGGAGTACCCTTTGCTGCCTCCCCCCGCGGCTCAACTATCGTAGTAATCGCTCCCAGGGCTGTTCTGGAGGCTTTCGCTGCAGCCATTGTCGCTTGTTGACTATCCAATCCGCTGCAGAATTCTGGCGACATCATGTGTTCATCACGGATGCCCGTTTCTTGTTGTCGTCTTAGGAAGGCCGCCATAGCAGTGTTCTGCGCATCGGCAATCCGACTTTGTGCGGCGACTTGCCCTTTGGCATAATTAGCCTGCTGGGTTGCTGCATCGCGTATCATTGACGAGACAGAATGCGGATTAGTCATGTCATTGAGGCTGTTGGTGATGTTACCTCCAACCTTATCCATCTGCTTGCCGGTAAATTGCTGAAGGGCTTTGATCGCTGCCACAACAGCTGCCTCACCCCATCCGTATGCCTGACGAGGTTGCAAGCTGGTGGTCATTATGCACACGCCAGCAGCGAGAAGAAGTGTCCGAGTTGTCTGCTTCGTCATCAGAACACTCCGTCCATGACGCTATTAGCGCTATAACCGGCCGGCAGAAGTGGATTGCTCTGAACGTAAAGCGACCCTGAGCCCGCCGTTGTGCCAATTCCACCTGATGCCAGTGGGGGACCACCACCGCCAAAATTGAGCGAAGGGCACATCGTGCCACTGCCGACGTTTCCAAAACCAAGGCCCAGATTGATGCCTGATAAACTCAGGCTACACTGTGTGCCGCCCATAGCGTTTCCCCATGCACTCTGAGCAGCCTGACAGATCTGCGAGCCCAACTGGTCTTCAAGACTTTGGATGAGCGATGCAGGATCCAAGCCACTCGTGATGACATTCAGGCCCTGACCATGAAGGAAGCCGTCCAGACAGGAGAGCGCGCCGACGCTTTCAGGTTGTTTTTCATAGGCATCATTAGCCTGAACGCGTTGGTTGATAGCGTTTGCCGCCGCTTGGGTTAAATCAGCGCATCCGACACTGCCCTGTTCAGTCTGTTGCGCCAAAGCAGGGTTCGACAGAAGCCCAGCCAGAATGACGGCTGAGAAAAGGTGATCTCTTACCTTCATGAGGAAGTCTTTGCATGTGAGGGGATGATATTAGCGAGGGTTTGCAAGCGTTCAGGAGCAATCAGACGGCCCAGTGTTTCCACCCTTGCGCGAGCAAAGACACCTCTGGTGAAGGGAGAATCCCCACTAAGCAGCCCTGATAGACTTCCATGTGGACCCGTCAGCTCATCAAGAGCCTGTCTCAGTTCATTCCAGTATTGGGGTGGTATTAACTCTAGCGTTCTGGTCCAGACTAATCGAACTTCGGGGTCCTGAAGACGATGAAGAGTGTAATCAGAACCGTGCTGCGAAATGTCTCGGGCAAGATTTTCAAGAGCCATCAAGACATCGCCGTGTTGCGTTCTGTCTCGATTGCCGTGCGGTGTTGTCGCCTGCGCCATGGGTTACCTCCTGTATTGAGGTAACCGTCAGTGATCATGATGCGACGAAACAGATTTTTTTGTTAGAATTCGGACGGAATTGTGCCCAACGTCTATGGCGTAACCGAGAGGGGCCACAGTAGAGGCCAACACTCTGTTCCATGTATCTCCGCCTGCCCAGTTCACCTGCCGGGAGAGGTCAACATCCGGCGCAGACGTTACTTTGACGTGAGGAGGCACGATCTGTCTTACGGCAAAGTCCAAAGGTACGTGGTGGCCAAAGCCATCAACACGACGAAAATGGTTATGTGTCGATTTAACCGTGACATCCGTTGTCGTCATTTCCGACATTTGCCGGGGTTTATCACTCGATGCAGTATCGTTCAGCTTCAATGTGTCTGCACGTATCGAATGACCAGGCTGAACCAGCTCAAATGCCGCATGATGGAACATTGACAGGTGGTGACCATTGGGGGTGGCTAGGCCGATAGCAAGGCAGATAGTGGGGATAATCATAGGTTTCTCTCCTTTGAAACCATATGAAACCCGTTATGATGCGACCAAAAAGCATATTAAGTCGAGTTAACACTCGATATATAGGTATTGACTGGTATTGACTGGAGTGGAGTGGAGTTTAACGAACGAAAGGACCACACGCACTGTTAAAAGCACCTTAATGACGGTGTTTTGTCCCCGATCTTATGGCGGTCGGGGCGCCTGCCGAGAAAGAGTTATGAAATGGCGAAGAAACCGAAAGAGACGCAGGCCAATGCAAGGCTGTTTATCGATAGTCTTCTATATAAGAGGGTAAGTACAGAGCTAACTGAACATCGTAAAAAAATTGGACTATCGGTGAAAAGACTTTCTTTGATTTCAGGGGTCACGGTAACCACTATAAAATATTTCGAATTAAGCCGTGAAAACGGGAAAGGTTTTTCTGTCGGGACTGTTGCAGGACTGATAAAGGCCATGAAACTTGATCCGATGAAGGTTCTACCGTCACACGGAGGTATAATCGTTGATTTTCCACCCAAACTAACCGCCAGCAAGGTGAAGCTGTTATTACAATCGACCGACAATCTAAAAACCTTCAAGCCTCAAATTCTGGATCTTATTAGATCTCTTACGGATGTCGCTCGGGTTGTGAAACCTGACGTGGATGCTGCGTTAGCTGTTTTTACGGCGGAAGAAACCTATAACGTTGCCCCACAGAATTCACTTGAGAGCCTGATCACTTTTGGTCGGCGGTTGCGTAGCCTGAGAATATTAAAGGACTGGTCAAGGGCTGATCTGGCAAATACTGCAGGTGTAGCTCTAGGCTCGATATTTGTCATCGAAGCCGGCATGCAAAATCCATCTCTTCAGACACTCTACCAGCTTGCCGAAGCACTGAATGTTCACCCAGCTTTTTTTATACGTTATGATGAAGTTGCTGCAAATCAACAAATCGATCTTGAGCGGCGTGCAGCATCTATGATTGCTGGTGATCAAATCAGTCAGGTGAGCGACTTGTTGGCCACACTCGAATACATACGTCGAACAACCAGCCCCGCTGACGCACTGAACGATACAAATACTAATTAATGCTAAAGCTTCGCTCCGTTTTTCCTCAGTCGGGAAAGGGGCGAAGTTATTCAAGAGCGAAATTTCACAAATTAATTACAGGAATAATCACGATGGCGTGATGTCGGCGATGCGGGTGATATAGATCCGCTAGCGGGCACAACCATCCTTTTCGTTACGGAAGAGAGACTCTATTTAACGCCCAACATATATTATATCCTTAAATTACAGACACTTGATTGATGACGGACAGAATTATCAAGCTGGCTAAAAACATCATCAAATTGATACCTTAAAAACAAATTTCAATCGTCATACCACGAAGAGATATATTTCAATATCTGCGGGTGGGTTTTTCTAGTCGCGTTTTTTGTTGACTTGTTGAACGGTTAACATGCTATGCGAACCAAATCAGTTACCTTATGACGGAATTTGGTCATGCTTGATTGCGCTGTCATCACCAGAAATGATCGCTTCTGGATCCCTCAGTCTGTAACCTTACAAATGATCAGAAAGGTTATGCGTCTGACGCGTGATTTCACACTCACCTCAGAACTGCTTGGGGTCACTATTGAGGAAGCTGAAACCGCATATGAAGGCTGGGACAAAGCGCCCGTCATGCATGGCTACCGGGCGCCGGATCGTCAAAAGGCATGGCAAAGAGAAGAACTGATTATCCTCGGTCAAATGTGGAACAGAGGCGAACAGGCGGGGGAGATTGCCAAAAAACTGAAGCGCTCCCGTTCCAGTGTTTCTGGAAAACGTCGCGCATTGGGACTTTCTGCCCGTACACAAATCTCTCGTGAGACAGCAGAAAAACACAATAAAGAATTACGCAATAGCGCTCTCAAATCTAACAAAAAAACCTTGTTGACCTGGGCGCAGGCCAGTGTGCTCACACGCGAAGAATTACGTGGTCGAACCTACCGTGTGCGCTGCTGCAGAAACCTTGTGACAATCACCTGCAACAAAAGATCAGACAAAACTCGTTGGAATGAGGCTGCCAATATTGAATGCGCCTATCGTTATTTTGCGCTTCAAAGTCATCATATCATCGCTAAGGATTTTCTTCTCACATCAGACGCCATCAGGTCTCATGCCAGCCTGGAAGAGTGCATCCCTGAATCCAGACGTAAGAAACTGGATTACTTTATTTACGAAAATGCGATCTCTTATATTCAATCGCGAGGCATTTTCCGTCGGGATTGCAACGTCATGGAAGGGGCACGTTTCTGGACAAATAGCAAATTGCGTCGGATTAGCCGCCGTGCCCGGAACTCCCGCCGTTTGCGTGGTCTCGTAGCCGCATACGATCTAGCAGCATAAAAAAATCACAGAACTGAAAATAAAAGCATCTGGTCGCATCTGAAACTATCAGGCTGTCCTCAGAAACATCTAAGAAGGACAGATCAATGATAGGTCTAAATAGAATTGTCCGCGCTCTTGGGGGGTGGACGCTATGAAAATTCGGAAACAGGCCCTTCTCCGGCGTCTCAGTGACCCGGATTTTCAGGGACGTGTTGTTGAAAGATCATTGTGGGTAAATATTACTCTCTGTGCCCTGCTCACGGTGTTCGTTATTCATGATATTTACGTATGGGCCAATCCGCCACGCCCAAAGTTTTTTTTCGTGGATGGACAAAACCCACCGCGCCCCGCTGTGCCTTTGGATAGTCCTATTCTGGGTCAGGATCAGCTCCTGTCATGGGCTGTACGATGGGGTATAGCACCGTATAACATCAACTATCGCGACTACCCTTCGCAGCTAAATACTGCAGGTGCGCATTACACCATTGATGGATGGAACAGTTTTGCGCGATCTTTTATTAAAGCAGGTAATCTCGATAAGCTGAAACAGGCCAAATTACTATGCTTCGCGCAGCCGACACGCGCTGCGACCATTCGTGACCAGAAAATAGTGAACGGTCGCGCCCATTACGTAGTCCAGTTTCCTTTCATTCAGACGTGCGAAAACGTCAACCAACAGAACACCCAAACACTGATGGCGACCATGATCATAGATCGAGTTGACGATATGGATCACCCTGATGGGCTGGCCATAAGCCAACTGGTTGTCGGGCCGATGGGGAACTAAGGCAATGAAAATAGTAAAAACTCTCCTCATTCTTCCGTTTGCCCTCCTTCCTATGGCAGCCCACGCCCAGACTGCGCCAGCCAACCAATCGACACAGATCAATAGTTTACCAGACCAGGATCAGTTGGCACGTCAACAGGCTGAACGTGAAGCAATTCCGTTGACACCTGAGGAAATTATGAGGCTTGGCAAGCGGCTGAAGGAGGTCGATCGCGCACAAGAAGCTGTTCAGACCGAGATGGCAACTCCGAACGTAAGACCGGCTATTCGTGTATCTTTCCAACCAGGCCAACAAACAAGCATAATTTTCACTGCTAAGGGGTATCCGACTGCAATTTCGTTTGTAGACCGCACTGGACAGCCCTGGCCGATTGCTTGGAATCTAGGAAGTATGACGGCCAATCCTTCTGGTGGGACTAATTGTGGTGCGTCTGCCAATGGATCATCTGATAAGTCTGGTTCTCCGGCAGTGGAAACATCAGGGTTTTACGTTTGCGTCCCCTACAAAGGCAGCAATACGATTAACATCCAACCGCTGTCGCTGCAGCCTCGCGGGGGATTGTTGGTCACTCTGAAGGATGCCCCAAAACCTATTTCCTTTCTGTTGCTGGCCGGTCGTGGCTCATACGATGACAATCTGACTGTCCGTGTCGCAGGCGATGGTCCCAACGCAAAAGTTGAGATTGATACCCGTCCCGGTGCTCCTGCTACAGGAGACCCATATCTCAATGCGATGTTAAGTGGCATTGCACCAGCCGCTGCAGTTCCTTTAAGCGTTGAAGGCGTTTCCCCCGACGACGTTCGAGCATGGAAAATTGGCAACGAAATGTACCTGAGAACCAAGCTCATTCTCATGACACCTGCATGGGATAGCTCAGAGCATGGTGAAGGTGGTTACACCATCTATGCGTTTCATGAGACGCCCTATGTTCTGCTGTCAGATTCAGGTCGCACCGTTTCGGCCAGCATTCGGGAGGCTCAGTAATGTCTTTCAACTTCAAACAGATCAAATTCAGACAAATCCTTAGCCGCGCTGGAGAAGGTGGTAATCGTCGGCTGTTTATAATTGGCGGGTTCGTTGCGTCTTTAGTCATTGTTGTACTAGCGGTGAGTTCCATTCATCACCGTGACATGCCGCAATCCAACGCGGGTATGACACAGACTATAAACCCTTTGCCTGGTGGTCTCAATGCAACGCCAAAACAGGAGCAACTACGACACGAAGAGATTGAGGACAGTGCTCGCACTGCCCAAAAGACTGGTAACTCTTACACTCCTGATTTTGCCCCAGGAAAGTCTGTAACCCCGCCAGAGCCAATTCATGAAGTGGGTGAGGAGGAGGATCCGTCAATGGCGAAACGCCTGCCAATTCCTTCTGCTCAAGTTGCTCCAGTACCCGTTCAGGCACCTGTCCAGACTGCGCCAGCCTATGCAGTAGCGCCTTCGTCCGACGGTCAGGGACCTAACCCAGCTATAGCAAAGTATACGGGCGCCATTAACGCACTCCGAAATCGTATGGTGGGACATATTCCAGTCACATCCGTTATGTTCACTCAGGAGGATCTGACGGTTAAGAACGATGCTACCGATAGCAGCAAGAACGACAAATCATCAACCAGCTCTCTTTCTCAGTCTGCAAGCAACTCGGTTGTGTCCAAAAATCATGTGCTGATCCCCGCAGGTCGAGGGATTTATGCTCACACCGTAACCGCTACAAACAGCGATCTGAATGGTGATATTGTACTGGAAGCGGATTCCGGTCCGATTGCGGGCGACAGAATGATAGCTTCCGTCTCACGCGCAGGCGGCCATATGAATCGTTTGGTGCTATCAGTTAGAACTGTTTACCACAAAGGTAACCCACTCACTGTCACCGGGATGGTCGTAGCACCTAAAACAATGGAGGCAGCAGTTGCGTCGAGCGTTGATCAACTCTACGTCGAACGCTTCATATTGCCAGGAGCCGCCGCCTTTGTTCAAGGTCTCGGGTCCGCGCTTGAAACAACATCGAATACCGTTGGTTCAATCGGTGGACTGGGTAACGTCAATTACGTCCAACGCCTCAATTTTCCCCAGCAACTTGGTGTCGCGGCCGGACAGGCAGCTAGCCAGGTTAATAGTGCCTTGATGCAACAGATGCCAACGCAGGCAAGAGTTAATATGGCCGCAAATGTCAGTGTTGGTGTCGTGTTTACAACCAACGTTGAAACAAAAAACTAAATCCGTTTTTTTAAACTCGTCGCATCATGATGCGTGATCCTGTCCTTAGTCTCATCTACAAAGGACAGGATCATGTCAGCAGAACCCCGTCAGACTGCATTTCCGCAGGATGATACCGGAACAATCCGGCACCTACGTCCACATAATCAGCAGACCGCAGTTGAACCCTCAGAACAAACTCCCTCTGAGAACGAACAGGACCAGATTGCAGACACTGTCCCAGAAGATTCTGGGCAGGCGGAAGCAAAGAAGAAACTGCCTGATAAACGTATCCTGATGGCAGGAGCAGCCTCAGGGGTTTTTTTGCTACTTTTCGGCGGTTGGTGGGCTTTTCATTCAAGTCCCAGCACCTTGCAGCCAGTTGGACAGGAAGTCGGTATGACTGCCCAAACGCTGCCGGCCCAACCTGTGGTGCAGAAACACCAACCTGCCCCTCACTCTCAACCCCAGCTTCAGGTAGCAAGCCCCCAGCAGACGTCTAATACCAAACAGGCTGCACCGACTGATGATCTCAGCGCAATGATAGCTGCTGGGCCACATGCAAAAACCCCCCAAAACACACCAGCCGCTGCTCAGGCTCGTTCCGAACCCCCACTCCAGGCGGCACAAGCCGCCGCAATTAATCCTGTGTCCCCGCCTCCTCCTTCGACACCACAGACAGCAACCGAGACCGCACGTCACCTCATTGCGGCTCCCATGAGCTCGAAGGATCAGATTGATGTCTTACAACTGGTTACCATGGAAGCAGCTCTCGTCCAAAATACACGGACAGAGATGCTTTCTCTCCGCCAGGAACTTCAGAAGGAGCGTGACGAGGCGCTGAAAGCCCGTGCGGATTTTACGCGCCGTCTCGCCCTGCTTGAAGCCAGAAAAGCTGTCGCAGATGCAACTGATCTCCCAAATCAGGCTAGAGAGAATGCCGCAGATCAGGCCAAACGCGCGTTAGCGGCTGCCATGAACAGTCAGCAAAATAGCCCACCACCTCCTTCCGCAAGCCCGTCCTCTCGGCCTCCGCAGGCAACACCGACCTCAGAACAAGCGCGGCCTAACCATAACTGGGTACCGCACTACCGCATTGTTTCCGCCTCACCGTTATTGGGTATGGTGCAGGACGATAACGCGCCAGCCGGTGAGCAAAGCCAGTATGAAGTTGAGCCAGGAACCAATTTGCGAGGCTATGGTGTCGTTAAATCTATTTATCAGGCTGGTACCAACTGGGTGATCAAAACTGATCATGGTCTGATTAATTGAGGAGATAGACGTGGAAGGGCTCGTCAATTTTCTCAATGATATTGCCATCGGTGCATCGTGGCTTCTCCCCACGGCCTGCTATATCGCAGCATGCTACTGCTTCATTGTCGCCGTATGGGGAATGTGGCAGCAGAGCCAGCCTCAGAATCCTTTCGTTGGCAAACCATGGGTGCCCTACCTGTCTCTTGTCCTCTCAGGTGCCTTTGCAGCCTTCGATCGGATACTGACGAAATCCGCGACATCCGCAAAACTGAATGTTCAGGTCAGCCTGAAATCTGCATCCCCCACGGGATATACAGACGGCACATCACCGATCGCAGGGGCAGGACCACACGACGCCATCATAGAAATTGTCAAAGATTTCTCGTTGTTTTTCGAAACATTCGGTGCGTGGGTCGCCTTTTTCGCCCTTCTCTCCTGGCAAGGCGCCATGACCGGCAAGAACAACCGAAGCAAGCTGGGTCTTGTTTGTCAGTTTGCTTTGGGAGTGGCTCTTCTCAACCCGGTCAAGGAAGCAAACTGGCTGCTTAGCTACTGGCCAAGCTGACGGAGAAAAGAACCTGTTTTCCGTCGCATGATGAACAGCTTTTCTCAATCGTGGGGATCACCCCAGAGTCATGACAATCGGAGCAAAACAAATGAACGCACTCATTGAAAAACCAACACCGTCCACTCGCACTCTGATCGGTCGCACATCGAGACTGGCAGCCGTCAGTGGTGTGACATTGGCACTGGCAGCCAATCATGCCTTCGCACAGGCTGTAGAGTCATCTGGTGATGGACTGGGCAAGCAGATTCAAAGCATGTCTCAAGAAGGGCTGACAACCGGTGGGACGGTTGCCGCCGCAGTGATGTACGTGCTTGCTTTTGTCTGCTTTATCGCTGGCGTCTGGGCTTTGTGGGAAAGCCGCAACCAGCAGACCCGTACCCCTGGCAAGATTGGCATGGGGATTGCCGGACTGGTTCTTTGCGGTCTGTTTGCAACCGGACCCAAGTGGGTCAACAAAGCTGCCAATACCGCTTCTGGCGGTCAGGCAACAGTCGGCACCCAGGCACAGGCCTACCAGTTCACTGGCGGTAACTGAGGCACAGGGTCATGACACAGCCGGACTTCCGCCTTTGCGTCCATCCCTTTGTAAGACTTCAGCCCGTAAAGGCAGAAGCTGGCACCACGACTTGCGCGTGCTGTGGCCTCCCATTTGGCGGGGCCAGCTTTTCATGGGGCGGTTCAGGCGTGCACATATGCCATCCCTGCAACCTGTTACAATCCCTGAACCGTCCCTCCATAGATCGGGAGAGCATCCTGATCTGGTGTCCCGAATTCGAGCAAAGACAGATCCTGGCCCTGACAGCTTATGCCCATCTCGCTCTCTATAGGGCATGCGGTAAAAAATTGCGTGAATGGACGCAGATCGTCACAACTCTGGCCACGGGGCGTGAGCCAGGAATGTTATCTCCCGAAGGTATCGCCGCAGCACAGACATTTCGCACCTTGCTGGCAAGGTCGGATGAGACATTCCGGCGTCTGCAGTCCTCAGCACCATCCCACGTCAGTATCGCACTTCAAATGGCAGATACATCCCGTAAAGGGGTGACCCAAGGACTGACTTATCTGGGCCAAAATCTCAGGCTTTTACCGCTGGGTCGTCTCTACGAAGGCGCTGATGACATCTATCCCGATATTTTGGAAGCGCGCTTACGCCTTCTTCCTCAAAACTCCTGACAGGTTCAGATAATGGCAGGCTATATCTCCACCCTTCTTGCAGGCCTCAGCCTTTTACTCCGTCAACCGTTGCAATCTTTTTGTGACGTTGAAACGACCCACGATGATCATCTGGTTACCAAACGTGGTGAATATATTTCTGTGCTGCGTATTAACGGTTTACGTCGGATGTGCACCCGACAGGAAATTGCCGAGTTGGCAGAGCAACAGCGGATCGAACTCCAGGGTGTGCTTGAAGAAAAAGGACATGCACTGGTCGGATGGTACTTGTCTGACCCTGACACAGCTCTGCAGGAAATTGATCAACTCTGTCTCCGATCCTGCCGTGCCATTGCCGCCAGACAGGGTCTGGATCTTAATGACCTCCTTGGTGAACGAAGCAAGCGTTGGCCAAATGTCATGCGCTCAGAAGTGGCGTATTATGTGCTCTGGACACGCAAGGGTGTATTGAGCCGTGAAGAACGCAAACAGGTTTCCGAAGAACAGGCCGCAACAGCAAAAGCGTTTCCCAATATTGGAGACACCCAACGCTTTGCCCTGCGCAGCGAAATCATGCTGGCACGGCACACCGCAGCTGTGCATCGCATTGAAGGCGCTTTGAATGGTCTGGATATATCCTGCACTCTCATCAACCCGCATGAAGCTCTGCGCATCACGCGTGAAATTGTTTATCGCGAAACAGCAGCTTCAAAGTGGAATCCCTGCCTGATAGGCGACCGTGTTATGCCACGTCTGCCTGATGCCCCTGATGCGGAAGGTCCTCTGCTTGAGGGGGAACTCTGGCCTGCCATCCGTGACCAGATATTCAATGCGGATGCCGATACCATAGGCGGTCAACTGGTCAACATCGGAGATTATTGCTACGCGCCGGTCGATATGGAACTCGGACCTGAAGATCCGCGTCCATTTTCGGAATTGTCAGCGACCCTTGGACGCAAGCGTATCCCGTGGCGCAGTGCGATGATTTTGGAAAGCGGTGGTGGAGCCGCCTTCGCCCTGAAGGAGGTCGGCGCAGGTTTTCTGGCAATGTTACCGGGAAACGAAGATATCCGCCGTTCATTTGCCGCGTTGAGGACAATGCGGGAAAAGAAAAACCACAATTCCGTTCGCCTACGCATGACGGCCGCAACATGGGCTCCCATAGGTGAGGATGCCAAATTGCGCCGTCAGGCCTCAGCTTTATCACAGGCGATTGAAGGATGGGGCAACTGTAAGACAACACGGGTTAGTGGCGACCCCTTGGAGGCAGCGATGGGCTCGGTGCCAACACTTTCTCTGGGCAGTACCGCCAATCCCTCACTCGCACCTTTAGGCGAGGCTTTTACCATGATGCCATGGGTGCGAAGCGCATCGCCATGGCAACGGGGGAGTATTCTTTTCCGCAGGCCCGATGGGTCAATCTGGTCTTTCGATCCGACTGGGGGAGGACTGCGAGAGGCAATTGTTGATATCATTGTTGCGCCGCCCGGTGGGGGAAAGACCGTGATGAGCAACACAATCAATCTTGGTCTTGTGTTAAGTTCAGCAGCTCTTTCGGGAAACGGTGCCAAACTGCCGTTCATCGGGAAAGTGGATATTGGCCCCGGCGGTCAGGGTTTTGTCTCACTGCTGCAAGCTGCGCTGGGACAAGAACGCGCTCATGAAGCGGCTTACCTGAAAATGCAGAAAACCCAAGGTTATGAAGTCAACGTCTTTGACCTTCAATTGGGACTTGAATACCCGCTCCCATTGGAGCGCGTGTTCCTTGAAAACTTTATTTCCCTGCTTGCAACGCCGCTGGGCAAGCCCCCCTTTGAAGGGATGGATCATCTTGTACAGGACGTGATTGATGAGGCATACCGTCTGTGCACGGACGTTTCGGGAGGTGAACCCAAACTCTACCGACCCGGAACTGAGCCTATGGTTGATGCTGCCATCCAGCATCATAACCTGACATTGCCACATCACGGTGGAGAAGAGGATCCAACCTGGTGGCGAGATGTCGTTGACGCCTTGATTGACGTTGGCGACTACAGAATGGCCGGGATTGCTCAACGTCATGCCGTGCCAGTCCTGCAGGATCTGCTGCGAGCCGCCAGAACACCCGAAATTTCCAAGCGTTACGAAAAAATCAGGATTGAAACAGGGGAAAGCCTAATTGATGTTTTTGATCGTTATATCATGAATGTCATCAAGAACTTTCCGACATTAGCGGCCCCAACCCAACTCGATCTGGGCGATGCCCGTGTGATCATGATTGATCTAGCAGAAGTTGCTCCCAAAGGCTCAGCGGCAGCCGATCGTCAGACGGCTTTGATGTATATGCTTGCCCGACATCTCATTGCGCGAAACTTTTTCCTTCATCCAGAATATGCCGATGAACCCGTGATGCCCTCCAAAATGCGAGATTATCACCTCGCGCGTTTCACGGAAATGAAGGAGGCGGTCAAACGCCTTGATTACGACGAATGGCATCGTGCTGAATCGGCACCACAAGTTAATGCACAGGCAGTAAGAGACGCACGTGAAGGCCGAAAACACGGCGTCCAGCTTGGGTTTATTTCGCAACGTCCACGAGATTTTTCTGATGATCTTATGGGACAGAGTACGGGGCGTTGGGTGCTTAAAAAGGGCGATGGGAAAGACGCTGAGCAACTGATATCACGATGGGAATTAACCACGGCCAGTGCATGGATCGTCAGAAATGCGCTCCCTGGCCCGGGTCGGAATGGCGCTCCCTTCTTTTTGCAGCTCAATGCCGCTGAAGGGATGTATGAAGTTCAGCTAATCAACGTTCTCGGCCCTATTGAGTTGTGGAGTTTTAGTTCCACCCCTGGAGATACAGCACTTAGATCACGATTGTTCAACGCCATAGGCTCCCAAATGGCATTGCGGTATCTCGCTGTAGTATTTCCCGATGGATCCGCGATAGGCGAAATCACGCGACGACGGCATGCTCGCATTAACGAAACAGGTCTGTCGGCAGAAGAAGCAGAGTTAGGCGTGATTGATGATCTCGCCAAGGAAATTCTTGAAGGCCGCGGGATTGCCGTTGGCGTTCACGATAGAGTTCGTTCAATGGATCATGATAACGATATACCTATTGCTGCCGAATAAAAACACTGGCTCTACGGGGATGATTATATCTTTTCCTTAGGGCCTGTTAGCACTTGATCCAATTTCTCGCTGCAGCGATGTGTATAAGCGTCCAGAAATCTAGGTCCTATTCAGCTGTATCCGGTAAATGCGTCTCCGGTATTATGTACTAAATAGACGTGTGAACTCATGTTTTTTTTCGCAGAAAAGCCGGTAGGATTTCCTACCGGCTTTTCTGTTATGTCATTCGTTAAATCGATCTGATGCTGTCTTATAAACCTGTTTCCGCTCTCGTTTACCAATGGCTATGACCAACAAAGTCATCTTTCCATCATCAACACTGTAAACGGCGCGTATTCCAGCGGTCCTCAGCTTGATTTCATAGCATCCAGCTAAATTGCCGCTCAGGGCTAAAGCCGGGATATGAGGGTTATGTTGTAGCTTAATGAGACGTTTAATAATCTGATTGTTTTCTGTCTTAGGAAGTGCGGCCAGTTCTTTTTTGGCCGCATCCAACATATCAACGGAGTAGAGACTCAAGATCAACATTCCTATGAATCTTGCCCGGATTCTTCAATCGTTCACGGACAAGCGCGTAAAACTCGGCATCCTCGTCGGATACCGTCAGCCGTTTTATCGGCAATTTTTTTTCCCTCACAACGTATTCGAGAATATCTCTGAAGAAATCGCTTGGTGTTGTTCCCAGTTCTTTTAATGTCGCATAAGCGTTTTCCTTTAGTTGGGTATTAACTTTCAGGTTGACCTGAGAGATTGCATTTGAAGATGTCATGATGTTTCCTTGCCTCCTGTATCCACTACAGAAAACAATTCGATTATATGATTGTTTTTAGCTAATCACATTAGGATTTGCTTTTGATCTGGGGTCCATCTTTAAATGGATGTCTTGCAGGCTGTTCACAGCCTTATGTGGCAGGCGTTAGAGGGATGGGAAATCTGGTCTCCTTATCTGTTTCATCGTTCAAAATATAGCTAAAATCTACCTTTTGTAAAGCTCTTATTTCAGGCTCATAGAAAATGGGAGAAAAGACAACGCTCTCTCCCCTTAAATGTGCCTTGTCCGCCCCACCAACTAAGGAACGGCGGGAAGGATATCGAGCATATCTGGAGCCAGCGGATAAAAAGTTGTGCCGCCCGCCACCACGGACCCAGTTCAGCAGGGATAGTCCGCTATTTCGCACCGTTCTCATGATGCCAGAAAATCGCTGCTATCGTGCGCCGCAGATCCCGTGGCAGTGTCTTACCCCTCGGCCGAACAGCCTCAATTAGAGGTTCACAGAACGACCATGTCTTGTCTGTAAAAGTGACTGTTCCGTCTCCTCCTTCCATCTATAAAAGATAGAAAGAATTTTAAGTGCTAACAGGCTCTAACGCCTTTTTTTGCGGGATTAAATCCTCTGGAACCCATTTTTTTTAAACTGGTCGCATCATGAAGGCTCACTCTGTTTTCATAAACGGAGTTGACCATGAAAAAGACCTCCTTTCTATTCGCAACCCTCACTATCGGGCTTACAGCCTGTTCAGGGCACATAAAATCCGGCCTTATTGAAACGACCGGCATGCCCAATCCGGAATTGGCGCTGCAACGCTCCATTTCGAGTACCACTGCGGATCTGCGTGAACTGGGTACGATTCATGCCTCACCATCTGTCCCCGTCGCAGACCAGTCCAGCACTCCTGATGATATCAATCGTCGGATATGGTTTGTCTGGAAAGGACCACTGAATGCTGGTGTCCGTAAGCTCGGTAAGGAAATCGGTTACACTGTAACCATATTTGGCAAAAGCCATGATATTCCCGTCCAAACAAACAGTGTAACTGCGGTAATCGATATTCTCCGATCATTCGGTGATCAGGCCGGTGATGCGGCCACAGTTCAGGTCGATCCCCTCCATCATCAGATTGCGGTGGTCTATCATGCGTAAGACTGTCCACTACACACTTATGGCCTGCACGATGCTGGCAACCTTCGTTCGGCCCGGTCTGGCTGAGGAGGCACCGCATATCGACGGGCGCCTTATTCCTTTCAAGACAAGCGCACCACCTCCAGCTCCCAATGGCACTCTTGTTCCAATGCCTCAGCCCCCAGAACCAGCGGCCGACGACATTGAACAGGCTGAGCCGGCATTGGCTAATCCGACCAACAAGCCGATTACTGGCGCTCAGGAACTCGACAAGATTGTTGGAGGTGATCGGCCACTGTCTCTTGAAGCCCTGCAAAACACGCGCCCCAATGATGAAGGATCTGACGGCTTAAAACCCGGACGCAAGGAGGCGTTGCAGGAAGCGGCTCACATCTATGGCGCTCAGGGTGGGCTTGCAGCACGAAGTTTCGCCATCAATGAAATGCTGCGCCGCTATGAAGATACACTGGATGCGACATTTGATTTTCGCTCCCTTGTCCTGCCCATCGGGGGCGGTCAGACGCTTATGCAGCCCCCAATCGTCACCGAGGCCCAGATGGCATTCGCCCTCAACGGCACAGGTCAGGTCGCGCATGAAACTCAATGTGTTTTTGAAATTACCCGAGAAGCACAGCTGACATCAGCTCCGCCCAACTGGCGAACCTATCTGGTCAGATCATGGCGCAAGCCACAACATCCTGCCGCAGCCGCTCTTCCCATGAACAGAAAGGAAGTGGGATACTGGAACGACTGGGTTGCGGAAGGCTGGGCTGCCGGAGAAAAGCAGGCCACGGAGATTTTTCTCTCCGACCTGTCCCGCCTTCAGCGCGATATCGTAGGTATGGCCCGCTATCGGGTTCTTCTGGCCAACGGCAGAGTTGAAGAACCCCATGTGGTGTTTGAACAAAAGGCATCGGTCGGTGGTGGCGACACCCTGCATGTTGGGGATCGTGTTGTGCGCATCACCAGCCAACCTGGTCTTCGCGGGCTACGTCGTGATCGTGGATATGGCTTCTCTGCCCCTCTTTACCCGGAGCGCTGCCGATGAACGTCATCATTACTCCCCCTGAAGAACGCGAAACCTGGGAAAACGAAGGGCGTTCCGGCTACACATGGGTGGTTGAACGCCGCAAATATGCGCCAGGACTGGATGACCTTCTGAAATGGGCCTACCGGCTGGGCGCCTCCCGTATCGATTTCAAGACAGGCCATCCCGTCACCATTCTGGTGCATGGGAAAGTTCGCTGTGCGACACGTGGCGCGACAGATGACTTCGCAATTGCCGACATTGTCAGCCATATGTATGCGCAGGACGGGATGTCCATGCTCGCCATCTACCATGATCTGGATAGCGCATATTCCGTTTCACTCAACCGGCGAGAAACCCTGCGTTTTCGAGTGAACTTCACCCCGTGCGAAGTCATGCGTGGACAGGGTGTGAACATCGTCATGCGCCCTATTCCTTCCCGACCGCCCAGTCTAGCTTCTCAGAATGTCGAACCTGAAGTTTTGGCCAGCAACGACATTCCGTCGGGCATGAAACTCATCGGTGGCGCAACCGGGCAAGGAAAGTCATCTCTCACCTTTGCTTTGGCCGAAGAAAAAGTCATGCGGCCTGATGCAAACTGCAACATTGCAACCGGAGAATCTCCAGTCGAATTCCTGATGGACTATATCCGGTCTCCCACGGGATCAAAAATCACCCAGACCGAGATCCGGCCGCCCCACATGACGTTTGCGAAATTCGTGCGCGGAACGACCCGTCGGGAGATGACAGAACTGATTGTCGGTGAGTGCCGCGATCACAAGACCATGGATGCCGCGATCAACTGCGCGATCACCGGAAGCATTTTGGGCACAACAATCCATGCAGACAATGTGGGTCTCATGATGCAACGGGCTGTCTCACTCTGTGCCCGTGAAGAACGTGACAATCTTGTCTCCGCTCTGGCCCAATCAATGCGCTTCTGTCTGAACCAGCGTCTCCTCCCACGCAAAGGAGGAGGTCGTGTGGCGATCCGCGAATTCCTGACCTTTGACCGCGACCTGCGCTTCAGGCTGATGCGCACCGATCCACAATGCTGGCCCGAGTTCATCAATGATGTCTTGAAAACGGATGGCCAAAGCTATGCGCGTGCCATCGATGCCCGCCTCGAACAGGGCCTGATCACCGAAGAAACCGCACTCATGGCAAAAAGGAGAGATGACTGATGTGGCGCGGAACAGGCTTACCCGTAAAGTTTCTTATTCTGGACGCCAGAAGCTGTCTGCCCATTTTGCTGGCAGTTGTTCACTGGAGTTGGACAACATTGATCATCGGAGTGCTGGGCACAGCCTTTTTTGGCACCATTTCGTTTTTTGGGCTCACCTTGCCTGCTGCCCTGCGGACGGCGCGCCGCTGGCTCATTGGCAGGAGACGCACGGCAGTCCCGACATGGAAGCGACGGAGATACTCATGAACATATCTGCTTCCATCGTGCGGGTTGATGATGTCGCACATGGTGTCCTTACCCTTCTGTCAGAAATTGAACGTCCAGCCATTGTGGTCGATCGTGCTACCGGACAAGAGGCCTCGGTCAGTCACGAGGAAATCGCCCGTGCCGATGGTTATCTTCCTGTCATTGTCGTGGCAGCCGAAGCGCTCTGGTTTGACCTGACAGGCACCGGTTTTGCGCTTGATGTGCGCGAAAATGCTGAGGCCACACTGGGCTACTCTCTCCACGGCATACGGGCCGGATCATGGTCTGTACTGATGCTGTGCATCATAGACCTTTTCGAAACACTTGCCCTGAACGAAGAGACGCTGCGTCTGAACGATCTAGTCGAGCTCTGGGGCAACGCCCGATCCCGTCTACAGACTGTTCCCGTACCACTTCAGGAGGCAAGCTGATGAAAAGCCTCTCGCTTCTTACCGCCACATTTCTGGCACTCGGACTTACGCGCATCTCGCACGCCCAGACAGCACAGGACGATGCCTTTGTGCAGGGACAACGTGTACAGGCCTGTCTCACGGCTGCAGCATCCAATGCGCGCGTGCCTGCTGGCGTTCTCCTCGTTCTGCTTTATGTCGAAAACGGGCGTCCAGGGATGGTGAGCACCAATTCCAATGGCACGGTGGATCTGGGGCCCATGCAGGTCAATTCGACCTGGGTTCGCAAGGTCGCAGCACATTGGCACAGCACGCCGCTCCGTACCTACACGGCATTACGAGACAATGTTTGCGCCAATATCGAGGCTGGAAGCTGGATCCTGGGACAGGCTCTGTCCGAGACGCATGGAGATCTCTGGCAGGCTGTCGCCTATTACCACTCACATACCCCACGTTACGGAGAAGCGTATCTCAGACGTTTCTACCACATCGCAACGGATATGATGGTACGTGCCCGCAAAGGACGTGCGTCATGAGCAGCAGTAGCACTCCCTGGTCATCCAGCGATGACTATGCCCTGTTCTCCATCATTGCCATTATTGTTGGCGGAGCCGGACTTTCCTACATGGTGTGGTCCAACTGGCACGCCGAGATCTCCCTGCTGTATATCCGAGCACTCGTCTGGCAGATTGACTTCCTGCACCTGCATTCACAGCCGCTCGTTCAGTTACGCCAGCAGCTCGTAACAGCCTCGTGGTCGCCAGAGCATGTGCGGGCCATTCAACTCTGGTACGGTTTGATGATACTGGGCAGCGCATTGCGCTGGCCTGTTGCCATCATCATTGCTGCGCTGGGGATCACATGCATCTTCAGAGCAACGCCTGGTCGCTTCGCTAAAGCCCTTGACCTTGAGGGACTGATTGAAGTCCAGGCCCGTATGTTTCCGACACTGCGTGGTTTCGCCGAGCGGCGCCTGACCAAATTGGTGGCTCCAGCCCAAGGAATGCCCCGCCCTGCGGATCCTGCGCTTCACGCCCATGAATGGCGGGCTCGGTTCGCTACAGATCGGAACGGTCATTTCAGCGAGGCAGGCGCCATTTCGGCGTTTACGGCGCAACTTGGCAGGCACTGGACCGGACTTGACGCGGCCACGCCCGTTGAACGCGTTCTGTTCGCTGCCTTCATCGCTCATCATAGCCAGGAACGGGCTGAGGCGATGGATCTGCTTGGTCGGCTATCCGAAAGTCTGCGCAAGGCCGGACTGGATGGACCAGAGGGTCCCAAATCAGCCCTTTCTGTTCCCAGCGAAATTATCTCCATTGCCGACGAAAAGCTGAGTGTTCCCGGTGTAAGTGCGAAAATCGATACGATTTGCGCTCGCAATGGATGGACCACGACTGCGCTTATGACCCTTCTGACCGAAGCACGGCGCAAGGCAGGCGTTCTGGCGCCACCAGCCTTTGCAATCGTCAAGCTGATAGATCGATCTCTCTGGTACGCTCTGCATTCACTGGGTTTCCCTCACGAGCGGCCTGAGGAAGACGTCCACCCCAATCCCCGTGTTGAAGCAGCCGGTGCACGTGCCCACTGGGAAGCCGAACGCAAGGCACGTCGCCCGATCTACACGCCAACCGTTTCGGTTGCTGTCGCAACACTCCAGAAAAATTCAGATCAGAGCTGAAGGACAACCAAGATGACCACGATCACCATTGAAACCGAAGGTCAGCCCCCTATCGTCATCACCGTTGGACACTCCAACACCATGACTGTCAGCAAAAAGGATTATCTGACACACCCTCAGCCCCATCCTCTTTCTCCGCCAGCCCATGCCTTACCGTCCACGTCCCCAACTGCTGCGTCACCATCTGGATGGAAAAACTGCCTCAGAAACTATGCGCCAGGTGTCGCGCTCGGGGTCATTGCTGCCATTGTGATCATCGGTTCCCGACCAGCACAGATACCTACGCCCATGATGCAGGATCCCGGAAATACGATACCCCAGCAACCCATGCTACCGCCGCTCTCCGGTGGGCCGATCGGGGCCTCATCTCCCTCAGGCGGGTACGGTCCAGACGGTCAAGAAGGACCGCGAAGCGTTAACGAAACCGTCAGAGATACGCAACGGGCAATAGCATCAGACCGTATAGGGCTTCCCCAACAAAGACCTGATGGAACAGGCCCAACTGGAGCCGGGCTGAATCAAGGGGGTGCCCCAACAGCTGGCGTTGCACCGACCATAAAAGGCGCGCCAGTCGTGGGTCTGCCCCAACCCGGCTCATCTGACACCAGTTCCAAAAGCAACTCTCCGTTCGGTCTGGAGCCCTGATCGATGGTGAAACGTCAGATTGGTGGTCCACTTGGCCATCAACAAATCAAGCGGGGTGCGACCTACCGTGATACCCGCCCGCTGTTCGAGCGTTTTACAGCGGAAATGCGGACATCCTCGTCAGGCTTTGTGCTCCTGATTGTGGCCGGGCTGAGTTGGTTTATCCCCGCCCTGGTCGGTCTCACCCTTCCTCTAGCTCTTCTCCTGACGTGTTGGGTTGTTACCCGCAAGCCGTTGCTTCCTTTTCATCTGCCGCGATATTCAGAACTTCCTGATGCACATGATCTCGATCCCAGCACACGCAAACCCAAGAAAGCGGGCGGGATCATCTATCTGGGCACTGATGCGCATACAGGCCAGCAACTCTGGTTCTCCTCTGATGCCGGCCGCCAGCATGCCGCCATGCCTGGAACAACAGGGGCCGGCAAAACAACCTCGGCGCTCTCCCTGATGGCCAATCCCCTCTCTCATGGGTCTGGGTTTCTGCTGATAGATGGGAAAGGCGACAATACGGTCTATGGTGATGTCGCAGCACTCCTCAGACGCTTCGGGCTGGATGATCAACTCCTGACCCTCAATCTTCTGACCGCCAGCTCCATCCGGGAATCAAATACGTTTAATCCGTTTGCGACAGGCAATGCTGACGCCATCCGCGAAATGCTGGTCAGTCAGTTGGGTGAACCTGTTTCCAACGATGCCAACGGCGTCTTCCGCGACCGTGCCGTCAATCTGATCGGAACACTGACGCCTGCATTGGTCTGGATGCGCGATCGGCATGGTATCTCCATCAACATTGAAACCATCCGTTTCGCAACGGAATTGCGTTGGCTGGCAACCTTGGCCCGACACAAGATCTTCCTTGTCCGCAGCCCCGGTCAGCCACAGCCCATCAAGATCCCGGTTCCAGACATTCCTGATGATGTACTCTATCCTTTTCAGGCCTATCTGGGTGAGCTTCCCGGCTACGATATCGGGCTGGAATGGAATCAGCAGAAAGAAAGCCGTCCTTCTGAGCAACATGGCTTTGCGACCATGTATTTCTCCAAAATCTTCACCCAGTTCGCTGTTTCGCTTGGGCATATTTTCAAATGTGAAAACGGCGATATCGACATGCGTGATGTGGTGCTCAACCGTCGTGTTCTGGTCGTGATCCTGCCGTCACTGGAGAACTCTTCTGACACGCTGGCAGGACTGGGGAAGATCATCGTAGCATCAGTGCGGGCTGTTATGGCTCAACTCCTTGGTGCCCGCCTCAATGGTCCTGCTTCCGAGATCTTCAAACTCAAGGCCGGATCAGGGGATGCGCCTTACCAGTTTTTCTTCGACGAACTGAGTGCCTACGCCACAGATGGCATGGACCGGATGCTCGCTATGGGACGCGGCCTGAACTGCATGTTCTGGTTGGGATTTCAGGATCTGCCGGGCCTGACCAGCCGGATTGGAGATAAGGCATTTACGCTTTTGGGAAATGCCAATCTGACCCATGCCATGCGTCTGCAGGACGCCATGAGGACGCGCGAGTGGATCGAAAAGCAGGCAGACCGTGTGGAAGTCACACAAGCCACTCACTATGAGGGCAATTCGGCAGGCAGTTATCGCGAAGGTCGCGGTGCAGAAATCCGCGAAGTCGCACGAATTCCATGGGCAGATCTACAATCCCTTATTGAAGGCGAGGCGATCACCATGTTTGGTGGCAAGGTCGTCCATTCCAAGACATTCTTCGCGGCCGTCAACGGACGAACAGGCGTCATCCGTACAGCGCAACCTGTTATGTTGTCCGCTCCGCTGGTGCTGGATGGCAGTGCACCGGACGATGAAACCCGAGCTGTGCTGGAAACCATCGAAAACGGCAGTTATCGTTCGGAGCTCCATGCGCCAGTAACGGAACCTGCCTTTGAGCGTCTGGTTGCAGAGGTCAAATCGGCAGGCAACACACCCGCAGCTATTGGAAGGAGATTTCCGATCATTGCGCAGGCGACTGTCGGTCTCTCCGTCGAAGCTATTCCAGGGAATGACAATACGTTGGTCAACTTCCCTTCTCGACGACCGGAAGAGGAAAGAACCCCCTTCTCGCTGATGCTGCGTGACGCGGCCATGAATCCAAAACCCGGCTATGAAAAAATTCCTTCTCCCCGCCCGCCCCTGGATGGTGTGCTTCTTGGGACACTGGACGCGATAGAACGCGCGATTGATCCACGCCCTGGCATCGCGCGTAAGCAGGCGCTGCTTCTGCTGGGTGTTTACGATCTCGTGAAGGATGCCCAAAAGCGATTTGAGGACGATATTCCGCAAACTATTGACCATACAGAACTAGCCCGTCAGATACACACACTTTCAAAAAGGCTCGTTGCATGAATGATATTGTTGTTCTCCCTGGTAGAGAGAAACTGTCTCTGGAATGGAAACAGACAGACCCAGAGCGATATCAGCGCCGACTCAAGGCAAAGCATGCTGACAATAGCAAAGCAGGTCCCGGAGAAAAGGCACATTGCCTGTGCGTCCATCAGGGACGTTATCTGGAGCTACAGATAAAACAACGTGGTGAAACGTATCATTTTGCATGCATGCAAAATACGGGGCCGTATCACCAGCCAACCTGTCCATTTTATAAACCAAACCCCGAAAAAAGCGGGCAGGCTGCTTATGTGGAAGGCGTAGTCAAAGAGGACACAGAGCATGAAGTCAGTGTTAAACTGATCAGTTCTTTGAAACGCAACAGTCCTGTGAATTCGCAAGCTCCGTCTTCCACGCCTGTAGGAACAAGATCTGGCGGCAAAACGCAGAGACGCATGACCACTCTTGGTTTGCTGCACCTCCTGTGGGAGCGTGCCGGCCTGCACTATTGGCGACCGCAGTTTAATGGACACCGAACTGATTCCAAAGCCCTCAGACGAGCCTACGCAACATCTCGAAACATCAAGATCCAACATGGCATCAGGCTGGATCAGGTACTGTGTCCAGTCGTATCAGATGATCGGAATATTTTGTACTCTACGCACAGGACAATTAGAAATCATTCAGAAAAATTAAGACTGTATGTGATTGGGCGTTTGAGCAGCGCTCAGGCTAATCCTTATGGCAAAGGACAGAATATCGAATTAGCTGGAATTCGTGACGGTTACCGTATGTTCATGACGATTTCACAATCGAGGTGGGAGCGAGTGGAAAGATCGTATCCACGAGAACTGGCAGAATTTTTTCGTAATGAGGAAGGGCTGTCCGTCTTTGGCTTGTTCCTCGTCACCATAGACCCGATAAAAAAGGGGAAATACACTAATTTCAGTACCGTTCAGGTTGATGATGCGGCTCTGATGACAACAACTGACCAACTCATTCCTGTCGAAAGCCGTTTCGAGGCAAATATCGCAGATCTACTCGTCAATCAGAAGCGGAGCTTCATTAAGCCTCTCCGCTTCGATGCGACAAGAGACCTTGTCCGGCCAGACTTCATTTTGACAGATGTCAGAGAAAGGGAGGGCTGTCCAATGGAAGTATTCGGGCGAACGGATGAAAAATATCTCGCACGTAAAGCTGAGAAAGAAAGCTACTACGCGCGAGTATTTGGTTCTGACAACTGGTGGTCATGGGACGCTGCCCATAACGCACCCATTCCGCCTTTTCCTGACGCTTTCTAACCAAAATATACATGTCACCTGTTGAACCCATCTTGACCGCCTTTACCGGGCAAGCTGCTTTTCAACATCCATAAAAACAGGACGGAATTTATTCCGATCCTGTTTTTATTAAAAATAACACAGCCAACGCAATATTCTTGCAATACTTCATGGAGTATATTCCAATTCTCCAGCTTTAAGTGCCTTTTCTATCGGGTCTGCTTCTTCGGCACGTTGCATCCGGTCAGTTGAAGGTGGTGATACGTATGGATCATAAAAAACTTGTGTTGCAACATCACGCTGACTTTCCATTTTTCTGAATTATTCCTGATGAAATAACAACAAGTTTTCTTAATTATGTCCTACTTATAATTCTAAAGCATCACGTTTGAGTGAAGCAAATTTCAGGACAGGGGTCTCGGTGATTGAGAGGTGACCGTTGTTGTCGCTATTTGCGCATAGTTCTGACGTAGATCCAGCTCCTTGCGGCTCATGACCTTAGGAGCCTTATCCAGTATCTTCTTCAGTTCCGCGTCCAGACGGCTAATGACATCACCATGTGCGACATCAATCTGACGCCCTCTGATAGCCATGAGGTTCTCTCGCCCAACATCACGTCCTTGAATGCGCGCCTGTTCCATTTTCCGGCCGATCTCAATGAGTTCACGTACCCGCTTGTCACGCGCTTTTCTCTTTCTATGAGGCAGATCCATTCCCAATGCCTTGTAGGGTTTATGCGCCATCTTCTTGGCAACATAATCCCACAACTGTTCACTGGTGATTGGCTCCTGATCACCCAGGGCGCGACCGTTCCTGACCGCTTCAAAAGTTGCACCATCAGATATCATCGTCCACGTTGTCCCTCGCGCACGACTTTCCGCAACATACGACGTAAATCCTGTTGCCAGATCGACACCACGCGGCATGGCATTGATATGCTCATCAGAGGTCAGCCCCTGAGCGGCATCAATTGTCATGGCATGACCAAATCCCAACAAAACGCGATGAGAGCGTGGATCTGATAGACGGCGCCATTCCACTTGTGCTTCCTGCCCATCCGCCAACCTCAGTTTCAGACCGGCGTCTGAAGCGTTAATAACCTCACAAATGTCACCGTTATTACCCACCCAGCTCAGTTTATCGCCCACTCGACCCCAGACACGACGGTAAAGGCGCACTTTATCTCCAGCAGCCAAAGCCATGTCATACTCTTCGCCACGTTGATCTATGGCTTTGATGATCTTTTCGTCCGCACCGATCTCACCGCGCTTTTGCAGTACCTGACGTACCGCAAGACTGAGATCAGCAGCATCCTTGTTCGTCAGCGCTGACATGGTGATCGTCTTGAATGATCCATCAGCCTTAGGGCCTTCGGCCTTCAGGGCATCTCTACAAGAAACATAATGTTGAGCGATGGTCTCCAGAACATTCTGATGGTCTCCGGTGACTAAACTGATGCTGCCGTCCTGGCGCTTCATCTCGATGGCCTGCCTGACCTCCTCGGTATGAAAACGGTTTCTGATGTCATCGTCACGATCCGCATCAGTCTCAGCGGCGACGGCTTTGCCCTTGGTCTCAAGCGCTTTTAGCTGCTCATCACTAGGCTCTTCACCACGAAAGAGCGCTGCAATTTCACGATTGCGCTTTGTTTTCTGACGTACGGTTGAAAGCAACTCGGCCTGATCTTCTGGCTCCAGCACCCGCTTGATGATCTCCAGAGCATCACCGGCCTCGATAGCCTGTGCCTGTTCTCTGTCACCCATCATACGTAAGGTCAGTCCCGTATCACGTTGCAGCTCCAGAAGCCTCAACATCTGACGCGGTGCCACCTGCCCTACTTCATCAAGGGCTATGACGGTATGCTCATCCAACTTGAGGTCGCCCCGATCAATACGGGCCAGAAAAGGAGAAAGGGCATATGTTTCCTCAATACCTGCGTCTTTCATAGCATCAGCCTGACGCCACGCATTGGACACGCCAATTATACGCCTTCCTGATGGGTTTCCCTGAGTATCATTGCGCCACGCATCCACCAGTGGCTTCAGCAGGGTGGTCTTCCCTGCTCCGGCCACACCCGTAAGCATGGCAATCCTGCCGCTTTGACCCAAAGTGAGCACAGCCTGACGCTGTGCATGGCCATGTTCCGAGGTAAAGTCCAGCCCTGAGCGCGCAATGGCAGCCTCAATGGCTTCCTTTCCGAGAGCCCCACTCCTGTCAGCCGCGGCACGAGCAATATGGATGGCCAGATCTTCCTCCAGTCTGATCTGCTCGGTATGTGTGACCCGTTCGCGGTCGCCCTTCATCTTGATAACAAGCTGCACTTTCTGGCCACGCACTTCGATCCCGCGCTTTTCCGTCAAGTCAACGACGTCATCTATATCAGAAATTCCACCTTCAATACCTGTCGCTATGAGCCCTCGCGCGGCATAGGTTCGGAGTTTCTGATGATCTATGACCGCAGCCGTCTCAAATTCCTTTTCCAGATGTCTGGCAACAAAACGCCATGCCTGATCAAGTCGTTGCTGTCGATCTAAGCCCGGATCAATCTCTGGACCCATCAGGCTTTGCTCAACCCAACCAAGCTCCTTCGCCTGCCGCTTCCAAATATCGTGGTCGTCAGCGTCCAGATCCTTACCCAATCGGGCGGCTAATCCTGCCATGGAAAGCATTTTCTGCTTCCGCTCGATGGACAGTTTATCCCATTCCAGCCCCTGTTCAGAGGCATAGGACTGAGCGGCTTTCAGGACGTTGCGGCGACCTTTGCTGAAAAAATCGGAAATTTCCTGTGGCACCGCTGAGACGACGGTTGCCTGTTCATTGGCGTCATACGTCTGGGCAATACCAATTTTACGCAATTCCTGGGCAAGAATAGCCTGGAAGTAAGCACCAAACTCGTGGACACGAGATCGGAGCTGTTTTGTATCCAAGGATCCAACATGACCGTCATCTGTGACAACCATATTGAACATCGTGTTATGAAAATGAGCATGAGGATCACCACCGGTCGGCATATCAATCAGGTAGGTCTGATTGCTCTCGGGGTCTAACGCCTCGACTGTTGGTCTTGCTGTGGTATGGCGGTAAGTTACCCACGCAACATGTCCTTCTTCGGCACCGTCCTTCCCTCCCCGGCCCCGTCTGGCTAGCCCCAGTTCACGGGCGACATAACGCATAGTCTCGTCGTTCGCGACCTGCATGGCATGCCAGATAGCGGCACGCTCTGCGTCTGTTTCCGCAAACTCTGCAGCCAGAGTTACAGACTTATGAGGGGCCAATGTCAGATCATATGCGCTGATTTTACGCTGGTGTGCTGACCATTCCTCCCCATTATCGGCCCGTCTAGCTTCATAGAGATGGGAAAGCTGCTCTCGGGTTGGTGGCTTGAAACGGTCAATGCCTAGGGCCTCAGCCGCACGCCACGACATATCCGGACGCCATGATGCACGCCCGTCGCGGCCTGTATAATAATTTGTCAGACGTGCGCCATCGCTATCTGGTGCTTTGGTCGGATCCAAACGAAAATCAATATCAGGATCAGGAATGTCCTGCAGGTAATAGTTCGAGATAACCTGACCTCTACAGCCCGCAGAGATTTTCCGGAATGTCATCATTCTTCGGGGACCTCATCCGCATTTGTATCCGGGGGTGTGCGAGATGAACGTCCTTCAAGAAGATCCAGAGCCGTGCCTGTAGTGTGGTCAATGCGACGCAGAACGGGCCTTTGATCGGCAATCAAGGTGACAATGCGTGCGAGCAGGTCATCCAGAGTTGGGCCTTCCCGCTCTTCTGGGGTCAGTAATTCGAGAATAAGTGTCTGGCGTTGATGAAGTGCGCGAAGTGATTCATGGATTGCATCAAACTGCTCATCCACATGAGCACGCCACGCGGCATGGGTGGGTTCGTCAGAGCCTGTCATTCCAGTATGTCCTGTTCCTCAAAACGGATGAACAGGATCATCAATGATCATGCGACGAAAAAGGATGGATAGAAAAAGACGACGTTCAAGGTCTAACGATATAACCGCGCTTGAGTTTTTTCCGGAATATAACCGCAAGCTGATTGGCTGCGGCTCCGGCATCTGGGAAAAGGTCATGTCTTACCTTTCCAGGTGCCCCTATCCTGCCCCATCGGCGGATAAGCAACGCGCCACCGAACAAATCCTGTTGGATGGATAGATCATAATAGCGCCACATGTTGCAAGGTGGGGATATGCGCACCAGAGAAACGGCGTCCGGAAAAAGAGGAAGTTGCAGGAACTCTCCATCTGACAACACCAGATCATTCCGCCGCTTCTGTGGTGCCACGGATGGTCTTATTTTCCCGTCAGAGCATCCTTGACGGCCTTTGCTGGCGTAAAGGCGAGTTTACGGGATGCAGGAATCACCAGATCAGCGCCCGTTTGCGGATTACGCCCTTTGCGCTCGGCAGTGTGGCGCACAACAAATTTTCCAAAGCCAGGAATGGTTGTTTCTTCGCCTTTGCTGGCAGCCTCAGTGATCGCAGCAAAAACGGTTTCCAAAACCGCTTTTGCATCCTTCTTCTGAATATCCGTTGTAGCAACAATACGTTCAATCAAGTCCTGGCTGTTCATCTGATGTCCCAACATGAGTAATGGTGGACTGGAAGATAGTAGATTTAACAACCTGACTACAAGAGCTTACCTTCCAGTCTCACGATGCTAGGGCCTGTTAGAGCTTGATCCAGTCTGCTGCGGCAGCGATGTGGATGACGGCGAGGAACGACGTTGCTGTTTTTTCATATCTGGTTGCGACAGCGCGCCACTCCTTGAGGCGAGCCCAGAGGTTCTCAACGAGATGCCGACACCGATAGGCCCATTTGGGGCAGGCGACCGGGCCATCGCGTCGTTTCGCGGGAATGGCTGGCCGTGCTCCCATGTCCCATATCCGTTCACGAAAGGCATTCGACGCGTAACCCTTGTCCGCTACTACCCACAGGGGAGTGGCGGGAAGGCTGTCGAGCATGGCTGGTGCCAGAGGCAGTTCATGAGCCTGTCCAGGGGCCAGCGCAAAACCGAAGGCTTTTCCATGTCCATCAGCGATCACGCAGACTTTTGTGCCATAGCCGCCGCGAGAGCGGCCAAGTGCTTCACGATGGTCTCGCTCTTCGAAAGAGGCCCCTTTTTTTGGGCTCCCGCCGCTTTGTGGTGAGCCCTGATGTTCGTGCCATCCAGAAAAGTCATTCCGAATGCCACTCCCTGTTGTTCCTGAACCAGTGCGAGCAGCCGCTCCCATACGCCGAGCTTCGCCCAGCGGATGAAAAGCTGCGCAGCCCGCCACCACGGACCCAGTTCAGCGGGGATACTCCGCCATTTCGCGCCATTCTCATGACGCCAGAAAATCGCTGCTATCGTCCGCCGCAGATCATGTGGCGGCGTCTTGCCCCTCGGGCGAACCTCCTCAATCAGAGGTTCCCAGATCGCCCATGTCTCGTCCGTAAAGGTGCCTGTTCTGTCTCCTTCTTCCATCCCTACAATATGGGAAGAAATTCAAGATCTAACAGGCCCTAGAATTTATGACCTTACTGATGATGCAGACGTTACCGGCTCAAAGTAGGGACCCGTACCCAGCTTATCATCAAGTAGCCGCATCACAGCTGACAAACGGCACATATACTGGCGCATTTGGTCAGACCTCTCACTATTCTGTCCAAGAGCAAACCAACTGATTTGCACAAGCTTCACCAGATGAATGAGTTCCAGAATATCCAGATCATAGGACCACGGGCGTTTGGCCTCGCTTAGTGCTCTTTCAACGGAGAACTTTCCGTTCATGCGGGTCACCAGGTGTCGGGTTGCTTGATAGATATCACCCTCTTTCAACTCCGCCAGAAGACGCAGATCTGCCGCGCTGATCTCAAGCTTGGGTGAGCCATTGTCGGCCTGCGCACCTGCATCAGGCCGGTATTCTCCCGTGCGACGGATCTGTGGCAAGACCTCTTCCGTCACCCAACGCCGAAACTTCTTGGCCACGGGTTTTCTGGAAGCAAACGTGAGATGATACGCGCCACTCTCGCTCACGATATGGGTTTTTTGTGGCCCACCAGCCGTTGGGATCAAAACGAAGGCAGATTCATCATCGTCTAATCTAGAAACAGCGGCTCTCGAACGAGAGAGTCCTAAAGCGAGGCAAACATCCATAGCGACAAACCACCGTTGACCGTCCTTTTGTATGGATCGAATTGAAGCTGCTTCGAAGGTCAATATAGGCAAAGCCTCAATCGTTCCTGTCTTTGTTACCTCATCTTTGGTTGCAATCATTGAATTGTCCTCTTCTGGTACGGCTCCTCTCAGTATGGAGTGTGCCGTTCAGAAGGGATTTCATCGTGTCATCATGCGACGGAAAATACACAAATCCACTATCCGGCATCCTAACTGATTTTACGTAGTGAACCGCAAATTCAAGTCGAGTGAATCATTTCTGGCAACCAAGTTTCAGCACAAAGGTAGCCATTAGTAATGGCATCCTTTCTCCGTTCGCCCAATCCTGGCGGCGAAGCCGCCGCACTGAGGGTGCAATGGTGTATGAAGGCCCTAAAAAACCCTACGGCAGACCCGGCGGCAATCATGCGGCAATCCCATCGGCAACACCACGGCAGCCCTACGGCAATGTAACGGCACACCAGACGGCATCATGGCGGCAAGCGAGGGGCATACCACTGGCGATCAGACGGCAAACGTACGGCCATCCACAGGAAAATTATGGGGAGGGGGTTTCGGTCGCATGATGAAAAGACATGCTGACATGAAGCAAGGAGGACATGATGGCGTCTGTAAGAGAAAAACTCGTCAAACTCGCCCAACAATCGAGCTGCCCGCCGCTAAGTGGAGAATTGTACCAGTGGTTATATCAACATCACGACGCTATTGCCGAACTGCGGCTCGTTACAACAAGCTGGAAAATCGTCGCAACTGTGGCTGCTGATGATGGGATCAATATTGGCACGTCACGTCAGGATCTTAAAAAGATTGAACGCAAATGGCGGGTTGTCTGTCGTGCGATTTCACACAAACAGAACAAGCAGGAACGTCATCGGGGGCAAGTTTCTCCTTCTGAGCCAGGGCCCATCATGCCCAGCCGACTACCTGCTGACTGGACACCCGAGTTCGTTGAGATACCCCAACCTGACGCTCAACCCGTCCAGCAAGCTCCACAAAGTCAGGCTTTGACGGTCAAGCGCGACAAACTGCCGGCCAACGCCTCCAAGACTATGAAGGAGAAAATTGACAAAGCCCGCTTCACCCTTGGTCAGGCGAAATTCGACCTCACGATGGCAAAAGAGCAGATCCGGCTGAACGACAATCAAGGGGCTCCAATGCTTGCAAGGGAAGGGGAAGCCAAATTGCCTGGTCTTCGGGAGATCATCAAGCAAAGACGGGCCATTTATGACCGCCTCCTTGCTGGTGAGGATGTTCCCGACGAAGAGCTGGAATTCAAATCGCCTCGCGAGAGAGAAGAAGAAGAATATTCTGACTGAGCGGGTTTTTTGAATTTTTTTCCAGAAATCCTATCTGGTCGCATGATGACACGATGAAATCCTTCTGAACGGCACACTCCTTACTGAGAAGTGCCGTACCAGAATGAGGACGATTCAATGACTGCAACCAAAGTGGACCAAGCTCAGGCCAAACCCGCCAAGCCTGCCCGTACAAAACCTCCCGTGCTCCTGACTGCGGTTGGTCGGCAGCGCACGGGCAAGACTGTTTTCCTGAATGCGTTGACGGAAACCGTTATACGTCAAGGGGGCGATGTGGAGGTCTGGAACACGGATCACCTGAATGTCTCCCACTCCATCTCGCACTTCCATCCCAATGCAAAGAAACCTGCTACCGGCAATCTCAAGGAACAGAAATCCTGGCTGGAGCAACAGATCGAAGGCATGGTGAAGCGACAGAAGGACGTGATACTCGATATCGGCGGCGGATGGACGGCCTTCCACGAAATCATCAACAGCACCCCTCTTGTGCCGCAACTGTCCAAACTGGGGATCAAGGTCGTTGTGGTCTATATGCTCGGCACAGAACTGGCTGACGCGGACTATCTGCAGGATCTTCAGGAAAAACGGCGCTTCCTTCCCGGCCACAGCATCATCGTGATGAACCGTGGCTTGCTGCCGCTGGGTTACACAAACAACAGCCACTTCGACAAAATCCGTCAGACACCGGCAGTCATGAACGCCACGGTAGATGCGTCAGATGACGATGGCGGAATTTACTTCTTGCCCGAGTTGGACGGTATGGACGAAATCACGGACCGCCGCATGTCCTACGCAGACTTCATTGATGACAAGAACGTCGAGGGCCATCCACCCAGCGGTCTTTTTGACCGGATGCGCGCAGAAGTCTGGTTTCATCGCTCTTTTCCCGAGTTTCTTGCACAGATTGACCCTAGTCTCCTTCCCGACATGCCCAAAGGCCTGCCTGTCCCGAAAGACTTTGAGTAGCCATGAGTCAGAAAAACGACAGACAGCCGGACAATCCACCCACTCCCGCGCAGGCGATTGAGGAGCTGAAGCATGCGCTTCAGCACTTCACTGTCAGGCCGGATACTGCGAACGGGCGTTTCTTCCTGGCCATACTGGCCGTGCTAGAGGCACAAAACCGCACACTCGAAGCGATGCCCAGGTGCCTGAATGAGGCTCTCGTCCTGGTTAAAGCAGAACGCCGCTCAATCGAGCTGACCTTGCAGGACGGTGTGGATGCTGCGAAGGCGCTGAACCAGATCAACGAACGGATGGTTGAGCAACGCATTCTGGATGTCGTCAGCAAGGTTTTCCAATCCTTGCAACCTGAGATCAGTCGGCGGGCAAAATTGATCGCCGACCGGTATCAATGGCGATCAACTGGCCTCATCATTTTCTGGGGAATGGTGCTTGTTCTCATCGGTTTCGTGCTGGGACGTCTTCCGTGAAAGTGTGACCATAATGGACACACTTTCCCTGCCCGCTCTTTTTTTAATTCCGTCGCATGATGATGGGGAAAAATCACTGCATCGCAACCAGAGGAGATGCTCGTGAGAAAGAGACGATCCGCATGGAAGGTCTGGCCTGTGCTTGGCTCTTCCTTCTTTATTTATCCTGCATTGGCACAGACCGTCAATGTCCCTGCAGGTCTGCCGCCAACGGTCAATGCAACCTATCAGGAAGTTGGGATGGGAGGCTGGACACCACCGACCCCCTCAACAACACAGCAGATCAGCGGGAGTGGGTCCGTAGTCTCTACAACGACATCCAATGGCAGCGGAACTGATGCTCTGCAATCGATGTATTCCCAGTCGTGGGGATATGCAGCAGCCCAAAATGCCAGTGCCCTTGGGGTCAACCCAGATGCTCTGGCGGCGACGTGCGTTGTCGAGTCAGGATGTCGTAACGTTTATACAGCAAATGGCAACTCATCCATTACTGGTGCATTTCAAATGTCGAACGGCACCTACAATGAAGCTCTGCAAAAGGCGTTGGCCTCTAACCCCAGCCTTGCATCCAGTATTACCAACACGGGAGTATCTGGCCAGCAGGATCCGGCCACTCAGGCGGTTGCTGCAGCACAGTATCTCAAGGATGCGCAACCACGCTACAAAACGCTGGAATTAGCAACCCAACCGCCCTAGACACACGAGCCTATTACAATTTCGGCCCACAGAGAGGCGCACAAATCGCTACTGCGAATGACAGCGCATTGATGTCCAGTTATGTTCCCAGTAACCAGCTAGCTAGCAACGGAATCTCATCAGATGAAACAGTCGGTCAGTGGAAATCTTCCATCGCCGCAAAGATGGGCTCCGCCGCCAGTTCTCCAATTCTCAGCTCGTAGGATAAGACAGCATGACACTGAAACATCTACGTCTCGCCTTAGGAATGGCGATCTTGCACATGACGCCTGTAATCGTGATGGCTGCAGAACATAAGCCTATCAAGCCGGTATCGGGATATGTCTGTATGGCGCTTGATGCGCCTGATTCTGTCATGATGAATTTTGATCATCCCATCCCGCTCCAGACTGAGCCTCGCGATGGAGCGCCGATGATAGCACCAGCGCTTGGTGTTCTACCCGTAGCCACGAACGTTCCAGAAACGAATGGCTATGTTCAGAGCATGAACCTTGCATTCAAAACTGGATGGGTTCCAGCCAAATATGTCAAACCCTATGCTAAGGTTCATCCGGGGAACACATGTACGCCCTACGTAATGGATGACGGGAAGCTAGGATTCGTTTTCGGGCATTAGGCCAACATGGATCTTCTTGCGTTACTGCTCCTGCCCTGTATGGCGTCTGCGCTCATCTTCACGGGTGGGCGAAAATATGAAGCCAGCAATAGCTTTATCCAACGCAGGCAAGCAGTCGGCCTCACCATAGCTGAAGCAGTGACGTTGGGCATGGTGATTGCCAAAGCCTATCTCTCTGGACACTGAAAGCGTCTTCTGCATCAGTTCTGTCCCACAGAAAAGCCGCCCTATGGCGGCTTTTTTTGTGGTTCAGACGGTGATCAGGCTGTGTTCTTGAAAAGCCGGGTCATGCAATCGTTTACGGGGCGAAGGCCGCGCTAGAATTGCTGCTTCCAGATCAAGCAACCATGCTGAGAGATCAGGAGGCAATGACGATGTCCCGGCAATAGCGCGTCGAAACTGTGTGCGATGCATATCGCATCTCTCGGCCGCGAGACGTTCTGTCCAGCCCAACACCATGAGACACTGGAACAGTCGGCGGCCTGAAAGCCGTAGAGCTGGGCGTTCGGAAGAAGAGGGGGTGTCTGTCGTTTTCATAGTGTGATGTTGGCTGGCCATGATGCGACCGACCAACCTTCAGATGGGTTTTAGCCCTGAATTATGAATGCCCTGAGCAGCCGCTTCCAAAATGGCACCCCTTCTGCCCTCCATGTCTGCTGGAGTTGCCGATCAGCTGCCAGAGTGTCCCACAGCAAAGGCGAGACGGACAACTTCTCTCGTCGGGTCGCACCCTCTCTGCGTTGCCGTTTCCGCTCCTTGCGGATCATGATTGCACGGGCAAGATTCATGACATACCTCTCTCGCAAACTGGACTGCCGCCGCAGAGCTTTTCCACGATGCCGATAACTTCTGACCCAGGCACTGTGACGGTCCAGTGGGGCAAAAGACAGTCACGTCTCATTCTCCAGCCAGTTTTCGAGCCTCAAGCCTCTGATACGCATAAACTCACGTGTGTTGTTCGTCACCAGAGTTGCTTTGAGGGTGTAGGCATGCGCCGCGATGAGCAGATCATTCATGCCGATCGTCTGCCCTGCGGCTTCGAGTTCGGCACGGATGCCACCGTATTCACCGTCAGCAGGAATATCGAGTGGCAGGACGGGGATAAAAGCCAGCACGCTCTCAACCCGGTTCAATAGCTTCGCAGAGCCTTTTTTTGCGCATCCATAACGCAACTCAGCAGCCACAATGATGCTGGTGCAAAGGTCGCCGGGGTCGATAAGCTCAATGCGTTGCGCACATAAGCCGGAAGGATTGCGAACCAGATCACTGATGATGTTGGTATCAAGAAGATAGGTGCTCACAGAATATCTTCCGGTGTGGCGGCAACGTCCTGAATATCAGGAAAATCATCTTCGGGCCTGAGCTGCGGCTCTTCACGCCATGTCATGAGAAGCTCCTTCAGCGTAGAAGGCGTTTTCACTGGCTCCAGAACGAGTTTCTCACCGTCACGGCGGATCAGCACCCGGTCTCCTGGCATTTGAAATTCAACCGGAATCCGCACTGCCTGACTGCGGTTGTTCCAGAACAGTTTTACTTCGCGTGGTCGGGGAGTCACTTTAGGAACTGGCATAATGGCCTCCTGTGTGTATATCCCTTATTGTATATGCCAAACACTCAGGCTTCAAGCCTTTTGATTGCCTTCAGAGGTGGCCAACGACCACCCCATCCTGCCCCCGCAAGTAGTGCACCATGTATTCCGCTCCTGCGAGTGAGAGGGGCTCGGCGAGGCCCTGCAACCCTTCCACAAGAGCTTCGTCTCGGCGTGCAGCGATAAAGGCCAGCGCACTGCCTCTTGAAAAGGGCCTGAAGGACTGATCTCCACGCAACTGGAACCGGAGTGGAACAAGGTCGGCCAGCCCGCGTGCAACATCCTGTGGCGTTGGGTCCTGCTCTGGTACCAAAGACCGAAGCAGCGCAGTGGCTTCCTTGTCTTCCTGAATATCAAGCAACAGCCCTTCAAACCGCCTGAGTGTGGAAAGAGTGACAAAGGAAGGTGAGGGCATCCCATTCACGATATGAAATGCCGTCCGTCCCAGTTCCTGGACAAGCTGCATCATGCTGCCAATCTCCTGCGGATTGAGCTGATCCGGTCAAGCACCTGGGCATCACGTACAGCAATGGCGGACAGACGGGCCAGCTCTTCCTCTGCCTCGATTTCTGCCATGATCTCCTCATTCAGGGCTATTCTGGCAGCCTCTTCGTCTTCACTCTCCCACTCATCCTCTTCTGGTGCTTCGCATCCTGCGGGGCAGCAGCCGTATTCAATGCCGTGACAGCAGAACCCCTCAAGATGCCCCTCATCGGCGTCTGGGGCATAGTCCCCTTTCTGTCTGGCATACTCTTGCAGAGCGGCAGCCTGATCGGGAGCGAGATGAGAGGCTGTGAGATCAATCTCTCTTGTCAGTTTCTGAACATAGAGTTCATAAGAGCAGCCACAGCCCATGCTGGCTGCGGAATTGGCTGTTTCATACAGTTCTGCGACATCACACATGAGGAATACTCCGGCTGAACTGGCCGGGGCACCTCCCCGGCCTTAGAGGAAAAAAAGGGCACTCAGAACGGGATCTCGTCATCGAGACCAGCGTTTGACTGCGGCGCATCCCACCCACCGGCCTGACCACCGTTATCGCGGGTGCCAGAGTTCCGTGGGGCGTTGCTGTATCCGCCACTCTGTTCACCCTCCTCAGTGTGCCGCGTATCCAGAATGGTCAGCTCGCCCCCAAAACGAGGCAGCACAATTTCGGTGGTGTAGTTGTCCTTGCCGTCCTGCCCCTGCCATTTCCGTGTCTGGAGTGAGCCTTCGAGATAGACCTTGCGGCCCTTGCGCAGGAAGCGTTCCGCCACATCTGCCAGACGTTCATTGAAAATAACGATGCGATGCCATTCGGTGCGCTCACGCCGTTCGCCAGACTGGCGGTCGTTCCACGTATCAGACGTGGCCAGGGTGAAAGAAACAATCTTCTGCCCCGACTGGGAGTGACGCACTTCGGGGTCTTTGCCGAGGTTGCCGACAAGAATAACTTTATTAACGGAACCAGCCATAACACATCTCCTACACAGCTATACTTCTGAAAAACCGGCTTTACTGGCCGTTGGCGGTGTTGTTTCTTCCGCCTACAAGTAAAAGATATTACGAATACGGGCGCAAGGCAAGAAAAAATAATAAAAAACAGCAAATAAAAATAGGTTTTTTTCAAATTAAACCGCCAATAACAAACCTTTTCTTTCCGCATGCCCTTTATTTACTTACAAATATAAAAGTAATAAACAAGTATAGAAAAGGACGGCGGTGAGCATTAGCACGAAAGTGGCGAGACCCCGATTGAGGGGGCTCGACATCTCTTAGCGGCTTTGCCGCTTAGAGATGCTGAGCGAACGTACCCCGGCAGGGGCGCCCCGGACAATGCAGAGGATCACGAACCAAGGTTGGAACAGGCTGAGGGAAAGGAAGCAACCCGACAGGAAACACAAGGATATGGCTATCGTGACAAGGACGATTCAAACTGGCGGCCAAAAGCGTGAGACCACCTAGAACGCCCTGCTCCACATCCAGCCTCACATGAAGAGGACAAGGGGTGCAGTGATCCCCTTCATGAGCAGAAGCAAGCAGATCACATAGGAGACCTGGAGCGTAAGAGTGTGAGGACAGTCCAAGAGCTGCCGGGGCTGCGCCCCGGCCGTTCATAGTTGGCCAGCTCTGCTGGCCCCCTTTTCCCCGCGCGGGTGCGAGGCACAAGAGAAAGGCGGCGCTCTCGGTCTGTAATCTGCTGCGTGTCCAACCCATTTTTTCCGGTGTGAAGGATGAAAACCGGGCGGCGAAGCCGCCCGGCCGCTGTATCAGAAGCCAAGGGCGTCGGCCTGTGCATCGGCGATCTGGCGATCAAGAGAGCGGGCGGAAGTGCGGCTGTAGGGCTTCCATTCAGAGCCAAAGTATTCCGCGTAAGCCTTGGCGGCACCGTCTGCGAGGGCTGAAAGGCCATAGGCTTTCATGCCGAGTTGGGCGGCAAATTCACGGGCAAAGGCGGCGCGGTTTGCCTGTCCATCGATGCCCATGCGATCTTCGTCGCGGTTTTCGTTTGTAAAGCCAGAGGACATTTCACGGGCGGCCTGCCGCTTGGTTTCGTAAAACTGGGCCTGCCCGAAAGCAGAGGCCACGCGGGCTCCCACGATGCGCTGCATGTGCATTTCAAGAGCGCGATAATTCTTTTCACCGTTTACGGTGGTTGCAAGAATGGGTTCCATGATCTTGATTTCGTCCATCACGGAATTGTAACCGGCACCGAACACTTCATCGGTGTCCACTTCATCAATGGCAAAGGCGCGGGCAATAGCTGCTGCCTGTACATCGGTGGGAATGAGTGCCTTGACGGCTTCAAGGGTTGCGATGGGGGCTGCGGCCTTGCGGTCCACGGTTTCCTGAAAGGACCGGGCGCGGGATGCGTTTTTTGTGGCCTTTGCGGCTTTCTTTTCTTGCGCTTCGGTGTGGGCTTGAGCGATAGCGGTAGCAGCGTTTGACATGAATTCTACTCCTGTCTGGCGTTAGCCCCGTTTCAGTGATTCCAGCACTGGCGCGGGGCGCTTTGTGTTTGGGAGGTATTTCCCTCTCACAAGTAAAAGATAGTACAAACCGCCCAAGTATTGCAAGAACAAAATGCAATAAATACAAGAAAATACTCAATTTATTTCTATTTACAGAGGTATTTACTTCTGCTTTCTTTTCCGTGCACCCTTTATTTACTTTCAATGATGTGGGAGAGGCGAGTATAGAAAGAATGGCGGTGAGCATTAGCACGAAAGTGGCGAGACCCCGTTTAGGGGGCTCGACATCTCTTGGCGGCTTTGCCGCCTAGAGATGCTGGGCGAACGCACCCCGACAGGGGCGCCCCCGGGCCTTTTCGGCACTTTTTCACAGACGACAGGGCTTGCGGCGAAAGGAAATGTACAAAGCACACAACCTTTCAGTCAGCGGACAGCAAAATCACGATGACATTACAGCCGTCATTTTCCTATCTGGTCGCATAATGCCCTTCTAGAGTGTCCACTACTGACGTGAAAGGAAGAGGACCTCGTTGATGATCAGCGATAGAGACCAGATCAGCAGCATGTTTCCCACGCATCTGCAATCGGCATTGGAACAGCTTGTCAAAATCGCGCATCAGAACGCAGTGGGATCGGATGAGATCAGCTTTGCCCCTCGTGATGAACTTGCGACAGTGGACCTTGTTGTGGCGGCACTCGCGAGCATAGGCATTTACATCACGACACCTTGTGCCTTCCAAATCTGGCTTCTGGTATCCGAAAACAATCAGGCGCATTGGCTGGATGGCCCTGACACATCGCATGAGACGCTCGCCTTCATCGTGGATCTCTGCATGGATATCCACAAAGATAAGGACTATGCTGTTTTTTCAGGGATGGGCTAGGGCCTGTTAGGGCTTGATCCAGTCTGCTGCGGCAGCGATGTGGATGACCGCGAGGAACGACGTTGCTGTTTTTTCATATCTGGTTGCGACAGCGCGCCACTCCTTGAGGCGAGCCCAGAGGTTCTCAACGAGATGCCGACACCGATAGGCCCATTTGGGGCAGGCGACCGGGCCATCGCGTCGTTTCGCGGGAATGGCTGGCCGCTCCCATGTCCCATATCCGTTCACGCATGGCGTTCGACGCGTAGCCCTTGTCCGCTACTACCCACAGGGGAGTGGCGGGAAGGCTGTCGAGCATGGCTGGTGCCAGAGGCAGTTCATGAGCCTGTCCAGGGGCCAGCGCAAAACCGAAGGCTTTTCCATGTCCATCAGCGATCACGCAGACTTTTGTGCCATAGCCACCGCGAGAGCGGCCAAGTGCTTCACGATGGTCTCGCTCTTCGAAAGAGGCCCCTTTTTTTGGGCTCCCGCCGCTTTGTGGTGAGCCCTGATGTTCGTGCCATCCAGAAAAGTCATTCCGAATGCCACTTCCTGTTGTTCCTGAACCAGTGCGAGCAGCCGCTCCCATACGCCGAGCTTCGCCCAGCGGATGAAAAGCTGCGCAGCCCGCCACCACGGACCCAGTTCAGCGGGGATACTCCGCCATTTCGCGCCATTCTCATGACGTCAGAAAATCGCTGCTATCGTCCGCCGCAGATCATGTGGCGGCGTCTTGCCCCTCGGGCGAACCTCCTCAATCAGAGGTTCCCAGATCGCCCATGTCTCGTCCGTAAAGGTGCCTGTTCTGTCTCCTTCTTCCATCCCTACAATATGGGAAGAAATTCAAGATCTAACAGGCCCTAACCTCATGGACAGACACACGCCTTCCTCCCAGCCAGGAGCATCCAGTCGTCAGGCCGATCTATTTGGATACCGCAAGCCGCGCGCACCACGGCGCTACCTGGCACACATGAGTGATGTTGGAGATCACGGCTGTATTTACGAACCGGGCAATACATGCGTTGCCCTGTTTTCATGCGCCCGCTGTGGTTGGGAAAGTGGCTGGCTTGAACGTCGGAACAAAACACATGTTCTGCAGGGCGTGCCCTGTATGAAATGCAACGACCAAGCCAAAGGATCGTTGGCGGATTAAGCACCCTGTACGCGATAGCAGCAATACCTTGCCTATGATTTACGACATGTTAAATGGGTTTTTCCATTACAGGTCAGAGATTTACTATTGAGACGACATTCAGATAACAGAAAGACAGGCGCAATGACAGAGTCCGCATCCGTTCACGAACCTGACACACAAAAGGTGGAGCAGACCGTTACAATCATATCAGCCTACGTTGGCCACAACACGGTCAGCGCCGAAGCCCTTCCAGATCTGATCAGATCAGTCTATGCGACGCTCGATACACTCTCACTCTCCCAACCTGCTCCTGAAAAGCCAGAGAAAGCCAAAAGGCCTTCCGTTGCGCCGGTCCCTGACGTCACACCTGCACCACCAGCTCCCGAAAAAATCGTATCTCAGGACCGCACACCGGCGGTCCCCATCAAGCGCTCGGTCTTTCCCGATTATATCGTCTGTCTTGAGGACGGTAAGAAAACCAAGATGCTGAAATCCTACCTTCAGAGACATTTCAACCTGACGCCTGAAGAGTACCGCGCACGCTGGGGATTGCCCCCAGAATATCCCATGGTGGCCCCAAACTATTCCGCACAGCGGGCCGCCATTGCCAAGCGCAACTCTCTGGGGCGACGTGGCGATGACACCAATGCGACACTCTTATCAGGTGAAGCAGACATCCCCTCAGACCGGAAGGCACGCGGTCGGAAAACGAAATAAATCCGAGCGTTTTACAGAAAAACCATTTCTCGTTTTCGGTCGCATGACGATGGGTGACACCAGAGACATCGCACGCGAAAAGGAAAACGAGAAATGGACAGTAATAGCCTGAGAATAAACGTACTTTTATTTCTGTTGCTTTATTCTGTTGTGATTTTCATCGTCACCTGGCTTTGGTTTAGCGAACGCAGACAGTGTATACTCGCATTCTGTTTACTTACAGTACCCGCCTTTCTGGCGGCATTGTGTGGTGGTTCGGACTCATTGTTCAGCAATGTGCCCTAACAAGGAAAACACTTGATGATGGATCTCAACGATAATACACGCACCATAACCCAAGGCGTGACTTAGCGGGTTTGCAGAAATAGCCATTGGCTGCGCCGCCATTGGCCTTGCCTGTTCTGGGCACACGACCGTCGCCCAATGGATGATGATTCCTACCACTGTGACGGGTATGTTAGCCTGGGGTTACATGATGAAAGCCGCGAAGATACGGTGAAGCATTCTCCTCCCACCTGCAAGACAGGCTATGCAGGTGGGATAACTCTGGCGCTAGAATGCGAAAGGTTTCCGCATTGCCAAGTCTTTCATCAGAGGCAGTTTGGACTGGTGGATGACTGAGACGCTCGCCATGTTATAAATTGGCCGGCCATCCATGTAGCCAAAGGCAAATAAAGCCGCCGCATCCTTCATTTCATGCAAGGGCCGGACAAACCATTGGTGAGTGTCTGTTCCTTTAGGCTGGCCAAGGAGCGCTGTCAGCGTCTCAATTTTCCTCTTTCTCCACTCAGGACACTCGTCACCGAGTGTCGCAATCTGCAAAGACACTCCACAGCCCATTTTTTGCAAGAGGGTATCAGGCGTTACTGCCTCAGAGACTATTGCCCTACATTTGCGGATGTATGTCTCGGCAGCGGTGTCAGATGCCCCACTGAAGCGCATACCACCCCCTTCACATGACGCAGCAAAAGTGACGAGCTGACGCATGACTTCCCACTCTGCTCCCATTGCAATCAGTGACCAGTTTCTGACACGCCGTTGGAGGATGCGCTGACGGGACGCATAGGATTCATAGAGGTTGTTGTCACCGCCTAATTCGAAGAAGAGATACTGGTCACTCGAAAACCCATGATCTGGGAAAACTGCGTTTAGAGTGTCCGTAGAAAACCTCGTGGCTGCGAGGTCATAAACAATACGATAGGACATGAGATGTCGCTTTCTTAAGAGTTATGAACCTCTTCAGGTCGGACCGGAGCGGGCTGTCGGGTCATGCGCGGCGCACAGCGCCGGCACCGCAGGCCGTCTGGCGCAGCCAGACGGACGAGGAGCCACCGCTTGATGCGAGAGACCGTTTCGGTCAGAGGGCTCCTGTCTTAGAAAGGAATCTCCTGTTCCTCATTGTGCCTAAGCGATAATCTCGACTTCATGGGCTTTCCAGCCTTTCTCTGTTGAAGTTGACACCATCTTCTATTGCGCCTGCGCTGCTTTTTTCCTGAGCGCCAATACGAGCGCAGAAACGGTCGCAACTCGGGCCAACGGGCTGTTACATCCGCATAGGCAACAGACTGTTCAGAAGCGCAACATCCATAGCGATCTATGCCCTGTACGATAGCAACGCGCCCTATTTCAGATGAAAGCTGGACAAGGCATCCATCGTTCAGGTCGGGTTGCGAAGGGAGCCGCAAGAGAACTTTGCTGTCTGCATTGTGCAGGGCAAGCCAGCCGCCAGACAACGTAATAAGCCCTGAGAGAGCCATCAGATCGTAATCAGGCAGGATATGCTGTATCGCCACCTTTAAATCGGGCACAGCTTGCCAGAACCTGATCCTTTTATCGGCTAACGGTCCACTGTAGCCTTCAGGCTTCTCACACGATACGATCTCGCACATATCACACTGATAGATTTTACGTTCGCACTTCCAATAAGCAACACTGACGTCCTCGAAACAATCAACCCATTCTACGGCACGGATATTCAGTGCTGGATATTCCACAGAAAGAGCGTCTGCATGATGGAGAAGGGTCGATCCAGAGCCATTATACAGTGTGACTTGAACCGTTTTTTCATCCAGAAACATGATGTCTTCGGAGTGACAGTATCCCTCAACTAGCTCTTTCACGAGCCTGTTGAGGAGCGAGGCTGGGCCAGTGAGTGTCTGGACTGATATTGTGGATATACTCATCATTGGGATCCTTTGATTTAGGTCCCAATTTCGTGGGGCACAGACAACCGGTCGGGGCAATGGCGCGCCATTAAGGGCGCGGGCCGCCAGGCCGCACCATTGCGGCGAGCGTGTTGTTCTGTGTGCTCAAGGCATCATAAAAGTCTCTTTCCTGAAAAAATGAGTATTTTTCGTCGCATCAGCACACTCCAAACTGGTTCCCGATCAGTGAGGAGTTTGTAATGCCGCGAAAATCCAGTCCCCAGTCTGTTGAGAGCAAACTGTCGAACCATTCGGTCATGACGTCCCCTGTCGAAACTGAAAACATTGTCATTGCACCCAACGGTTCCCCGCACAAAACAACTCATTATCCGCGCACCTCTGGCGATAACATGTCAAAGCATCAACGATACTATGCTCGAAATCGCGAGTTAGTTTGTGCACGCCAGCGTGAAGCCAGGCGCCGCAAGAAAGTGTTGCGGGTATCCCAGAAAATGGAGGACATCTAATGCGTCGGCGATACGGGGCTCCCATGAGGTCTGCACGAGAAAACTCGTTCTTGAAAGCTTTCAAATCTGACATTCAGGGGCGCAAAGGTGAGACGGACGTCAGGAACATTCTTGCTGAATATGGTCTACCCAGTCACCATGATATTGTGTTGCCAACCCGATCAGGAAACCCAACTCAGATTGATCATGTGGCTCTGACGCCTCTTGGCATCCTCGTCGTTGAAACAAAGCACTTACGAGGCCGATTGAGTGGGGATGTTCGCAACGATTATTGGCAGCAAACCTTGCCTTCTGGCTGGTCAGAGAAAATCTACAGCCCTCTGCGACAGAATGCCAGTCATTGTGCCGCAGTGTACGAGATTGTCCGTCACATAGATCCTGGCATTCAGACACTCAGCAGAATTGTCATGACGGGGCCTGCAGAAGTTGCTCCGGAGCTTCTCTCTGTGGTCCACACACGTGAAACGTTTGCGAAGGAACTGGAAAACCTACGGAACAACTCTGTTTCAGAGCTGCTCCAGCATGCCTGGGATCGTCTAACTGAAGCAGCAAAACATCATGAGGGCTTGCGGAAAGGAACGACCTTATCCCCATTTGCCTGATTTGCTTCGCGATCATCTTCTCGAACAAGAATGACCTTTTCGGCCGGTCGGTTAAAATTGCGTTGCATGTAATCAATGAATTCCTCTCGGTCTTCATCTGTCAACGGAAACGCTGCCTCGTAGGTATCAAAGCCCTCTTGCTGGTAGAGACCACAATCAATTTCCAGAGCTTCCTCGTAGTCCAGCCCGTCACATGTCGCATTAACAAATCCCAGTCTTGAAGGCTCGTAGCCGTCATATCCAAGCTGCACAATCCAGCTCTCACCGAGATAGATCACGTCTATCATGCCATCTTCCGCATTGATCGGGGGCCATGCGCCGATTTCCACGCCTTTGAACTGGCCAGGAAACATGTCGGCCAGAGCCTTCGCCAGCCGTGCTGTCTGGGGCCTCATGACGGCAAAATCATGCACAACAGGAATGGGTGCATCTTCTCGCTCGGCTCGGAAATACGCCTCCACTTTTTCCTCTGGCCACGCTTTATCAATAAGCGCATCCATTTCTTCTTCTGTATAACGATGCCGTGCAGGATCTTCTGGAGCTTTGGATACGACTGGTTTTTTGGTGCGAGATGGTTTCTTGGTTGTCATAACGGACCTGTGTGGTTGACTAAAAACGAGAGTTTAATACCGCAAGACGCTTGGTCTTCTCAGTTCAAATTGCGACAGTCTGATGTAACATTATGGCTCGAACGCAACACAACGTTGCCGTTCCTGTCTCCAATCAATTCACACCTTACCCATGATGCCTTCTGGTCTGGCTGGGCCGGCCGGAAAAGAATCATGGATGAACCTGTTTCGCTACTTGCGCTGGAACGGATTTCATATCCAGAGTTCAGCAACTGCTCCAAAGAAGCCGGGTGTTCTGAAAAGAGAGTGGGAACAGCGTGTGGCGTGGTTTTTGGCGCAAACTGGCTCGTCCCGCTGCTGATCATGTTTTGCGCTGAAGCCGGCTGTGACAGTGTCATCAAACCAGAAAGAGCTGCCAGTGGCAGGCTATACGTTAATTTCACAATAAGTTCTTTCACAGACAGAATTTCACCATAGGTGGTGGGGGAGCGATTTCTCCAACCCGCCGCTTTACTTCCTGCATGAGCACGGCGGCAATTTCGTGAATGAGTTCCATCATATGCGGAGCTTCAGATGGACGCGGCCCATGCGGCGTGTTTGAAATCAGGGTAATAAGTTGGGGAAGTATGCCGCTCTTTTTGATTTCTTTGGGTTTCTCTGTCGGGTTGATCTTTCCCTGAGCATATCCAAGGGAACCCAGTAAACTGGCAGTTATCAACGCTCCAAGACGCATGTCTTCGTCCCATGTCATCAGCCCTAACAAATATGGTCTGACGATCTGTTCAGGTCCCCGGAACAGTCTGAAAAAGACGCTCCCATCGACTATGCTGCCATCTTCACTCAGGATATCGACACGCAACCGCCATCCGTCACCAAAACGGGGGTGCGGTACGTCTCCTTCTCCATCCTGGGCAATTTGCCTATAACGCGCTCTCACCTCTGGTGAACTTGGAGTGCGGAATGTCACCACGCTGGTGGATGTTTCCTCCAGTTTCAGGTGCTCACCCTGTATTCCAGTATCTTCCCAGGTGCTTACCGCGTCACAACTCGGATTGACGCCATGTTGCATAACAGTTTCGTCTCCTTATTCCCGTGAGCCCCTATCTTTGCGTCACAGGATGCGACGAAAAACTTAGTCTCGCCAGATTCGTCTAAAAAAGTGAATCTGGTCGCATGATGAGAGGGAATACTCATCCCTAAAGGAGAACGGTAATCCCCCCATTTTTAGTGGGGTTCTGACTGAGAATTCAGGCAGCTACTTTTAGTTTCTGGGCGGGTGTGAACCCACCGTTTCCCATGTTGGGTCTGTCATTGTTATATGTCCAGAGCCATTGTGTTGCGACCTCCTGTACGTCCTGGATGCTTTCAAACAGATGCTGCTCCAGCCATTCCTGCCGGACAGTCCTGTTGTAGCGTTCAATATAGGCGTTCTGCTGCGGATTACCCGGTTGTGTATAGATCAGGGTAATCCCCTGCTTTTCGGCCCATGAAACCAACGTATGACTGACATATTCAGGGCCATTGTCCATTCGGATAGCCTCTGGCCTGCCACGCCACTCCATAACCTGCTCCAGACAGCGGACAACCCGACAGGCCGGCAGGGAAAAATCAACCTCAATCGCCAGTCCTTCACGATTGAAATCATCCAGAATGTTCAGGAGCCGAAAAGCACGTCCATCCATCAGCCTGTCCGCCATGAAATCCATGGACCAGACCCTGTTGGGAAGGGCCGGAACCGACAGCTTTTCAGGCTTTTCGCGAACCAGACGCCTGCGGGGTTTAATCCGCAGGTTGAACTCCAGTTCCCGATAGATCCGATAAACCCGCTTATGATTCCAGACACGTCCCTGCACATTGCGCAGATACAGGAAACACAGGCCAAATCCCCATCTCCTGTGAACCTGGGTCAGTCCTACCAGAAGATCGGCAATCCTGTCGTTCTCCGCCGCCAGTCGTGGACGATAGCGAAAGCAGGTCTCCGATATCCCAAAAATCCGGCAGGCCAGCGCAATGCTGACCCCATGATGCGCCACAGCCTGTGCGGCCAGTTCCCGGCGCTGGGCTGGCCGCTTCATTTTTTTCCAAGGGCTTCCTTCAGGATATCCGTCTGCATGCTCAGATCCGCATACATGCGCTTCAGCCGACGGTTCTCCTCTTCCAGAGCCTTCATCTGACTGATCATCGAAGCATCCATGCCGCCATATTTCGCGCGCCATCGGTAAAACGTGGCGTTGCTAATCCCATGCTCCCGGCACAGGTCAGGAACCGGGACACCGCCCTCAGCCTGACGGATCACACCCATGATCTGGGCGTCAGTAAAGCGACCACTCTTCATCAGAATCTCCTCATCCTTACGCTGAGAAAATTCTCATCCAAAAGCCACTCTTTTTATGGGGGGATTACCGACGATCGCAAGGCCATGACTGTCACGAGCTTCTCCAGACGCTTTCTCGACGAATATGTCGATGTCCACCTGAAACCCAGAACACGGGGAGAGTACAGACGCTCGGTGGAACTGTTCATTGTGGCGAAATTCGGAAGCTGGCGGATGGCTGACCTTTCGCGGGCTGAAGTCGTCGAATTTCATGGCAGCTTCCGGCATATCCCCTATCAGGCCAACCGGACGCTGGGCGTGCTGTCAAAAATGTTCAGCCTCGCCAATCTGTGGGGTATCCGCCAGGATGGTGTGAATCCATGCCGGGGCGTCAAACGCTACCGGGAGGAAAGACGCGAGCGTTTCCTCACCAGAGAAGAGTATGCCCGTCTAGGAAGCAGCCTCGACGAGGCCGCCGAAGATATGCCCGAAGCGGCACGGGCCATCCGTCTACTTGCCCTCACGGGTTGCCGGTTGCGGGAAATCCAGACGCTCCAGTGGGCGCATGTCTGGCTGGGTGAAGCCGAACTGCGCCTCCCCGACAGCAAAACCGGAGCAAAAACTGTCCAGTTGGGCAAGGCGGCGGTTGATGTCCTGAAGGCCACCCCTCGCCTGCCCGACAATCCCTATGTCATCACCGGACGCAAGGCTGGCGAATATCTCACTGACCTGCAAAAGCCGTGGCGTCGTATCCGCAAGGCGGCAGGCCTGGATGGCGTCAGGCTCCACGATCTCCGTCATTCCTTTGCATCGGATGCTCTGGAGATGGGAGCGGACCTGACAATGATTGGCCGGATGCTGGGCCATAGCGACATCAAGACCACCTCCTGCTACGCCCATCTGAAGCGAGAAAATGTCAAACGCTCGACGGATCAGGTCGCCCTGCGCATTTCATCCGCGCTCACCGATGCAAGGATACAGGCCTAAATGCCGATCATACCCAATCAGCGGCCTGTCCGTCAGCATCGATCCGCGTTTTACGTCTCGGGAACAACCAGCACATAGCTGGTGCTCCTTCCTCCTGCAGCCTCCCTGGCCAGAATATCGCGCGATACGAGATCATTGATATCACGCAGGGCTGTATCCGGTGACGTCTTTGCAAGCTTCGCCCATTTGGATGAGGTCAGCTTGCCCTCAAACCCATCGAGCAGACGGTTCAGCATAAGGCGTTGCCGGTCATTGATCGATTGTCCGGCCAGATTATCCCAGAAACGGGCCTTCTGGATGACCTTTCCCAGAACCAGTTCAGCGCGATCAAAGGCGCGATCCAGAGCCCCCAGAAACCAGTGCAGCCAGGCCGTGATGTCCATATCCCCTTTCTGTGTAGCCTCAAGGATTGCATAATAATCCTTCCGCTCCTGACGGATCTGGGCTGACAGGCTATAGAAACGCTGATCTGTGTGTTCCGAGCGCGCCAGCATGAGGTCGCCGATGGCCCGCGCCATGCGCCCGTTTCCGTCTTCAAACGGATGAATGGTAACAAACCACAGATGTGCGATGGCTGCCTTCAGCACAGGATCCAGCGCTTGCCCGGTATTGCACCAGTTGAGGAAGACCTGCATCTCTGCGGGTACTCTGCTGGCTGCCGGCGCTTCATAATGAACATTCTCCCGTCCGACAGGGCCTGACACGACCTGCATCGGGCCGGTTTTGTCGTCACGCCACTCTCCGACCAGAATGCGTGACATGCCGTTTCGGCCAGTGGGAAACAAAGCCGCATGCCAGGCGAACAGCCTTTCCTCGGTCAGCGGATCAGCATAATGCCGGGTCGCATCCAACATCATCTCCACAACGCCTTCGACATCCCGATCCACCGGTGCCAGCGCGCCAATATCCATGCCCAGTCGCCGGGCAATGGAAGACCGTACCTGCTCACGATCGAGGTTTTCGCCCTCGATCTCGCTCGACTTGATGACATCTTCCGTCAGGGTCTGGAGCACGGCCTCCGACCTGAAATCGAAGCCAAGGCTTTCCATACGGCCGAGGAGGCGTCCCTGCCGATGACGCACCGTGGCCAGTTCATGGGCAATGGTATCCTTGTCCCACCGAAAGTCCGGCCAGTTTCCGTGCTGATAAATATACCGCGCCATATTCCCTGCACTCCTTGCGGAGAATATGGCGCTTAATTACCGCAAACCGCAAGGCTATATCCGCATGATATGCGGCGAATAAATCCGTTATTTCTGCACACACTGGTCGAACATCTGTCACAGAAGTTCCCGCTGCCTTTACCGCCCCTCCCGAAAAGCTGTGACGGTTTTTTATTCCGGCAGCAACACCAGATCACCCTTCTTCCCGACGGAAAATGACGGCAATTGGGGAAAAGCGGAATATCTTGGTCAAGGGTTAACCTGGACTTGTGACGGTTTTGTGCCGGTTGACTAAGCGTTTAAAGCTTTCAATAGGAAAAGGCATGAGACCATGGCATTGAAGCAGACGGAAGAGTTTCGCCGTGAGGCGGTCAGGATCGTGCTGAGCAGCGGTTTGCCCAGGGCACGGGTTGCGGCGGATCTGGGGATTGGCAAATCAACGCTGAGCCACTGGATTTCGCAGTATCGGTCGAGCGATCTGACAGCGACAGTGTCTGAAACGCAGATGGACCTCGCCCGGGAGAACGAGCGTCTTCGCCTGGAAAACCGTGTTCTGCGGGAGGAGAGGGACATATTAAAAAAAGCCACGCAGTTCTTCGCGAGCCAAAAGACGTGAGGTTCGCGTTTATCAGGGAACATCGTGACCGCTGGCCCATCGTGCGCTTGTGTCGGGTCCTGCAAGTCTCGACGCGTGGCTATCGGGCGTGGGTTTCCAGGCCCCTGTGCGAGCGCCAGCGCACTGACCTGAAGGTTCTAGCGCATATCCGCGAGCATTATGCCCTGAGCAACCGGACCTATGGTCGTCCGCGGATGACCATGGAACTCAAGGAAGCAGGGCTTGATGTTGGTGAGCGTCGTGTGGGGCGACTGATGAAAGCCAACGATATTCGTCCCGTGCGTACACGTCGGCACAAAGTTACGACCGATAGTCGGCATTCCCTTGGTTTTGCTGACAATATTCTGGACCGCAACTTCATGGCCGATACCGCCAATCGGAAATGGGCAGGCGACATCAGTTATATCTGGACCAGCGAAGGCTGGCTTTACCTTGCCGTCGTCATTGACCTGTTCAGCCGCCGCGTTATCGGTTGGGCCGCCAGTGACCGGATGAGAAAGGACCTCGCGATCAGGGCGCTCGATATGGCGGTACATCTACGCAATCCGTTGTCTGGCTGCATTTTCCATTCTGATCGCGGCAGCCAATACTGCTCCCATGATTTCCAGAAAAAATTAATGGAATACAGGATGATACCGTCTATGTCCGGCAAGGGAAACTGCTACGACAACGCCGTGGTCGAGACCTTTTTCAAGAGCCTCAAGGCCGAAATGCTCTGGAGACAAAGTTGGCCAACACGGCATCAGGCAACTGCCGCCATCTTTCAATACATCAACGGCTTCTATAATTCGCGACGGCGCCATTCCTATCTCGGGAGTATCAGCCCCCTCGCTTTCGAGGCCAGAGCCGCGTAAAAGAGATCACATACCGGCACAAAACCGTCACAAGTCCATGCATTCGATGCATCAAGTATATGACCTGTCGATCGGAAATTTTCTTCCAGTTTAAATGTCTGCGCGTCTGGAAATTCTTTTGAAAACCCCCGGATAAATCCTATTTTCGCTCCACGCCATGAATTTATGTGGAATACAATTTCACAACCTCAAAAAAGCAATTTTAAGGTTTCTTTAGGCGGGATAGATGACCTGTACCTGACGTACCCACCAGCCAGTCTCTCAGTTTTGACCAACGTAGCCTTCCGCCCTGATTTCGCACAGCTATGGCCAGAGCCTTCTTCTGCCCGACCAGCACGACGAGCTTCCGCCCCCGTGTAACACCGGTATAAAGCAGGTTCCGCGCCAGCATCGTATAATGCTGCGTCACCAGCGGGATGACCACTACCGGATATTCCGAGCCCTGGCTCTTGTGAATGGTCGTCGCGTAGGCCAGCACCAGTTCGTCCAACTCGCCGAAGCCGTAAACGACCTCCCGTCCATCGAATAAGACCGTCAGTTCGCCCTCTTCCACATCGATCTTGTCGATAACGCCGAGATCCCCGTTGAAGACGTCCCGGTCATAATCGTTGGCGATCTGCATCACCTTGTCGCCGGGACCGTAGGTCCAGCCGAACCGCTCGATCTTCACGTCGCCTGCCGGGTTCAGCGCCTGCTGCAACTCGATATTCAGCGACCGTGCGCCCAGCCCACCCCGGTTCATCGGGCACAACACCTGCACGTCGCGGACCGGGTCCAGCCCGAACCGCGCCGGGATGCGGTCCTTCACCACGGCCAGCAACTTGCGCAGTCCGACCTCGGGCTCAGCCGCCTCCACGAAATAGAAATCCGATCCCTCTTCCGCGCTCAGCTCCGGCATCTTCCCTTCGTTGATCCGGTGCGCGTTGGTGATGATCCGGCTCTGTGCCGCCTGGCGGAACACCTCGGTCAGGCGCACCACAGGGACAGCATCGGAGCCAATGATATCGGCCAGCACCTGCCCCGGTCCGACAGAAGGCAACTGGTCCACGTCGCCGACGATCAGCAGAGCCGCGCTGTCAGGTAACGCGCGCAGCAGGGAACGCATCAGCAGCACGTCGACCATGCTGGCCTCGTCCACAACCAGCAGGTCGCAGGTCAGCGGGTTGGTATCGTCCCGTTTGAAACTGCCATTGCCCGGATCCGTCTCCAGCAGTCTATGGATGGTCTTGCCTTCCAGCCCCGTGCTTTCCGACAGGCGCTTCGCCGCCCGGCCGGTCGGCGCGCAAAGTTGCACGTCTGTGCCCTTGGCAGTCACGATCTTCAGAATGGCGTTGACCAGCGTGGTCTTGCCCACGCCAGGACCACCCGTGATCACCAGCACCTTGCTACGCAGTGCAAGGCGCACCGCTTCCTGCTGGCTGGGCGCCATGGCAAGTCCGGTCTTGCCTTCCACCCAAGTCATGGCCTTTTCAGCATCGATCTCCGGCCAGGGCGGCCGACCCACGGCGCAGGCGCGCAATCGCTCGGCGATGCTCTGCTCCGCGCGATAGAGACCAGCCAAGAAGATGCAACTCGTCTCTCCCACGCTATCAGCGACCACGTCTCCCGCTTCCAGCTCCAGCGCGAGGGCTGTTTCGATCAGAGGGGCGGCGACCTCCAGCAGTTCGGCGGTGCTGGTCAGGAGTTCACCGACCGGGAGGCCGCAATGCCCTTCATCCATCGCCTTACCAAGGGCATAGGAGATCCCGGCCCTCACCCGGATCATGGCATCAGGCGCGATCCCCATCTTCCGGGCGATCTGGTCGGCGGTTTTGAAGCCGATGCCCCGGATGTCCTTCGCCAACCGATAGGGGTTCTCGCTGATCAGTCTGACCGCATCCTGCCCGTAGGTCTTGAAGATCCGTACCGCCCGCGACGTGCCGACGCCGTTGCTGTGCAGGAACAGCATGATCTCGCGGATCACCTTCTGGTCTGCCCAGCCACCGACAATCCGTTCGGCCCGCTTGGGACCAATGCCTGTCACTTCCCGCAGGCGATGCGGTTCCTGCTCGATCAGGTCGAACACGGCCTCGCCGAACGCTTTCACCAGTTTTTTGGCATAGACGGGACCAATGCCCCGGATCATGCCCGAGCCGAGATAGCGCTCTATGCCTTCGACCGTGGTCGGCGGACTGGCCTTGAGGAACTCCGCCTTGAACTGCAAGCCGTGGGTGTGGTCGTTGAACCAGCGCCCCGACATCTGCACGAACTCACCCGCCGAGATCATGGCGGCATGGCCGACGACAGTGACCAGATCGCGCTGCCCCCGCACCTTCACCCGCAGGACGCAGAAACCGTTCTCGGCATTGTGGAACGTCACCCGCTCCACGAGGCCGGCCAGCGCTTCCGTTTGGCATTGTTCTCCAACCACGGCACTGGTCATTCTGATTCTGTGAACGGAGAGGACACTTGGGAACCGCATGTTGCCGAAATTTCGCCAGGCGTTCGGCCATCCAGCGCTGGCTTATCTCGAAGCTTGTTTAACATTCCCTCCAATGCTTCAACGTCTCCGGACACGGCATCCCGTTCCTCTGGGCTTAACCAGACCTCTTCCAGTAAACGATTGGCTGCTTGCTGAGCGGCCAGGACAACGCCCTTGGCGCTTGGCTTCGGAATATTGAAATAACAGCGTGCGCATGCCATGCGATGCGGACAAGTGCTCCAAAACGCATTGCTACAGTAAGAATCACCTAAATCGTAATACTTCCAAGGTGCTCCATCCTTCGTTGCGCCTGCCACAATAACCTCCTTATCAATAACAATTTCGATCATCCGCGCCGCCTGATCCGCCTTGGCAAACGCACTCGCCAATTGCGTAGGTTTCGACCGAACATAGCTCATCGTCGATTGAACGGACGTATGGCCGCACCATTTTGCCAAATCGAATATTGTCATTCCTTGCGGAACACTGGCCAGCATAGAAACGGCTGAAGCCCGTCCACGGTGACTTGTAATACGGCCTTTACTGTCCTCAATCGGAATACCAGCCTTTTTGCACAAAAGCGGGATAACAGTCTGATTTAAAACTTCCTTCGCGATTGGCCTGTTTCGAAGTTGAAAGAGAAAATGCACATGTTCACCGGTTCTCCGATCAAGATGTTTGCGGGGTGACGCACGTTTTTTCATCCAGGCCGTAATGTACTTATGAACAGCATGGCCGACCGGTTTGGTGTACGCAACCGAAGTTTTGCCTTCCGGAACATCAAGCCAGCAGACCTGCCCTGCCGGAACGACGTTGCCAGACTGATCAACCACATCCTCTGATTGTTCGCGCGTGCAGCCGACCCGAAGTCGGGCGATCTCATTGCTCCGAAGGCCTGCATGTGTCCACACCACGGCGATTGCCTGCAACAGGGCGAATGGATAGAAACAGTCAGGAGAAAGATCGTCTGGTTCAATGTTGAAGCTGGTCCAGGTCAGTTTCAGCCAAGAAGCATCATCTATGGTCCTGGGATTCACGCCAAGATATTTCGCAATATTCTTCGGTGTCGAGAGATGATATCGCGGATTACACCTGAGCCGCGCCCATTCCCAACTCTGAATATCAGATAAAAACCGGCGCATAACCTGATAATAAGCAACTTTCGTTGGAGCCTGCAGAGGCTGGCCAACTGTTGGGATCAGACGATAATCAAAGGTGGAACCGCCCCAATCGCCAACACGTAACCTGTCGACGGCGGCGAGATAGTCGGCACATACCGATACCGTCCATTGCTCTGGTCCTGTGACCTCAGGGTGCTCGCGACCCAACCAGATTCCGATACGGGTTAGAGTGTTGTAAACTGCTCGCCTCGACCCTTCTCGCAACGTTGTTGTTTCCAACCAACGTCGGCACCATGTCATCCACTCAGGATTGATATTATCAGTTTCAGTTCCATGACGAGGTTGGTATGCCCGGAAATGAATAACCTTCGATGTAAGCCCCATTGCCGCCAAACCGTTTGACAATATTCCAATCCGCTTGGCGATATGATTTCCTGTGTAACACTCTCGTGTATGTTCCAGTATCTTCCTGTCAAAACTTTCGAGTTTTGGATTCTCGCCTTGTAATGCAACTGCAGCAAATACTGATGGTACGAGGGGCCGAACGGTCTGACAGACGAAGCCGACACGGGTTAGGGCCGAGAACAGACGCTCACATTCTGTATCAACAATCTCCGCTCCAAAAACCAAGCGGGCAACGACAGCCGTCGCCACATTGCGTTGAATTTTGTACACGCTTCGAAAACCACACAGAAGATAAGCGACTGCAATCAACTGCGGTACCATTCCGGTTTTTTTCAGAACAGGACTATTATTGATAATCTCAACCCAGAGGTCTTCACTCCACCCCCAGTAGGGTTTTTCCTGGTGTGCGACCGTCAGAAGCAAATACTTCAAAGCACGATGGCTGTTAGCGCGGTCGAGATTGCTGCGATACAGGATGTCCGTCAGAGGCTTATGAAGACGCGGAACCTGCCGTTTTGTAATAACAAGATTTTCTTCTTTCCAACGTCTGACAACTTTTAATTCGTCTGCAGACAATGTCGCCCGTCTGTCGTATTCATCGAGATTAATGTGGAATTTGTATTTGGATGGGACGTGAGGAGCCTGAAATTCTGCCACTTTTCTATCCTCCGAAGACCCTGTTACCAAGCTTCATATCCATTTGTTCGACTGAGTTTGCGATCTTGCGAAGCAGATCTTCACCGGAAAGATGGATATAGAGTGTCGTGCTTTGAACATTGCGATGCCCAGCATAGGTCGCAATATCGTGTAGACACCAGCCAGCACGGGCCAGATGCGTCAATCTCAGGTGACGCAAAGTGTGCGTACTGAACAATGGCATATCAGCCTGAAGAGCAAGACGTCTGACAGTTTTGCTCCATGACCACTTCGTAATAGGCTGCCGAAAGTTCCGATCTGACTCAGATAGAAACAGGGCTGCTGAATGGGTCGCTGCGTTGCGCCTCCGATGCAGATATACCGCCAACACAGGACAGAGCACCGCTGAATAACAAACCACACGCGGGCGGGCGCTTTTACTTGTTTCGGCCCGAATGGTGAGCAGACGTCTCGCTGGGTCGATATCCGAGACGCGCAAATTTACTAATTCTTCTCGGCGCAATGCGCCGTAATACGCCAGTGCAAACATGAGACGGTTTCTCACCGTGTCCTGTGCGACCACTTCTTGCAAGCGTCCCCATTCTGGATCGGACGGCAAATGCGGCAACAGTTTGGAACGACGTACCAAACCATATCGAAACCCGACATGTTCAGAGAGTGGCCCCCGTCCTGCAACAGCCTGCCCTCGCGGCACCGGATTTCGATGTTTGATTCCTTCAAAGACCAAATGATCATACCAAAGTCGGACGGCGGACAGGCGCTGATGAAGCGTAGCATTGCTCACAGCAGCGCGAGTGGATAGGAAAGGAACGTCTTCTCCACGTAAATACCTTACAAATAGTGAAACATGACTCAAAGTTGCTGCCTCAGGAGCAACACCTGCTGCCTCACAAAAAAACAGATACTGTTCCAGACCTCTGGCATAGGCGTCTATGGTAGCGGGCGAACGGCCAAGATTGTCGAGCAACGAAAGCCATAAGCATCCTTGAGAGTTCTCAGAAACCTGCGGATATCGTGACCATTTAGGCTCAGGCATCGTACCCTCCCTTTGCAACACGAAGGTATAGATTCAAGCCGATGTATTCCAACTAACTTATAAGATGCTCTGTGAATCATCGCCCACAGCAAAAAGCTCTCCTGACACCTCAGAGATCATTTTGAGCCAGAGAAACTGGGCGCGGTTCACGTCCTGAAATTCATCGGCCATGACAGCTGTAAAACGGCGGGACTACCGATAGCGATAGATCTCGTTTTGAAGCATGGTCAAGGTAGGCCACATCAGCAGATCGCCAAAATCCGCGGCATTCTGCTCACGCAGCAAACTCTGATAGCGTGCATACAACCCGACAACAAAACGCCAGCCTGCATCATCAACGAAACGCTTCTGGGCATGCGCCCGCGCAATCATGGCCTCCACATGATGCCCCGCCATTTCAGGCGTCACCAGCTCTTCCTTCAGACGTGAGATACGTTCTGCCATCTTGGTAATCTGACGCGCATCTCCCGGCTCGCCCTCCATCGGACGCGGTAGCTGTTCAACAGGAACAGACTTGATCAGACGGCGGACAATTGCCAGCACGTCATCCGCGTCCCTGATATCAAATCCTGGCCGCAAATGGGCAATGTCTGGTTCAGCACGCAACTGGCGCGCGCACAGCGCGTGGAATGTGCCGAGCCATGAAGGTGCCATCCCCTCTCCGCAAGCCCGTGTAATCCGTTCCCGCATTTCGCGGGCCGCCTTGTTGGTAAACGTCACGCAGAGAATACGTGATGGCTCCATGCCATACAGTTCGATCCGCGTGGCGACACCAGCCGTCAGGGTCTTAGTCTTCCCTGTCCCAGCACCAGCAAGCACCAGAACGCGGCCTAGCGCCAAAGCTGCAGCACGCTGCGCTGGAGTGAGGTCGTCCAGCACAGGAGCGAGCCGCGGCGGGATGCTCAGCGAGGCGCTCATAACACACTGACCTGTTCTACAACGCGCCCCTCACACCGCTGGATTTCTCCATCCGTTGAGAGCACAAGAAATGGTTCATTCAGATCCCAGTCTCCCAAACGCTCGACCCAGACGCCACTGATAACGAGACCGAGTTTGGCACCGGTTCGCTCATCAAAACGCACAAGACATTGTGGCAAAGGCCCCTCTGGCCATTTTGCTGCCCCAAGGCGTTCAAGATGGATATCCCAGAACGCTTTTGCCGCTGGGGACTGATCAAGCTGCTGCGCAAGACCCGCCTTGATAACCAGAAGGTCAAGAACGTCATCGCGATATGTTTGTTCGTTTGATTTCATGGCTTCAATTCCTCCTGTGATATCCTCAACGACCTGTTCGACTGCTGTGGCGTACCAGCCTTTAACAATCAGGATTTCGGCATCTTTAGTGAGCATGGTGAACGCACACTCCAAGTCCCAGAGCCTTGTGTCTTCAGCATCTGAGAGAGTTCCCCCGATCACCACACCGATCAGATCACGAGTGCCATCCGTACAACTGACGAACTGGCAGGGTGCCTTCGCAGCATCCACACAATGCTTTTCCCAGACTCTTCTGGCGGGTTCATTACTGTTGAAAACTTCCAGAATTGCGCGTCTCCACCTTGGGTCGTGGATTTCGCTTCTTTGGTCATGATGATTCTGAGCGAACATGACGTTATCGACCTCCCAATGAGGGGCCACCAGAGCGCCTTACAGAAGGCGCGGCCTGATCTGCCTGAAGGACTTGTTCAGATTGCTGGCGTTTGCGTGATTTAAGGTCATCCACCCATCCTGCTGCGACCTGAGGGTTTGACGTGGCGGATGTCACTGACCCCGCCAGTTCCCCAAAAGGGCGAGGAGCCGAACTTTCCTTGTTGCCGCGTGCCCTTAAAACCTGATTCCAGTCAGATCCGGGTGCTTTGGGGGAGGCCCGCCCATTCCACAACCCGACCTCCTGAGCCATTTTTGAGTATAGTGCAGCATAGTGATCGCCCTGGTGATCATTATCGACCGCGATAACCAAACGGCCTTCTGGCCGTTTGGCCACGTCCGCCAGCATGTCCTTCAGCTCAGCAACACTTTCTGGACTCATGCCCCCACCCGTGGACAAGTAAAGCGTGTTGCGGGAAAAACGGTCCATAGAGGCAAAAGACAGGGCATCTATTGCTGCTTCAGCAATGACAACACGAGACGGTGGCACACCCGGATCAGATTCAAACCGAAATAACCGCTTACCAATGCCTCCTGTCGAAAACCCTCGATATTCCGGCCCACGCATTTCCATGCCGCTTAAAGCTCCCTGGTTGTCACGATGTGCGAACCAGGCTGTCCCGTTTGGACCTTCTCGTAACAGGTTCTGTTTTGCGGCTGCATCCAGTATGCGATCTGGCAATCCTCGCTCTTCGGAAAGATAGCGCCATGCAGCTGATCCCTGCTGGGGTGGATTACGATGTTCCCACATCCATGCTGGGTCACGTTTCTGGTTCGCATCTATCGAAGTCGGTTTGATCCGTTCCTTGACTTCGTAGCTAGGCTCCAGACCGATCAGGTTGCGTAACTCGCGCCGAACATGACCAAGATTAAGACCGGGCTTGAGGTGTTGAACAAGTTTGATGACATCACCACGCGCGCTACGATCTGGATTTGTCGGATCCCACCAGCCCTTACCACCGTGGTTGACAATGATGATTTCGCCTTCACCACGGCGGAATTTGAGGTTTTTGGCCGACCGTTGCGCTGTGGCTTCTTTGTCAAGACGATAGCCTTCGCGTTCAAGGACCAGTTCGCACCGAACACGCTCACGGAGTGTTGCAAGCTCATCCCGTTGTGCGTCGATGGCACGGTTATCTCCCATGACCAGCACTCCCCGAGGCCTGAAAGCTTTGTTTTCTTTCCGTGAGCCCAGTCTTTTGTAAGCACGTTTGACCGTTGGCAGTCGGCCTGCAGGCAGTTCGGTGCATGTCGGTTCTCCCCTCTCGGAGATCCATCCTGCAAGTGCATGATGCGACGAGTTTGAAAAATTATGGTCAATGACGATTTGTGATGTGTTCATGACCGACGCTCCGGGTGACTGCTATCAAGCATGTGTTCCCAGGCTTTACGCCGTGCCCGCTCCGCTTTGCGCCGCAAGGCCGCCTCAAATCGGGACGGAAGAGCATGGCAGCCGATACTGTAATCCAGGAAGGAGGCTTCAGACGACAGTTGGCGCCAGCTCGAACGTGCATTCGGGCGTACGGAAGATAAGGGGGTCATCTGCATCTGCATCGTCATGACGTTTGTCCTTTGCTGTTTTAATTTCTGGATTTCAGTTTTTGCGAACCCGTGGTTTTTTGACCTTCCGCCTGGTCGGTTTGCTGAGTTCAAGAATTGTGATGTCGCAACCAGACCCATCAATGACGATCTCGGTTCGCACCCACTGAGCCGGCCCTTCACTGACGAGTGTGGCGCGTAGGCGTCCTTCAACCAGAACCTGCGTGCCCTTTCGGCATTTGCGCATCGTCATGTCTGCAAGACGTTGATCGAGACAGACAATCTGATGCCATTCCCGCATTTGTTTCCGCTTGCCCTGAGACTGATCTGACCAGATCTCTGAGGTCGCCAAGGGGAAAGAAACCCGCTTCCCCCATTTTCCTGATCTTCCCGTAAGGGATCCTTGCCGAGATTTCCCACAAGGATGACGCGATTAACCGTTCCGCCCATGACAGATTTTCTTTCTGTTTTTCCCGGATTTGAGACGGCCCGCTGCCGCATCATCTTTCCGGGTGCGGTCCTTAAGAAGCGGCCATAGGCGTCGGGGTCAGGCCCTCGGGACGGCAGTGGTGCGGAAGCCGCGTGCGGCTTCACGGTGCCGTCACGACCGAAGGCTTGGGGCTTGACCCCGACGACGGTCGCTTCACACCGCACTGACCCGGAAAGATGTGCGGCAGTGTGTTGTCTTCTCTTTTCTTTCTTCTTTTCTGTTATTTATTATTCCTTCTTTCTTCCCATTTTATTTGAGATTTTCTGTAAAACCGTTCGGTATCGGGCAGGTTGGGATAAGCGTTGTCATCACCAAATTGACGTGCGTTGCTGACTAACCAGTGAGTGGCCAATGTCATTCGTTTTCCTGTAGCAAGATTACGAAGTTGAGCCCGATCTGACCGGCTGCTAACAAACACACTGAGCCATTTGCCTGTTAGAGGATCACGACGGGCGGCATGATACTGGCCGTTCAAAAATGCTTCGACGATCCATGGCTCGCGAGGACCGATATAATCGCCAAGTGGCATGTGATAGATTGCACCAAGCGCTATGGTTCCGACGCGCAACGGATTGTCCCCACCCTGAAAAGGTGACGTGTAATACTGTCTATTCATGATACGTGTTTTCCCGTGGGTAGGTATTTTGTGCAATCAGTCATTAGTTTTTATTGCACTGTTCTCGCTCAATGCTGTCGGCATCGAAGTAGTCAGGCCGGCGTTGAAGTTCCTGTTCTTCGAACTGATCGGCAAAGAGTGGAACTGCCTTTTCCAGCCGTCGGCGTAGATTTCGCCGACGTGCTGCCGCTTTGCGTGTGCCACTCCAGCGTTTGGGTGGGTCGAGCAAAGGAGACCAACCGTGTGACCATCCTGAACCAGGGCGGACACGCGGGGCATAGTGAGAAATGATCTCACGCTCTACAGTCCGGTCCAGTATGGTGCAGAGCCATAAACTCTTGCCGTCCGGCAGTGTGTCACTTGTTGGAGGGGGCATCGTATTCGGGTTAGCCCAGAATACGGACACAAGTGCCCGCATCCCCTGTCCCATTCAGGCCACCATCCGTGAAAATGGTGCAGCTAAACAGCTATCGTTACTCTGAAACGCCAGTATGTATTCCGCTGCCTGTGACGCGAGACGGGCTGCCGTAAAAACGGCCCGCTTGTCTTCCTTCAGAAGTGAAATCCAACTTCCAATGTAATCAGCGTGTCGCACTGTCGGCGTAATGTTCAACTCGGCAAGAACGAATGCCGCTGTGAGCTCAGCCACAATCTCCTCAGCCATATATTTGTGTGAGCCGAACCGTCCTGAGAGGTCACGGTCGAGACGGCTCTTATGGCCACTCCAGTGTGCAGTCTCGTGAAAAGCTGTGCGATACCAGTTAATCTGCTCAAAATAGGCATTCTGTGGGGGAAGCCGAATATAGTCTGGATCAGGGGCATAGAATGCCTTGTCCCCACCAATTCGGATATCCGCACCAGTGGCCTGCAGCAGAGCTTCTGCATGAGGGACGGTTTCTCGTTCCGGTAACGATGCGACAGTTCCTGTCATGTCTTCGGGGAGGTGTTCGCACTGGTCAATGTTGAAAACCGTATAGCGCTTCAGAAACTGAACGGCACGCGCTTCCTCTTCAGCCTCCTTGCCACCGGGCACAAAGCTGTCCGCATAGAAAACGGTCGTGCCCTTTTCACCTTTTCTGACGCTCCCGCCAACTTTGCGTGCCTGGTTAAACGTCAGCCATCTCTGGGAGGTAAAACCACACATCTGCACGGTTCCCCACAACAGCAGCACGTTGATGCCGCTGTAGCGGCGACCAGTGGTGACATTGAGTGGGAGTGACGGGCCTGAAGCGGTACTAGACCAAGGCTGCACCCACGGGGCCACTCCGTTTTCTAACTGCTCCACTATCCGGTTGGTCACATCCTGATAGAGATCAATACGTTCATGCTTGGTCATGATCCATTCCTCTCCTTAGACGTTAACCCAAACCGGCAAAGGTCATGCTGTGAGGGAGCACAAAGGCTGGGCCGCAGATCAGGATGATAAGTGTCAGCCCCAGAAGAATTGTTCCTGCCAGGAAACCTGCGAGTTCCAGATAATCGCGTGCTGTTGTGGGAAGAGGGAGTTTCGTATCGCGCATCGTCGGTGTCCTTTTTTCTTTTGGATACCTTCGCGCAACCGGAGCGGTGTGGCGGGGGCAAGAGCGGTGCGTCAGCACCGGGATCGGAGCCACGCACAGACCGCTTGCGGTCGAGCATGGCGAGAACCCACCTCTTGCCCCCGCCACGGCGCTCTGGTGCTCATTCTTAGTTTTCCCGTTTTTCTCTTTATTTTTTTGATCAAATTTTCTGTCTGATCTGGGAGTGATCAGGCTAACGCCAGCTCATTATTTTCGACTGCACGTATTAAACAGAGCATGACGTGCCAGATCATTCATGTTAGAAAAGACCTCTTCCTGATCACGAGAAAGCTGAAAGTGTGGCCATATTGGACACACTTACGCAGAAAACCGGCTTACGGGTGCGCCACTCATGATTGGAATGGCGTGAGGGTAAGGATGTAAGGTCATCATCAGGCGTTTATCGTGACGTCCATCCCACGATAATCCTTCACACGGCATCAGCAAACCATCACGAATAGCCTGACGGTCACGCTGGAAACAGACGCGTTCATTTCCCCCCTGTGGCCGCTGACAAGGGTAGCCAGCTTCCGCACCACAGCCAGGACACTCAATGGATAATGCCGGGTCGCCGTCCAGCCACTCGATGTGGCAACGCCGACATGTGACCGGTTCATCTGTACAAATCCAGCGGGTTGGCTTTGCAGGACGGGGCCAGTGGTTTCCAGAAACGATCCTGTGTTTCAACATGAGATCATTCTCCTGACTGATTTTTTGAGAGATATGAATGAAAGGGAATCAGGTCTGGACGCTCTCCTCGACCAATTCGAAATCACTGAGTGTTGTGGCTCCGGTCCAGCGATCAAGATGGAGGATCATCTCCTTTCCACCAACATCCCCGGCATAGCCGTGATCGCGCAGAGAGGAGAGTTTCTTACGTGTGATCTTCGGTATTGCCGTCCGGTCCAAAAAATCAGTTATGGCAGCGTCCATAGTGTCATACGGACCATGCCAGTTGCGGGCATTGACCGGGAATATGTCCGGGGTGCGTAAAAAAACGGCTCCATCAGGCCGAAGGCAAGTTTCGACAACATATCGACCACATGTCTGTCGCGTGACATCGAGTGTCTTGCTCATTTCAAAACGTCCCTATCACCACTGTATTTTATGGTGCTGTTGGATGACAGATATAAAAAAGCCGCCCTTTAGGGCGGCCTTCCAGTAGAGAGCGTCAGCGTTTTCAGTATTCGCTGGGAAGCAGGACAATGCGCCCTATGCCGGGCTCACTGAAAGCGAATAATTTGGCTTCCTTTAGGGGGAAATCAGTATACGGGATGTCCTGACGATAGAGTTCGACTTCCCCATCCCCTGTCTTATCTCCATCGGTACAAATAATAACGGCTGTGTGTTTTTCGAGATCAACCTTCAAGGTCCAGAACTGTCGATCTTCCTCACGCATAGTCGGCATATGCTGAACGCTTGCCAGTATATCAATCAGCCACGCGGCACCATTGGCTGCAAGATAATGGGCGCCATCTGTCAGCAGAAGACCGCTATGCCAGCGATAGTAGCGAACAGTCCCGGTAAATCCAGCAAGAGCAGAAGAAGTAATGGCGTGTGTCGGTTCCAGCGTTGCAGACATGAAAACTCTCCTTGAAAACGATGATTTTCTGGAAATGCATATTTCTGGATATCGGGTTGCATTTCCTGACATCTCCACGCGGGGCATAGTCTGTAGGCTGGAGCAAACGCGGCGCGCAGCGCCGGGATCGGACCCACGCGCAGACCGCACTGCGGTCGAGCATGGGGAGAACCAACCGTTTGCTCCAGACAGCAGACTATGGCTCTCTCCTGCTCTCATATTGCCTTTTATCTTTTCCTATTTTTTTGATGCCAACGCACGTTTGCGACGTGGTGGCGCAAGATAGGGACTGGAAATCCGTGTCGGCGACACATCAAGCCAGAAGCGGCCTCCTTTGGTCGCTTCAAGTGCATTCCTGATGGCTTTGGCTGCAAGAAATTCTGCCCCGTCATCACCACCAAAGGCTGCTCGTTTCACGTGCCACCAATCGTCAGGCTTCTTTTGTGGATCAGCTTCAAAAGCATAGGCGATAAGGTTCCCTGTGCGTTCAGGATCCTTGAGCGCAGGCTTGCCATTCGACATCAGATAAATTCCGTTATCTCCCACCAGCATCAGCCCGGCAGGAACTTTGGTGAGATCGATGTCATCATAAGACGGCGACTGTGTCTCTTTCCCATCTTTTAGAAAGGTGGGCTCATAGAGTTGGTCAAAGGTGGGCGTATGCTCTTTTGCTGCTTCAGCGTGAGCCAGCAACTGTGTCACGAGCGCATGATCAAAATGAAGTTTCATGACGGTATTTCCTTAAAACATGCCTCTGGATGGACATAAAAAAGGCGGCCCGTTCGATGGGCCGCCTGTATTTGTCAGACCATGATGATTTCAAGATGCTCAGGCATCTTGCGCGCCAGCTCTGCAAGTTGTGTCGGTATGCGTGGATCATCTGGTAATTCGGTGTGTGAGGAAGTCGTCTCAGACACAGACGATGTGTCATCTGCTGACACGTCTTCCTCAGGTGTCAGCGTCTCTTCATCAGCTTCAGCCACATCTTGTTCGTCACAGTGTTCCATGTCTGATGACTGGTCATCGATCTCATCATCTTCTTCAGTCTGTGCGTCCAATTGGGCCCGTGCTGCTGCACGCGCTGCCTGTTTTTTTATTTTGGCTTTCCATGCCGGAATGCCGGCTGCAAACGTCGCAGGTTCGGGCACCCAGCGTTTTTCACCAACGTGCGCCATCAAGGCTTCACGCATCGCCTTTCCCGTGGGTTTTTCTTCCAGTCCTTCAGCCTGGACTGCCTTGGTAATCCCAGGTTTGCTGTAAGTCTTGAGGAAATCCTCAAAAGCCATCGTCGGCATATGGGCATCGGCATTGAACAGCACACCAAGAATCTGGGCAGGCAGTCCACTTCCACTATGCATGCTCACCTCGCAGTTCATGAAACTGCAGAGCACTTCAAGAGCAGCGTTCCGGAGCACTGCCGGATCGCGCACGAGCACGCCCTCTGGAAAGACACTTGCAACGGCCCGGTCCCGTTCGGAAGCCGCACCATAGGGATCATAAGTGTTATCTCCATGGATATTCACATTGTCAGCACTCAGGGCCAGCAGGAACGCCCCTATCAGATCCCATGGGTCCGCGCTCTCGCGGGCCGCTGCCAGTGCCTCTCGCAATGCCTGAGTACGGACCTCACCGATAATTTTAAGCCCTGTACCTGAAATATCAGCGCGCTCTTTAGGTTTTTCGGGGTTTTGGGCTGACGGTAAAGAAAGTGCGTCACTTTCTGTCCTGCGGGTTGACTGTTCTCCCAGTTCGCGTAGCCGCCCTTTTTGAATCTGCAGTGTGCGTGGGTTAAGCCAGATCGCCAGGATATCTCCGTCCCGTTCCATTTCCCAGGACCCCACCTTCCGGTATCCGTCTGGTGCAATTCCTTCCCCGTATTCGTTGCTCTGGAGGTAAATGGTTCCTTCAGGTCTGGTTTTTTCGGCCCAGATCTGCTGCGCCTTAAACATAGCGGCATATTGGGTGCAGTATCGATTATCTTCTCCACCCTGCCCGAAGAGATCTTCTTCCCAGACGACACCAGCTTCTTTGGCAGTCTCGTCGTCAAACTCGTAGTCGCGAGCATATAACTCGACCTGATCAAGATATCTTACAAAGTCTGACCAGTCGAAATGTGCGGCATCTTCCCTACTCATCTCATAGTCGGCCGGATCTGATCCTTCGTCAGCGCTTTCCGCCCAGATCTCGGCCCATACATCGCGTTGGCGCTCCAGCGGCGTGCGCGCAATTGCGTTCCGTTCCGTATAGGAAGGCCCAATCCCACCATCTATTGCCGCAATAATGGGCGGATGAATCTGGGATAACAGCATCAGGCCACGGAGATAGGCTGGTGTGACCATAAAAGCCCGACAGATTTCTGTATCAGAAGCGCCCTTCTCGCGCATATCCAGCACACCACGCCATTGTTCGGATTCCGCCATGTCGGCACGCACGACGTTCTCGGCAACAGCGGCCATCGTATCGCTTTTTTCATCACCAGAACGGACATGCACGTCAATTTCGTCCAGTTTCGCAGCAATACAGGCCCGCACCCGTCTGTGACCAGCGACAATCATCAACCGACCATCCTCAAGTTCCCGCACGCAGGGCGCATGAATCAGGCCCACTGTCTTGATATTCAGCGCAAGCTGATGTTCCGCACGAGCATCTGGCTGGGTCTTACGTGGATTGTTCGGGTTTGGTACGAGTGTTCTGGGATCGACGCGGCGAAGTTCCGTCATGATACGCTCCTCACTTTCAGGGTCATGAGGTGTAATTTTCTGACCTCATACCTTCGGCACCGCCGCAGACGCCTACACGGGGCAAGGGCGAGCGTCAGCGAGGCCCCGGAACGGGGCGAACCCTTGCGGCGTGTAGGCGGCCTGTGGCCCGCCCTTCCCTTTTCGGATTTCTGTTTTCCTTTTTTCTCAGGCCACCTCCTCTATTTTCTCTGCAACAGCAGAAGCAGTATCATCATTTGCTGTCGCCGATTTCAGCGCAGCTTCCTTTTCCTTGCCTTCCGCTTCCAACTCAGCATCCAATGCGGATAGCTCGGCACATTTCGCCGTGAGATCGTCGGCTTCCGCAAAAGGAAGTCCTTCTCGTGAGCGATAAGCTGGCAGTCGGCGCTGTGCCTCATCCAGACTGCGACGTGCTTCAGCCAGATCGCTGTCCAGACGTAAGGCTGCGTGCTCAATCCGTGAAATCAGTCCCAGAGGCTTGGTCTCACGATCGGTCTCGACCTCAATGTCTCCTGCAGGTGTATCCAGATAGAGGGAGGAGACTACTTCTGGTTTTCTCTTGTCGGACGTTCTGAACTGCTGTTCATGAGCTTCGCACATCACTTCAAATCCGGCGATCCGACCCATGCTCCACTGCCCGGTCCGGCCTTCCCGTTCAGCAAGCCGCGCCTGCGACAGTATCCATGCCCCAGCTTTTTCACGGCTCTCAACCACCGTGGTGTCACGATGCAGCGCAAACGCCTCCCCTTTCGTGGATATCCGCTGATTGAGTGCTGCCTCAATTTTCGGAATGCGTGTCTGCGCTGTCCTGATGTCGCGTTCAGCTCTCTGGATCTGGCGACGCACATTGAACTGATCATCGAAGTGTGTGGCCTGCAAACGCTCAAGACGCGCAATATCGGCTTCCAGACCTGCTTTCTGAATCAGACGCATATCACCTGATGCAAGCGCCTTGGCCATTGCAAACTGGTTGCCTTCACCGCCCACATCCTCAATCCGGCGAATGGTTCGATCTCCCGACATCGCAAGACCGATAAAACGCATCTTGCGTTCAAGCAGCTGCCAGTTGGTGGCGTCCACAGATCCCTGCTGGGCGTATGCGTAAACTTCCACTTCGTCATGCTGGTTGCCCTGACGCACGATCCGACCTTCCCGTTGCATGATATCGGCCACAAGCCAGGGCACATCGAGATGATGCAGGGCTTTCAGGCGCTGCTGGGCATTCACTCCCGTTCCCATTGTGGCTGTTGAACCGATCAGGATACGCTTACGGCCTGCATTGAGATCACCAAACAGACGCAGCTTGGCTGCTGCCTTGTCGTAGTCCTGCATGAAGGCAATCTGCTCGGCCGGGATACCCATGCGGATCAGCTCTGACCTGATCCAGTTATAAGCCGAGAACCCACGCTTGCTCTGGGAGGCCTGTGTGCCGAGGTCGGAGAAGATCATCTGCACCGCCCCCGGTAAATCATAGGCCCTACCCGTCTCGGGATTGGTGTAGCGATTGGCAGATGTCTCATGCCAGATTTCAAACACCTTCCGGATCATCACATTCAGCTTGGAATGCGGGTCATTATCCGCCCATGGTGCGATAAACCGCAGATCGATCGCGCCATGCCGGGCATCATTCATCACACTCAGAATGATGTCGTCCCCCTTCTGAGGACGACCTGAACGGGCTTCAATCGCGCGCATCCGTTCTGCAAGGGTCTGCTGGAATGCCCGAAAGTCTTCTGTGCTCTCGGCCACGACAATCTGTCTGTTACCGCTCTTTACTGAGGGCAGCTTTACATATCGGGACAACTCATCAGACTGAACGACGTCCGCAAAGTCACGATACATGGCCATCAGATCGGCCACATTGACGAATTCGGTAAAGCGTGTGACCGGTTTGTAGAGACCGTTAGGCTGAAGCTCCAGTTCGGTGCGTGTTTCCCCAAAGTTGGCGGCCCACGCATCAAATTCATGCAAATTGCGTGCGACAAGAGCATCCAGATCCATATACCGCCCGACATTCCACAATTCGGCGATGGTATTCGTAATCGGCGAACCTGAAGCCATAATCAGCGGACGTGTTGGATCCGTCTTCGCGAGGTAACGGGTTTTCACGAACAGATCCCATGCACGCTGAGAGCCATTGGGATCGACACCTCGCAGATCGGACTGATTGGTGGCGTAGGACAGTTTCCGAAAGAGCTGGGCTTCATCGACAAGGATCTGGTCAATGCCCATTTCGCCCATATGAAGGAGATCATCTTTCTGGGCGGCCAATCCTTCCAGTTTTGACTCCATCCCTTCTTTCATGCGTTCAATGCGCTTGCGGGAGATGCGGTCATCGCCATCCAGGCCAGACAGAATGGCCTCATATGACGCAATCTGGTCTTCAATCATCTCCCGTTCAAACCCCGCCTCAACTGGAATAAACTTGAAAGCGTCATGGGTTATGATGATCGCATCCCAGTTTTCGGTTGCTGCGCGGGCAATAAAACGCTGACGTTTTGCTTTGACGAAATTTGTCTCGTCCGCCACGAGAATTCTCGCCGTGGGATAGAGCATGAGAAATTCACGCGCCATCTGTGCAAGGCAGTGGCCGGGAACCACGATAACGGCCTTACTGATCAGTCCAAGGCGTTTCTGCTCCATCACGGCAGCCGCCATGGAAAAGGTTTTTCCTGCCCCCACAGCATGCGCCATGTAGGTGCGTCCTGAAGCGATAATCCGCCAAACCACGCGCTTCTGATGAGCACGCAGGGTAATCACACTGCTCGCTCCAGGCAGACGCAGATGACTGCCATCAAAGGCACGCGGCACAAGGTTATTGTAGGTCTCGTTATAGAGCTTTACGAGACGGTCAGACCGGTCGGGATCCTGCCACACCCACTTTTCGAACGCGCTCTTGATAGCCGCCAGTTTTTCCTTGGCGTCTTCCGTTTCCTGTGTATTGAGTTCGCGTCGTTCGTTGCCATTCTCATCGCGCCAATGATCCCAGATCTTGGGAATGGACTGAGAGAGCGCGTCTTCCAGAAGTTCCGCTGCATTGCGTCGTTCCGTGCCCCAGACGGATGTTGCTTCAGCGCGAGACAGAAACGGCGCACGATTGATACTCCAGCATGCCACTTCCGGGGTATGACGAACGGTTGTTTCAATCCCCATGACCTCTTGTACGAAGTCCTGAATGTCCGTGACGGGCAACCACGGTGCTCCCAGACGGGCTGTAATTTCAGAGGGACGCAGATCAGCAGGCTGCACACCTTCAAGGGCGCTGACATTGCGTGCATACCGCTGATCATGATGTGCGGCCTCGCGTGCGAGCGCCAGTTTGGTGCGCACCGCACCTGAGAGCATCTCATCAGACGTGACCCAGACGTCCCTGCCCTGCGCGCTGCATTCCGGATCGAGGTAAATGCTCTCACCCAGTTCAGCCAACGTATCGGCTTCACTCCGTCCCAGCAATTCGGCAATGAGAGGCAGATCCACACGACCCGTTTCATGCAAGGACACAGCCAGCGCGTCATGGGCTCCGTGTATTTCAGGCTCTGTCGGTGCATGAATGACACGCTCAGAGAATATCGGCCCCATGCGGCCCGTGTCCGTGCGTTCGTCATACTCCTCAATCGAAGCCACCAGCCAGACGTCAGGATCATCCATAAAAGGCTGCAGGTTCGGGCGCCGCTGGGTTTCGCGTGTTTTCCCAGTTTCAGGGTTCTCGCGTAGCGTGGTGCGGGTATGATTGATGGGGCCAAACTCTCGCACGAAACTCTGGTACGCCGTCTTCAAAGTGCGCTGCTGCGCTCCATAAGGCAGGTTCTGCATCTGCGCCCGCAACACACTTCGCGCGGCATCACGGATGGGCACCAGCGCACGAATGATCCGCGCATGTTTGGCAAAAATCCCTTCTGTCTGTCCTGCCTTGCGGATCGGCACGATCTGCGCCTGTCCCTCAATGATCTGGTGCAGCACACTCCGATCAACAAAGTAGCTTCCCTCCTTGAGGTCCGCCCCACTTGCTGCAGTTCCAATAGTGACGCCCTCACCGGCTGGTCGGACAATGCGGGCCTCGCGTGGGGGGAGGAAATGCGTGTTGGGTGCTATCCGGTTCAGGGCTTGCGGAAGAAGAAGGTCTAGTTCTGCGCCGGCGGTGGCAGAGCATGTGTAACCGGGACCAAACTGCGTTGTCGTCCAGATATGACTGCCGAGCACCTGTTCGGGATGGTCATGGAAATACCGGTTTATGACGAGCGGACCATTCCCCTCATCTGAGTCTGGGATGCCTGCAGTTTCAACCCAGCTCTCGTTTGACGGCTCTTCACCCATTTCTCGTTTGCGGAATGCCAGTACATCGACCACGACATCAGTTCCGGCATCGTCCCGCATTGCGCCTTCAGGTAAACGTACTGCGCCAAGAAGGTCAGCGCTCTCGCCAATGATCCGTCGGGCATTCGGATCCGTCTTGTCCAATGTGTAACGAGAGGTCACGAACAGGGCGATCCCGCCTGGACGCAGAGCTTCGAGCGAACGGGCGATGAAGAAATCATGGAGGCTCAGACCCTGCCTCTCCAGTCCCTCACGACCATGCACTGTGCGGTTGCTGAACGGGGGATTGCCAATCGCCAGATCATAGCCCTGTGGGAGCTGGGCACGCGTGAAGTCCTCACTGCGGATCCATTGGTTCGGATAGAGCTTGCGCGCGATACGGGCAGAGATGGGATCGTTCTCAATGCCGGTAAAAGCGATCTTGCCTTCCAGTTTTTCAGGTCGTGCGGCAATGAAGAGCCCCGTGCCACATCCCGGTTCAAGCACCGAACCGCCCCGAAACCCCATACGCAGGGCCATATCCCACATCGAGTGAACAATCAGTTCCGGTGTGTAGTGGGCATATTGCGTGGCGCGCTGCAGGCCAGCCCTTTCAGTCTCCGTCGTAAGTTGTTCAAGTTCTGAAGCAAGACTTTCCCATCCCTTGCGTACCTCTCTGCCTGTTGGAGGGAAAAGGTTGTTGGCCAGTTCACCAGCGCCAAAGCCCGTAAAACGGGCCAGCACGTCCTGCTCTGCTGCCGTGGCGTTTCGATCCTCGCGTTCAAGTTCCCCAAGAAGGGCAATCGCAGCCAGATTACCTTCAGCACGAGCTTTCCATCCGCTTGCAAGACCACGCAGTCCCTTCAGCCGGAAATCGCGCTGTGGAATACGGAAAGGGTGAGGGGAGGGGATGCAGACTTCGGGAATGGGCTGGTCATCGTCTAGAGACCAGAGGGATGCGAGCTCACCGGAAAGAACAGTGGTATCGAACAGATTGAGTTGCGAGGCTGACATGGACATGATGGCGCACTCCGTCCAATCGGCTTCGCCCGACACCTCTTCTGAGGGTCGGGGGCCTGATTGCTGGGTTGGTCGGGATCAAGTGCAGGACTGGGAGTGTTTACTCTCTCCTTATTCCTTCTCCTTGATACTTTCCTGACAACCGGGCCGGAGTGGGTGGGGCAAGTGCGGCGCTCTGCGCCGGGAGCGGAGCCACGCACAGACCGCGTAGCGGGCGAGCATGGCGAGCACCAACCACTTGCGCCACATGCTCAGGGCTGGTGTATGGTATATTTGACCGCATTATTTTACGCCGTAAAATTTTTACGGTGTAAAAATTCTGGATATATCTATCTGCCTACGTTATGTTTTGCGGGTATACTGCAATTAGGTTACACGTTTTTAGCGTGTTTTTATCTCATGATCTGAGGTCACAATGGTAAGGCCAAAAAACAATCACCGACAATCTATAATAATGCTATCTTCTCCCAAAGGAGGAGTAGGTAAGTCGTCCTTGTCACGAAATATCTTGGTTTTAGCTTCAAGGGCAGGGAAAAATGTACTCGGTCTTGATATGGATAAACAAGCAACTCTAGCCACCTGGGCAGAGCGACGTGAACGCGTCAGAGCTGGAATCTCTGGCGTCTCGGAAATTCCAGTGCGTCGCGTAATGCTAGATGACTGGCGAGGCGCATTGAAAGAAGCGCGTAATTCTACAGCTGACTTTATTGTTATTGATACACCGCCATCAATAGAAATTAATATGACCGCGATTCTCGGACTGTGTGAAGGGGCTGATTTCGTTCTTGTACCTTGCCAACAGACCCAAGATGACTTTGATAGTGTCGCTCCATGGATGCGACATCTGAAACAAAGTGATGTAAAAGCGGCTTTTATTATTAATCGAGCTAATATACGTGCGCGTTCCTACGCGACTATTCGTTCAAAATTAATGAATGTAGGTCCAGTCTGCCCAATAGAAATATCACAAGCTGAAGAAATATCTTTAGCAAATGGTAAAGGGCTTGGAGTGATGGACCTAAGTAAACCGAAAAATGCTGAAGCTTTCGGTGCGTTGTGGGCATACCTAAAGCAGGAGTTGGATTTATGAGCAAAGCAACTTCAAGGCGGGGCGTTTCTCTGCGAGCTCTACAGGATTTGGATGCAGATGAAGTGCCTGCATTCGATGCCCGTCCCCAAGAGTTACGGGAATTAACTATTGTATCATCGGAAACCTTAGAGACTATCAGTAGCGTTTTTTCTGGCACTGAACTGGCAAATGATCAAGCACGTATTCGCGTTATTCTTGAAACTCAACGAGCCGTTAATGCTGCATGGGAAAGGGCTGCGCGTTCATTTTTGGAGATTGGACGGGCATTAAATACGCTCGATAACGTACTTTTTTCTCGAGAAGAAAAAAATCGACTTAAATCAAGCTTCGAAGAATTTTTTCCGTTTTCAGAACCTGTTGCTTCTCAATTTAGACGCATTGCTCATGTCGTAGATAGCGGCCGTCTTGATGAGACTTCTTTGCCTGGCTCATATAGTGCTGCCTATCAATTAAGTCTACTTGCACCAGAAGAGCTCGATATTGCTCGTGCGCAAGGTCTTGTGGGTCCAAACACTTCAAGGTCAGCCATCATTGCTTTTCGTAAATCAATCAAACGGAATATTTCGCATGTTGATTTTGCTGCATTATCTACTGAGGCTCGGCGATTAAAATCTACCCGAAGGCATATGCTTGAGCAGCTAATCGCGATAAGAACTCGTCTCAAAGAAATCCAAACATTACTTGATGAGGATTAATAAGCTCATTCATTTATTGCGAATAGAAAGCATAATTCTAGATGAATCCGCTACGTTTTGTAAGCATATACATATTCATACAAGTCGTAGCGGGAATTCAAATATTGTCTTACTGATGTCGGAGTATTTCCCATTAAATTAACAGGAGTAATCATCGTGACAAACTCGTTAAAAACTAACATTTGGAGGGATAGCAAGACTATAGTTTAGTGCTTCTGGCTTCTCATTTCAGATTTCTAACATATCATTCGATGGACTACGGGCTGTTTTTGGCGCAGCAACTTGAACTGCGAGGATTTTGTGCTTTCTCTTGCGATCCGCAGGGCTAATTCTCTCGAGAAAAAGAGAAACGGTGCGCTATTATGGGTAATAAGAGCAAGCTGATCTTTATGGAAAGCCCGTTATGATAAGATGCATGCGGATAAATAGTCATGCCTGTGATTTCTGGTTAAAAAAATGTATGTTAACGGAGGATTGGATAATGGACTTTCCAATGCTGATCCCTCATTGTGGACAGAGTCCAAAAATAATTCAAAAATGAATGGTAATGTTTAGATGTGACGAAAGTTTCTTAGAAATTGATCTTATTACGGTAAGAAATTTACGTTCGTAATAAGGATTGGACTCTGTCCACAAAGTTTGCAAAAATTTTAATTTGCGCTTATCGAAAAGTAGTTAATCTAAAATCTTCCTGCAATACTAATATATTTTTTCTTATTAACATGTAAATTTACTTTCCAATTCGCTTTTCGGGAATTGGAGGTGGAGAAGGATAAAGAATGATTCCATATTTATCGTCCATTTGTACCTTAGCTTCCGGGTAGACTGAGAGAGCAATTTTAAGCGGAGTAACAATGTCTTTTTTAAAATATCGTAATTCTTTATATTCCGGGCCGAACTGATTTTTTAACGTATTCCAACTTAAAGTAAGCGGATCGTTAAGTACATGTAATCTGTACGCCAACCAGATATAAATATCGATAGCCTTAGATTTATTAGATATTTGTCGAATTGCGATTTCACGAAGAGGAAGTGGATGTTCAATAAGGCTCTCATAAAAGCCTTCATCTAGTCTTACGGCTTCTTTCCAAAATGATAGTTGGTTTCCATTTTCAGATTCAATTGGCATGATGGCGTCACGGACAAACGCACCGTTAGTTATAATTTCTGCACCAGCATTTATTCTAGTGAACGTCAAACGGCATCGACTAATACGATTAGCTTGATCTCTGACGGCAATATAGGTTTTGCCACCAACTGAAACACCCATTGCTTTTAACCAAGCATTCATGCTGGATCCGAGCTCGACTTCTCTGGATCTGGTTCTTACAGCTTGTGTTTGTAGATATAGAAGGATAAGTCTAGCCATTGCGCCAAATGGCACGCCTACGGCTTTATTTTCTTTATCTAAGCCACTTTCTACTAGAAGTTGAATTGAACCTCCTTCGCGGCGCCAAATAGATTCTGAGATTTTTTTATGTGGTAAAGCGGCCATTGCAAATCCTGCATGAGCTATACCAATAGCCTGATCTTCATCAGACATTACTTCATGAGCGGCTTCGACACACAGGCGTTGCGTTTTATCCTCAAGTGAGGCTAATCGCCGCATTTCTTCAACGCCAAATCTGTCTAGTAAGCTATGAATCTGTCCCATACTTGAACAATGTCATAAGGAAAATTTGTTCGTCAATTTGGACTTTGTCCACGAGAAGGAATTTGGACTCTGTCCACGGTTCTTTGGACTCTGTCCGCAAAAGCTATTTGTTATTATTTGATTCTTTATTAGTTTATGTGTGGGCAAAGTCCAAGGGATAAGCCCATTATCGTGGAGAGAGTCCAAACTTATCGCGGGTAGAGTCCAAAGGATAAGATTTGGTGCGTAAACTAGATTGTGGATAAGTCCGCTTGATAAAAGTTGGACATCGTGGAAAGAGTCCAATGAAACCGAAGGGTCACGGATATATTTTATACCCGTGGAGAGAGTCCAAATTACCTCCAATACGAGTCGGCTCCCAAAAAGCAGGAATTACTGTGAGTGTAAAAATTCTTCATGCATCGATTTTAGATATCTGAATTTTGAAATATCAGGCGACGGCCTTTCTTCGTTTTTGAGATTAGGAAAGGCAGAATTAAGCCTATATCGATTCAAAACCGACTTTTTCCTGGATGTCGGGTTAGGGCCTGATCATCCTCAATATAAGCTTCCAGGACTCGGTAATCCCGGTGACGCGAGAAACGCTTGAGCGCCATCAGATCGTAATTGTCTTGCGCCCCCGTCGTGATGGCCCCACGACGCAGACTATGTCCGCTAAAGTCTCCTTCGAGGCCGGCGGCAAGGCATCGTTGTTTGATGATCTTGGCCACAGACCAGTCAGAGAGACTTTGTGTGCCAATTTTCGGGAGAGGGGGTGACACACCTGGTTTCGAGGCCGCAGGAGACCAGATGCGTGGAAAGGCCGCAGTCGTGGAATGGTCGTTTGCCGTTTTCTTGCGCGGTTTAAGACCCGATAGCCGTAACCACGTCTCCCACGCACGAACTGGACAAAAGCGCGTAATACCACGGGGAATGGCGACCACAGTGCCCTTGTTCTGCTTATCGCCCTTGGATTGAGGGAGCGTAATCCGCATGCAGTCATCATCCAGAGTGACGTATTCAAGCCGAATAGACGCCAACTCCGAGCGTCGTAACGCCCCACCATAGCCGATCAGGAGGATTGCTCGATCGCGTGCGTCTACCAATGTGGTCATCGGGATTGCATCAATCACTTCGCACATCATGTCCCATGTCAGACCTTTGACCTGCCGCGGCATTTCCTTGCCAGGAGATCGATGGATACCAGCCACTGTTTCCGTGACCAAAGCCTGGGCAGTCGGGATAGGAAGTTGAGCGATGTGATGGAGGTAGCGAAGTGCTGCACGATGCAGTTCGATCGTCGTCGGCTTGCGACCACGGAGCGCAAGATCTGCGAGATAGGTCGCCACATCTGTGCTGCGTGCGGGCAGGGCAGGGAGACCATGACGGTTTGTCCAGGCACACCATCCCTTAATAGCTGAACGATAGGCGCGCCGCGTATTTGCGGACTTGCCATGTTGCACGAATGCTCCCACAGCTGCTTGCGATGTTTCAAGCCGCCCATCGTGCTCTGGTATATCGATTTCGCACAATGCTGAAAACCAGCGTGTTACGTTGGCTGGAGCCTGCCCGATAGGTGCGGGAGGCAGAATCTTTGAAGTGTCTTCTTTCTCGGCTCGTGGGCCACTGTTACTGCTGATCTTGGATGACACCAATGTGGCAACGAACGCCAGCTTTTCGCAGTCAATTTCCAACGCCAGTTCGATCTGATAGCCAGAAGGCAAAGTAGGAAAGGTCGCCTTGACAGCTTCTCCTGCAGCGGCGGCATGTTCCGCATGGCGGGGCAATTCGGTATCTGGCAGGAAGGATCCATCGGGAAGTGCACTGCCGGCGATCAGCACAGGAAGCGGTGGGGAAAAATGTGCCGTCGAGAGAATAGGCCGCAAAACATCAATTGAGGCCTGGGGATCATTCAGACGTTGGCAGGTCAGACGATCTACCTGCTCAAGAACATAAGAACGTAAAACCGGCCAGGAGCCAGTTATATGCAGGGTATCAAGCATGACTCGTTATTCTAATGATCTTGGGAGATTAGACCAGAAGTAAACTTGTTTTCGAAGTTCTCTCTGAAACTTTGAGATTCAGAAAATCTGTTCAAACAGTTTCTTGTCTCTTCATCCGATAGCCTGCGATACCCTTGATATTCCTAGGTTGCTCCATCACCCGTATAATGAGGAAATTTCTATATTTTTGGACCACTTGACGAGGGAAAAATCCCTTCCAATCTTAGGTGTGTCAGACGCCTTCGGGTCTGACCTTAAGCGTCCTGAGCTAAACGATTGAGATCCATGTTGCTTTAATAGGAGGATATGGATGTCGAAACTGAAAAGACTCTATTTACGCTATCGCTGCTTTCTGCGTACGGTTTCTCGGAAAAGGCGCAACCGATTGGATGGAGGCGTGTGATGATAACATGTCCCATCTTTGGTGATGATGTGCTGGAAGAGCGTGTCATCTCCTTGTTTCGCCGTCTGGGCCATGATGGACGGGGCGTAACTCTGACATCACTCCAGACCTATACCGGCGTCCTTGGGACTAGACTTCGTGCCTTGCTGGCAAGTCTCGTCCAGAGGGGTAAACTTGCCCCAGCTGGGTGCGATCCTCTGGCTTCTGATTTTGCGTTCCGTTTGCCATTATCTGCAAAAAACGCGCGATCGACATCGATAGCGGCGTAAAACGTAAACGTACATCCTATCTCAAAGATGCCGTTTTCGTCTGGGTTTTTATTAAAACGAGAGGGCTGCTGGGCCTTCCATAAAAGGCCCCGTGTTTCGGAATATTGTATTCAAGATAGAGGGAAAGGGAGATGTCGAGCATAATCCATTTGCTTAACCTCGTAGCGCTCCGACAATATTGGAATAATTACGATTTTGTATCGCATTCATTGGGAATGATAGAGCCATCATTATCGTTTCCTGAGAGAAAGTGCGGCTTGAGGGGTAGTCAACCCCTTAGGAGAGCACATGGGACTGCATGGAAATCGGTGCCCATATCAGCCGGATCCAGAGGTTCGGCGAGTTTCTCCTTGTCAGGATCAACAGGTAATTTATCTGCATCTGAAGTCGACATTAGCCGTTAGCGTAGTCTCTTCTCGTAAGAAAAAGAGAGGTAACTCAAATAGTCAATAAGCGATCGTGGTCCGGTTCATGTCCTGAGTGAGGACGCTCAAGATTATTGAAAGAAAAGCCAAACACTTAAAACTATATCAATTATCTAATGGGAAAACGGTTATGGAAGAAATCTCCATGAAACGTTCCTGGCACAGCAGGGATTGGTCGCGTCTGGTCAGGCTGTTTAATGGTCTGACATTCTATGAACGCTTTGAACAGGCCATTATTCTGATACTGATTGCCCTCATCATGCTTGTCACTGCCATAGCGACAGTTCATCTGATCAGCGCGGTCTGGCATCTGATCGTTGACATCGGGATCGATCCCATCAAGCAGGAGATCTTTCAGGAAATTTTTGGTGCGATCTTTACCGTCATTATTGCCCTTGAATTTAAACATTCCCTGCTTGTCGTTCTGGCCCAGCACGAGAATGTTATCCGGGTGAGAACCATCGTTCTGATCGCCCTTTTAGCAGTTGCCCGTAAATTCATCCTGCTGGATCTGAATAAGGTGTCCGCCATGGAATTGTTCGCGCTCTCTGTCGCAGTTTTGGCCCTGGGCATCGTTTACTGGTTAGCACTACAGTTGCATTTTGTGTTGAGTTCTGAATCTATGGGTAACCATGATTCAGGATATGATGAGTGGCGGTACGTCTGTTGAAGAGACGCTGGAATTATGGGCGCGCTCGCTTCGGTCCGCCAAGGATCGGATGGCGCCGCTGTTCACGCAAAAACGTGTCGTAGATTCGGCCTGTGCTTTTCTTGATGTTTTGATTGGCAATGAACCACGCAAGACGGGATGGATGCGAGCGGAAGCCGCAGGAGATCCTGGTCCATGGCGGCAGCAGGCGCTTCTGGGACGCGGGCACTGGGATGCCGATGCCCTTCGTGACGTCGTCAGGGATTATGTGATTGAGCATCTGGGCACTGAAGAGGGCGTGCTGGTCATTGATGAGACCGGTTTTCTGAAGAAGGGTCAGGCGTCCTGCGGTGTGGGGCGGCAGTATACGGGATCTGCCGGCAAGATCACGAACTGCCAGATTGGTGTGTTTGGCGCTTATGTTTCGGAACGGGGGCATGCCTTTATTGACCGCGCCCTGTATCTCCCGAAAGACTGGACATCAAAGCCTGAGCGTCTGAAGCGGGCCCACGTTCCCGATGACGTGGTGTTTGCAACCAAACCGGCGTTAGCCTCGATGATGATTGAGCGAAGTATTGAGGCCGGTGTGCCGTTCCGCTGGGTTGCAGCAGACAGCGTGTATGGCGTGGGCGACGTAGAACGCACGCTTCGCCGGGCAGGAATTGGATATGTGCTTGGGGTCAAGGGCAATCACTGGTTCGGATCATGGGCAACGGAACCGCTGATTGCCGGAGAGGCGAAAGATATTGCAGCAGGACTGCCAGACCAGGCCTGGCGTCGTCTGTCAGCGGGGCACGGCACAAAAGGTGAGCGACTTTATGACTGGGCGTATCTTCCGCTTGCTGATCTGGATGCTGAAGAATTTGACTGCCCTATAGCCGGACCATGGACACGTGGCCTGTTGATCCGCCGAAACATCGCTGACGGGGACCTTGCCTATTTTACGACCTGGAGCCCGAAAGGGACAACCACGCAGGAACTCGTGAACGTTGAAGGGACGCGCTGGAGGATCGAAGAAGGGTTCGAGACGGCCAAAAACGAATTTGGTCTTGATCATAACGAGACCCGCTCCTGGCATGGTTGGCATCGGCATGTCTCTCTGGTCATGCTGGCCTATGCCGTCATGGCCAGTGTCCGTTACCAGGCAAACTCACTGAAACCGAAAAAAACACAACTCAGAACACGACAGTCCTTGTCCGCTGGTCCATTCAGGAGATCAGGCGCCTCGTCGTAAAACTTGCACAACGCAGACTACCCGTCTCTCACATCCTCAGATGGTCCGTCTTTCGACGAACGCATCAGGCCAGTGCTATCCGCGCTCACTCACGACACAAAATGCAACTGTAGTGCTAGCAGAACCATGGACTGACACTACTACTAGTACAGGTCGGCTTATGCTTGCAGTCTTGGGTGGACTTGCCGATGTGGAACGCGATCTAATTCGTACACGTACATCAGAAGGACGCATTCGAGCGATCCGGCAAGGGAAAAAATGGGACGTCCTTGTCGCATGACAGATGTCCAAAGACAGGAAATTATTGATAGACGCTTAAAAGGTGAAACTTTAAAATCTATTGCAGCTTTCTATGAGATTAGTGAAAGCACTGCATCGCGGGTTGCGCGTGGAAAATATAGATCCTTCTTATAATAAATTCTGATTTTTGCAAAAATCAGGACTTTGACCTGACGAGGCATTCCTTTTCCTGAAGCTCGATGGATGCCGGCCACTGTTTCCGTGACCAAAGCCTGGATACTCGGAATAGGAAGCTGAGCGATGTGATGAGAAATTTTCTTTCTCCGTAGAAACCGTTGTCTGGTGGCCATTCAGGTTCACGTCATCTTTGCGCGTTATAGGGGCAAAGACGCCAACACAATGATGGCGTGCTGTGATCGTATTAGGAAGGCCAGTACAGGTTATGCAACGGGTGATACGTTACGGATTGTCAATTCTGATAACACTCAGCCTGTGCGGATGTGTCTCTTATACCGAAACAGAAAGTATCTGTAAGGGAACGGAAGAAGGTATTCTTCTGCATATAGATGGCTCATATGCGGGCTATCCACATTCTGTTTTACGGCATGCAGTTTTGCAAAGCGTTGCCTGCCCTACAGGAGAAACAGAACTTCAGGCATTTCACGCCATTGCTGTGCCACCACCACATATGCGGGTGTCTATCAAGCGTCCGGCCGGGCAGGGGAGGTTGGGATCGCTTTCCGTCACATTATTTTCGCAAGGGCGTTTTGTGATTGGTGAACGCATGGCTCTGACGTCTTTTTCACGCACCCAGTCACCTTCATCCATAAAAGGCGACATCAACTTGGCAACGGTCAATCTATGGAATGACCTCGCCTCCCGAATTACGCATAACAAGCCGATTATTCCGTAGGAGGCTGCGTGTAACCTCATGCGTGAAATCCTGCTGTTAAGTATTGTGACATTTTCGTTCGGCATATTTTCTGCAAATGCCCAGAACATGCCAGAAAAAATAGATTTTCATAGAGCCGTTAATATGGCTTGGGCGGTTGATCCTGTGCGCACTGAATTGCAGGTTGGCCATCATTCTGCAAAGGCGCGCAGCAGTGCAGCAGGATCATGGTTTGCTGGCGGACCAACTCTGTCCGGTGAATATATGGATGACCATGCAATCGGGAGTAATGAAGGGTACACTACTTATCAGGGAGGGGTGTCCGTACCACTCTGGTTACCAGGGCAGGGAAGTGCCACACGTCAGGTTGCAAGTGCTGAAGCCGCATCTCTGGATGAGCAGCTAAATGTTGAATACCTGTCGCTTTCCATAAGGGTATTGGATGGGGCAGCCAAAGCACAGATTGCGCAGGAACGTTTAAAGGCGGCACATCAACTGTATGAGTATGCAAGCAGGATAAACAGTTTGATTGCCCATTCTGCGCATGTGGGTGAATCTTCATCTTCGGAAAGCCAGATAGCACAGTCAGAAATGGAAAATGCCCGTAATGAACAGGCATTGGCGCAAGAATATCTGGAAAATTCTCAGGCTGAACTGGAAGTTTTATTTGCCCAGCCAGTTGAGGTTGATCTTTCTCATGGTGCAGATATGGCACATGTGCGGTTTGTGGAACCGCGTGATATGGAAGACAATGATCCGCGCGTAAAAGCCGCACACAAAAATGTAGAAGCTGCACAAGCTAATATGAAGCTTGCCCGCCGCTCTTTTATGCCCAATCCAGAACTGGGTATCGATGTGATTCATGAAAAACAGTATGGCAGCCCATGGGATGACCGGGTTGGTGTCAACTTCAGCATCCCACTACCAAGCGAGGCCCGGAATACACCGATTATGTCTGAGGCCAGCAACAGGCTTGCTTCTGCCAATAGTCAGGAAATACAGGCCCGGCGCATGGTACATCTGGAAATATCCCGTGTGCGGGCTCGGCTGATGGCCGCCACAGCTGCCCGGCAGACCACCCGTATAGCCGCGGCAAATATGCAAAAGCGTGCAGCGGCAGAAGAGCATGCCTGGCGGGTGGGAGAGGCAACGCTCGAAACTGTCATGCAGGCAGAACAGGCTGCCTGCAATGCGCAATTTGCCAACGCCCGTGCTGAGGTAGAGTGGCATGTCGCAACGCTGCGTATGATGATTGCCATGGGGATTACACCATGAAAGGACGCATCCTTGCGTATTTCGCTGTGTGTTTTTGTATGTCACCTCTCGCCAATGCCGAAGATCAGATACTCCCTTCGGTTGTCGCGCTAGATATGGCAGCGATAAAAAATGAAGGTATTACAGTGACCTTTGCCAAATCCGGTAAGGTTTCTCGCATTCTGCCAGTTATCAGCCGGGTTATGCCCGATACCACGCGGCTTGTGTATATTCATCCAGCCGGAAGCGGCAAAGTGCTGGACGTTTTGGTGCAGCCAGGTGCTTCGGTCCGTAAAGGACAGGTCCTGTTGCGCTATCAGGATCATTCTCTCCATGGTGCACGACTGCAAGCCATTCAGATGCGTGCCGCGTTAACCGCCGCCATTGCCAGTAGAAATGATGCCGCAGCCGCAGTGCAGCGCGCAAAACAACTGGTTGGTCAAACTCTTTCATTGGCAGAGCTGCGCCGCAGGCAGGATATTCTGGCGCAGGCAGATGCAACCATGCGTGCCCGACAGGCAGATGTGGATACATTGGGTCATCGGTTTAATGAGGAGTTCAATTCATCTTCTGAACAAAGCAGTCGGAAACAGCAGGATGAGGTATCAACCCTGATCTCTCCGGTTGATGGTATGGTGCAAACGCTGGATACATCTGTTGCAGCAGACCTAACCCCAACCACAAACGTGGCGAGCGTAGCGGATCTGTCTGACGTGTGGATTGTTTCGGACATTACGCCGGAACAGGCAGCACGTCTTCAGCCCGGTGGATTACAGACCACAGAGACCAACGATGGTGCCATCACATCCCGGATTGATACAGTGGATGGCATGGCCAACCCGCAAACAGGGTTGGTGCGTGTTATCAGCCGTGTTTCCAACCCAACTGGTGTGTTGGTTCCAGGCATGGTGCTGGATGCCAGCCTGACGGAGCGTGAGAGTGTAACGGGTATTATTGTGCCGGCAGAGGCTATTCAGAAAATTGATGGCCATAACGTCATATTTGTGCAGGCGGATCAAACACATTACCGGCCCGTGGTGGTGGATGTGGCCTTGGATAATGGCATGCATGCAGTTGTGCGCTCAGGCCTTGAAGAGGGTGAGGCAGTGGTCAGCCACGGCAGTTTTGCCCTGAAATCAATCATCGGGCTGGCCGGAATGGACGCAGACTGATGGCCCGTAAATACCTGGAAGCTTTGCTGCGGGCCCGCATGCTGGTGCTGGGTGGATTGGCTCTGATATTGGCGGCAGGTATGATGGCAGTGCTGGAACTGCCAGTGGAGGCTGTGCCTGATATTTCCCCAAAACAGGTTCTTGTATCCGTTGTGGCTCCAGGCCTTGCGACCGAGGAAGTGGAAAAACTGATCACCTTTCCGGTTGAAGCCAGTATGACCGGTATTCCCGGTCTCACAGATCTGCGCTCTGTTTCCCGTGGTGGGGTTTCGGTTGTTTATGTGCAGTTTGCTGATGACACGGATATCAATCTTGACCGCACGCGTGTGAATGAGCGCATCCAGCAGGCACGGGCCTCCATATCTGTCTCGGGCATTACTGTAAGCATGGGGCCGCTTGCAACGGGCATGGGTGAAATCATGCAGTTCCAGATCAAGGGGACAGGGCGCTCACTTATGGAACTCAACCGGATCATGAACTGGACGGTAGTGCCGCAGATGCGGCTTGTGCCGGGTGTTGTGGATGTAAACGTCAATGGTGGCGCGGAAGAAACTTATGAGGTTGTGCTGGATCCTGCTCGGCTGATTGCCAGCAACCTTTCAGTGAGTGAGGTTTATCGCGCGGTAGATGCAAACAATGCGGCATCAGGCGGTGGGTGGATCACCCATCATGCCGAACAGCAAAGTGTTGTCGGGCGTGGGTTGATCAGCAGCCTTGCGGATTTTGGCAACATTGCCGTATGCGCCAATGCCGATGGCTCCATCATACGTTTGCGAGATCTTGGGCGCATTACAACTGGCGCACGCACACGCCTTGGCGCAGTCACCCGTGATGGGCAGGGTGAAATTGTGATTGGCGTGGTGATGATGGAAAGTGGTGCAAGTTCCAACGCCACATTGGCCGCCATCAATCGTGCCTTGCCAAGCATAAGGCAATCCCTACCAACGGGTGTTACGCTGGAGCCCTATTATACCCGCGCCACATTAACCGGGCAAACAATCGCGACCGTGCGCGATAACCTGCTGATGGGTGCCGTGCTGGTGATAGCGGTGCTTGTGGTTGTGATTGGAAGCTGGAAGGCCGCTCTGGTGATTGCTTCCGTTATTCCAGTAGCTCTTGTCTGCGCCATGGCCGGTATGCGGTATTTTGGCATTTCAGCCAATTTGCTTAGCCTTGGCGCAATTGATTTTGGCATGATTGTTGATGGCTCATTGGTAGTTATTGAGCATATTCTTTCAAGGCGGGAGGAGGAGCCGGAAGCCGCGTTTATGCCGCTGGTTGTCTCATCCGTTCAGCAGGTCATGCGGCCTGTGGGCTTCGCCATACTGGTCATTATTATGGTCTATCTGCCTATTCTTACCCTGCAGGGCATTGAAGGGCATATGTTCCGGCCTATGGCGCAAACGGTTATCATGGCGCTTCTAGCTTCGCTGGCTTACTGCTTCATCTGTATTCCCGTAATTGCGGTTCTGGCTCTGGCGCGTGTGCGGCCAAAAGGAGATACATGGCTGATTGCTCGCCTGCGTGCTCCATATGCACATCTGACAGAGTGGGGAGAAGCACATCCGCGGCTTCTGTTTGGGGGCACGCTGGCCGTTCTGGTGTTATCGGCAGGTCTTGCAACACGTTTGGGCGGGGAGTTCATTCCCCAGCTTGATGAAGGGGCTTTGGCTGTTACCACCACACGTCTGCCCTCAGCATCTTTGGAGACAGTGCTTGCATCGGTGACAAGGCAGGAACAGATTCTGCAGGGGTTTCCTGAAGTAAAAACGGTTGTCAGCAATACAGGCACATCCGCCATTCCCACAGACCCGATGGGTGTGAATGAGACTGACAGCTTCATTCTTCTCAATCCACCATCAACATGGAAAACCGCGCGCACGCAGGCCGGGCTGGTGGCTGCAATGGATGAGACGCTGCGGCGAGAATTGCCAGATGCGCTGTATTCCTGGAGCCAGCCGGTGCAGATGCGCATGGATGATCTGCTCTCTGGCGTAAGAACACAGATTGCAGTTTCGATTTTTGGTGATGATCTGGCAACACTTGCCACTCTGGGGGACAAGGTTGTAGCTGCTATCTCAAGTGTAAAAGGTGCTGCAGATGTGGCTGCGGCGGGTGATGGCAGTGTGCCGCTGGTTGTGGTGGACATTGATCGCGCACAGGCTGCCAGCCGCAACGTGGCAGTGCAGGATATTCTGGATACGGTAGAAGCCATAGGCGGCCATATTGGTGCGCGGCCTGTTATTGTTGGCAATGCCATTATCAGCACGCAGGTGCGCCTGAACAGCCGCCATGTGGCTTCAGCAGCAGCTATTGCTGCTTTGCCTGTTCGGCGTATGGATGGACAGGGGAATGTCATGCTTTCACAAGTGGCGCATGTGCATGAAGTTGACGGTACACCACGTATCAGTCGTGATGGTGTACGCCGCCGCATGGTGGTGCAGGCCAATGTGCGTGGGCGGGATCTTTCCTCCTTTGTGGCTGAAGCGCAGATGCGTGTGGCGCATGATGTGCATCTGCCATCGGGCTACACCATGCAATGGGATGGACAGTTCCGTAACCTGCACTCAGCCGTGCAACGTCTGGAAATTGTTCTGCCGATAGCTCTTGGTCTGATATTTGCATTGCTGGTTGTAACCTTTGGCGCAATCCGGCCTGCACTCTTGGTTTTTATCAATCTGCCTGTGGCTGCAACCGGCGGCATTATTATGCTGACATTACGTGGAATGCCCTTCAGCATTTCAGCCGGTATTGGATTTATTGCCCTGTTTGGGGTGGCTATCCTGAATGGCGTTGTGCTGGTGAGCGAAATAGCCGCCTTGCGCGCACGAGGGATGGCCGTGGCGCAGGCGGCTTTTGCGGGAGCCAAATCCCGCTTCAGGCCGGTTATGGCAACAGCATTGGTAGCAAGCCTTGGCTTTTTTCCCATGGCGTTTTCTGAAAGTGCAGGCGCAGAGGTGGAGCGGCCTTTGGCCAGCGTGGTGATTGGTGGGTTGGTGACATCCACGCTGCTGACCCTGCTGGTGCTGCCATCCCTGTATGCTCGTGTCATGCGAGAGGAGGTTCAGAACTGATGCGTATCCTCATTGTGGAAGACGAGCACGATCTTGGGGCCGCCGTGCAGGAGCGTGTAAGGCAGGATGGGCATGCTGTAGACTGGTTCATGACACTGGAAGATGCACGTGCAGCCGTAGCAACCGTGGATTACGACTTCATGCTGCTGGATCTTGGGCTGCCAGATGGCAATGGGCGCGATCTGCTGCGTGAGATCCGCCGTACGTCCTTTGATACCGCCATTCTGATCACAACGGCAGAAGACCAGATCAGTGACAGGATTGCAGGTTTGTCCGATGGAGCGGATGATTACATTGTCAAACCCTATGACCTGAATGAACTTGTAGCCCGGATTGCAGCTGTCGCGCGCCGGTACGTCACGCCACGCAGGCAGGTCAGCTACCAGATAGGCGAGATTGTTATTGACCGCGAAAATCGTTCCGTAACGCGTAATGAGATGGAACTTGAGTTAACAGCACGGGAATGGGCGATTATGGAATTGCTCTCACGCAGGCCCGGACGCATTTATTCTCGCCATCAGATTGATACAGCCTTGTATGCGCTAGATCAGGATGTTGGCAGTAATACGGTTGAGGTTTTTATTAGCCGCCTGCGTAAAAAGGTTGGCAATACGGTTATCAAAACTGTTCGTGGCCGGGGCTATTGCCTGACCGATAGAGCAGACGCATGAAAAACTGGAGCCTTGCGACCCGGATTGTCAGTGGTGTTCTGTGTGTGGTCACGCTGAGCTTTCTTGCCCTCAGTATCGCCGTTGCTGGTTTTACGCGTTACGAAATCACAGAACGTCTGGACAATTCCTTGCAGGAAGTATCCGAACGTTTGCAGACTATCATCACCATACAGCCGCATAAAGCCCAGTCAGACAACGTGGCATGGGTGCCTGATGTGGGGCCACGAACACTCGCGTATCAGGTTGTTGACCAATCTGGCCATGTTGTTCTGCGTTCTCAAAATGCACCGGTTGAACCTTTTGTGTCTGATATTCATACAGGTTTTGCCAATACCCCTTTGTTCAGGGTTTATATTGCGGCACCTACGGCCACGGCTTATCGCGTGCTTGTTGGTGAGCCCACGTTGCATCGGCGAGGGGCCACATGGCGTGCTACGGCCATAGCGGTCTTGCCGATACTGATTTTTCTGCCCGTAATTTGGGTGCTGGTGCGGCTGATTGTGCGCCGGGCGTTGCGACCTTTGAACCGTTTGCATGATGAAATGCAATCTCGTGGCAGTGGCAATTTAAGCCCTATTTCATCACTTGATTTGCCGGTCGAACTGGTTTCCATCCAGCATGCCGTAAACACGCTTCTATCCCGCCTGAAAACAGCACTTTCTACTGAACGCGCTTTTGCAGCAAGTGCAGCGCATGAATTGCGTAACCCACTTGGGGCCCTTCTTGCGCAGGTGCAGATGCTGGGGCGTATGCTGCCTGAAGGATCTTCGGCTAATAAGCGGGTGGAAATTATAGCAGATCGTACCCAGAGATTGGCCCGAACGGTTGAAAAACTTCTACAGTTTTCACGTGCATCTTCTGGCGTTGCTTTTCGGCGAGATCGTTTTGATCTGCTGGCCGTATTATATGTGCTGGTTGATGATCTGGGGCATCTACCACGTGATGGCCGGAGTATTAATTTAAAAGCCAAGGGTATTGGACATATTTTTGTTTATGGAGATATGGACGCAACCGGTATTCTGTTGCGCAATCTGCTTGAAAATGCCCTCTTGCATGGCACTTCCGATATGCCAGTAAAGGTTGAGGTAAAACCTGAGGGCTGTATTGACGTTATTAATGATTGTCCTGCCTTGGCCCCGGATACATTGGCCCAACTGACAAGCCCATTTGTGCGTGGTGGCAGTTCCAGCAATGGCAGCGGCCTTGGTTTAGCAATCGCCAGTAATATTGCCAGGCAGATGGATGCGCGCTTGCAATTACAATCACCTCTTACTGGTTCTGCGCGGGGATTAAGTGTTTCACTGTGTTTCCCTAACCCAGAAATCATATTGCTGTCTGAAGAAACCTGACAGTAACGCGTTCAGGTTTGCGTCATGTTGGTGGTGTATTGTGTTCTTGATGAAATATGGAAAATAATATCTTGAACAGCCAGAAAGAAACGCATGCAACATCCCGTTTGGGATGGTTGCGGGCTGCTGTGTTGGGCGCGAATGATGGTATTCTGTCAACATCCAGTCTTATTATGGGTGTTGCCAGCGCACATGCTGGTCGGGAAAATATTTTGCTGGCTGGAATATCAAGCCTGGTGGCCGGAGCCATGTCTATGGCTGCAGGAGAGTATGTTTCTGTCAGTTCGCAGGCAGATTCAGAAAAAGCTGATCTTGCTCGTGAAAAGCAGGAGCTCGGTAGCAGTTGGGATACCGAAGTTGGCGAACTGGCTGATATATATCGCCAGCGTGGGCTGGATGATGCTCTGGCCCGCACAGTTGCACAGCAGCTCATGCAGCATGACGCATTGGGGGCACATGCCCGTGATGAATTGGGTATTTCCGATGCAACATCTGCACGACCAATACAAGCGGCCTGTGCATCGGCTGGGGCATTTTCGTCTGGTGCAATACTCCCGGTGTTGGCTGCATTACTCTCATCTTCATCTATTGTATCATGGGCTGTGTCTGCAGTCTCACTTATAAGCTTGGCGTTACTTGGAGTTGTGGGAGCCCGTGCAGGTGGTGCTGCACCTTTGCGGCCTACCTTGCGTGTCATATTTTGGGGTATTGTCGCTATGGTGGGAACAACTTTTGTTGGGAAAATATTTGGTGGTTCGTAAATAAATTATCATTTGCCCGTTCAGAGATGACATGATGATAAATATATCTTGTAAAGTGGACATAAATATCTCAGTTCCTTGGATTTTATTTTAGATGATAGTGAGCGCGATTGAACCGCGAACGTCTAAAGTCATCGGTATGACTGACGTTCTTTCCCGTCCATTCCTGCCGCCTAAAAGATGGCAGGAGTTCGAAAGTCTCACCTTCGATCTCTTCAGCCGCATCAAGAAGTGATTATGCCACGTTGCTTCAAAAGCAGGCTTCATAAAGAGATGGAGCATGCTGTTAAAATGTTTTGACATCGTATCGTTGTATGTGCGAATGAAAGGAAGCACATTTCTCATTACTTCGTTTGCCAATGGCGGTGAATGATAGGGAAATGACGGCATCGGTCACGACGATACCCGGACGGCCAACGACGGTCTCCGTGCCTGAAAAAGGCGTTTCCGTTCATGTTAATGACGGAGACTGGATGCGATGACGTGGACAAAGGATTTCTTAAAGCAGGTAATCCGCGCACTTTGCTTGCGGCCTTTCTTTACTTCGATGTCTCCTTCATGGTGTGGGTTCTTCTGGGGCCGCTGGGTATTTCGATCGCACATGATCTGCATCTGAATGCTGGCCAAAAAGGACTGCTGGTGGCCACGCCTGTTTTGGCTGGTGCCTTATTACGTGTGGTTGCTGGTGCGCTGGTTGATCATTTTGGGCCGCGCCGTGTGGCAATTGGTGCACAGATATTTGTTATCGCGGGGCTGTTTGTTACATGGCTTGTAGCTCCACACAGCTACGCAGCGCTGTTTGGTGTAGCGCTGGTGCTAGGCGTGGCAGGTGCATCATTTGCTGTTGCTCTTCCCCTTGCTTCTGCCTGGTATCCACCACAATATCAGGGAACTGCGCTAGGGATTGCCGGAGCTGGTAATTCTGGCACTGCGCTTGCTTCCTTGTTTGCTCCCGGCCTGGCTGCACTTTACGGCTGGGTTAATGTTCTGGGGTTGGCAACTCTGCCATTGATGGCTGTGTTGATTGTCTTTTGCTTTTTAGCCAGTGAACCACCAGAACGTCGGGTTGGTGGCAGATTGACAACGTGGCTGCCTGTTTTGCGCAATGCCGATTGTTGGGCGCTTATGTTCTTCTACGGTGTTACGTTCGGTGGCTTTGTCGGGCTGGCTTCATTTCTGACAATTTATTTTAACGATCAATATGGTCTGTCTCCCGCTATTGCGGGTACTTGCACAGCTTTGGTTGTGTTTGTTGGTTCGTTCGTGCGCTCCTTGGGAGGGGCCATGGCAGACCGTATTGGCGGTGAACGCGCGCTGAGCATTTTATATACGCTTGCTGCGGGCATTTTTGCCGTGATCGGGGTCGGGCTTCCTACAATCTGGCTTGCTTTTCCGGCCTTTTTTCTTGGCATGCTTGTGCTGGGTTTGGGAAACGGCGCCGTGTTCCAGCTTGTGCCTACGCGTTTTCCAACACGTGTAGGCATTCTTACCGGTCTGGTGGGTATGAGCGGTGGTGTTGGTGGGTTCTATCTTGCGTCATCCCTTGGCGCAGCCCGGCAGATGACGGGCTCTTATGGCCCAGGGTTTTTGTGCTTTGCTGTTATTGCGCTGGCTGCACTTGCATGTGTCAGTTTTTGCCGTCGGCGCTGGATGGCCAAAAGCAACGGAATTCCGACGGGAGCAAATGCTCCTGGTGCCCTGTAATCCTTCCCTTCCTACCAGAGCCGGAATACTGCTGTGACCCGTATTTTCTTTTCGTCCCATTCGGTCTCTTTTTCTACCGCATCGGTGGCTATGCTGGCAGGATTGTGCCTGCACCAGACAGCTTGGGCAGATAATGCTCAGCCTGCAAACAAGCAGACAACGAATGCGCAGGTTCTTGCCAAAAGCACCATCATGCCTGCGCTCAAACAGAAAGCGCCTTATTCCAATTCAACACCACATAGTCCAGATTGGGGAGTATTTAATACAGGTAAAGGTGTAGCCTCCGGTTTTGGCATCATAGGGGGGCCTGGGCAGCCCCGTTGGGCGGAAGACTGGAGTGACTTGGCAACCATGTCCCCAGCAAAAAGGTGTGCAGACTGGTTTAACCGTCTGAAATACATTCCGCTGACAGATAATGGTGATATCTGGCTATCGATCAACGGAGAAGAACGCTTACGCTATATTTTTGAAAACCAGCCCATGATGGGCACTGCCGGCAAAACCAATGCAAACCGTGTTCTACTCCGTAACCAGTATGGTGCAGATCTGCATATTGGTGAACATATTCGTGCATATGCCGAATTTCTTTGGGGCGTGGCTGGTGGTTCGAATTATTACGGCTATCAAACTGGTGTTCAGCGCGAACGGTTGGATCTTCAACAAGGCATTTTGGAAGTTAAAGGCAACCTGCTGGGCGCAAAAATGGGAGCAATAGGGGGCAGGCAAGTTTTTCTTGATGCTCCTTTGTCCATGCAGTCGTCACGAGATCTGACGAATGCCCAGCAAACATGGGATGGATTTCGTGGATATGCGGTTTGGAAATCATTCCGCATGGATCTGTTTGATTTCATGCAAACAAACAAGTTGCCTCGTAACGTTTTTGCGGATGGTACAAATTATAATGCCCGCATGTATGGCATTTATACATCCACAGCACTGCCCAACTTTACCGTTATGGGGCAAAAAAGCCAGATTTTTGCAGATGTTTTTTTCATAGGGTATCTATTTAACGGTACACCTGCGGCTATTTCCACAACAACGGGCACACAAAGTGGTTCAACCCGGCGCGATAATGTTGGTTCACGTATCTGGGGCAATGTTGGGCCATTTAATGTGAGCCTGACAGGGGTGTTTCAGGGGGGAGAGTTTCGCCCGGCAGCCAGTCAGGGGGCAACACGTGCAGTTCGTGCCTGTGCGGTTAATGGTGTATTTGGTTGGACAGCAAAAAATCTGAAATCTGCACCGTCTTTTTCATTGCAGGCAGACATGTTTTCTGGCGGGTCCTATCATAGCAAGGATGGTGCTGTTGGAACATTTGCGACCCCATATTTTCCTTTCCCTTATTATAATGATGTCACGCTTGCCCTGACATCTCAGAACCTGATTGGTGTCGGGCCGGTCATTACGGCCACGCCTGTTCCTCATCTGCTTCTCAAATTGCATGTGCCGGTCTTCTGGCGGGAAAGTACGCAGGATGCTGTTTATGGAACTGGCAAAATATACTCATGGCGCAACAATCTTTCTGGTGGGTTTATTGGGGCCACACCACAAACACAGATTGCATGGAACTTTGCGCCACATTGGACCTGGACACATGATATCGCCGGATTTGTGGCCTCGAATGGCATGAGACAAGCCGGGGCAAAAGATGGCGCTTTTTATATGCAAACCATGGAATTCAAATTCTGATGCCAAGCCTTACAATAGGAGAGACGGTCATGATCACTACAGAAAACATTGTCATTATCGGTAACGGCATGGTGGGGCATTACTGTGCTGAACAGCTTGTTACGCATGGTTTGCATAAAACACACGCTATCCATATTTTTGGTGATGAACTTCACGATGCCTATGATCGTGTGCATCTCACTGATTATATGAGTGGGCAAGATGCATTGGCATTGCGCCTGCATAAAGACGACTTTCATACACATCATGGCCTGACACTCCATCGTGGTGTGAGGGTGGAACATATTGATCGTGATGCCAAAACGGTTGAAAGCATCGAGGGCGTTCTACCTTATGGCACGCTTATTCTTGCCACCGGCTCTACGCCATTTGTGCCGCCCATACCCGGTAACACCGGTACAGCCGGGCTGGTTTATCGGACACTTGATGATCTTGACATGATCCGGGCAGCAGCCAATGGCGCTACACATGGTGTGGTTATTGGCGGCGGCCTGCTTGGGCTGGAAGCCGCAAATGCATTGGCTGGGCTAGGTTTGTCCACCGCTGTGGTGGAGTTTGCACCACGCCTTATGCCGGTGCAACTTGATGAAGATGGCGGACAGGCATTGAAACAGCGGATTGAAGCCCTTGGGATCAATGTCCTCACCGCACATGCCACGTAGGAAATTGTTGCAGGAGAAAACTACAGGCATAGGCTTGTTTTTGCCGATGGAACGTTTCTGGAAACGGATCTGGTCGTTTTTTTTGCCGGCATTCGTCCTCAGGACCGTTTGGCACGTGAATGTGGGCTGGCTATCGGGTCACGTGGCGGGGTTGTAATTGATGATACATGCCGTACTTCTGACGCAGCCATTTTTGCTATTGGGGAATGTGCCTGCTGGAATGGGCAGGTTTTTGGGCTGGTTGCCCCAGGTTATACAATGGCCCGTACGGTGGCATCCATACTGGCAGGGGAGCAGGTGGCCTTTGCCGGAGCGGATATGTCCACAAAGCTCAAGCTTCTGGGGGTTGATGTTGGCTCTATTGGAGATGCACACGGTCGTACACCGGGGTGCCGCAGTTACAGATTTATTGGAGAAATAGACGGTTCCTATCGCCGCCTTGTGTTGTCTGAAGATGGGCATCATGTGCTTGGTGCCGTGCTTGTGGGAGACAATGCCTATTATGATACCATTCTCCAATGTGTACAGAATGATATTAAACCCCCGGCAGATCCAGCGGCACTCATCCTGCCGCGGGGGGAAGGAGCAGATCTGCTAGGAGCAGATGCGCTGCCTGATACAGCCATGATCTGTTCGTGCCATAATGTGACGAAAGGAGCGATCTGCGCATCCATTGAGAACGGCTGTACGGACTTGGCAGGGCTGAAACAATCCACCAAAGCCAGTACGGGCTGCGGCGGATGTTCAGCTTTGCTTAAAAATGTATTTGAAACGGAGCTGGAAGCACGCGGCATTACCGTTGATTATAGCCTATGCGAACATTTTTCCTATACACGCCAAGATCTTTACGCGCTTGTCCGTGTGCATGGGATTCAGACGTTTGAGGATCTTATGGCGCAATATGGCAATGGCGGTTTGGGTTGCGATATCTGCAAACCTGCGGTTGGTTCAATCCTTGCTTCGGCCTGGAATAAACCTATTACAGACCCTCTCTATATTCCGCTGCAGGACACGAATGATACATTCATGGCCAATATGCAAAAAAACGGAACATATTCGGTGGTACCCCGTATTGCAGGTGGAGAAATAACACCGGAAAAGCTGATTGTTCTGGGGCAGGTGGCCAAAAAATACGGCCTTTATACCAAGATTACCGGTGGCCAGCGTATAGATCTGTTTGGTGCGCAACTGGACAAACTCCCCGATATCTGGAGCGAATTGATGGATGCCGGGTTTGAGACCGGGCAAGCCTATGGCAAATCCACCCGAACGGTGAAGTCCTGCGTGGGCAGCACGTGGTGCCGTTATGGTGTGCAGGATAGCGTGGGTAAGGCGCTGGACCTGGAAAATCGCTACAAAGGCTTGCGTGCGCCGCATAAACTGAAATTTGCCGTTTCTGGATGCACCCGTGAATGTGCTGAAGCTCAAAGCAAGGATGTCGGTGTTATTGCCACAGAAAATGGCTGGAACCTTTATGTTTGCGGTAATGGCGGTATGCGCCCCCGCCATGCGGAACTTTTCGCAACAGATCTGGATTCTGAAACACTTGTGAAATATATTGATCGTTTCCTGATGTTTTATATCCGTACGGCAGATAAGCTCCAGCGTACCTCTGTATGGCGGGAAAACCTGGAAGGCGGGCTGGATTATCTTCGTGAAGTTATTATCGCTGACAGTTTGGGTATTTGTACGGAACTAGAGAAACAGATGCAGATGGTAGTTGATAACTACCACTGTGAATGGCGCGATGCGCTGACAGATCGCGAAAAACTCAAGAGGTTCCGTACCTTCGTTAATGATCGGCGGCCGGATCCGAATATTCGTACCGTTGCCGAGCGTGATCAGGTTCGTCCGGCAGACAATTTGCCAGAAACCACATCATCAGCAGGCCCGATAGAATGGACAGAATTGTGCCAAGGGGATGATCTGGTTGCAAAATCAGGTGTTGTGGCATGGTATGATGGTAATCAGATAGCTTTATTCTACTTGCCAGAAACAGAGGTTGCACCAGCGCAGGTCTATGCGATTGACAACCATGACCCATTTTCGAATGCCAATGTTATTGGACGCGGCATTATGGGGGATCTGAAAGGGCAACTGGTTGTGGCATCTCCCCTTTATAAGCAGCACTTCCGTTTGGAGGATGGGCAGTGCCTGGAAGACCCGGCTATCCGTTTACGGACATGGGATGCCCGTTTGGAAAATGGGAAAGTGATGATCCGGGCAAAAATAAACGAATATACGCCGGAAACTCTCTTGGCCTGACCTAATTATGGCGCGGGAAGAAGTCCGTACGGTTTGCCCTTATTGTGGGGTAGGATGCGGGATTATACTGGAAGTGGAGAATGACCGTATTGCAAAGGTGCGGGGAGATACAGCACATCCTGCAAATGGCGGCCGTCTTTGCACCAAAGGAAGTTCCTGTGACAAACCTCTTCTTTCCGATCAGCGCCTGCATCAGGCGCTGATCCGCCCTCAACGCGGAAATCTCACAGAAGGGTTGTACATCGGGTTAGATTATGAAAAAGTCTGTTTTGTAGAAAAGAAATTTCCATAATCATCAAGAAAACCCGATGCAGACAGAGTGTAGCGCAGGCGCGTATGAGTTTCCAGCCTCCTGTGGACGGCGTGTTGTGGCCCGTTTTGACGGGGGTCGCATGAGTTCGGATGGGGGCGTCATTCTGGTGAAGCAGGCTGATGACATTCTGGGTCTCAGCCGCCGCTTTGCTGCCTGTTTTCGCGATAAGCGGCATCCCGGCTTTGTGGAATACCGGGTTGAAGACCTTGTCCGTCAGCGGATCATGGGCCTGGCACTGGGCTATGAAGATCTCAATGATCACGATGCCCTGCGGCATGACCTGATCTTTGGTCTGGCCTCGGGCCGTCTGTCAGGAGGCCGGGCAAACTGCGCAGCACTGGCAGGAAAATCCACGCTGAACCGGCTGGAGCGCAGTGGCCACAAGGCAGATCGTTACTGCCGCATCATTGCTGATCATGAGGCCCTGGCTACCCTGTTCGTGACGCTCTTCATGGACCAGCATGAGCGCGCACCCGCCCGGATCGTTCTGGATGTGGATGCCACCGATGACCGTATCCATGGCCATCAGGAAGGCCGGGCCTTTCATGGGTATTACGGCCATAACTGCTATCTGCCGTTATACATCTTCTGCGGAGACCATCTCCTGAGCGCCACCCTGCGCACGGCAGACCGGGACCCGGGGAACGAAGCACTGGCAGACATCAGCCGGATCGTGGAGCAGATTAGGAACCGCTGGCCCCGGGTGCGTATCCTGGTGCGTGGGGACAGCGGTTTCGCCCGGGACAGTCTGATGACATGGTGCGAAGACAACCACGTTGACTTCCTGTTCGGGCTTGCAGGCAACACCCGCCTGTATGACCGGATTGCCTCTTTGTCCGCTGAGGTTCGTGACGAAGCCGCCACGACAGGCAGAGCGGCGCGCGGTTTCGCCTCCTTTGACTGGATCACAAAGGACAGCTGGACGCGCCGCAGGCGGGTGGTGGCCAAGGCCGAATGGCGCCACGGCAACCGCTATCATCGCTTTATTGTCACCACGCTACCGCAGGGAATGTCCGACCCCCGCCATCTCTACGAACAGATTTACTGCGCACGCGGGGATATGGAAAACCGCATCAAGGAATGCCAGATGGATCTGTTCTCAGACAGGACCTCGTCCCACACCATCCGGGCCAACCAGCTCCGGCTGTGGTTCTCGGCCGCAGCCTATGTCCTGCTGACCGCTCTGCAAAGACTGGCCCTTGGCCAGACCAGCCTGGAGACGGCGACCTGTGGCACCATACGCGCACGACTGCTCAAAATCGCGACACGTGTAACGCTCAGCGTCCGTCGGATTGTCCTGTCCATGCCGGACATGTTCCCCTGTCAGCATGAATTCGCCCTCGCTCATGCACGATTGCGAAGGCTCCGGCAGGCCATCTGAAGAAACAGACAGTGCACAGACCACATAGCTTCCACCAACACTGCCTTCTCAGGCCGTGACACCCTCACTGCGTTCAGAACCCGCCGCCAGAAGCAGAATATCGTCAATATTCCAGATCGGGCTCCTGTGGGATGACTGAATTCTACAAAATGACCCGAAATTGCCTCAAGTGTGAGATGGGGTGGTTGCCGTCCTCCCCGCACGGCATCGCAATGTGCCAGAATGGTCGTTGAAAGAAACGACTGCGCGAAAGGACGGCAGATGAAGGATACAGTGATAGGCGTTGATCTGGCAAAGAACATTTTCCAGGTTCATGGAGCTTCGCGTGCGGGCGAGGTGATGTTTCGCAAAAAGCTGCGTCGTCAGCAGTTTATGCAGTTCATGGCCACGCAGCCGCCTGCTCTGGTCGTTCTTGAAGCGTGCGGGAGCGCGCATTACTGGGCTCGCGAACTGGCAGGAGCTGGTCACGAGGTCAGACTGATCGCTCCGCAGTATGTGAAGCCTTTCGTGAAGCGCCAGAAGAACGATGCTGCTGATGCGGAAGCGATCGTCATTGCGGCCCGTCAGCCGGAAATGCGCTTTGTCGAACCACGCACTGAAGCGCAGCAGGCGCGTGGCGTTCTTTTCCGGGCCCGGCAGCGTCTGGTGCACCAGCGCACGGAACTGGTGAATGCCCTGCGTGCCGTTCTGTATGAATTCGGTCTCGTCGTGCCACAGGGGATTGCGCATATCAGACACATTGAAGCCATGCTGGATGAGGCGGTTCTGCCAGAGGCTGTGAAGCAGGAATGCCTTGATCTGCTGCGACAGATTTCGGAGCAGAGTGTGCGGATTGATGTCAGAACAAAGAAGATCAGGATGCTTGCCCAGGAAAGTGAAAACACCTGCAGATTGCAGAGCATGCCTGGAGTGGGTCCTCTGACCGCTCTTGCGATTGAAGCTTTTGCGCCTGACCTGCAGAGCTTCCGGCGCGGGCGCGACTTTGCTGCGTGGCTGGGGCTGGTGCCCCGTCAGTTCTCATCTGGCGGAAAGGAAAGGCTGGGGAAGATATCAAAAGCCGGGCAGGCTGATATCCGCAGGCTTCTCATCATGGGCGCCATGACCCAGGTGAACTGGGCCAGCCGTAAGGCCCCTGCACCGGGAAGCTGGCTGGCACGGATGCTGGCCCGCAAGCCCCGTATGCTGGTAGCCATTGCGCTGGCCAACAGGATGGCACGAGCCATCTGGGCCATGGCAACAAAACAGGAGGATTATCGGGATCCGGCCCTGTCCGTGGCAGCCTGAGCGATGGCTCGGCTTCCGCGGATGGAACCGGTAGGGGTGTGAGAGGGCGATGACCTGAATGGGCGCATGATCGTTTGATCCGGATCGGAAAAACCAGTGGATTTCTCTGTGCTTTAAAGCACGCCTGTGAGATTTGGATCTGATCCGCTGATCACCATACCGGCCAGTGGCTTCTGAAAGGCCACATCAACAGGCCTTACAGAAGACCGCACACGATCACACGTCAATATTGGTCAGAAAACTCTTGCATAACGGACGGTAACCACAGAAGAAATCCGCGTCAAGCGCGGCATTGATGTGCAGATCGGCCAGATGTACGGCATTATGGGCGCGGAAGGCACGCCCGCTCTGGCACGGCCGTTCTACACCTACAACTACGCATCAGATTATATCGTGCCGTTTCAGACAGTGGGTATTCTGGCCACCATGCATCTGACACGCCACATGGACTGGATTTTGGGGGTGGATGCAGGCAACTCCACAACCTTTGGCGCTTCTGGCAACAACAACAAGCCCAAGGGCTATTTTGGTCTGGCGTGGAACAAGCTGATGGATGGCAAGCTGGATGTGCATGCCATCGGGCACTTTGGACCACAGGGCAACAATGGCCGCACCATTGTCTCTCCCACAGGGTGGGTGAGTGCGGGTATTGGCAAGCAGGCCAACAGCCTCATGCAGTATAATGCGGACGTTATGGCCACGTATCATATCAATGATAAGATGACCGTCTCCGTGGATGGCACCTATCTGCACGATGATTCCCTGCGCGATGATGCCTATGGGGTCACAACCTACTTTTCCTACGACATCCACCCCTGGCTGACATTCAATGCACGAGGTGAAATCTTCCGTGACAACACGGGTGGGGTGATTACGGAATATTCCAGCTTCAACTCCCTCACGCAAGCACTCAGCAACCAGCCATTTCCCTATTACAACGCTCTGCCCACAACCTATGGCGAACTGACGCTGGGTGTCTCCTACCGGCCAGAGTTCGTGAACAAGAAGCTGGCTCTGGGGGGCTTTACCATCCGGCCTGAAATCCGGCTGGATAAATCCCTTAACGGCACGCACCCATTCAACCAGGCCGGAACCGTGCAGAACCCAACCGTCAATAACGGCACAAACAACATGCTCTGGTTCAGCTGTGATGCAACCTGGTCTTTCTAGGTGTTTAGCACTACAGTTGCATTTTGTGTCGTGAGTGAGCGCGGATAGCACTGGCCTGATGCGTTCGTCGAAAGACGGACCATCTGAGGATGTGAGAGACGGGTAGTCTGCGTTGTGCAAGTTTTACGACGAGGCGCCTGATCTCCTGAATGGACCAGCGGACAAGGACTGTCGTGTTCTGAGTTGTGTTTTTTTCGGTTTCAGTGAGTTTGCCTGGTAACGGACACTGGCCATGACGGCATAGGCCAGCATGACCAGAGAGACATGCCGATGCCAACCATGCCAGGAGCGGGTCTCGTTATGATCAAGACCAAATTCGTTTTTGGCCGTCTCGAACCCTTCTTCGATCCTCCAGCGCGTCCCTTCAACGTTCACGAGTTCCTGCGTGGTTGTCCCTTTCGGGCTCCAGGTCGTAAAATAGGCAAGGTCCCCGTCAGCGATGTTTCGGCGGATCAACAGGCCACGTGTCCATGGTCCGGCTATAGGGCAGTCAAATTCTTCAGCATCCAGATCAGCAAGCGGAAGATACGCCCAGTCATAAAGTCGCTCACCTTTTGTGCCGTGCCCCGCTGACAGACGACGCCAGGCCTGGTCTGGCAGTCCTGCTGCAATATCTTTCGCCTCTCCGGCAATCAGCGGTTCCGTTGCCCATGATCCGAACCAGTGATTGCCCTTGACCCCAAGCACATATCCAATTCCTGCCCGGCGAAGCGTGCGTTCTACGTCGCCCACGCCATACACGCTGTCTGCTGCAACCCAGCGGAACGGCACACCGGCCTCAATACTTCGCTCAATCATCATCGAGGCTAACGCCGGTTTGGTTGCAAACACCACGTCATCGGGAACGTGGGCCCGCTTCAGACGCTCAGGCTTTGATGTCCAGTCTTTCGGGAGATACAGGGCGCGGTCAATAAAGGCATGCCCCCGTTCCGAAACATAAGCGCCAAACACACCAATCTGGCAGTTCGTGATCTTGCCGGCAGATCCCGTATACTGCCGCCCCACACCGCAGGACGCCTGACCCTTCTTCAGAAAACCGGTCTCATCAATGACCAGCACGCCCTCTTCAGTGCCCAGATGCTCAATCACATAATCCCTGACGACGTCACGAAGGGCATCGGCATCCCAGTGCCCGCGTCCCAGAAGCGCCTGCTGCCGCCATGGACCAGGATCTCCTGCGGCTTCCGCTCGCATCCATCCCGTCTTGCGTGGTTCATTGCCAATCAAAACATCAAGAAAAGCACAGGCCGAATCTACGACACGTTTTTGCGTGAACAGCGGCGCCATCCGATCCTTGGCGGACCGAAGCGAGCGCGCCCATAATTCCAGCGTCTCTTCAACAGACGTACCGCCACTCATCATATCCTGAATCATGGTTACCCATAGATTCAGAACTCAACACAAAATGCAACTGTAGTGCTAGTGGTCAGGTAGGAGATGATCGTATTCAGCCAGATTACATTGATATCGCTATTTCCTCCATCGTAGAGGGGGGCTATGCTGATGCCTTCAGAATATTCGGTTTTTTTAATTAGAGATATTTGAGTCCGAGTTGGTTTTTCACCATGCAATTCACATTTGATACAATCCTGTTTCTCATATCGAGCGCATTTGTGGCTGGTGGGATAGATGCTCTTGCGGGTGGGGGCGGTCTTGTGACAATTCCCGCTTTGATGGCGGCTGGTATTCCACCTGTTTCGGCTCTTGCCACCAATAAACTGCAAAGCACGATTGGGACCTCTTCGGCTTTTCTGACCTTTTTGAGGGCAGGGCATGTCGATATCAGACAATTTGTTTTGCCAGCCATAGGAGCTTTCCTGGGAGCGCTTGCAGGCGCAACGGTCGTACAATTTGTAAATCCTATCTTTTTATCAGCAATTGTACCGCTTTTGTTAATCGGAATGGCTGCTTATTTTCTATTGGCCCCTCCCTTGAGTGGGGAAGATCGCCACGCTCGCCTTGGACGTATGGGGATTACACTATGTATGACCAGCATAGGATTTTATGATGGTTTTTTTGGTCCTGGTACGGGATCATTTCTAACAACTGTCTTGGTTGCTTTTGCTGGCCTTGGATTAGTTCGTGCAATTGCAAATACCAAATTTATCAATCTTTTAACCAATGTCGCGGGTCTTACGGCCATGATTGTTGGCGGAAAGGTATTATGGATGCTCGGATTTGGAATGGCAGGAGCAAATATTCTTGGAAACCAGGTCGGAGCATGGTTGGCAATCAGATATGGCGGCAAAGGTATCCGACCTCTGCTGGTTATTATGTCCTTGGCCCTTACGGTCAAGCTTCTTGCCAATCCCGATAATCCATTGTGGAAAATGTTTTAACCTTAATGGTGAATGAATATTGAGAATATCCCCTCTCGTATCCCGTTCGCCCTTCAGCATCGGTAAGATGCGATATGAAGATGTTTGCGAGTTTAGAGTTCACAGCGAAGATAGAATAGATATCAGACCAAGAGCCGCCATAGGTAGCGGACAGGCTCTTGGCTTATGATATTATAACAAATTCTCGAATAAACTTAAATCCCAAGTTGTGCTGAAATCGGGCATTAAAGGGAATGATCAAAAGCAAGGTATTTATGATCCAATATCAATCAAAAAAATGGCGATATTGGAAGAAATCAGGTCCTTAATTTCTTTATGAGTTATGTTTTAAGGCCTGTGAGGCAATCCGATAGACCGTTCCCGAACTTATGCCGAAAGCTTTTGCAATTTGTTCCAATTTTTCGCCATTTTTTCTTTTTTTGATAATTTCAAGTCGTTGTGACGGGGTGACAAGACTTGGTCGCCCCATCTTTTTCCCTTGCGCGATGGCTCTGGCGCGTCCTTCGGAAGTGCGCGTTCGTATTAAATCTCTTTCGACATCAGCTAAACCTCCAAGGACAGCAAGCATAAGCCGACCCGTGCTGGTAGTTGTATCGGTCCATGGTTCTGCCAAAGAGTAAAACTGAGCTTTTTTTCGGTAATACTTTTAACTATAGCGAATAAATCAAACGTACTGCGTGCCAGCCGATCAAGGCGAGTGACCACAATTGATTGTCCCTCTTTCAGATTACCGATGAGTTTCTGAAGTTCTGCACGGTTTGCATCTGCCCCACTAGCTTTTTCACGATAGATTCGACGCGGATTTCTCACACTTGAGGCAATTTCGGGTCATTTTGTAGAATTCAGTCATCCCACAGGAGCCCGATCTGGAATATTGACGATATTCTGCTTCTGGCGGCGGGTTCTGAACGCAGTGAGGGTGTCACGGCCTGAGAAGGCAGTGTTGGTGGAAGCCATGTGGTCTGTGCACTGTCTGTTTCTTCAGATGGCCTGCCGGAGCCTTCGCAATCGTGCATGAGCGAGGGCGAATTCGTGCTGACAGGGGAACATGTCCGGCATGAACAGGACAATCCGACGGACGCTGAGCGTTACACGTGTCGCGATTTTGAGCAGTCGTGCGCGTATGGTGCCACAGGTCGCCGTCTCCAGGCTGGTCTGGCCAAGGGCCAGTCTTTGCAGAGCGGTCAGCAGGACATAGGCTGCGGCCGAGAACCACAGCCGGAGCTGGTTGGCCCGGATGGTGTGGGACGAGGTCCTGTCTGAGAACAGATCCATCTGGCATTCCTTGATGCGGTTTTCCATATCCCCGCGTGCGCAGTAAATCTGTTCGTAGAGATGGCGGGGGTCGGACATTCCCTGCGGTAGCGTGGTGACAATAAAGCGATGATAGCGGTTGCCGTGGCGCCATTCGGCCTTGGCCACCACCCGCCTGCGGCGCGTCCAGCTGTCCTTTGTGATCCAGTCAAAGGAGGCGAAACCGCGCGCAGCTCTGCCTGTCGTGGCGGCTTCGTCACGAACCTCAGCGGACAAAGAGGCAATCCGGTCATACAGGCGGGTGTTGCCTGCAAGCCCGAACAGGAAGTCAACGTGGTTGTCTTCGCACCATGTCATCAGACTGTCCCGGGCGAAACCGCTGTCCCCACGCGCCAGGATACGCACCCGGGGCCAGCGGTTCCTAATCTGCTCCACGATCCGGCTGATGTCTGCCAGTGCTTCCTTCCCCGGGTCCCGGTCTGCCGTGCGCAGGGTGGCGCTCAGGAGATGGTCTCCGCAGAAGATGTATAACGGCAGATAGCAGTTATGGCCGTAATACCCATGAAAGGCCCGGCCTTCCTGATGGCCATGGATACGGTCATCGGTGGCATCCACATCCAGAACGATCCGGGCGGGTGCGCGCTCATGCTGGTCCATGAAGAGCGTCACGAACAGGGTAGCCAGGGCCTCATGATCAGCAATGATGCGGCAGTAACGATCTGCCTTGTGGCCACTGCGCTCCAACCGGTTCAGTGTAGATTTGCCAGCCAGTGCTGCGCAGTTTGCCCGGCCTCCTGACAGACGACCCGAGGCCAGACCAAAGATCAGGTCATGCCGCAGGGCATCGTGATCATTGAGATCTTCATAGCCCAGTGCCAGGCCCATGATCCGCTGACGGACAAGGTCTTCAACCCGGTATTCCACAAAGCCGGGATGCCGCTTATCGCGAAAACAGGCAGCAAAGCGGCGGCTGAGACCCAGAATGTCATCAGCCTGCTTCACCAGAATGACGCCCCCATCCGAACTCATGCGACCCCCGTCAAAACGGGCCACAACACGCCGTCCACAGGAGGCTGGAAACTCATACGCGCCTGCGCTACACTCTGTCTGCATCGGGTTTTCTTGATGATTATGGAAATTTCTTTTGTGCAAAACAGACTTTTTCATAATCTAACCCGATGTACAACCCTTCTGTGAGATTTCCGCGATGATAGCGGTTGCCGTGGCGCCATTCGGCCTTGGCCACGACCCGCCTGCGGCGCGTCCAGCTGTCCTTTGTGATCCAGTCAAAGGAGGCGAAACCGCGCGCAGCTCTGCCTGTCGTGGCGGCTTCGTCACGAACCTCAGCGGACAAAGAGGCAATCCGGTCATACAGGCGGGTGTTGCCTGCAAGCCCGAACAGGAAGTCAACGTGGTTGTCTTCGCACCATGTCATCAGACTGTCCCGGGCGAAACCGCTGTCCCCACGCACCAGGATACGCACCCGGGGCCAACGGTTCCTGATCTGCTCCACGATCCGGCGGATGTCTGCCAGTGCTTCCTTCCCCGGGTCCCTGTCTGCCGTGCGCAGGGTAGCGCTGAGGAGATGGTCCCCGCAGATGGGGTGGTTGCCGTCCTCCCCGCACGGCATCGCAATGTGCCAGAATGGTCGTTGAGTAAAAACAACCGCGTGAAAGGACGGCAGATGAAGGATACAGTGATTGGCGTTGATCTGGCAAAGACCATTTTCCAGGTTCATGGAGCTTCGCGTGCGGGCGAGGTGATGTTTCGCAAAAAGCTGCGTCGTCAGCAGTTTATGCAGTTCATGGCAACGCAGCCGCCTGCTCTGGTCGTTCTTGAAGCGTGCGGGAGCGCGCATTACTGGGCCCGCGAACTGGCGGCATCTGGTCACGAGGTCAGACTGATCGCTCCGCAGTATGTGAAGCCTTTCGTGAAGCGGCAGAAGAACGATGCTGCCGACGCGGAAGCGATCGTCATTGCGGCCCGTCAGCCGGAAATGCGCTTTGTCGAACCGCGCACTCAAGCGCAGCAGGCCCGAAGCGTTCTCTTTCGCTCCCGCGAGCGTCTGGTGCACCAACGCACGGAACTGGTGAATGCCCTGCGTGCCGTTCTGTATGAATTCGGTCTCGTCGTGCCACAGGGGATTGCGCATATCAAACGCATTGAGGCCATGCTGGATGAGGCAGTTCTGCCAGAGCTTGTAAGGCAGGAATGCCTTGATCTGCTGCAACAGATTTCGGAGCAGAGTGTGCGAATTGATGCCAGAACAAAGAAGATCAGGATGCTTGCCCAGGGAAGTGAAACCGCCTGCAGATTGCAGAGCATGCCTGGAGTGGGTCCTCTGACCGCTCTTGCGGTTGAGGCTTTTGCGCCTGACCTGCAGACCTTCCGGCGCGGGCGCGACTTTGCTGCGTGGCTGGGACTGGTGCCCCGGCAGTTCTCATCTGGCGGAAAGGAAAGGCTGGGGAGGATATCAAAAGCCGGACAGGCTGATATCCGCAGGCTTCTCATCATGGGTGCCATGACCCAGGTGAACTGGGCCAGTCGCAAGGGCCCAGCACCGGGAAGCTGGCTGGCACGGATGCTGGCCCGCAAGCCCCGTATGCTGGTAGCGATTGCCCTGGCCAACAGGATGGCAAGGGCAATCTGGGCCATGGCAACGAAACAGGAGGATTATCGGGATCCGGCCCTGTCCGTGGCAGCCTGAGCGATGGCTCGGCTCCCGCGGATGGAACCGGTAGGGGTGTGAGAGGGCGATGACCTGAATGGGCGCATGATCGTTTGATCCGGATCGGAAAAACCAGTATGTCTTTTCGTACTTTCAAGCACGCCCCGCAGATTTGGATCTGATCCGCTGATCACCATACCGGCCAGTGGCTTCTGAAAGGCCACATCAACAGGCCTTACAGAAGACCGCACACGATCACACGTCAATATGGGTCAGAAAACTCTTGCATAACGGACGGCAACCACAGAAGAAGACATACAGGGGAAGATAGCAGTTATGGCCGTAATATCCATGAAAGGCGCGGCCTTCCTGATGGCCATGGATACGGTCATCGGTGGCATCCACATCCAGAACGATCCGGGCGGGTGCGTGCTCATGCTGGTCAAGGAAGAGCGTGACGAACAGGGTAGCCAGGGCCTCATGATCAGCAATGATCCGACAGTAACGATCTGCCTGCTGCCCACTGCGCTCCAACCGGTTCAGTGTAGATTTGCCAGCCAATGCTGCGCAGTTTGCCCGGCCTCCTGACAGACGACCCGAGGCCAGACCAAAGATCAGGTCATGCCGCAGGGCATCGTGATCATTGAGATCTTCATAGCCCAGTGCCAGGCCCATGATCCGCTGACGGACAAGGTCTTCAACCCGGTATTCCACAAAGCCGGGATGCCGCTTATCGCGAAAACAGGCAGCAAAGCGGCGGCTGAGACCCAGAATGTCATCAGCCTGCTTCACCAGAATGACGCCCCCATCCGAACTCATGCGACCCCCGTCAAAACGGGCCACAACACGCCGTCCACAGGAGGCTGGAAACTCATACGCGCCTGCGCTACACTCTGTCTGCATCGGGTTTTCTTGATGATTATGGAAATTTCTTTTACACAAAATAGTCTTTTTCATAATCTAACCCGATGTACAACCCTTCTGTGAGATTTCCGCGTCGACGGCATCCGTAATCTTTGAGTGTTTTAACCTGATGTTAAGGGTGCCGTTCGGTAATCCCCCCATAAAAAGAGTGACTTTTGAATGAGAATTTTCTCAGCGTAAGAATTGAGGAGATTCTGATGAAGAGTGATCGCTTTAGTGACGCCCAGATCATGGGTGTGATCCGCCAGGCTGAGGGCGGTGTCCCGGTTCCTGACCTGTGCCGGGAGCATGGGATTAGCAACGCCACGTTTTACCGGTGGCGCGCGAAATATGGCGGCATGGATGCTTCGATGATCAGTCAGATGAAGGCTCTGGAAGAGGAGAACCGTCGGCTGAAGCGCATGTATGCGGATTTGAGCATGCAGACGGATATCCTGAAGGAAGCCCTTGGAAAAAAATGAAGCGGCCAGCCCAGCGCCGGGAACTGGCCGCACAGGCTGTGGCGCATCATGGGGTCAGCATTGCGCTGGCCTGTCGGATTTTTGGGATATCCGAGACCTGCTTTCGCTATCGTCCGCGACTGGCAGCGGAGAACGACAGGATTGCCGCTCTTCTGGTGGGACTGACCCAGGCTCACAGGAGATGGGGATTTGGTCTGTGTTTCCTGTATCTGCGCAATGTGCAGGGACAGCTCTGGAATCATAAGCGGGTTTATCGGATCTATCGGGAACTGGAGTTCAACCTGCGGATTAAACCCCGCAGGCGTCTGGTTCGCGAAAAGCCTGAAAAGCTGTCGGTTCCGGCCCTTCCCAACAGGGTCTGGTCCATGGATTTTATGGCGGACAGACTTTTGGATGGACGTGCTTTTCAGCTCCTGAACATTCTGGATGACTTCAATCGTGAAGGACTGGCGATCGAGGTTGATTTTTCCCTGCCAGCCTGTCGGGTTGTCCGCTGTCTGGAACAGGTTATGGAGTGGCGTGGCAGGCCAGAAGCCATCCGAATGGATAATGGCCCTGAATATGTCAGTCATACGTTGGTTTCATGGGCCGAAAAACAGGGGATTACCCTGATCTATACGCAACCGGGTAATTCGCAGCAGAACGCCTCTATTGAACGCTACAACAGAACTGTCCGGCAGGAATGGCTGGAGCAGTATTTGTTTGAAAGCATTCAGGACGTGCAGGAGGTCGCAACACAATGGCTCTGGACATATAACCATGACAGACCCAACATGGGGAACAGCGGGCTAACCCCCGCCCAGAAACTAAAAACAGCTGCCTGAAGTCTCATTCAATGCCCCACTAAAAATGGGGGGATTACCCCGGCACGCTTAAGGGATTGGTCGATAAGACATTCTCCGGCGTGTATGGCAATGCCGATGACAAGAAATCCTGGCTCAGTAATCCCGCTTTCTCAGATCTCGTGTCAGGAGATAGTTTCCGGTCGTCTGACCTGGTAGACGGCAAGACGGATATTTTCGTGCAGTTGCCCTTGCGAGCCTTGGAAAATACACCAGAAATCGGCCGCACGATCATTGGAGCCTTGTTGAACGCTGTTTATGAGGCAGATGGCAACATCCAGAATCGGGTTCTTTTCCTGTTGGATGAGGTTGCTCGTCTTGGGCGGATGCGAATCATGGCAACGGCGCGGGATGCAGGCCGGAAATATGGCATCACTCTGAGGCTACTTTACCAGTCGGTCGGCCAGCTTGAAGAACAATGGGGGCGCGAGGGAAAGCGGGCATGGTACGAGGCGGCCGCGCATCGGACATATGTTGCGATCTCTGACCTCGATACGGCAAAGGAACTAGAAGAAACCTTTGGTCAGTATGGCGTCATGGCGACATCCGAAGGTAGTAATTCCGGCACGTCGGGAAAGGGGTGGGAAGCCGGCAACCGCTCACGCGGTACGAACACCAGCTACCACGAAATTAGTCGTCCCCTGATCCGCCGTGAAGAGTTGCTCAATGATGCGCGGGTGGATGAAGCGTTTGTTGTGGTTCGGGGCGGTCGCCCATTGCGTTGTGGAATGCCGATCTATTTCCGGCGGCCTGAAATCAGGGAAAAGATTGCAGCTAATCGGTTTAATAAGCACTTGGGGTGAGGTTCGAGAGGGTATAATCAATGTTGAAAAATGAACCTGTGGTTGTCAAAACAACCACAGGTTTAGTCATTTTGGTACGATCAGGTGAACAAGCGAGGCACTTACGAATAACGCTACTGTGCTAAGCGCCCAGATGCCGATGAACCAGCCGATACGCTGGCTAAGTCGCCGGGGCGCGTTGTCCCCATTGCCTTGTACGATTTCAATGATAGCCATCTGCTTCCGTTACCTTTCCGCGGAACACGCGATAGGAGTAAACCGTGTAGGTCAGGATGATCGGCAACAAGATGACGGTGCCGACCAGTTGGAAAAACTGACTGGAAGGGGGAGATGATACATCCCACAGCGTCAACTCGGGTGGAACAGCATATGGCCACACCGTAATCCCGAGGCCGGACAGGCAGAGAAAGAACCATCCGAGAGCACACAGGAAAGGTCCTTTGGAATGTCCACGGCGCAGACCGATGGTCAGCAGAAAACCCAGTGCGATTACCAGAAGAGGAACAGGTGCGACAAATGCGATATTTGGCCACTCGGTCCAGCGCCGCAGGTAGGGTGCGTGCAACATGGGCGTCCACAGGCTGACAGCTACGATACATACAAACAGCCCGATCGCCAGCAGCTTCGCCCATTTCCGGCAGGAGGCTTCCAGCACATCGGTCGTACGCCAGATAAGCCAGGTTGCACCCAGTAGGGCATAACCGCACATGACGGCCACTCCGCACAGCACGCTGAATGGGGTTAGCCAATCCAGTGAACCGCCAACAAAAGCCCCGTCCACGACCTTGATTCCCTGGACGACCCCTCCAAGGATTGCGCCCTGACAGAAGGCCGCGATGCCCGATCCTGCCATGAAGCCAGCGTCCCACAGTTTTTCGCGTCCAGTGCCGCGTGTCATGATACGAAATTCAAAGGCCACACCACGGAAGATCAGGGCAACCAGCATGAGCACGATCGGCAGGTAGAACGCAGGGAGTAGTGTTGAATAGGCCCCAGGAAAGACCCCATAGAGCGTAGCACCGCCAAGGACCATCCACGTTTCGTTCCCATCCCATACAGGGGCGATGGTGTTGACCATCACATCCCTGCGGGCTTCATGCCGCTCTACGGCGAACAGCATTCCAATGCCAAGGTCAAAGCCATCAAGGATGACATAGATGGTGATCGCAGCGACCAGAATAACGGCCCATATGATCGGAAGCCAGTATGCGACGTCCATCATGTTCAGGCTCCTTCGCCAGAAGAGGGATTGATGACTTTGGGATGAGTGCTTGTGGCCAGAATATTCGGGGCGTGAGAGGGGCTGGTTTCATGTTCACCTTCTTGTGGCGCGCGTGCCAGCAGGCGGCCCAGAATGCCGATCCCTGATCCGAATACGATTACGTAGACCACAACAAAGACGGTCATCGTCAGCGCCATATTGGACAGGGCGATTGGGGAAACACTGTCGGATGTCCTGAGCAGACCGTAGACGGTCCAGGGCTGACGGCCGACCTCGGTCGTAACCCAGCCGCACAACAATGCGATGAAACCGGTGGGCGCCATGCATACGGCGACCCGATGAAATCCTGGACTGCTAAACAGGGTTCCTCTGCGCCTTAACCAGAGCGACCAGAACCCGACAAGAACCATCAGCATCGCCAGCGCGATCATGATGCGGAAGGAAAAGAAGATCACGGGAGAAGGCGGCCGCTGGTCACGCGGGAAATCCTTCATGCCCGGTACTTTACCATTCAGGCTATGTGTCAGGATGAGTGACCCGGCCAGCGGCAGCCTGATAGCATAATCCGTATGTTCGGTTTTCATGTTGGGAATACCGAACAGCAGTTCCGGGGCACGCGCTTCTGATTCCCAATCCCCTTCCATCGCGGCAATCTTGACCGGCTGGTATTTGAGCGTGTTCAGCCCATGGGCGTCACCGGCGAGGACCTGTAGCGGGGCAACGAAGGCAGCCATCCACATTGCCATGGAAAACATCAGGCGCACCGGTTCGCTCGCCTGTGTGCCCGCACGGCGTGCCTTGAGCAGATGCCACGCCCCTGTCGCTCCTACTATAAAGGCAACCGAAAGAAAGGCCGCCAGACCCATATGCACAAGCCGGAAAGGAAAAGAGGGATTAAAAATAATGGCAAGCCAGTCTGCGGGTATGAAGCGACCGGTAGCAGCATCAATTGTGTATCCTTGTGGCGTCTGCATCCATGAGTTTGACGCTAGGATCCATGTCATCGAGATGAGTGTACCGACCGAGACACAGCATGTTGCTGCATAATGCAGGCCGCGTCCTACTTTGTTCATGCCAAAGAGCATGACCCCGAGGAAGCCCGCCTCGAGAAAGAAGGCTGTCATGACTTCATACGATAGGAGAACACCTGTAATAGGGCCGGCTTTCCGGGAGAAGACCGACCAGTTCGTGCCGAATTCATACGACATGACCAGCCCGGAGACGACGCCCATGCCAAAGACGATCGAGAATATCTTGATCCAGTATCGGTAGAGGTCGAGATAAGCTGACCGCCTGGTTTTAAGCCATAATCCTTCCAGCACGGCCAGATAGGCAGCCAGTCCGATTGAGAAGGCGGGAAAAACAATATGAACGCCTACGGTAAAGGCGAACTGGAAGCGTGCCAGAAGCAGCGCGATATCGTGAGATGGTTGCATGGGTAATTCCCCAAATCGTGATCCAGCCGCATTTATAAGAAACGTAAAATTTCCATAAATGACAGACTGTCAGACGGTTTTATTGTTATAATATTCGCACTGCCTGATAGGCGTGTATATCTGTTCCGTTTTGGTTTTGGAAACGTCTTTGGTTATCATACAGTCATCTTTCTAATAATCCTTCAACCATGACATATTGATAAGTGCAGAGTCTTCGGATTGTCTGGTATGAGTTCGCCATTTTTTCATAAAAATGATCTTATACGAGACTGATAACGTTAAGATACCAACAGGAGTTTCCGCGTGATCTTTCCTGAGACAGTCGTGGGCAGATGTCTGACGAAGTGGACTTCCTTAAGACCAATCCAGCGACCGAGTGCCTGATTGACCCGTCCGATCATTTCCTCGGAAGAAGGTATGACTTTTACACCGGAGTTAGGTGTTTGGTCCCGGGGTTTGATGGGTTGGATTGATGATGAATCTTTCTGGCTCTGAAGTCCATATTTTGCAGACGTATTCGTAAGGCGTGAGGCCACTCAGCGTCTTGAGCCTTCGCCCGAAATTATAAGCTGCCATGAAGTCGTTGAGGTGTGTCCTCAACTGCTCATGACTGTCGTAATGGAAGCGTTTGACGGTTGCCTCTTTGATTGTCCGGTTCATCCGTTCAACCTGACCATTGGTCCAGGGATGATTGGGTTTCGTCAGACGATGTTCGACGCGGATTTCTTCTGTGGTTACCGTCCGTTATGCAAGAGTTTTCTGACCCATATTGACGTGTGATCGTGTGCGGTCTTCTGTAAGGCCTGTTGATGTGGCCTTTCAGAAGCCACTGGCCGGTATGGTGATCAGCGGATCAGATCCAAATCTCACAGGCGTGCTTTAAAGCACAGAGAAATCCACTGGTTTTTCCGATCCGGATCAAACGATCATGCGCCCATTCAGGTCATCGCCCTCTCACACCCCTACCGGTTCCATCCGCGGAAGCCGAGCCATCGCTCAGGCTGCCACGGACAGGGCCGGATCCCGATAATCCTCCTGTTTTGTTGCCATGGCCCAGATGGCTCGTGCCATCCTGTTGGCCAGCGCAATGGCTACCAGCATACGGGGCTTGCGGGCCAGCATCCGTGCCAGCCAGCTTCCCGGTGCAGGGGCCTTACGGCTGGCCCAGTTCACCTGGGTCATGGCGCCCATGATGAGAAGCCTGCGGATATCAGCCTGCCCGGCTTTTGATATCTTCCCCAGCCTTTCCTTTCCGCCAGATGAGAACTGACGGGGCACCAGCCCCAGCCACGCAGCAAAGTCGCGCCCGCGCCGGAAGCTCTGCAGGTCAGGCGCAAAAGCTTCAATCGCAAGAGCGGTCAGAGGACCCACTCCAGGCATGCTCTGCAATCTGCAGGTGTTTTCACTTTCCTGGGCAAGCATCCTGATCTTCTTTGTTCTGACATCAATCCGCACACTCTGCTCCGAAATCTGTCGCAGCAGATCAAGGCATTCCTGCTTCACAGCCTCTGGCAGAACCGCCTCATCCAGCATGGCTTCAATGTGTCTGATATGCGCAATCCCCTGTGGCACGACGAGACCGAATTCATACAGAACGGCACGCAGGGCATTCACCAGTTCCGTGCGCTGGTGCACCAGACGCTGCCGGGCCCGGAAAAGAACGCCACGCGCCTGCTGCGCTTCAGTGCGTGGTTCGACAAAGCGCATTTCCGGCTGACGGGCCGCAATGACGATCGCTTCCGCATCAGCAGCATCGTTCTTCTGGCGCTTCACGAAAGGCTTCACATACTGCGGAGCGATCAGTCTGACCTCGTGACCAGCTCCTGCCAGTTCGCGAGCCCAGTAATGCGCGCTCCCGCACGCTTCAAGAACGACCAGAGCAGGCGGCTGCGTGGCCATGAACTGCATAAACTGCTGACGACGCAGCTTTTTGCGAAACATCACCTCGCCCGCACGCGAAGCTCCATGAACCTGGAAAATGTTCTTTGCCAGATCAACGCCTATCACTGTATCCTTCATCTGCCGTCCTTTCGCGCAGTCGTTTCTTTCAACGACCATTCTGGCACATTGCGATGCCGTGCGGGGAGGACGGCAACCACCCCATCTCACACTTGAGGCAATTTCGGGTCATTTTGTAGAATTCAGTCATCCCACAGGAGCCCGATCTGGAATATTGACGATATTCTGCTTCTGGCGGCGGGTTCTGAACGCAGTGAGGGTGTCACGACCTGAGAAGGCAGTGTTGGTGGAAGCTATGTGGTCTGTGCACTGTCTGTTTCTTCAGATGGCCTGCCGGAGCCTTCGCAATCGTGCATGAGCGAGGGCGAATTCATGCTGACAGGGGAACATGTCCGGCATGGACAGGACAATCCGACGGACGCTGAGCGTTACACGTGTCGCGATTTTGAGCAGCCGTGCGCGTATGGTGCCACAGGTCGCCGTCTCCAGGCTGGTCTGGCCAAGGGCCAGTCTTTGCAGAGCGGTCAGCAGGACATAGGCTGCGGCCGAGAACCACAGCCGGAGCTGGTTGGCCCGGATGGTGTGGGACGAGGTCCTGTCTGAGAACAGATCCATCTGGCATTCCTTGATGCGGTTTTCCATATCCCCGCGTGCGCAGTAAATCTGTTCGTAGAGATGGCGAGGGCCGGACATTCCCTGCGGTAGCGTGGTGACAATGAAGCGATGATAGCGGTTGCCGTGGCGCCATTCGACCTTGGCCACGACCCGCCTGCGGCGCGTCCAGCTGTCCTTTGTGATCCAGTCAAAGGAGGCGAAACCGCGCGCAGCTCTGCCTGTCGTGGCGGCTTCGTCACGAACCTCAGCGGACAAAGAGGCAATCCGGTCATACAGGCGGGTGTTGCCTGCAAGCCCGAACAGGAAGTCAACGTGGTTGTCTTCGCACCATGTCATCAGACTGTCCCGGGCGAAACCGCTGTCCCCACGCACCAGGATACGCACCCGAGGCCAACGGCTCCTGATCTGCTCCACGATCCGGCGGATGTCTGCCAGTGCTTCCTTCCCCGGGTCCCTGTCTGCCGTGCGCAGGGTAGCGCTGAGGAGATGGTCCCCGCAGATGGGGTGGTTGCCGTCCTCCCCGCACGGCATCGCAATGTGCCAGAATGGTCGTTGAGTAAAAACAACCGCGTGAAAGGACGGCAGATGAAGGATACAGTGATTGGCGTTGATCTGGCAAAGACCATTTTCCAGGTTCATGGAGCTTCGCGTGCGGGCGAGGTGATGTTTCGCAAAAAGCTGCGTCGTCAGCAGTTTATGCAGTTCATGGCAACGCAGCCGCCTGCTCTGGTCGTTCTTGAAGCGTGCGGGAGCGCGCATTACTGGGCCCGCGAACTGGCGGCATCTGGTCACGAGGTCAGACTGATCGCTCCGCAGTATGTGAAGCCTTTCGTGAAGCGGCAGAAGAACGATGCTGCCGACGCGGAAGCGATCGTCATTGCGGCCCGTCAGCCGGAAATGCGCTTTGTCGAACCGCGCACTCAAGCGCAGCAGGCCCGAAGCGTTCTCTTTCGCTCCCGCGAGCGTCTGGTGCACCAACGCACGGAACTGGTGAATGCCCTGCGTGCCGTTCTGTATGAATTCGGTCTCGTCGTGCCACAGGGGATTGCGCATATCAAACGCATTGAGGCCATGCTGGATGAGGCAGTTCTGCCAGAGCTTGTAAGGCAGGAATGCCTTGATCTGCTGCAACAGATTTCGGAGCAGAGTGTGCGAATTGATGCCAGAACAAAGAAGATCAGGATGCTTGCCCAGGGAAGTGAAACCGCCTGCAGATTGCAGAGCATGCCTGGAGTGGGTCCTCTGACCGCTCTTGCGGTTGAGGCTTTTGCGCCTGACCTGCAGACCTTCCGGCGCGGGCGCGACTTTGCTGCGTGGCTGGGACTGGTGCCCCGGCAGTTCTCATCTGGCGGAAAGGAAAGGCTGGGGAGGATATCAAAAGCCGGACAGGCTGATATCCGCAGGCTTCTCATCATGGGTGCCATGACCCAGGTGAACTGGGCCAGTCGCAAGGGCCCAGCACCGGGAAGCTGGCTGGCACGGATGCTGGCCCGCAAGCCCCGTATGCTGGTAGCGATTGCCCTGGCCAACAGGATGGCAAGGGCAATCTGGGCCATGGCAACGAAACAGGAGGATTATCGGGATCCGGCCCTGTCCGTGGCAGCCTGAGCGATGGCTCGGCTCCCGCGGATGGAACCGGTAGGGGTGTGAGAGGGCGATGACCTGAATGGGCGCATGATCGTTTGATCCGGATCGGAAAAACCAGTATGTCTTTTCGTACTTTCAAGCACGCCCCGCAGATTTGGATCTGATCCGCTGATCACCATACCGGCCAGTGGCTTCTGAAAGGCCACATCAACAGGCCTTACAGAAGACCGCACACGATCACACGTCAATATGGGTCAGAAAACTCTTGCATAACGGACGGCAACCATATGTGGACGGCTCCCCCTTGCAAGGGGCTAGGCAAGAAAATGATCGGATCTTTGCTTCCATATGTCCGGCCTGTTGATGCGGCCATAGGGTCGCTGGCCAAGATGGCTTCCGCAGCGTGAGCCCCAAACACAGAAGCGGTCTTTGATGACCACTGGTTGCCACGGGTTTTCTCACGCCATGGATCGATCGATCACACCATCTGCTCTATTACTTGCAAGCCACGACCTCAGCTCGGCACGAGAGCGTCAAATGTCAGCGCATCGTGCCAGGCTAAGCTCAAACAGCAGCTGCGCCGGGTTGCTGCAGAAGGCGCTTATAGTGTTCGCCGCTGACCATCAGTTTCCAGGCAATCCGCGCAATCTTATTGGCAAGGGCCACCGCTGCGAGTTTCGGTTTTTTGCGCTCCAGCAATTCACGTAACCAAGATGAGGCATTCTTCCCATTGGTCCGCCGGGCATGCGACACGACTGCGGTCGCGCCAACCACCAGCGTGCTTCGCAAGACCTCATCGCCAGCGCGTGTGATTCTGCCAAGCCTTGTTTTTCCACCGGTTGAGTGATCCCTGGGCGTCAATCCGATCCAGGCCGCAAAGGCTCGACCCGATTTGAACAGATGCGGATCAGGCGTTTTCATCATCAGCAGCGCTGCGCCGATCGGGCCAACGCCCGGAATTTTCGCAAGACGCTGACTGCATTCGTTGGCGCGGTGCCATGCCATCACCTTGCCCTCAAGCTGTTCGATTTCACCTTGCAATTCAGCATATTCCTTTGCGTGAAGGGCAAACAACTCGCGCGTCAATGTGGGCAGGCTTTCGTCCGCAGCGATCCGATCAAGGAGTGCCTCAATCCGGCACATGCCTTTGGGCGCCGTGATCCCAAACTCGGCAGCATATCCCCGGATCGTATTGGCGAGCTGTGTGCGGTTCCGGATAAGTCGTGCCCGCATTCCAATCAGCATCAACGCTGCCTGCTCTTCCTCGCTCTTGAGCGGGACGAACCGCATTGTAGGCCGACTCATCGCTTCACAGAGGGCTTCCGCGTCGGCGGCATCGTTTTTCCCGCGCTTGACATAAGGCTTCACGAGCTGCGGCGCGATCAGCTTCACTGTGTGTCCCAGACACGAGAGCACCCGCCCCCAGTAATGGGAGGCGCCACAGGCCTCAATCGCGATTTCAATCGGGGGCAGTTTCTCAAAAAACTTTACCATCTCCCGGCGGGATAGCTTCCTGCGCAAAACAGGCTGCTCCTTCGCGTTTACACCGTGCAATTGGAAAACACTTTTTGACGTGTCCATGCCAATACGGATAATTTGTTCCATGGGTGGCCTCCTCTGGGAATTCTGCAACGACTTCACCTTGGCACATCGCGATGCCGTTGGGAGCCGTCCACCCCATCACAGAAGAAGACATACAGGGGAAGATAGCAGTTATGGCCGTAATATCCATGAAAGGCGCGGCCTTCCTGATGGCCATGGATACGGTCATCGGTGGCATCCACATCCAGAACGATCCGGGCGGGTGCGTGCTCATGCTGGTCAAGGAAGAGCGTGACGAACAGGGTAGCCAGGGCCTCATGATCAGCAATGATGCGGCAGTAACGATCTGCCTTGTGGCCACTGCGCTCCAGCCGGTTCAGCGTGGATTTTCCTGCCAGTGCTGCGCAGTTTGCCCGGCCTCCTGACAGACGGCCCGAGGCCAGACCAAAGATCAGGTCATGCCGCAGGGCATCGTGATCATTGAGATCTTCATAGCCCAGTGCCAGGCCCATGATCCGCTGACGGACAAGGTCTTCAACCCGGTATTCCACAAAGCCGGGATGCCGCTTATCGCGAAAACAGGCAGCAAAGCGGCGGCTGAGACCCAGAATGTCATCAGCCTGCTTCACCAGAATGACGCCCCCATCCGAACTCATGCGACCCCCGTCAAAACGGGCCACAACACGCCGTCCACAGGAGGCTGGAAATTCATACGCGCCTGCGCTACACTCTGTCTGCATCGGGTTTTCTTATAGCTTACGAAAATTTCTTTTACACAAAATAGACTTTTTCATAATCTAACCCGATGTACAACCCTTCTGTGAGATTTCCGCGTCGAAGGTTCACAGGAAAAAGCCGCATCTCAAGCCTATGCCACGCCATATCCAACGGTCCAATGCAGGGAAGTCGGTGATCCGCTCGCGTGTCGAGCATGTCTTTGCCGATCAGAAATCACAGACAGGGCTGTTCGTCCGAACAGTGGGTATCACCCGGGCCACAATGAGGATCGGCCTGGCCAATATTGTCTACAACATGCGCCGCTTCCTCTTCCTCGAGAGGTTGAATGCGGGCACGTAGTCACCCCGGTGGCGATACTCCCCGGTCTGCTCAAATCGCAGAGCAAAAATCAGGATAAGGAACCTGAAATCACGCACAAGAGCACTCAGTCAAAGGTTTTTCGAACCCTCCAGCTCCTTCTGAGTCCATTTTTACAATTCAAGAAGACATTCGTAAACGATCGTTTGCAAAGGTGGCCAAGCCACCTGCGCGTGCCAACGGTCGTTCGTACAGATTCAAGTGCAATCAACCAGGGTATTTTTTGTCAGGAATGAGGGAACATTTTGCAGTCAATTAGGCTTCAAAAAACGGCCCGAAGCAGCGTCAATGTGATCTTTGTCATCATCTAGGGAAACGCGACAAACGGTTCTTCGATCCCTCCAGGTGCTTGTTCACGAGGGCTCGGAGCGCAACGCCAGCATCGACAGGCGTCTGGGCTGTACGCTGGCGGCCATCGCCGGTGCAGTGAACGCTGCCGGGGTTCTGGCCGTAGGCTATTATTCGGCCAATATGACAGGCAATGTCTCCGCACTGGCGAGTGGCCTGCATGAAGGGCGCATGGAACTGGTCCTGTCCTGCTGCGGTCTGATACTGGCCTTCGTCGCCGGCGCGGTGCTGTCCGCGCTGCTGGTCAATGCGGGCCGTCGCCACAACCTGCCGTCGATCTACGCACGGAGCATTCTGCTGGAAGCCTGCCTGCTTGGGCTTCTGGGGGCTGTGGATTTTCTGTTTTCGGCCCAGCCACGGGATCCGGTGCTGGCCTACGGGCTGAGTTTCCTCATGGGGCTCCAGAACGCCACGGTCACACGCATTTCCGGGGCGCGTGTCCGCACCACCCATATGACAGGAATGCTCACCGATGTGGGGCTGGAACTGGCGGACTGGCTGGAAGGGTTTTTCCATCCGGTTGACCCGGCCCGACGGACCGGTACGCGCGAACGCCTGGGTCTGCATGCCGCCATCGTGCTGTCCTTCACGCTGGGCGGCGTGGCCGGCGCCTTTCTGTATGGCTGGTGGTCCGGTCTGTTTCTTCTGGTTCTGGCGGGGCTTCTGGCCTGCCTTTCCCTGCCGGGCGCGCTGTCGCATGAGCCTGTGGTGGAGCATAAACCGGCACCGGTCCCCTCTTGCGGGGAGAGGTATTCCTGTTTACAGCACTTGATACATCGCAAGGACAGATCGGGTCATTGGGGGTCGTATGAATAGCAATGCCGCCCGCCATCGGCCCTTTTCCGGAAAAGGACACGCGCCATGAGATATGCCCACAGCAATTATGAGGCTTTTGTCCAACCCCCTGCGCCACAGGATATGGCAGGATGGTCAGCGTGGATCGTGGGCGGAGGACTGGCGGGCATGGCGGCGGCGGCGTTCCTGATCCGGGATGCAGGCATGACGCCTTCAGCCATCACCATTCTTGAAGCCTCGGACAGCGACGGCGGCGCGCTGGACGGAGCGGGGAATGCGGAGACCGGCTGGCTGATCCGCGGCGGTCGGGAGATGGAAGAGCAGTTCCAGTGTCTGTGGGATCTGTACCGTTCCATTCCGTCTCTGGAAATTCCCGGCGCATCGGTGCTGGATGAGGTCTGGCAGGTCAATCAGGCCGATCCATCCACCAGTCCGATCCGCGCCATGTGTAATCAAGGGCAGCCCCTCGCTGATCGTGACAGGCTGACGCTCACGGGAAAGGCGCGACGCGAGATCATTACCCTCATTCTGACCGATGAGGACGAACTGGCGGGAAAGACGATCGCGGATGTGCTGTCCGGCGATTTCATGGCTTCGAACTTCTGGCTGTTCTGGCGGTCGATGTTTGCGTTCGAGACCTGGCACAGCGCTATTGAGATGAAGCGTTACCTCGCACGGTTCGTGCATCAGATTCTCGGACTGAAGGATCTGCATACGCTGAAGTTCACCAGATACAACCAACAGGAATCCCTGAGCCAACCACTGGCCACATGGCTTGCCGATCAGGGCGTCGTGTTCCGTCATGGCGTGAAGGTGACAAATGTTGCTGTTGATGTTTCTGGCGGAAAGAAAGTTGCGACCCATCTCGACTGGCTGGACAATGGCGCGTCCGCCGGTGTTGATCTTGGGCCAGAGGAACTGGTGTTCGTGACCAACGGTTCCATGGTGGAGAATTCGCGCTGGGGCGACCATCATACACCTGCGCCGATTGACACGGCTATCGAAGAGGGGAGCATCTGGCAGCTCTGGCGGAATATCGCAGCGCAGGATTCCGCATTCGGCAACCCGGATGTTTTCTGTGGCGATACAACAAAATCCCGCTGGCTGTCGGCAACCGTTACGACCCGGGATGCGCGGATTCCTGAGCTTGTAAAGCGGATTACGGGGCGTGATCCGTTTTCTGGGAAAATCATCACGGGTGGCCCGGTCACGATTGCCGATTCATCCTGGCTGATGAGCTGGGTGGTCAGCCGTCAGCCCCATTTCAAAGGGCAGCCCGAAAGTCAGGTGGTGGCCTGGCTCTATGGTCTGTTCAGTGACGTGCCGGGTGATTACGTGAAAAAGCCCATGCAGGACTGCACGGGGGAGGAAATCACCCGTGAGTGGCTGTTCCATATGGGCGTGCCGATGGACCAGATCGACGATATGGCAGCGACAGGGGCGACGACGCGTCCGTGCATGATGCCGTTCATCACGGCGCAGTTCATGCCGCGCGCACCGGCGGACCGGCCGAACGTGGTGCCGGATGGAAGCGTCAACCTGGCCTTTCTGGGGCAGTTCACCGAAACGCCACGCGATACGGTCTTCACCACGGAATATTCCGTCCGCACGGCGATGGAGGCGGTCTATACGCTGTGTGGCGTCAGGCGGGCTGTGCCGGAAGTGTCGGGCGGCATTTTCGATGTCCGGATGCTGCTACAGGCGGCAGCGGAACTGCGGGACGGAGAGAAGGTACCGGCGTCGGGGCTGATCCGGCATCTGACGCACGGAACGGAGATTGACGATCTGCTGGAGCGCTACGGGCTGGTTTGGGGGGTAAACTGAAGGTCGGCTTTGGGGCATCGTTACGCGAAAGCCGCCGGTCTGCAAAAGCGGTGAGAGAGGGGCCTTCGGCTAACCTTGGTCGGTGTGGTCGCGCTTGAAATGAATCTCTCGCCGCCCTTGCACGCGCTTGAAAATCGCTCTGGTAGCGGCCTGATGTAGGATGCGTATCCACATGATTAATGTATCTAGGTTCGGGTAGAATTCTAGCGCATCGTCGAAATTATATTGAGGCATCATGATTTCTGAATCTTCAGACACTCTGAATGTGCTGAGCACAAGGCGCATACGATCGACATCCGTGTGAGCAATGACTTTGTTACGCCTCTCCTTCAGCCGCTCGTGGAGGGTCAACTGCTCGGTGGTAGCCGTGATGCCTAACGTCTCCAGCGTGAGCTTTGGCAGCCCATTTGAGTAGGAAAATGGTCGCCAGTATGCGACGACAGCGGCGTCCTCAAAGCATCGTAGGCGCCGACGCTCGATCCGCGAAATCGGTTCATCAGGACTGACCTCTGAAACGAAGTCGAGCGCGCTGAGGGCCATTTGGAAGTCAGCCATCGCCTGTATGATGCGGATATCGCCCGCTGAAAAATCTGCTTCATCCATTTTAAGAATTTAGGTAGTGAAGCATGCGACTATCTCCGATCGCTCTCTCGACGCTGCCGACATCTTTATAGCCACCTCGATGGCAAGTGGAATTTGTAATGGTCGTGTCTGCTATACGGAAAGCGATTTGACCAACTGTATGACCGACATGAGGCGGGAGCTGACTTTCTACCAAGAAAGTAAATTCACTCTGTTCGCTTCGAAGCCAGTTCATAAATCTCATTATCGGCTCTCCGGCCAACGGCAATTACATAGATGACGATCCGTTCGTCGATGACCTGATAAACAAGGCGGTAACCATCTTTCAGAAGCTTGATCTTATAAAACCCTGATAGGTCGCGATGCAGTTCGTTTCCTGGAGAGTGAGGGTTCCAGATCAGCTTTTCCAGCTTCTTTTCAAATTTCTTACGCACGCTGCCGTCAAGAGCATCCCACTCTGCTGAGTGCTCTGTCGTCGAATTCAAGACAATACTCTTTCATTCGCGATGACGGTTCTTAAGCTCTGCAAAAGTCATACGATGCTTTTGGGCAGGGTTTTTTAGGCGTTCGCGCACAATCTCGATAAGCTCCGCATCCTCGTCTGTGACAAGCCTCCGCTTGACGGGAGAGCGACCCGTTTCAGCAATATACGCGAGCGTATCGCGCAGTGCGTCAGAAAGTGAAATGCCTTGAGCCGACAACTTCTTAACTGCGGCTGCCTTCAGCGTTTCATCTACCCGGAATGTAACAGCAGACATACAAAGCCTCCTTGCGTGTATGCACATATGTATCACAGCTGTTGGTACAAATGAAGCGAAAGATGGTCGATGCTGATGTCTACATTCGAGAAACCTGATCGGTTGCGGAAACGGCAGAAAAGAGGCGTTCACAGACGGCAAAATACTCGGCACTTAAAGGACAATGCGCAAAGAAACTTCAGAAGCAATCCACCATACTTCTCAAGCCAATGGTTACGAAGTGACCATCGAGGCTATCTTGGCGGCAACGATGGCACTAATCTCAGCATGCATATCGACATTATGTCCAGGTGCGGAAATTGAAACAACCAAAGCATAACGCCCCTTGTCATTGAACCTCTTCTGACCGGGATGAGTTTTCCACCAGCCGGTAACAGGATAGACCCCAATAGCATCATGCAAGGCGAGGTCAATCGCCCGCCCGCGCCAGAGGTCGCAATGAAGAGACCCGGCTTGCGTTGCATTCGAACCAAGCAGCCAGTAAGCGCCTTCCTGTTGTACACCGGGGGTGTCTTTCTCCTGCTGGCCGGAAACCCTGCGTTTAAATTGCTCTTTTGTGTCGCTTCGCTTTTTCATGGGAAACCGGAGACCGAAGGACCGATAGGTCTCAGGCCGGGTTGCCGCGCGACCAGAAAGGTTTGGTTCGACGAAGTAGGGTAATCCCCCCATAAAAAGAGTGACTTTTGAATGAGAATTTTCTCAGCGTAAGAATTGAGGAGATTCTGATGAAGAGTGATCGCTTTAGTGACGCCCAGATCATGGGTGTGATCCGCCAGGCTGAGGGCGGTGTCCCGGTTCCTGACCTGTGCCGGGAGCATGGGATTAGCAACGCCACGTTTTACCGGTGGCGCGCGAAATATGGCGGCATGGATGCTTCGATGATCAGTCAGATGAAGGCTTTGGAAGAGGAGAACCGTCGGCTGAAGCGCATGTATGCGGATTTGAGCATGCAGACGGATATCCTGAAGGAAGCCCTTGGAAAAAAATGAAGCGGCCAGCCCAGCGCCGGGAACTGGCCGCACAGGCTGTGGCGCATCATGGGGTCAGCATTGCGCTGGCCTGTCGGATTTTTGGGATATCCGAGACCTGCTTTCGCTATCGTCCGCGACTGGCAGCGGAGAACGACAGGATTGCCGCTCTTCTGGTGGGACTGACCCAGGCTCACAGGAGATGGGGATTTGGTCTGTGTTTCCTGTATCTGCGCAATGTGCAGGGACAGCTCTGGAATCATAAGCGGGTTTATCGGATCTATCGGGAACTGGAGTTCAACCTGCGGATTAAACCCCGCAGGCGTCTGGTTCGCGAAAAGCCTGAAAAGCTGTCGGTTCCGGCCCTTCCCAACAGGGTCTGGTCCATGGATTTTATGGCGGACAGGCTGATGGATGGACGTGCTTTTCAGCTCCTGAACATTCTGGATGACTTCAATCGTGAAGGACTGGCGATCGAGGTTGATTTTTCCCTGCCAGCCTGTCGGGTTGTCCGCTGTCTGGAACAGGTTATGGAGTGGCGTGGCAGGCCAGAAGCCATCCGAATGGATAATGGCCCTGAATATGTCAGTCATACGTTGGTTTCATGGGCCGAAAAACAGGGGATTACCCTGATCTATACGCAACCGGGTAATTCGCAGCAGAACGCCTCTATTGAACGCTACAACAGAACTGTCCGGCAGGAATGGCTGGAGCAGTATTTGTTTGAAAGCATTCAGGACGTGCAGGAGGTCGCAACACAATGGCTCTGGACATATAACCATGACAGACCCAACATGGGGAACAGCGGGCTAACCCCCGCCCAGAAACTAAAAACAGCTGCCTGAAGTCTCATTCAATGCCCCACTAAAAATGGGGGGATTACCATTTAAGGTGGCGTCATGACGCCGTCATTCCGGCCTCTCAGAGAGCACCAAAGGTGCGATAGAAATGACACCCAAGTGACACCGTCATGACGCGTCATTACCCCATAAAGACAAAATTTTCGGGAGCGTTTCTCTGCACGAAAGCTAATGGCAAAAACCTGTTGACGGTGCCCTCCCGATCGCCTACCACAATCACATGAAACCAAATGGCGCACAGAAAATGGATTTAGTGGCAGTCGCCAGCATCTCGGCGGGGCACCCGTTCAGAGGACGGATTGACCCCGTTGCGGGAGTTGAAACAGCTGTCGTGCAGATGCGGGACACCTCCTCTTCAGGAGTGGACTGGACGTCCTGCGTGCGCACCGAGGTAGCCGGTCGGCGTGAACCCGACTGGCTGCGTCCGGGTGATATTCTCTTTCCGGCCCGTGGCAATGTGTCACTGGCAGTTCTGGTTAATGAGAGCATCGGCAGCCTTCAGGCCGTTGCGGCCCCGCACTTCTTCCTTCTGCGCGTAATGCATCCGAATGTGCTGCCCGCCTATCTGGCATGGTGGCTCAATCAGGAGCCAGCCCAGCGGCATCTGGAACAGAACGCCCAGAGTTCCACCCTTGTGCGCAACATTGCCCGGCCGGTGCTGGAGGCCACGCCCGTTGTGCTGCCTCCCCTGCCCCGACAGGAACAGATTGTGGGTCTGGCCAACGCCATGCAGCGCGAGGAAGATCTTCTGCACCGCCTGCGCCAGACCAACCAGCAGATCATGACTGGGCTTGCCAGAGACCTTCTGGCGGGCTGACACTCCCTTGACGTTTTGAAACAGGATTTGAGTTCGTGACCGAGCAGATTTCACAAGACACCATCAACAAGGCGCTGTGGAACGCCTGTGACACATTCCGTGGCACTGTCAGCCCTGACACCTATCGCGATTACGTGTTGACCATGCTGTTCCTGAAATACATCTCCGATGTGTGGCAGGATCATTATGACACTTACAAAAAGGAATATGGCGACAATCCCGAACTGATTGAAGCCATGATGGCGCAGGAACGCTTTGTTCTGCCGAAAGGTGCCGATTTCTACACACTCTATAAAGAGCGCAACACCCCAGGCAATGGCGAGCGGATTGACAAGGCGCTGCACGCCATTGAAGAAGCCAATGGCACCAAACTGAAAGACGCAGGCAAGAGCGTCTTCCAGGACATCAGCTTCAATTCGGATAGACTAGGTGATGAAAAGCAGAAAAACACCGTTCTGCGGCATCTGCTTGAAGATTTTGCCAAACCGGACCTGAACCTGCGTCCCTCGCGCGTGGGCAATCTGGACGTGATCGGCAATGGCTATGAATTCCTGATCAAGAACTTTGCTGCCAGCGGTGGCCAGAAGGCGGGCGAGTTCTACACCCCGCCGGAAGTGAGTGAACTGCTGGCCCGTCTGCTGGACCCGCAACCGGGTGAGAGCATCTGTGATCCGGCCTGTGGCTCGGCCTCCCTGCTCATGAAGTGCGGCAAGCAGGTCACGCAGAACCACAAGGGCAGCCGGGATTACGCCCTGTATGGGCAGGAAGCCATTGGCTCCACCTGGTCCTTTGCCAAGATGAACATGTTCCTGCATGGCGAGGACAACCACCGCATTGAATGGGGCGATACCATCCGCAGTCCCAAGCTGCTGGATGACAAGAACCATCTGATGCGCTTTGACGTGGTGACGGCTAACCCGCCCTTCAGCCTCGACAAATGGGGACATGAAGACGCCGCGGAAGACGTGCATCACCGCTTTGCCCGTGGCGTGCCGCCCAAGACCAAGGGCGATTACGCCTTCATCCTGCACATGATTTCCACGCTGAAAGACCGCACCGGCCGCATGGGCGTGGTCGTGCCACATGGCGTGCTGTTCCGGGGCAGTTCGGAAGGCAGGATCCGCCAGAAGCTGATTGAGGAAAACCTGCTGGATGCCGTGATCGGGCTGCCGGAAAAGCTGTTTTTTGGCACGGGGATTCCGGCTGCCATCCTGATCTTCCGCAAGGACCGCAAGACGAAGGACGTGCTGTTCATTGACGCCAGCCGCGAATTCAAGGCGGGCAAGAACCAGAACGTACTGACCGAAGAGAACATCACGAAAATTGTGGACACCTACCGTGCCCGTAAGGACGTGGACAAATACGCCCACCTCGCCACGCCGGACGAGATCAGGGAGAACGACTACAACCTGAACATTCCGCGTTATGTCGATACGTTTGAGGAAGAAGAGGAGATTGACCTGAACGCCGTGCGCAAGGAACGGGCGGAGATCAAGGCGGAACTGGCAAAGCTGGAAGCACAGATGGACGCTTATCTGAAGGAGCTGGGTTATGCTTCCTGAGGGGTGGAAAAGTGAAAAACTTGGTGATCTTTGTACATTGAACCCAAAATGCCCTCATATTCAAAGTGCTTCACTAACCTCTTTCATTTCTATGGACGGAGTATCAAATGATGCAAAAATATCTCGCGTCACACTACACCACTTTAAAAAAGAAAAGAATGGATTTTCATACTTTCAGGAACATGACATTCTTGTTGCCAAAATTACGCCATGCTTCGAAAATGGGAAAGGTGGCTATCTAGATAAACTTCCAACATCACATGGGTTTGGCAGCACCGAATTTCACGTTTTACGTCCGTCTCCCAATGCAGATGGAAAATTCATCTACTACATAACGACGTCCGAGCGCTTTCGAACTCTTGGTGAAATGAATATGCAGGGATCCGCCGGACAAAAACGGGTCCCAAAAAATTTTATAGAACGATTTTCCATAGCAACCCCCCCTCTCCCCGAACAGAAGAAGATCGCGGCGATCCTCTCGACGTGGGATCGTGCGATTGAGGGAACTGAAAAGCTTCTGGCCAACAGCCAGCAGCAGAAAAAAGCCCTCATGCAGCAACTCCTCACAGGCAAAAAACGCCTGCCGGGGTTCACGGGGGCGTGGAAGAAAAAGACACTGTCTAATTTCTGCCAGATAAAAACAGGCAAAAAAGATGTAAACGAAGGGTGTGAAAATGGGAAATATCCTTTTTTCACCTGTGCAAAACAGCATACGTTTAGCAATAATTACTCTTATGAGTGCGAAGCCATACTCATCGCAGGAAATGGAGAAGTCGGAAAAACACATTATTACAACGGAAAATTCGAGGCTTATCAGAGAACTTATATATTGAGTGATTTCACGAATATATCAGTATTTTTCCTTCTACATTTCATAGAGTTCTTCTTGCCTTTAGATATTTCAAAGGAAAAACAACATGGGGCAATGCCATATATCAAGCTCGGAACATTAAAGGACTTTTCTGTTTTAACTCCCCCACTTCCCGAACAGGAAGTCATAGCTACTGTCCTAAGCACAGCGGACGAAGAAATCGCAGCGATTGAATCCGATCTCTCGCGCCTGCGTCAGGAAAAGAAAGCCCTGATGCAGCAGCTTCTCACGGGCAAGCGTCGCGTGAAGGTCGATTAAGGCATTTCAGAAACAGGATATTTGAAAACATGGCTCCCGCTCCCAAATTTCAGGAAGAATACAGCGCCAAACTTCCCGCACTGGCCCTGCTCAGCACCCTCGGCTGGCGGTTTTTGCCACCATCCGAGGCGCTGGCCCTGCGGGGCGGTAAACAGGATGCCGTGGTGCTCGACACACTCCTGCGGGCGGAGCTGAAAAAACGGCGCTTCACGTTTGAAGGACAGGAGCACGGCCTGTCCGATCAGGCGATCAACACACTGGTCTCCCACGTCACACATCCGGATTTTGTCTCCGGTCTGCGCGATGCCAATGACAAGATGACCACGCATCTGCTGTTCGGCATTGCCATTCCCGAGTTCATCAACGGGCACAAGGCCAACCCGACCATCGCTCTGATCGACTGGCAGAACCCGGAGAACAACAGCTTTACCTTCACCGAGGAATTCAGCGTCCTGCGCACGGATCTGACCCAGACCCGCAGGCCGGACATTGTCTGCTTCGTCAACGGCATTCCACTGGCCGTGATCGAGGCCAAGCGCCCCGATGGCCAGCCGGGCAAAGGTCCAACGGTAGAGGCCGGGATTTCCCAGAGCATTCGCAACCAGAACAAGGATGAAATCCCCCAGCTTTTTGCCTACAGCCAGCTTCTGCTGTCCATCAACGGGCATGACGGGCGCTACGGCACCTGCGGTACGCCCAAGAAGTTCTGGGCCAGCTGGAAAGAAGAGGACATTCCCGAAAGCCAGATGGAGGCGCTCAAGAACACGCCGCTTTCGGATACCCAGAAAGACGCGCTGTTTGCTGATCGAAAACCCCCGGCCCGGATATGGTTCGAGGACTGGGCCTCCCGCCCGCTGCATGTCTCGGATCAGGACCGGCTGCTGATTGGCCTGCTCTCGCCCGAGCGCCTGCTGGACATGACGCGATACTTCACGCTGGTCGACCGCAAGGCCGGCAAGATCGTCGCCCGGTATCAGCAGGTCTTTGGCATCAAACGCCTTTTGGAACGCATCAAGTCCCGCCGCAGCGATGGCGGGCGTGAAGGCGGCGTGGTCTGGCACACCACGGGGTCTGGCAAGTCCTTCACCATGGTGTTCCTCAGCCGCGCCCTCATTCTGGATGACGACCTCAAGCAGTGTCGCATCATTGTCGTGACAGACCGCAAGGATCTGGAACGCCAGTTGAGCACCACCTTCTCCACAGGAGGTGAACTGGCGGACAAGAAGGACAAGGAAGAGGCACTCGCCACCTCTGGCCGCCGTCTGGCGCAGCAGATCGGGCATGGGCAGGAGCGGATCATCTTCTCGCTCATCAACAAGTTCCACACTGCCACCGGCTATCCCGAATGCCATAATGACAGTGCAGACATCATCGTGCTGGTGGATGAAGGCCATCGCAGTCAGGGCGGTGAGAACCATGCCCGCATGAAGCATGCCCTGCCCAACGCCGCCTTCATCGCCTTTACTGGCACACCGCTGCTCAAGGGCAGCGAGACCACCAACCGCTTTGGCAAGATCATCCACTCCTACACCATGCAGCAGGCCGTGGCGGACGGGACAGTGACGCCCCTGCTCTATGAAGAACGCAAGCCCGATCTTAACGTGAATGATGAGGCCATTGATGCCTGGTTCGAACGCATCACACAGGGGCTGACCGAAGAACAGGTCACGGACCTCAAGAAACGTTTTGCCCGCGCCAATCAGGTTTACAAGGCGGATGACCGCATCCGGCTGATTGCCATGGATCTGGCAACGCATTTTGATAACAATATCGACAAGGATCTCAAGGGCATGCTGGCCTGTGACAGCAAGCTCTCCGCCATCCGCTACAAACGGTATCTGGACGAGGTGGGTCTGTTCGAGAGTGCCATCGTCATGAGCCCGCCCGATACGCGCGAAGGCCATACGGAAGTGGATGAGCGCAAGCAGCCCGAAATCCAGAGCTGGTGGAAGGAGAATGTCGGCAGCCAGAGCGAGGAAGACTACACGCGAGATGTGATTGACCGCTTTGAGAACGATCCCAATCTCAAGCTCATCATCGTGGTCGACAAGCTGCTGACCGGTTTTGACGAACCGAAGAACGCGGTGCTCTATATCGACAAGCCCCTCAAGCAGCACAATCTGCTTCAGGCCATTGCCCGCGTGAATCGGCTGCATGACCAGAAGAAGCACGGGCTGCTGATTGACTATCGCGGCATCCTGGCAGAGCTGGACACCACACTGGCCAAATATGATGAACTGGCGGCCGAGAATGTCGGCGGGTATGACCCGAAGGATATTGCCGGCCTCTATAGCCAGATGAGCACGGAATACCGTGAACTCCCTGCCCTACACAAAGCCCTGTGGGCCATTTTTGATGGGGTGAAGAATAAAAGTGACATCCAGCAGCTTCGTGCCGTGCTCATGCCGCGCATGGTGGAAGAGCACGGCCAGATGGTGGATGTGAACCTCAAGCGCCGGGATGATTTCTATGAGGCGCTGACAAAGTTTGCCGCGTGCCTGAAGGTGGCACTGCAATCCGTGGCGTTCTTTGAAGACACCAGCTTTACGGAAAAGGACCGCGCCACCTACAAGGAAACACTGAAGCAACTGACCAGCCTGCGGCAGATGGTGATGCAGGATACCGGTGAAAAAGTCGATTTTGACCAGTATGCCGAACAGGTGAAAAAGCTGCTGGACCGGCATGTGGCCGGTGTAAAGGTCCATGAATCCGAAGGGCTCTATGCAGTCGGCAAGATGGGCCAGAAGCCTGAAGACAACCAGCCTGAGACCTGGAGCGAAGAAAAGACCCGTAATGAGACCGATCTGATCCGCACCCGTGTGACGAAGATGATCGACCACGAGATGCAGGATGACCCCTATGCCAAGGAAGCGTTCTCGGCCCTGCTGCGCAAGGTGATCGCAGAAGCGGAAAGCCTGTTTGATCATCCGCTCAAGCAGTTCATGCTGTTCCAGGAGTTTGAGGAACAGGTGGCCAACCGCAAGCTGGAGAACATCCCGTCTGTTTTTGACGGGCACCGCCATGCGCAGGCCTATTATGGCGTATTCCTCAAAACACTCGCTGCCATCTTCAACCATAAGCAGACGGATGAGGAGAAACGGCGCTGGATTGATCTGGCGTTCGAGATCGACAAAATCGTGGACAAGGCGGTGCGGGAGAACTCCCTCAGCCGCCCGGATATGGAAAAGGCGGTCAGGAAGGAACTGCTGCCGCTCCTGTTCAGCACGGGCCAGAAAGCGGGCTTTGGCGTGGACAAGGCGCAGGAGATCATTGAACAGGTTATCCAGATCATGCGGGCTGGCCCTGCTGATACAGTGCGTGGCTAAGCATGGGCGGCAAGGACCAGCGTATTCTGACCTATGGGGGTGAGCATATCCGGGTGGAACTGCTGCCCCGTGCTCGTCCTGGAACGACATTGCGCATCAAGGTGCATCCCGACCTGACTGTGCAGGTGGTTGTTCCCGAAGGCACCCCCGATGTCGATCTGGAACGGGCGTTAAAACAGAAAACCCGCTGGATATGGCAGAAGCTTCGGGACTTCCGGGCGGTGCAGGAACATGCCACGCCACGCATGTATGTCAGTGGGGAAAGCCATTTCTATCTGGGGCGGCGGCATCTGTTGAAAGTGCATCATCAGCCTGATGCGCCAGAGACCGTGCGGATGTTGCGTGGACGGTTGGAGGTGTCCGTGCAGGAACGCGATACCTTACGGATTCAGAAGCTGCTGGAACTCTGGTATTTTACGCGGGCGCAGGATGTGTTTCGGAACCGCCTTGATGCGCTGCTGCCGTCAGCACTCTGGGTCACCTCGCCCCCTGCCCTGAAGCTCCAGGTGATGCAGACGCAGTGGGGCAATTGCTCACCGGGTGGGACCATCACGCTGAACCCGCATCTGATCAAAGCCCCGCGTGACTGCATTGATTATGTGATCCTGCATGAACTGTGTCATCTGAAGGAGCACAATCATGGACCTGCCTTCTGGGCTCTTCTGGCGCGTGTCATGCCGGACTGGGAACGACATAAGGTACGGTTGGATGGGATGGCAGAAATGATGTTGCAAAATTAGTGCGCTTTGACCGCTATGGGGGGGAAACAGACAGTCGGCTATCGGGATAGAGTTACCGAAAACAGCCTTTCGCAGTGTTCACATTCATGGCAGGGAGTAGAACTATTCAGGTGATTTCGCCTACTTCACGACAAGTATCACGTCGGCGGCTAAATATTTTCTATAGTTCAAATGCAAGTTCCTTCCATTGGAAGGAACTTGCGGGAAAAATAGGGTATCAGCGAGCAAGCGGATAATCCGTATAGCCTTCTGCACCCTGCGAGTACCAGGTGCGGATATCGTCCTTGTTCTGGGGCAGATTGTCTTCCAGACGACGCACGAGGTCCGGATTGGCGAGGAAAGGCCGACCAAACGAAATGGCGTCCGCAACACCGGTAGCGACTGTCTCGATCGCTTCTTCCCGTGTGTAGTCCTGATTCAGAACCAGCGGCTTCCTGAAGACTTCGCGGATCGGACCATGCAACTTGGGCTGGTCGCTCTTGCCGAACGTGCCGTTCGGTCCGGGCTCGCGCAGTTCAAGGAAAGCGATATCGAGGTCATTCAGCAGCTTTGCGGCCGGCACAAAAACCTGCTCTGGATGACTGTCGATGCAGCCCTGCGTATCGCCATTGGGGGACAGCCTTACTGACGTTTTGTGCGCGCCAATCGTTGCGATCACGCGTTCGGTGACTTCACGCAGGAAGCGGATGCGGTTTTCCGGCGAACCGCCATATTCGTCGGAACGATGATTGGTGCCGTCCCGCAGAAATTCGTCGATCAGATAACCGTTGGCGGCATGAATCTGCACACCGTCAAAGCCTGCCTGAAGGGCATTGCGAGCAGCATTTTCGTAGTCGTTCAGGATGCGGGCAATGTCCTCCTTGGTGAGAGGGCGGGCGACTTCGGGAGCCTGCTTGCCATCGTAAGTATGGAGGGCTTCAGGCGCTTTTGTCGCCGAGCAGGACACAGGTTGCTGGCCCGTCACGCTGGAATGAACCATCCGACCCATATGCCAGAGCTGGGCCACAATCTTTCCGCCCTTGGCGTGAACTGCGGCGGTGATGGGCTTCCAGGCTTCCACCTGTTCCTGCGACCACAGGCCCGGCGCATACGGCCAGCCAAGACCTTCGCGGCTGATCCCGGCCGCTTCTGAGATGATCAGACCGGCTCCGGCCCGTTGCGCGTAATATTCGGCCATGATGGGGGTGGGCACATGATCACGGGTGCCCCGACCGCGTGTCAGCGGCGCCATGAGAATTCTGTTTTTGGCGTAAATGCTTCCCAGTTCAATCGGCTCAAACAGGCTGGTCATGACAGATCCTTCTTAAAAGACGCAGTTCCTATGAATTTGGGAAGCCTCACGAGGAATACAACAGAAGGCTTACAACCTCGTCTGACTTGAGGTGAGCACTGCCTGTCTGCTGAATTGGTGAAGCCGACAGGCAGATTTGGGGGGAAATCGGAATGGCGGCTATTGGGCAGAAATGAACAAAAGCGGAGATTCGTAACCGTTCAGGTTCCTAGCAGCTTTCGACAAGAACCAGTATTCCATATACGCTTCAGCGAACGTCCGGTCTTGATAAAAGCTGTAGATGAGATTGCGGGGGCGGCTCGTCGGCGGCGCACTTAGTTATAGTCGTTGGTCCCCATATCATCGGCGTGGACATCTGGTCGATACACTTTTTCATCACTGCCACATGGTCACGGTCGAGTTTCGCGTTTACAAAGAAATAGCGCTAGCCTCCCTAGATGTTGAGCTCCATGGCAAAAGAATACGACTCATCCGAAATAATCAGCGAAGGCTTGAAGCAAGATGTCCTCTGGCTGCTGATCACAGTATACTCATATGTGACTCGCCGTCGGTTCGAGGGGCTCGGGAAAATGTCCCGTGAGGCGTTCGTAGTGGACTGGGTTCTGCTGGAGAGTGCTGTCAGGGATATCGTGAGTCGATTAACAGCACTCGATGACGACACCAGAAACAATCGATCGTTCCAAACGCTGTTTGCTGCTTTGAAACGCGAAGGCCTAGATTCCAAGCGTACCAGCGATCTTAACAGAAAGATCAAAACGTACCGTGCGTTGGTTAACGATCTTAAAGTGTCGCATCGTAACCGCTACATCGCCCATGTAAATACGAACGTGGCAGTGGTTCCTCGTGTGTTTGACAATCCGGTTGCCTTCGAGGCAGCTGCCTCGATGGCGGTTAATCTTCTCGACGACATCATTGGCAGTAAAGTCGAATACATATTTAGCATGGCTTCCGATCTCAAAGTTGATCTTCGCCAGGCTCTCTCGAACAGTTCAATGGAAGACAAAGAATCCTCAATTGTGGACACGATGAACGAGACGTCAAACGATTGATCTTCACGCGTTGCCTAGGAGAGAGACAACACGCAGATCTTTGCGGGGCCCCTGAACTGGGATGTGAAAGGAAAACGGACACGCTGGCTTAATTCTCCTTGGCCGCGCCGATCCAGACGCCCGGCTGCAGATCAAACCGCGCCTTGAATTGCCGACGGTCTAGGAACTCGATCGCTGGTTTGGTCAAAGCGTCCGTCACCAGCGCGAAGCGCCATCCCTTAGCAGTCAAAAACAACAACTCGTTCGGGGTCATGAAGAACCGAGAAATGCTTCCCGATGTGCCCTTGACCTCAACGTACAAATCCTGTCCGCCATCTTTGGGGATGGCCTGCAGATCATAGCCTATTTTCTCGTCAGAACGCCTGACGACGGTGTAGCCGAGTTCGTCGAGGTACGTCGTGGCCGCCTCCTCAGCCGCCATTTCTACTTTCTTACGCTGCTCCGCGGTTCCGAAATTGATTAGTGGATCAGAATCGTCCTCAATGTTGGTTTTAACGTTGCTTCGGTTCGGCTGGGTGATAGCGACCTTTCGTAGGGTCGTTAGACGCTTGTTGATCTCGGAAAGAATTTCGGCTTTTGCATCTGTCGCCGGCTTTTTCTCGCCGGGACGGAGTAAGTACGAATACTTAGATTGCTTGATGTTGGGATGAGAAATCGGGTTTGTCCGATCACTAGGAAGAACAAGGAAAGCCTTATCGGCTACAATCGAATAGCTAAATTTTTGGCCTGATGTGTCTAGCCTAAAGCCGGTTTTCTCTTTGTATTCCGGGCGCACGAACGCCGAGCCATCATTTTTTTTCCGACCAATTGAGCGTCTTCATACCAGCCGACGATATGGACCCCCTTCTGATTGCCATGCTTGGCGAAGAACACAACGGTCCACAAACTCTCAGTTTCGTCGTGTGGAGAGCCCTCATACCGCCCCTGGGGCGGCACATACCCGTAATATCGTCCATCGGTGCCGGGCAAGAAATTGAAAGCTTCGTGGCCCTCGCCACCATCGGAAATCCAAGCATAGTTTCCGTCTACTGCATCTCCTTGATAGTAGTCCGCCCAGCCATGGTTTACCCAAATCACGTTCGCCAATTGATAGCTCCTAATTGCCCCATCATTTATCTAGTAGATTATGTGCAGAATATTTTCTGCGCACCAGCGCTCAGATGTTATCCACCACCGGTTTCGGGTATGGAAGCGTCAGCAATTGCCGTTTGACCTCACAAAATGATGCTCTGCTATCGACCCAACTTGGTCGAGATACACCTTGCTGCTCATGTCGACTAAGCGGAAAGCTGTTCATCGTTATGTATGTCCGAGACGAGGACGCCTACAGCCTGTCTACTGTCACTCACTGAGCAGACAAGCTGTTTGGCCGGGATAAGCAAAAGAGAGATAAAGAGGTTATTTTATTGTCAGGTATAACTATATCGCGCTTTTGCTGTTATGAGAGTTACTATGCTGACGAAGCTACCGCTTAATACACACTCAGACACAAAAGGTCGTTCCCCCAAGAGGTTCGTGAAGCATAATCAATTTTGAGGTGACCGAACGTTCCTCTACTTAGGCTATTAAACCACTGTTCTGCGAGACCTCTCGTGCCATCACAGAAGTTTGAGTACCCGAACAATCTACTAAAATCATGGCGATCAACTAAAATGCTCGCTCCCGGTTTTTGTAAAGCACATGAGATATTCTCCAAAATTTTATCGCGATCAGCAATAGAATGCATATAAATATCAAATGTATCCGTCATAATTTTCCTCCAATATTATTGGTTTTTCATTTTTTATTCAGGAATCCAACAAGGTAGTGTACCACCCGCATTGATTACAACCTTGCCAAAAACAAAAGCTTCATCCCCACTAATGCCATCCGAAGCGGCAGTTTCATCATTTGAGCTCTCAAATATATATTCCCCCAGATCTATATTCCACCTCATAATCCCCCAGTCCTCATCCCCTTGGGGACCATGTCGACGGACTATTATATTTCCGTGACCATCACGAACTGTACCTACATCATACCCTTCTCGGTCTCGTGGCAATTTTCCACCTCGACGGAGACTATCTGGTTCTGTCATTTCTGCTCTCTTCCCTTACGTTTTACGTTTCTTTACATAGCCCTAGATCTTTAATGAAAGATGGCCCGATTAGACAGACCTTATTCCTATACTATGCTCCGCTAGCTCTTCAGGCAGCGTCGTCCACAGGAGGCGCGTAATGACCAATTAATTTCTAAAAGCCACCACTCTGCTACCTGCCAGAATCTAGGCACAGACATTTGGTCAGTTCTTGTCTGCTTTGCAGATTGTTCTACGACGTTCGTAATGTCTTGGATGAGGCGGAAGCCGACCAAGGCTCTCCCTCAGAAACCAGTTAAAAGTAGATCAATAGCCTGGATGATTTCATCCTGATAAAGAGACAATGACGTCACGACTTTTTTCAGATCACGGTCAGGTACAGCAGCCATAAACTGAATTGCCCCGGGTTTTGTGGAGACAGAAAGACCCGTGAGGTAAGAAGAATTCATGAGCAATAAATCGAAGCGTTTTCCGCCTGAGTTTCGTGACCGTGCAGCCCGCATGGTTCTGGAGGAAGAGAAGAACCATCCTTCGCGGTGGTCTGCAGTGATGATGATCGCCCCAAAGCTGGATATTCACCCTGACACGCTGTCAAAATGGACCCGTCTGCATGAACGGGCCAATGCGCCTGCGGTGAGTGACCTGCCTGATCGAGAGAAGATCAGGCAACTGGAGCGAGAGAACCGCGAATTGCGGCAGGCCAATGAAATCCTGCGTAAGGCGTCGGCATATTTTGCGGAAGGAGAACTCGACCGCATCTTCAAGCCATGACACGCTTCATTGAGGAGCACCGGCAGACATATGGTGTCGGGTCAATCTGCAGGGTTCTGTCGATTGCACCATCTGCCTATTATGCAACTGTTGCCAGACAGAAAAATCCGTGTGTGCGCAGCCAGAAAGACAAAGAACTGTGCGATGACATCCGTAGAGTGTGGAATAATAATTTCTGCGTCTATGGAGCGCGCAAGGTCTGGCATCAGCTCAGACGTGAAGGTCTGGATGTCGCCCGCTGCACGGTAGAGCGGCTGATGCGCCGGATGGGGCTGAAAGGCGTCATTCGTGGCAAGGGGGTCAGAACCACACGGCCTGATCCGCAACGTCCGTGTCCGCAGGATCTGGTGCAGCGCCAGTTTCATGCTCCTGCCCCCAACAGACTCTGGGTTTCGGATTTTACTTACGTTTCCACATGGCAGGGCTTTGTTTATGTGGCCTTCATCATTGATGTATTCGCACGGGTTATTGTGGGTTGGCGCGTCTCCTCAACGGCTCATACCGACTTCGTGCTGGATGCTCTCGAGCAGGCTCTGTGCCAGAGGCGACCTGAGGGAAAAGTGACCCACCATTCCGACCGCGGCTGTCAATATGTGTCCATTCGTTACACGCAAAGACTGGCTGAAGCGGGGCTCGTTGCTTCTGTCGGCAGTGTTGGGGATTCCTATGATAACGCCTTAGCAGAGACCATTAACGGACTTTACAAAACCGAACTCATCTATCGGCAGGGGCCATGGAAAAACAGGGAAGCTGTTGAACTGGCAACACTTAAATGGGTCGACTGGTTCAATAATCGGCGGCTCCTGTCCTCCATTGGAAACATCCCGCCAGCAGAAGCTGAGGCACGCTTTTATGCACAACAGAAATCACATGCATTAGCCGCTTAAATCAGATAAAAAACGTCTCCACAAAACCCGGGGCAATTCAAACTGTGTCATCATAACGAACGACTGGTCATCGACTACGAAAATCGGATTCAGTCTCTTTGCCGGCCTGGGTGCCACTTTCTGTGATAAAAGCGGCACCACAATGCGGGTGCCCAACTCGTCCAGCAGGTCTGCCTGCACATCTAAAACGAAACGCGCTTCACCTCGTCCGGCCAAACAATACACATCAAAACGCGCCATTCAGAAGTTCCGATAATCCGCCAGAGGAAGACCATTCTTTTCGACATACTGTCGGGATGCTTCAAGAGAGGAGCGATTTTCTGCGAGCCATTGTTGAGCACGAACCGAAGCGATCGCTGACTTCAACCCCTGTTCGCAGGCCTGCGATATGTTGAGATCAAGCGATCTGGCTTCTTCGAGTAACTGAGCAGGTAACGTCACATTAGTGGGACGACGCAACGGGCTGGTGGAGTGCACACGAACCATAGCTTTGATCCTATTTACATGAGAACTGAAACATAGCACATATTTATACACATTTCCATGCGCATATTATCATCTCGCTATATGCCTGCTTTCAGAAAACTCCAGCAATTCCTGTTACGTCTGACATGAGGCAGAAGCCGAAGCAGAAGCTCCACTTATCCCTTAACCGGCCGTCCAATCCTCAGATCGCAACCCATCTACCCTCGTAAATTCTCGTAGATTTCCAGTCACAACGACAAGCCCCCTGCTTCGAGCGTGCCCGGCAATCATCAAATCGTATGGGCCGATGACACAGCCACGCTTTTCCAGCTCTGCCCTGATTTCCGCTGTATGGGCTGCGGCGTCATCATCAAACGGCAAAACAGACAGACGTGCGGCAAAATGCTCAACCTCACGTCGAATCTTTGCCGGATCGTGAGATTTTTCGGCTCCATAGAGAAGTTCGTAAAGCACGACATCCGAGATGCAGAGCGCCTCGGCGTTATCATTGAAACGCTCACGCAAGCCTTGCGGACGATCACGCAGGACACGAATGCAAAAGTTTGTATCCAGAAGATAACGAAGCATCAGAAGCTTTCGCGTTCCTGCATCCTCGGCTGATCACGCTCAGGCAGTGGAGTGCCCGGCGCGGCAAAGAAATCGTCCCAAGCGGCATTCGCGGGCGCGATTATGCGACGCGCACCGTCCGGGATGATCACGACGTCTTTCAGGCTGGCGTCAAACGCAACCGCTTTGGGAAGACGCACGGCCTGAGAGCGATTGGACAGAAAGAGCGTCGTGCGGGTGAGCATCGTAACCTCCATTTGGGATATGCCGACAGTATATCCAAACTCTTGCCGGGTAACAATGGAATTCGCTCGCAATACTGGCCAGACCATTTTCCCCCAACCCTGCTCTCAGGGCACGGCGATCAATGACCAGAATCCCAGTTTGCGCTTATGTGAAGCCTTCAACCGGGTCATGAACGTTTCATGGGATTCCATGCCTTCAGCCATGGTCAACATGGGTGCAAGTCGCTGACAGGACGCAAGATCCTTTGCGGCATAGGCGTAGTAACGGGAAAGCGCCCTGTCCAGCACGGCCTCGACCAGCAGACGGTAGAGCAGCGTCGCTTCGTTGGGATAAGCTTCAGATAGACGTTCCGCTGCCGGACGCAGCGTCCCGTAGTCCCGTCCGTCCAGTTCCGCTGTATGATGCCGCACGAGACGGGCAGCTTCGTCGAGAGCGGGCCATTCCAGAAGAGTAGACAGGACCACGCTTCTATTCGGGAAATTCCGGATGTGATCGAGTGCCTGCTCTTCGGCGTCGATCGCATCATAATCACTGAGATGACGCTGATAGGCTTTCCAGTGCGGCAGGCTCAGGCGTTCCCGAAAAACGTTCCATCGCAGAGCCTGAGCTTTGTCTCGGTCTCCAACGGCCTCGTATGCTTCAATCCGCAGATCGTCGTTTTCCTTGTAAAAGCGAGAGTTCTCTTCAGTTTCCCGGTCGAGCCAGTCAAGTGCCTCCCGGGCGCGCCCCTTGTCCAGCAAGCGGCGTGCGACGTCGCCGGTATAGGCATACTGGCGGTCACTCAGGCTGACAGCTTCACTATACGCATCAACGTCACCCATGGCATCCGCAAGATCCCGCAGGTGCCTGATCACCTGCATACGCGCGATGTCGGTATGATAATCGCTATTCCCCTTTGACGCAGGAAGGTCGCGCAGTCGTGCCAGAAGCATAGTTCTGAGCATGGCTGCGCCCGTTTCGCCTAATGCCGTGCCGCACGCGGCGAGCAGACGATCACAGGTGCCATACCCGTCATCATCGAGAAGCGTAAGAAGGTCTGTGACAACGATGGCGGGATCCCGGTTGGCCTGTCGTCCCCAGAGAACGCCAAGATCAGAAGCGGCCTCCCGGAAGACGTCCGACAGGTATCCGGAACTGTCGTCCGAGCGCTCGTAGACGGATGGGGCAATCTCCACAAGCAGCCTCATGGCTGAAATGGCCTGCCCGACATCGGCAGAGGCAACGTCACCCAGGATGGATTGCCGCAAGGTATCAAGTTCAGCAGCCAGAGGACGGATCCGGTCCCAGGGCAGAAACCCACGGGAACGCTGGATCGTGCGCAGTCTCTTTTCGATCTCCTTGCCGAGTTTATCCTTCGCGTGAACCGCTGTCAGCGCCATGCGAAGCCTGCGGGTCAGTGCGGTGTCCTGCCCTGCCAGTTCGATGAGCAGATCCGCAAGTCGGTCCGCACCAAGCGCCTTCAGATTATCCTTCGTGACAGTCGTGCCGACTTTCGCTGAGGCACGGGACTTGGGCTTTTCAGAGGGATTTCGAGTCATGGAAGCAGGTTATGGCTCTCCCTCAGGAAGCGCAATCGCCCAGTGTTGGTCCGGCGTGTCAGGGCCTTCCTTTCATCGGATACGCCCATCCAAGCCGGACGGACGTATCCGATGTCAGCTATTCACCCCCTGGTTTTCACCCAGAAGCGCCCGGTGGCAGTCCTTCGTGACTCCCATCCTGCATTTTTGAGCATAACAAGCAGCTCTTTTTCTGGCGGCACGTCGATCACGTTTTGCATGATTTCTGCCAAGGTTGTTCTTTCTCGTGCAGCCAGGAACGCGGCCAGAGTCACCGCGACCAGCGCTGGCGGCGACAGAGATGGCACAGGAACTGCCTCAATCCGAAGCCCTTCCCGTTCGAGATGATCGACGCGGATTTCTTCTGTGATGGGGTGGACGGCTCCCAACGGCATCGCGATGTGCCAAGGTGAAGTCGTTGCAGAACTCACAGAGGAGGCCACCCATGGAACAAATTATCCGTATTGGCATGGACACGTCAAAAAGTGTTTTCCAATTGCACGGTGTAAACGCGAAGGAGCAGCCTGTTTTGCGCAGGAAGCTATCCCGCCGGGAGATGGTAAAGTTTTTTGAGAAACTGCCCCCGATTGAAATCGCGATTGAGGCCTGTGGCGCCTCCCATTACTGGGGGCGGGTGCTCTCGTATCTGGGACACACAGTGAAGTTGATCGCGCCGCAGCTCGTGAAGCCTTATGTCAAGCGCGGGAAAAACGATGCCGCCGACGCGGAAGCCCTCTGTGAAGCGATGAGTCGGCCTACAATGCGGTTCGTCCCGCTCAAGAGCGAGGAAGAGCAGGCAGCGTTGATGCTGATTGGAATGCGGGCACGACTTATCCGGAACCGCACACAGCTCGCCAATACGATCCGGGGATATGCTGCCGAGTTTGGGATCACGGCGCCCAAAGGCATGTGCCGGATTGAGGCACTCCTTGATCGGATCGCTGCGGACGAAAGCCTGCCCACATTGACGCGCGAGTTGTTTGCCCTTCACGCAAAGGAATATGCTGAATTGCAAGGTGAAATCGAACAGCTTGAGGGCAAGGTGATGGCATGGCACCGCGCCAACGAATGCAGTCAGCGTCTTGCGAAAATTCCGGGCGTTGGTCCGATCGGCGCAGCGCTGCTGATGATGAAAACGCCTGATCCGCATCTGTTCAAATCGGGTCGAGCCTTTGCGGCCTGGATCGGATTGACGCCCAGGGATCACTCAACCGGTGGAAAAACAAGGCTTGGCAGAATCACACGCGCTGGCGATGAGGTCTTGCGAAGCACGCTGGTGGTTGGCGCGACCGCAGTCGTGTCGCATGCCCGGCGGACCAATGGGAAGAATGCCTCATCTTGGTTACGTGAATTGCTGGAGCGCAAAAAACCGAAACTCGCAGCGGTGGCCCTTGCCAATAAGATTGCGCGGATTGCCTGGAAACTGATGGTCAGCGGCGAACACTATAAGCGCCTTCTGCAGCAACCCGGCGCAGCTGCTGTTTGAGCTTAGCCTGGCACGATGCGCTGACATTTGACGCTCTCGTGCCGAGCTGAGGTCGTGGCTTGCAAGTAATAGAGCAGATGGTGTGATCGATCGATCCATGGCGTGAGAAAACCCGTGGCAACCAGTGGTCATCAAAGACCGCTTCTTCTGTGTTTGGGGCTCACGCTGCGGAAGCCATCTTGGCCAGCGACCCTATGGCCGCATCAACAGGCCGGACATATGGAAGCAAAGATCCGATCATTTTCTTGCCTAGCCCCTTGCAAGGGGGAGCCGTCCACATATGGTTGCCGTCCGTTATGCAAGAGTTTTCTGACCCATATTGACGTGTGATCGTGTGCGGTCTTCTGTAAGGCCTGTTGATGTGGCCTTTCAGAAGCCACTGGCCAGTATGGTGATCAGCGGATCAGATCCAAATCTCACAGGCGTGCTTTAAAGCACAGAGAAATCCACTGGTTTTTCCGATCCGGATCAGACGATCATGCGCCCATTCAGGTCATCGCCCTCTCACACCCCTACCGGTTCCATCCGCGGGAGCCGAGCCATCGCTCAGGCTGCCAGGGACAGGGCCGGATCCCGATAATCCTCCTGTTTTGTTGCCATGGCCCAGATGGCTCGTGCCATCCTGTTGGCCAGCGCAATGGCTACCAGCATACGGGGCTTGCGGGCCAGCATCCGTGCCAGCCAGCTTCCCGGTGCAGGGGCCTTACGGCTGGCCCAGTTCACCTGGGTCATGGCGCCCATGATGAGAAGCCTGCGGATATCAGCCTGCCCGGCTTTTGATATCTTCCCCAGCCTTTCCTTTCCGCCAGATGAGAACTGACGGGGCACCAGCCCCAGCCACGCAGCAAAGTCGCGCCCGCGCCGGAAGCTCTGCAGGTCAGGCGCAAAAGCTTCAATCGCAAGAGCGGTCAGAGGACCCACTCCAGGCATGCTCTGCAATCTGCAGGTGTTTTCACTTTCCTGGGCAAGCATCCTGATCTTCTTTGTTCTGACATCAATCCGCACACTCTGCTCCGAAATCTGTCGCAGCAGATCAAGGCATTCCTGCTTCACAGCCTCTGGCAGAACCGCCTCATCCAGCATGGCTTCAATGTGTCTGATATGCGCAATCCCCTGTGGCACGACGAGACCGAATTCATACAGAACGGCACGCAGGGCATTCACCAGTTCCGTGCGCTGGTGCACCAGACGCTGCCGGGCCCGGAAAAGAACGCCACGCGCCTGCTGCGCTTCAGTGCGTGGTTCGACAAAGCGCATTTCCGGCTGACGGGCCGCAATGACGATCGCTTCCGCATCAGCAGCATCGTTCTTCTGGCGCTTCACGAAAGGCTTCACATACTGCGGAGCGATCAGTCTGACCTCGTGACCAGCTCCTGCCAGTTCGCGAGCCCAGTAATGCGCGCTCCCGCACGCTTCAAGAACGACCAGAGCAGGCGGCTGCGTGGCCATGAACTGCATAAACTGCTGACGACGCAGCTTTTTGCGAAACATCACCTCGCCCGCACGCGAAGCTCCATGAACCTGGAAAATGTTCTTTGCCAGATCAACGCCTATCACTGTATCCTTCATCTGCCGTCCTTTCGCGCAGTCGTTTCTTCCAACGACCATTCTGGCACATTGCGATGCCGTGCGGGGAGGACGGCAACCACCCCATCTCACACTTGAGGCAATTTCGGGTCATTTTGTAGAATTCAGTCATCCCACAGGAGCCCGATCTGGAATATTGACGATATTCTGCTTCTGGCGGCGGGTTCTGAACGCAGTGAGGGTGTCACGGCCTGAGAAGGCAGTGTTGGTGGAAGCTATGTGGTCTGTGCACTGTCTGTTTCTTCAGATGGCCTGCCGGAGCCTTCGCAATCGTGCATGAGCGAGGGCGAATTCGTGCTGACAGGGGAACATGTCCGGCATGAACAGGACAATCCGACGGACGCTGAGCGTTACACGTGTCGCGATTTTGAGCAGTCGTGCGCGTATGGTGCCACAGGTCGCCGTCTCCAGGCTGGTCTGGCCAAGGGCCAGTCTTTGCAGAGCGGTCAGCAGGACATAGGCTGCGGCCGAGAACCACAGCCGGAGCTGGTTGGCCCGGATGGTGTGGGACGAGGTCCTGTCTGAGAACAGATCCATCTGGCATTCCTTGATGCGGTTTTCCATATCCCCGCGTGCGCAGTAAATCTGTTCGTAGAGATGGCGGGGGTCGGACATTCCCTGCGGTAGCGTGGTGACAATAAAGCGATGATAGCGGTTGCCGTGGCGCCATTCGGCCTTGGCCACCACCCGCCTGCGGCGCGTCCAGCTGTCCTTTGTGATCCAGTCAAAGGAGGCGAAACCGCGCGCCGCTCTGCCTGTCGTGGCGGCTTCGTCACGAACCTCAGCGGACAAAGAGGCAATCCGGTCATACAGGCGGGTGTTGCCTGCAAGCCCGAACAGGAAGTCAACGTGGTTGTCTTCGCACCATGTCATCAGACTGTCCCGGGCGAAACCGCTGTCCCCACGCACCAGGATACGCACCCGAGGCCAACGGCTCCTGATCTGCTCCACGATCCGGCGGATGTCTGCCAGTGCTTCCTTCCCCGGGTCCCTGTCTGCCGTGCGCAGGGTAGCGCTGAGGAGATGGTCCCCGCAGATGGGGTGGTTGCCGTCCTCCCCGCACGGCATCGCAATGTGCCAGAATGGTCGTTGAGTAAAAACAACCGCGTGAAAGGACGGCAGATGAAGGATACAGTGATTGGCGTTGATCTGGCAAAGACCATTTTCCAGGTTCATGGAGCTTCGCGTGCGGGCGAGGTGATGTTTCGCAAAAAGCTGCGTCGTCAGCAGTTTATGCAGTTCATGGCAACGCAGCCGCCTGCTCTGGTCGTTCTTGAAGCGTGCGGGAGCGCGCATTACTGGGCCCGCGAACTGGCGGCATCTGGTCACGAGGTCAGACTGATCGCTCCGCAGTATGTGAAGCCTTTCGTGAAGCGGCAGAAGAACGATGCTGCCGACGCGGAAGCGATCGTCATTGCGGCCCGTCAGCCGGAAATGCGCTTTGTCGAACCGCGCACTCAAGCGCAGCAGGCCCGAAGCGTTCTCTTTCGCTCCCGCGAGCGTCTGGTGCACCAACGCACGGAACTGGTGAATGCCCTGCGTGCCGTTCTGTATGAATTCGGTCTCGTCGTGCCACAGGGGATTGCGCATATCAAACGCATTGAGGCCATGCTGGATGAGGCAGTTCTGCCAGAGCTTGTAAGGCAGGAATGCCTTGATCTGCTGCAACAGATTTCGGAGCAGAGTGTGCGAATTGATGCCAGAACAAAGAAGATCAGGATGCTTGCCCAGGGAAGTGAAACCGCCTGCAGATTGCAGAGCATGCCTGGAGTGGGTCCTCTGACCGCTCTTGCGGTTGAGGCTTTTGCGCCTGACCTGCAGACCTTCCGGCGCGGGCGCGACTTTGCTGCGTGGCTGGGACTGGTGCCCCGGCAGTTCTCATCTGGCGGAAAGGAAAGGCTGGGGAGGATATCAAAAGCCGGACAGGCTGATATCCGCAGGCTTCTCATCATGGGTGCCATGACCCAGGTGAACTGGGCCAGTCGCAAGGGCCCAGCACCGGGAAGCTGGCTGGCACGGATGCTGGCCCGCAAGCCCCGTATGCTGGTAGCGATTGCCCTGGCCAACAGGATGGCAAGGGCAATCTGGGCCATGGCAACGAAACAGGAGGATTATCGGGATCCGGCCCTGTCCGTGGCAGCCTGAGCGATGGCTCGGCTCCCGCGGATGGAACCGGTAGGGGTGTGAGAGGGCGATGACCTGAATGGGCGCATGATCGTTTGATCCGGATCGGAAAAACCAGTATGTCTTTTCGTACTTTCAAGCACGCCCCGCAGATTTGGATCTGATCCGCTGATCACCATACCGGCCAGTGGCTTCTGAAAGGCCACATCAAC
>NZ_CP149628.1:0-58994 GCF_037901235.1 Acetobacter sp. AC2005
TATATGGGGGATGTCAGCATGTGAAATAGTCATGGGTGTCACGTTGAACCCCAGATGCGAACAGGGGATCGGCGTTTTGAAAATCAGGCCTATCGGGCGTCAGGTCTGAACCTGCTGGTGGCAGCGGTTATCCTATGGAATACGCGCTATCTTCAGTCTTCCATCGTAACGCTCGGCATTTCCTATGACCTGGCGCGGCATATTGCACCCCTCGGTTGGGAGCATATCTCTCTGACAGGGGACTATCGCTGGAATGTCGATGAACAACCCGACGTCGACGCGTTACGACCGCTTCGGGTGCCTGCATCCCTGCTTGTCGCTTGAACCCCAATGCTGGCGGTTCTGTAGGTGTTCACCCTAAGCGTACGTAAAATACACTTTCGTGTCGTGACCCCGACATCGGTCTCCAGCAGGGACGCCGGCAGGCGCATGTTGAGGGCGGCCGCCTTGGGTTCGATCTCAAAGCGCATGGGCTTGAAACCGGACAGGTCATACCGGGTCAGATCGACGGTCGCGACGAAATCCTCGGCCGCTTCGTCACTGTGCAGCGAGGGCATGGACCTATTTTTGTAGCTCATACTGGTCGATCTCCTTCAGACTGCTTCGATTGGGCCTGGATAAGCCTTTACCAGCGGATCATGGGTCAGCAGAAGCAATCCTTCCACCGTGGCCTGTGCCACAAGGATCCGATCAAAGGGATCCCGATGCACATCTGGCAGTTGTCCGACTGCCAAGGCGTGCTGGCTGGTGATCGGTAACTCCTCATAACCGTTTTCGATCAGACCGCGTCGCAGCAGATGAGGATCGACCTGGAAGTCTGCCCGTCCCAGCCCGGTCTTAATGGTGATCTCCCAGAGACTGGCCGCACTGAAGACCAGATCATTGCCCGGATCTTCCATCAGGGTTCTCGCCCGTGCTGACAGCCTGTCAGGCTCTCCGGCTGCCCAGAGCAGCAGATGGGTATCCAGAAGAAGCCTCATGCCGGACCGTCGAACAGAGACACAATATCGTCCTGTCCCATGCGATCAAAATCTTCGGGCACCCGGATTTTTCCAGCAAGAAACCCCAGACGCCGTTGCTGTAACTCTTCAGGAGCCGTAATCGGGCTGACCCGCACCATCGGCCGGCCGGCTTTGGCAATGATGAAGCTTTCCCCTTTCATGGCCGCGTCAATCAGCCGGGACAGATGGGTCTTGGCTTCGTGGATGTTGACCGTGCGCATGGCGAAAGCCTCCTGAGTTTACTCAAAAAAAGACTTAGTCATATTAGTCTGGTCCATCAAGACAAATGTCGCCAGAACCACCTCAGGAAACGAAAAAAGCACACTCATCGCGTTCCTCGTTTACCGTCATACCCTTTCGGATGCGACATTGGCGGTCAGGAATGCCGCATAGCCCAGTTCGTCCATCTGACCTGCCGCCAGCGCGAGAACCGCATTTGCTGCATCTTCCTGGGCTGCCGTGAAACGATAGCCGTTCAGTTCCAGAAACAGCACACCGAGCACAAAGCCCGTACGCTTGTTCCCGTCGATGAAAGGATGGTTTTTGACGATACCCGCCGTATAGACGGCCGCCAGATGCACTGGATCCAGCGGATCCGCATAAGCCGCATGCTGCTGTGGCCGGGCAAGCGCGGATTTCAGAAGACCTGCATCCCGTACGCCGGAAGCGCCACCATGCACCCCCAACAGCCGATCATGCAGGATCAGGGTATCCCGTTCGTCTATCCAGACGAAGGCTGTCATTGAGCCAGAACATGCAGCGTATCACGGTAGCGCCGCATAATATCCTCAGCCTTTGTCATTTTGGTTTCGAAGTCAGGATCATAGGGTACGAGCCGATATCCGCCGTCAGGTGCTTCGGTCAGATACAGGGGCGCGCCGTCCTGGGTGTTCAACCGTGAAATCACTTCCTTGGGCAGCACCACCCCGAGTGAGTTCCCGAATTTTCGCACTTTCAGCTCGACCATAGTGATTCCCCCTAATGTTATTACTAATGTAATAACTTTTTGCGGTTTCAGCAACCACCATGCTCACCGGCCTGTCTAGCTCACAGTGATCAGCAGTCTTCCTTACGCGACGTTTCTGGGGCGACCGCCTTTCGCACCATTCCGGCGTGCAGCCGCCACCTTTGCCTGGCTGGCGGATGATCCGCCCACACGTCCCATCTGTGCTGCCATCCAGCTTCGGGAACCGTAGATACCGTGGATCATACCTTCGACCAGGACATCAGCATCAAGACGTGGCCAGTGAAGGCCATTCCCCAGCGGGGTGATCTCGATCTCGGCCAGATCATTCAGTGAAGCGCCGTGCAGATCCTGTAGCAGATCCACCGGCACGCTCATTTCAACACCGTTGGAGAGGGTGACATGAAGGGCGCGGCGCGCACGGATCAACCGGGCGGAGACCGCATGAGGAACTGTTGCTCGATGAAGCGTGTCTGCTTCACGAGCGGTTTGATAGTTCATGTCATTCGCCATGTATCGTCTCCCATGCTTCAGTCAGCATCTCAGCGTGGTCCTGCACGATGACAAGGGCTTCCTGTATGACCTTATCTTTCATGCCACCTGCCCATATCAGGCGGGCTTTCCTGCCAATTTCGATCACCGCTTCTCCATCCGCGTTTATAACGTGAACGTGCATTGGCACATGATCTGCCGTGTAAATCACGACACGAAATTCATTGATGCGTAGAAGCGTCGGCATAATGCACAATATCCCTAACGCTTGGGTTTTTCAATTAGAACCATCCCGCCGAAGGTCAGGAGCAGAATATCTGGACGGACGAACAGGAAATGGCCAGCCTATCAATCCCCGGCAAGGCCCGCAGAGCGCCCTGGGAGGCCGCACAAAGCGCAATTCCCGTTACTGCCCACCAAACCAGCCACCACACACGGGAACGCCTGTACGGCCATCCTGTGGCGTCTGACGGGTATGTTGCAACACGTGAGCTGCTGAATGATCGCCTGAACACCGGTGTGTCTTGAGCAGATTACGGTCTTGCCCGGTTCTTCTGGTGTTGCAGGCGTTGGGCGAGCGCGGAGCGGGAGCCTCGTAGGGCGCCGAAGGCGCCGACGCGGGAGAGGAAGGTGCTGATGGAGAGACGATGCGGGAACGCATCGTCAGATTATGATTTCGCGCCGTAGGCGTGTCTGCTTAGCGCAGCCCTGAAAGGGCGAGCAGGGGGATGCCGGGTGGGAGATCGCGCGAAGCGCGATCGGGGCGGCCGTAGGCCGCGAGCCGGCGGGGGCGGAGCCCCCAAGAGGCGGTGCTTGGGTTCATTTGGCTGAAAATTACAGAGAATGAAAAGTTATCCACAGGCTTAGAGTGTTAATTTATGTGTTAAAAGTAGTGTTAAGGGTTTTCCACAAAAACGTAACTGACTGAAAATAAAATACAAAAACAATGTTTTGGGGCAGCTTGCGTCAACGAAACCCCGAATCTAGTGACTCCAGAACCCCGAATCTGCGTCAACGAAACCCCGAATCTAGCTCTTGCGTCAATGAAACCCCGAACCTAAACTGATCGTCAATGAAACCCCGAATCAAAGCAACCCGTCAACGAAACCCCGAACTGGCAATTACCGTCAGTGAAACCCCGAATGTTGATGGACGTTCCGTTCTACTTCCGGAACGATATCCGATACCAGATCTTTTTATTTGTGATGTCCTTGATGCCATCCCCAAAGATGATATGGCCTCGATGGAACATCCAATTTTCTCGCTTGCCACTAAACCTGATCGACGCATTTTCCGATATGAGCACAATGGCAATACAGTTGAGATCGTTCCGAGCGTCAAAGGGCTCGCGACGATCCATGACAAGGATATCCTTATCTATTGCATTTCGCAGCTTATCGCGAAAATGAATCAAGGTGAGCAGCCAAATCGAACTCTCCACCTTACCGCACGCGATTTATTGGTGTGGACCAACCGTCAAACCGATGGTGATGGCTATAAGCGGCTTCGGAGCGCATTTGAGCGCTTAGCAGGCACACGGATCACCACCAACATCAAAGCTGATGGAGAAGAAATCACCGAAGGCTTTGGCCTTATCAATGAATGGCGAATTATCCGTAAGACCAATTCCGGACAAATGTCCGAAATTAAGGTAACGCTATCCGAATGGCTATTCAGAATGATCGAAGGCCGAAGTGTACTGACATTACATCGCGATTATTTCCGTTTACGCAAACCACTTGAACGGAGAATATACGAACTTGCACGCAAGCATTGTGGCGCTCAGGAAAAATGGGTTGTTTCTATAGAAATTTTACAGAAAAAAACTGGGGCCAGTAGCCATATTCGCGTATTTCGCTCAATGCTCCGTGACTTGGCAATCAATAACCACTTGCCTGATTATGCTGTCGAAATAAACAGCAACACAGTTACTTTCCGTAATCGGGAAACGATGGACACCGTCAAGGTAATAGAGCCAAAGCTCCAGAAACCATTTGTCGATCCCGAGGGTTTCCATGACGCTAGAGGAGTTGCTCCAGGATATGATGTCTACGCACTCTATGATGAATGGGTGTCATGGTGGAATGATAGTGGACAACCAGAGTTGCAAAACCCCAGTGCCGCATTTGTTGGATTCTGCCGCAACCGACACAAACGCAACCCTATACGCTAGACACAGCCTACGTGTATAATTGCATACGTGTATAAATGTATACTTAACCGCTAACGATCCGGCTTCGTCCTTTCTTCACAAACAGATCGTCCAGTGCTTCTCCAAGCAAACCCTGAACCGTCGTTCCCTCTTCGGCCGCGATAATACGAAGCTGGGTGCTGACTTCAGGAGAAAAATGCCCACCGATCAACTTGGTCCCCTTCCGACCATTCAGCGTAGGTTTACGGGATGATATATCTGGCTTCAGGGAAGGGGCTGGCATTGCCTCACCACTACCTTTGGCGCGATCAAGCATCGCTTGTAGCGTATTGCTTTTCGCCATCACACTACCTCCCGATTTTTGTATAATTGTATATCTGTATACTCGTATAAACGCTTGATTTCGTTTGCTGCTGGCCCATGTGCTTCGAATTCCTGCACAGCCTGTCCCGCCGCCTGTGCACGGAAAAATGCCTTGCGGTTTCCTACTGTCACCGGACAGACCGTTGCTCCCAATTCGGTCACGGCCTTAATGGCATCCCCTGTCTCCTGCCCTTGGGGGGGCACAAAAGTTAAAACGACAGCGAACGCTTTACCGAGCTGACGAACCACATCCAATGTGTGTGTCATACTCATTGTATCGAACACGGCCGTCTTCGTCGGAATGAGAACGAAGTCAGCATGCCGCGCCGCTTCATAAGCTACATCACGCGCAACAGCAGCTCCGTCGATAATCACAAGATCAGTACCCGCATCCGCGCAGGCTTTGAGCATTGCAGGCAAACGTATCGGCTGAATTGAAGCCACAGCCGGTGTATCGAGCTGGCGTACGTCTTTCCAGAAAGAGGCTGTCGCCTGTGGGTCCAAATCAATAATAGCAACAACCTTACCCGCTTGCTCAGCCGCGACAGCGAGACAGGTTGCAAGCGTCGTTTTTTCCGACACCGCCCTTCTGCGAAAGAACAGCAAGAACCTTCATGCTACACCTCTACACGTATAATCTTATACCTGTATACACTTTCTACGAGGGAAGAGAAGGCCTCATCTTATCTCTCTGCACAATGGCAGCAACAGTGTTCTTGTTGATTCCTAGATCACGGGCGATCCACCGATAACTCCGCTTTTCTGCCACCAGCGCCAGAACCTTCGGAGCCAGACGATCAGACTTTGGCCGCTGTCCTTTCTGTCGGCCGAGAACCTTCCCGCGCGCCCTGGCAGCGGCCAGACCAGACTTCACCCGCTCGCTGATCAGATCCCGCTCGAACTCCGCAATCCCGGCCAGAACCGTCGCCAGCATTCGTCCATGTGGTGTCGCCAGATCAAACGTCATTCCCGTTATAGCAATCAGGGAAACACGATAGCTCTCCAGTTCCTGAAGCGTGGAGATGAGATCAATGGTCGAGCGCCCCCAGCGGGACAGCTCCGTCACCAGAATGGCGTCAATTTCACGAGCCTGGGCCAGTGCCATGACCTTTCGACGCTCGGCCCGATCCACCCGGACGCCAGATCCTGTCTCCATGAAGATGCCAGACACTTCATAGCCCGCGCGTTCGGCAAACCGCTTCAGCTCGTCTTTCTGGCGCACGCATGACTGATCGGCCGTAGAAACCCGACAATAGATGACCGCGCGCTGTCCCATTTGAACCCTCCCGGAAAAACCACCATGCAGTCCTTGATACACCGTGGCTCCGGCTTGTCCCAATTAGACTATAGTCTGATTGGAACGAAATCTTTCCGTTCATTAAGAATTGCGTGTATTTTCAACTCAAATCTTGATTTGCGCAAAATATTTTGTTGTTACTTATTTAACAATATGTGTTTTTTGTTGCTTTTTTTGTTCTTACAACTTAAACATTGTCGGTAGTTTAAACGGAGCAAAATGCCAATTGCAGCATTTGCGCAAATCAGGGAGTTATGAAAATGAGTTCTCTCTATGGATATAATAATACTGTAACAGACAGTGGTAGCTACACATTATTTCCCGTAGGATGGGTTCTCGGAGTGGCTTCCGCAGGAGGAGCAGGAGTAACATTTACCGGAGATATTACCGATACATTATCGTTTGCACCTTCATTAGCAAGTGTAGCTAACCCCTATTTTGTTACGGCAAAAGACGGTGCAAACGTTACAGTTGATGTTTCATCAACCGTTCTTGCTGCCTTAACGGGATCTTCTTTTACCGCCAATGGTGGGACTATAAATATTACTGGAGATAACGCTATTTCTGCTCTAAGCGGAAATAGTTATACAATTGAGAACGGCGGCACCATAAATCTAGGAACGCTCTCAACATCAGAAATCAGTGCATTAGGCGGCTCAACTATCACCTTTGGTGATGGTGGCGGCACCTTGGTGATTACACCAGCTAGTGGTGTAACACTTTTAACTTTCAGTAATATTCACGGCTTTGGAAACACTGGATCTACTATAGAAATACCTGGATCTGGTAAAGTTACAAATGCAACATATGACAGCACTTCAAAGACAACAAGCATTACAACAGATAATGGGATTACTGTTAAAGTTTCTGGTGATTATACCATTTCCAATAACTCTCTGTATCAACAAGAAAGTGGTGGAAACCTGTACATCAGCGCTTCTCCGACCAATAGCTTAGAGCCCTTTTGGAAATTCGCTATGATAGGTTTTCAAGAGGTTTTGAGCGTGATTCAAAGGCAGGATGTGGACGCCAGCACAACGAGGCCGCATGGCCGGAATTACACGCAAGACGAAACGCTATCCGTCTGATCTGACAGATGAGGAATGGGAGCGCATAGCGCCTCTGATGCCCCCTGCGAACCGGCGTGGTCGGAAACGGACAACCGATTTCCGTGAGATCATCAATGCTCTGCGCTATCTCGTGCGCTCAGGCTGCGGTTGGGAGATGCTTCCGGTTCATTTTGGCCCATGGCAAACGGTTTACTGGTGGTTCCGCAGGCTGATGCGCCGTTTCCTGTTCCAGACCATTCATGATGTCTGTCTGATGCTCGATCGTGAAGCGGCAGGACGCGAAACCAGTCCATCGGGTGGTGTCATTGATAGCCAGAGTATCAAGGCACCCCACGCAAAGACACGTGGTTATGACGCAGGCAAGAAGATCGTCGGTCGGAAACGTCACATCGCAGTTGATACGGATGGCCGCCTTCTCCTGGTTCAGCTGACAACAGCCGATATTTCGGACAGTGCAGGAGGGCAGATGATCCTTGATGCCATTCGTAAACGCTGGCCTTGGGTGAAGCACCTGTTTGCCGATGGAGCCTATGACCGCCTCCAGTTGATGGATAAGGCCACTTTTCTCGACTTCACAGTCGAGATCATCCGGCGGTCAGAGACAGCAAAAGGGTTTGAAATCCTGCCGCGTCGGTGGGTTGTGGAACGGACCTTCGGTTGGATGATCCGCTGGCGTCGCCTTGTGAAGGACTACGAACAGCGGATCGACGTCGCAGAGGCCATGATCCACATCGCCATGGGAAGCCTCATGCTACGCCGAAACGCTCATCCGTGAATTTCCAAAAGGGCACTTAGGAACAAGTGCTGTCCTTGTCTGCTTCCTATCTGGCAGCATGATCCGTACATCGAAAGGTGATGTTGCAGTAGAAGATATCCAGATTGGCGATCAAGTCGTTACTTTTGACTGGCGAAACAATCAGGATGTCATTCGTCCAGTCATATGGACAGGCAAAGGACACTGCAAAGTACGATTTGACCTCCCCGACGATGAGGCAGGCTGGCCGGTCCGCGTAATCAAGAACGCGATCTCTGACGGCGTTCCCTATAAAGACATGCTGATTACTGCCGAACATTGCTTGTTCTTCAGAGACCGTTTTGTCCCCGTTCGTATGCTGGTCAATGGTGTGTCTATCTTCTATGACAAGTCCATTACTTCTTACGATTACTATCACGTAGAAACAGAACAGCATTCTGTCATCACCGCTGATGGCATGCTCACAGAAAGCTATCTTGATACCGGGAACCGTTCATCCTTCCGTCAGGAAGGCAAAATCGCAACTCTGCGCGGAGCGGTAAAGAACTGGGCCGATGATGCCGGTGCGCCATTGGGCGTGGAACGCTCCTTTGTAGAACCGCTCTTCCGGGCTCTGGAATGGCGTGAAAACAGTGTTGTGGGCACCAAGATCTCGACGACAAAAATCGAAACGACAACGGATCCTGACCTACATCTTATCACTCAGACAGGCGCTGTGATCCGTCCCATGCGTAAGACCGCGCATCACTACAGCTTCATGCTACCACCAAATACAGAGTCTGTGCGGATCGTCTCGCGTTCTACCCGTCCATCAGACGTGATTGGCCCGTTTGTCGATGATCGTCGCTATATGGGCGTGGCCGTAGCAGATGTGCAGCTTCAATGTGCCAAACAGCAGTTCGATATTACTTCTCACCTTCAGGACGAAAAACCTTCGGGTTGGCACGATACCGACTGGACGGACTGCGCATGGACCAATGGGAATGCTGAGCTCCCGTTAGGTGATCACCTGACACACGGTAAAATGGGCATTCTCTCCATGACTATCCGTGCCGCAGGCCCCTATCTGCTCAATACTCATCAGACTTCTGATGTGAAAAAACAGACCGCTTGATCCCTGTTAACAGAGCAGGTGAAAATCGGGGCTTTCTCCTTACCGGGAAAGCCCTTTTCTTATGAAAATTTATTTCTCATCAAATACTACTGTGCATCCGGCTTCACCGTAATCACACAAGACTTCGGGTGTCCGGCCTGGGTCGCTGCGATCTGACAGTCCTGGATCTTTGAGTGATTATCCTGCATCAGCTGATCCTCCCACATAAAACCGCTCCATTGCTTAGGCCGGGCATCCTTCATCATAGCTATTGCGGACTCCCACCGATCCTGCCCCCCAACAATGAACGAAGCCACACGCTCATCAAAATTCTTCCAGGTGGAGGGTTCGAAAAACCCGCTGGTTTTGAAACCAGCTCTGTGATTCCATTCGTCCGGTTCTGACTGAGGGAATGGCGGTATGAAGCAGACGGGATTTTTTGACGTTGAAGAGCGGCTTGCCCGCTTGAGCGGGCTTGGTGATCAGCTCGAAGCATTTTCCCGGACTGTGGATTTTGAAGTCTTCCGCCCTGACCTGGAGAAGGCTCTGGCGTATTCTGACGGCAGCAAAGGCGGACGACCGCCATTTGATCCTGTGCTGATGTTCAAGATCCTGGTGATCCAGACGCTCAACAATTTGTCTGATGAGCGGACGGAATATCTGATCAACGATCGCCTCTCCTTTATGCGTTTCCTTGGTCTGGGACTTTCAGATCGGGTGCCGGATGCCAAAACGGTCTGGCTGTGTCAAAAGCGTCTGACCCAGGCGGGTGCGATCGATGGGCTGTTCAACCGCTTTGATGCCACCCTGCGCAACGCCGGGTATTTGCCGATGTCAGGCCAGATCCTGGATGCCACGCTGGTAGCGGCTCCGAAGCAGCGGAACACCAATGCAGAGAAAGCCGATCTTCGGGAAGGACGTATTCCTGAAGACTGGCAGGACAAACCCGCAAAGCTGTCGCACAAGGATCGTCATGCGCGATGGACACTGAAGTTCACGAAGGCGAAGCGGCAGGATGATGGAACCATGCCATCCAGCGATCTCGCCATCCCGTTCTTTGGCTATAAATCGCAGGTATCGATAGCGGTGCCGGGTTTGATGCCATGGAGAAAGTCAGAGAAGCGCAGGCTTCGAAAACGTGCTTGTGGATCAGACCCGGTTCCCGGCATGCCGGGAACCGGGTCTATACTGTCAGGATGAACCAGGCCGGTTCGGGGCTAAAATCCCTGAGAGATCCGCCGATCGTCTCGTCTCCGTGAAGCATGAACCCGGCCCGGCCGCGCTGACGGGGCAAGAGTAACATGATTGTGGCGTCTGCTTTGAGTGAAGTTGATCGGCCACGAATGACACACCTGACTGTGACCGCAGCGTTGGTTCCCTCACCAGAAAGGATCGACCATGACATTCCGTACCATTGGTATTGATCTGGCCATTCGCGGAGATCACCTCGCTCAGATCTATGACGATGGCCGCCCTAATGGCCGTGCAATTCGTTTCAGGCATGATCAGCCCTCACTTGCCGCCTTTGTTCAGACTGCCGTGATGGGGCTGAGGGCGGATGACCACATTCAGGCCATCATGGAGCCAACCGGTATGAGCTGGTTTCCTGTTGCCCACCACCTTGCGGATGCTGGCGTCACCGTAGCCCGCGTCAAGGGAAAGCGGGTCAAGGCTCTACGCCGTTACCTTTCCGAACACGCCAAAACAGATATGGCTGATGCCCAGATCCTGGCGGCCATGCCATCATTTGGTGGACCACGCCTTGATCCAGTCCATATTCCGGATCCACGAAGCCACGCTCTTCAACGTCTGACCAAACAGAGAAGCCGCTTTCAGAACGAGATCGCGGATGCCAGGCGGCGTTTGCTTGATCTCATTCGTTGGGCATCCCCCAGGCTTGAAGCAGTCTTGCCCGACTTAGGAACGCGGCTCTCTTTGGCCCTGTTGCAGAAATGGTTTCACCCCTCGGATGTTTTGAAGGCGCGTCGTACGACGCTCGCCAAATATGTTGCAGCCCATGCGGGAGGGAACCATCCGCGCAGTGGGCCCTTTGTGGAAACGCTGATCACAGGGTTGCGTGAAGCGGCGCAATACGCTCAGGACCTTCATGGGACACACATTGATTTTTCGGAACTGCAGTTCGAGATCGCGATGGAAATTAAGAATGTTCTGGCGAAAATTCAGACTGTTGGAGATCTTGAGCGGCATATTGCTGACCTCTACAAACACCTCGACCCACAGGGTCTTGTGCTCAGTATTCCGGGTGTCGGCCGTCATCTCGCGCCGACCCTGATTGGTATCTTGCAGAACATTGAGCGGTTTCATTCTGAAAAACATTTACGGGGTTTTTGTGGCCTGTTTCCCAGAAGGGCTGATAGTGGTGGTGTGGAGCGAGCGGGCCAGACCCTGACCCAGGGTGGCAATAACCGCATCAAACAAGCACTTTATCTTGCTGCTGATACGGCACGAAAAACAGATCCTGAACTGGCAGAACTTTATTGGAGGCTGATGACAGTGAAAGGTCATCATCACAAACAGGCTTTATGGGGTCGTTTGCGGGAGGGGGCGAAATCCTACGCTAAGCTGAGAACGCGCTTCCCATAATCCCTGAGCTCGCCCTTCGGTCCGACATATCTGTATAGAGTGACGCGCTCGATCCCGAGTTCCTTGCACAGATCGGAAACAGACGTGTCGCGCTGCGCCATGGCGGCCTGGGCGAGACGCACCTGTGCTTTGGTCAGGGCGAATTTTCGCCCTCCCTTTCGTCCGCGCGCTCTGGCTGCGGCAAGGCCAGCCATGGTGCGCTCGCGGATCAGATCCCGCTCGAACTCGGCCAGAGTGGCAAAGATACCGAACACCATGCGGCCGGATGCGGTTGTGGTGTCGATCTGAGCGCCTTTTCCGGTCAGCACACGCAGGCCGATCCTGCGGTCTGACAGATCCTTCACGGTGTTGACCAGGTGGGCGAGCGAGCGCCCGAGGCGATCGAGTTTCCAGACCACCAGCACATCGCCGTCGCGCAAGGATTTGAGGCATGCAGCTAAGCCGGGCCGATCATCGCGGCTACCGGATGCACGATCATCATAAATATTACCTGGCTCGATACCGGCGGCACGCAGGGCGTCGTGCTGGAGGTCGAGGGATTGGGAACCATCGGCTTTGGAGACGCGGGCATATCCGATCAGCATGTTTCTTAAACGTTGGTTTGAAGCGGTGACGAACATGAGCACATAAGCTTGCACTATTGTGTATCTTAACCAGCATCGCAATCAAACTATCTCAAACCTTACCTTGGAAAGAATAAGGAGCATGTATGCCGCGTCGCGTGACCCTGACCGATCGACAGCGCGAGGCGCTGTTTCACTTACCGGTCGATCAAGGTGATCTGCTGCGGCACTATACCCTTAGCGATGAGGATCTCGGGCATATCCGCCAGCGCCGGCGCGCCCACAACCGTTTCGGCTTCGCGCTGCAACTGTGCGTCCTGCGCTACCCGGGCCGGGTACTCACCCCTGGCGAGCTGATCCCGGCACAGGTATCGGATTTCATCGCGGCCCAGCTCGGGCTGAGCCGTGACGATCTACTCCTCTATGCCGCGCGCGAGGAGACCCGGCATGAGCATCTGGCGGACCTACGCCGGATCTACGGCTATCGCTCCTTTTCGGGGCGGGGCGCACGGGATTTGCGCGATTGGATCGCTCGGGAAGCCGAGGCGGCGACATCGAATGAGGATCTTGCCCGTCGCTTCGTTGCAGAGTGTCGCCGCACCCGCACAATCCTTCCCGGTTTCTCAACGATTGAGCGCCTTTGTGCCGATGCACTGGTCAAGGCCGAACGCAGGATCGAAGATCGTATCGCCCATCGCATAACACCAGCCCTGAGCGAGAATTTGGCTCATCTGTTAGAGAATACGGTGGATGGTCGCATCACCCGCTTCGTATGGCTGCGACAGTTCGAAGTTGGCGCAAATTCGGCGGCGGCCAATCGGCTGATGGATCGACTGGAATATCTCCACAAGTTCGATCTTCCGGCAGATTTGCTGGACGGCGTTCCCGCGCATCGTGTGACCCGCCTTCGCCGGCAGGGCGAGCGCTATTACGCCGACGGCATGCGCGATCTGCCCGAAGGCAGGCGGCTTGCAATCCTCGCTGTCTGCACCATGGAATGGCGGTCATCTCTGGCTGATGTCATCGTGGAGACCCACGATCGCATCGTAGGCCGTCTCTATCGGGTCTCCGAACGCCTTTGCAGCACCAAGATCGCCGACGAAAAGGCGGCCGTTCGGGACACGCTGAAGTCTTTTGCTGAAATCGGTGGTGCTTTGCTTGGAGCGCAGGACGATGGCGCATCCCTGGACGGGATAATCACCACCGGTCCAGGCTGGGAACGGTTCAGAACCCTTGTCGCCACGGCCTCTGCGTTGACCAATGTGCTCGCTGCCGACCCGCTCAGCCGTGTGCTGGACGGCTATCATCGCTTCCGCCTCTATGCGCCCAGGATGCTGCGCCTGCTCGACATGCAGGCGGCGCCGATTGCCAAGCCTCTTCTGACGGCTATCGCGCTGCTACAGAGCGGGATCAAATCCGATCCTCCTATGGATTTTCTACGTCCCAACTCCAAATGGCATCGCCATCTTCGCGCTGCGCCCGCCGGCGACTACCGACTTTGGGAAATCGCGGTGCTGTTCCATATCCGCGACGCTTTCCGGTCCGGCGACATATGGCTGGCAAAATCGCGCCGCTATGGCGACCTCAAGCAGATCCTGGTCCCGCCACAGGCGATAGAGCAGACCGCGCGGTTCGCTGTGCCGCTGCAACCCGGCGAATGGCTTGCCGAGCGCAGGGCTCGACTGGATACACAACTGAAGGCGCTTGGCCGCGCGGCGCGAACCGGTACGATCCCAGGCGGCATCATCGAGAACGGCAAGCTGCACATCGACAAGCTGAAGGCTGACACACCCGAAGGCACTGAGGATCTCGTACTCGATCTCTATCAACAGCTCCCGTCCACGAGGATCACCGATTTGTTGCTGGAAGTCGATGAGCGAACCGGATTCTCCGAGGCTTTCACGCATCTGCGCACTGGCGTGCCTTGCCGCGACCAGATCGGCCTGATGAACGTGTTGTTGGCGGAAGGCGTCAATCTTGGTCTACGCAAGATGGCAGCGGCGACCAATACGCACAGCTTCTGGGAATTGCTGCGGATCGCACGCTGGCATGTCGAAGGCAGCGCCTATGATCGGGCGCTCGCCATGATCGTGGAAGCCCATGCCGCTCTGCCTATGTCCGCCTTCTGGGGACAAGGGAAATCCGCATCCAGCGACGGGCAGTTCTTCCTTGCTACCGAGCAGGGCGAAGCGATGAATCTGATCAACGCGAAATATGGCAACGTCCCAGGCCTCAAGGGATACAGCCATGTGTCCGATCAATATGCACCCTTCGCTACCCAGGTCATCCCGGCAACGGTCAGCGAGGCACCTTATATACTCGATGGGCTGCTCATGAATGACGCAGGCCGCCGCGTCCGCCAGCATTTTGCCGACACGGGTGGCTTTACCGATCATGTGTTCGCCGCCAGCTCCTTGCTCGGCTACAGGTTCGCACCGCGTATCCGAGATCTCTCTCAGAAAAGACTCTATGCCTTCACGCCCAACGCGACGCCCGCCAATGTGCGAGCGCTGGTTGGCGGCAAAATCAATGAACCGCTCATCGAGCGCAACTGGCCCGACATCCTGCGCGTCACGGCAACGATCGCAGCGGGCATCGTCGCCCCCAGCCAGATTCTTCGCAAGCTCGCTTCCTACCCGCGCCAGAATGAGCTGGCCCTCGCATTGCGGGAGATCGGTCGCATCGAGCGCACCCTGTTCATGATCGACTGGATTCTCGACGCCGGTCTCCAGCGCCAGGCTCAGATCGGTCTCAACAAGGGCGAGGCCCATCATGCCCTCAAGCGCGCCATCAGCTTCCATCGTCGAGGTGAGATACGCGACCGCTCAGGCGAAGGGCAGCACTATCGTATTGCCGGCATGAACCTGCTCGCCGCCATCATCATCTTCTGGAACACCATGAAACTCGGGGAGGTCGTGGACAGACGCGCCGTGGACGGCATCATCATCCCGCCTGATCTCCTCGCCCATGTCTCACCGCTGGGATGGGAACACATCAACCTCACCGGCGAATATCGCTGGCCTAAATCCTTAGCGTAGGATTTCGCCCCCTCCCGCAAACGACCCCTAATTGGCCTCAAGAAGCAGTTTACGACTTATCAGCTACAGCAAGCCCATGCTTTGCGCTCAGTCTACTCCTGGCGCCTTCTAGAGCTTCTTACACGCTACAAAACTACCGGGTGGGCCGAATACAGCGTGGAAGACTTTGCAGCCTCTATGAACGCCACAGAGAAACAAAAATCAGACTTCGGAAAAATACGAACGAAAATTATTCAGCCCGCCGTGAAAGAGCTGATTGAGAAAGATAACTGGGAGATAAAATGGCGACCGATTAAAGCTGGTAGACGGGTTGCTAAGATACGATTTGACTTCAAGCAGAGTGATCAGGGCAAACTTTTCTGATGCCTCTCCCAGAGACAAAACATCTCGATACCGATGCACACAAACAAAAGTTTGTATAAGTGCGCCCTTCTTAGAAAGGATCATTTTTACCAAGCCCTCGCACCAAGTGGGTGCAATGGTCTGTCAAAATTTTGTCCCCACCTGTGACCCTGTTATGACCCTGATTGTCCCCGATCATGTCCCCGGGTTTGTCCCCGGGCTTGTCCCCGGGCTTGTCCCCTCTGTCCCCGCTCAACTTTCTAACCCTGTCTCTTTTGCACCTTCTTTCGTATCCTTTCCTCTACGAGGCCAACATAAACGGATATCCGATGACAGGTTCTGACAGACCATTGCATTCGTATGCGGCAGACCATTTGATTACTTTCGACGCCATCGAGGCCGCACGTGATCCTGAAGTGCAAACTGCATTGCTTGAAATGGCGCGAGAAGACGGTTCAGAAGTCGGCATAATGCACGCACTAAATGTCATCACCGAAGCTAAAAGGCGATGCTCCACGACCGAGAAAACGGGCAGAAGCTAAACCTTTCAATCACACTCAATTTTGCATGCACTGATAGTGCTGCCGGATCAGCCAGCTACGCTATGCAGCAAGTTTAAGGGGAGGTTTGACATCCGCTTCTAAGGCTTTTGCACGGGCTTTTTTTCCGAGGCTACGGCTTATTGCAACACGCTTCCCGTAAACTATTCCCTGCTCTTCTGGACGAATATGGCGTCGGCCAGCCTGAATAGGGCTGATGCCTTTCATGCAGTAACGGGCAACACCCATAACACCATAGATTTCTTTTATATTAATACAGCCGCCCAAGTCTTTTATTGGTCCAACAATATTCTCAATCCACTTTGGAAGTTTTTTCTCAAATTCTTCGCGCAATTCTTCCGGCATATAGAGGCACCAGTGGAAATGCTTACCTCCTTTAGATTCGGCTACCCATGTGTAGATAGCAGGACCGTAAGGGGCTTTTCCTTTCCGCACAGCCTTTACTGATTGATATCGGAACCACCGGTTAAACCTATCGCTAACTAGTCGCTGCATAGCGTAGCTGGCTGATCCGGCAGCACTATCAGTGCATGCAAAATTGAGTGTGATTGAAAGGTTTAGCTTCTGCCCGTTTTCTCGGTCGTGGAGCATCGCCTTTAGATAAGCCGTTGCCTGTTTTCCGCTAATATATCGGCTACCCACCACTCTTCGATCACCCTATTTTGTCGCTGTTTGGGTTCCTTATACTAAATAAGGTGTCTGAGTGCTTCTGCTTTTGTTTCTTGAGTGTTGAAATTGCTCAATTAACTCCCCTTAAGCAAAAACAATCTGCCACCTAACTTCTGTGTTCAAATGACGAGCGAGCGCGGAGCGGGAGCGCCGTAGGCCGGCGTAGCCGTCGGCATAGGCTTTTACCCACAAGCCGATTGGTTTTTTTCTTGTTTTTACTTGTTTATAGGTAATTTATCCTTTCAAATCATATAGTTATATATGCCTTATCTCCCTTTTTCCGGGTTTAATCTCCCTTTTTCCGGGTTGATCTCCCTTTTTCCGGGTTTAATCCACAATTCTCCCTTTGATATTTTTGGGGAGAATTGCTCTATTCTCTCTCCATTCGAGCACGGGCGATCAACCCGGAGAGTGGGAGAGTTATTCATGCCTCCAAAGACCGAACCAGCCTTGACGAACTATCGCCCTGATAACCCTAACAGACCTTCCGGGGAGCGATGGGTGACGATGAGCAATGCTCTGATTCGAGCAGGTCACGGCCTCACTCTGGCCGAGAAGCGAATAGTGATGTGTGCCGTATCAAAGCTCGACAGTCGAACCGCTTTGAAAGCAGGGGAACTACCACGCACTAAAATCACTGCCTCAGAATATGCCGAGATAGCTTCCTGCAAAATGAATGCTGCTTACGAAGCACTCCAAGAGGCCACCAAGACACTCTTCAATCGGAAGATCACTTTCTACGAACCCCCTGCTCTGCAAAGCTCCAGATCAACTCATGCCATTCGCACAGAAATGAGATGGGTCGGCCGATGCCGATACCATGCTGGGGAAGGATGGGTTGAACTCGTATGGTGGCCAGATCTGCTTCCGTCTCTAATTGGGGTCGTTTGCGGGAGGGGGCGAAATCCTACGCTAAGGATTTAGGCCAGCGATATTCGCCGGTGAGGTTGATGTGTTCCCATCCCAGCGGTGAGACATGGGCGAGGAGATCAGGCGGGATGATGATGCCGTCCACGGCGCGTCTGTCCACGACCTCCCCGAGTTTCATGGTGTTCCAGAAGATGATGATGGCGGCGAGCAGGTTCATGCCGGCAATACGATAGTGCTGCCCTTCGCCTGAGCGGTCGCGTATCTCACCTCGACGATGGAAGCTGATGGCGCGCTTGAGGGCATGATGGGCCTCGCCCTTGTTGAGACCGATCTGAGCCTGGCGCTGGAGACCGGCGTCGAGAATCCAGTCGATCATGAACAGGGTGCGCTCGATGCGACCGATCTCCCGCAATGCGAGGGCCAGCTCATTCTGGCGCGGGTAGGAAGCGAGCTTGCGAAGAATCTGGCTGGGGGCGACGATGCCCGCTGCGATCGTTGCCGTGACGCGCAGGATGTCGGGCCAGTTGCGCTCGATGAGCGGTTCATTGATTTTGCCGCCAACCAGCGCTCGCACATTGGCGGGCGTCGCGTTGGGCGTGAAGGCATAGAGTCTTTTCTGAGAGAGATCTCGGATACGCGGTGCGAACCTGTAGCCGAGCAAGGAGCTGGCGGCGAACACATGATCGGTAAAGCCACCCGTGTCGGCAAAATGCTGGCGGACGCGGCGGCCTGCGTCATTCATGAGCAGCCCATCGAGTATATAAGGTGCCTCGCTGACCGTTGCCGGGATGACCTGGGTAGCGAAGGGTGCATATTGATCGGACACATGGCTGTATCCCTTGAGGCCTGGGACGTTGCCATATTTCGCGTTGATCAGATTCATCGCTTCGCCCTGCTCGGTAGCAAGGAAGAACTGCCCGTCGCTGGATGCGGATTTCCCTTGTCCCCAGAAGGCGGACATAGGCAGAGCGGCATGGGCTTCCACGATCATGGCGAGCGCCCGATCATAGGCGCTGCCTTCGACATGCCAGCGTGCGATCCGCAGCAATTCCCAGAAGCTGTGCGTATTGGTCGCCGCTGCCATCTTGCGTAGACCAAGATTGACGCCTTCCGCCAACAACACGTTCATCAGGCCGATCTGGTCGCGGCAAGGCACGCCAGTGCGCAGATGCGTGAAAGCCTCGGAGAATCCGGTTCGCTCATCGACTTCCAGCAACAAATCGGTGATCCTCGTGGACGGGAGCTGTTGATAGAGATCGAGTACGAGATCCTCAGTGCCTTCGGGTGTGTCAGCCTTCAGCTTGTCGATGTGCAGCTTGCCGTTCTCGATGATGCCGCCTGGGATCGTACCGGTTCGCGCCGCGCGGCCAAGCGCCTTCAGTTGTGTATCCAGTCGAGCCCTGCGCTCGGCAAGCCATTCGCCGGGTTGCAGCGGCACAGCGAACCGCGCGGTCTGCTCTATCGCCTGTGGCGGGACCAGGATCTGCTTGAGGTCGCCATAGCGGCGCGATTTTGCCAGCCATATGTCGCCGGACCGGAAAGCGTCGCGGATATGGAACAGCACCGCGATTTCCCAAAGTCGGTAGTCGCCGGCGGGCGCAGCGCGAAGATGGCGATGCCATTTGGAGTTGGGACGTAGAAAATCCATAGGAGGATCGGATTTGATCCCGCTCTGTAGCAGCGCGATAGCCGTCAGAAGAGGCTTGGCAATCGGCGCCGCCTGCATGTCGAGCAGGCGCAGCATCCTGGGCGCATAGAGGCGGAAGCGATGATAGCCGTCCAGCACACGGCTGAGCGGGTCGGCAGCGAGCACATTGGTCAACGCAGAGGCCGTGGCGACAAGGGTTCTGAACCGTTCCCAGCCTGGACCGGTGGTGATTATCCCGTCCAGGGATGCGCCATCGTCCTGCGCTCCAAGCAAAGCACCACCGATTTCAGCAAAAGACTTCAGCGTGTCCCGAACGGCCGCCTTTTCGTCGGCGATCTTGGTGCTGCAAAGGCGTTCGGAGACCCGATAGAGACGGCCTACGATGCGATCGTGGGTCTCCACGATGACATCAGCCAGAGATGACCGCCATTCCATGGTGCAGACAGCGAGGATTGCAAGCCGCCTGCCTTCGGGCAGATCGCGCATGCCGTCGGCGTAATAGCGCTCGCCCTGCCGGCGAAGGCGGGTCACACGATGCGCGGGAACGCCGTCCAGCAAATCTGCCGGAAGATCGAACTTGTGGAGATATTCCAGTCGATCCATCAGCCGATTGGCCGCCGCCGAATTTGCGCCAACTTCGAACTGTCGCAGCCATACGAAGCGGGTGATGCGACCATCCACCGTATTCTCTAACAGATGAGCCAAATTCTCGCTCAGGGCTGGTGTTATGCGATGGGCGATACGATCTTCGATCCTGCGTTCGGCCTTGACCAGTGCATCGGCACAAAGGCGCTCAATCGTTGAGAAACCGGGAAGGATTGTGCGGGTGCGGCGACACTCTGCAACGAAGCGACGGGCAAGATCCTCATTCGATGTCGCCGCCTCGGCTTCCCGAGCGATCCAATCGCGCAAATCCCGTGCGCCCCGCCCCGAAAAGGAGCGATAGCCGTAGATCCGGCGTAGGTCCGCCAGATGCTCATGCCGGGTCTCCTCGCGCGCGGCATAGAGGAGTAGATCGTCACGGCTCAGCCCGAGCTGGGCCGCGATGAAATCCGATACCTGTGCCGGGATCAGCTCGCCAGGGGTGAGTACCCGGCCCGGGTAGCGCAGGACGCACAGTTGCAGCGCGAAGCCGAAACGGTTGTGGGCGCGCCGGCGCTGGCGGATATGCCCGAGATCCTCATCGCTAAGGGTATAGTGCCGCAGCAGATCACCTTGATCGACCGGTAAGTGAAACAGCGCCTCGCGCTGTCGATCGGTCAGGGTCACGCGACGCGGCATACATGCTCCTTATTCTTTCCAAGGTAAGGTTTGAGATAGTTTGATTGCGATGCTGGTTAAGATACACAATAGTGCAAGCTTATGTGCTCATGTTCGTCACCGCTTCAAACCAACGTTTAAGAAACATGCTGATCGGATATGCCCGCGTCTCCAAAGCCGATGGTTCCCAATCCCTCGACCTCCAGCACGACGCCCTGCGTGCCGCCGGTATCGAGCCAGGTAATATTTATGATGATCGTGCATCCGGTAGCCGCGATGATCGGCCCGGCTTAGCTGCATGCCTCAAATCCTTGCGCGACGGCGATGTGCTGGTGGTCTGGAAACTCGATCGCCTCGGGCGCTCGCTCGCCCACCTGGTCAACACCGTGAAGGATCTGTCAGACCGCAGGATCGGCCTGCGTGTGCTGACCGGAAAAGGCGCTCAGATCGACACCACAACCGCATCCGGCCGCATGGTGTTCGGTATCTTTGCCACTCTGGCCGAGTTCGAGCGGGATCTGATCCGCGAGCGCACCATGGCTGGCCTTGCCGCAGCCAGAGCGCGCGGACGAAAGGGAGGGCGAAAATTCGCCCTGACCAAAGCACAGGTGCGTCTCGCCCAGGCCGCCATGGCGCAGCGCGACACGTCTGTTTCCGATCTGTGCAAGGAACTCGGGATCGAGCGCGTCACTCTATACAGATATGTCGGACCGAAGGGCGAGCTCAGGGATTATGGGAAGCGCGTTCTCAGCTTAGCGTAGGATTTCGCCCCCTCCCGCAAACGACCCCATTTGGGGCAGGCGACCGGGCCATCGCGTCGTTTCGCGGGAATGGCTGGCCGTGCTCCCATGTCCCATATCCGTTCACGAAAGGCATTCGACGCGTAACCCTTGTCCGCTACTACCCACAGGGGAGTGGCGGGAAGGCTGTCGAGCATGGCTGGTGCCAGAGGCAGTTCATGAGCCTGTCCAGGGGCCAGCGCAAAACCGAAGGCTTTTCCATGTCCATCAGCGATCACGCAGACTTTTGTGCCATAGCCGCCGCGAGAGCGGCCAAGTGCTTCACGATGGTCTCGCTCTTCGAAAGAGGCCCCTTTTTTTGGGCTCCCGCCGCTTTGTGGTGAGCCCTGATGTTCGTGCCATCCAGAAAAGTCATTCCGAATGCCACTCCCTGTTGTTCCTGAACCAGTGCGAGCAGCCGCTCCCATACGCCGAGCTTCGCCCAGCGGATGAAAAGCTGCGCAGCCCGCCACCACGGACCCAGTTCAGCGGGGATACTCCGCCATTTCGCGCCATTCTCATGACGCCAGAAAATCGCTGCTATCGTCCGCCGCAGATCATGTGGCGGCGTCTTGCCCCTCGGGCGAACCTCCTCAATCAGAGGTTCCCAGATCGCCCATGTCTCGTCCGTAAAGGTGCCTGTTCTGTCTCCTTCTTCCATCCCTACAATATGGGAAGAAATTCAAGATCTAACAGGCCCTAGTTAAATTCTGAAAATTTCTTTCAATATCCTCTTTTTGATATTTTGTTTGCTTCTTATCTCCAACATATGGAGGATTGCCACAGATATATGTCTCAGAATCTTTTTGAATTGGGCATATTTTAAACCAGTCTTTCTCCAATGCATTTCCGCATACGATGTGTCCTGTATCCTTCAGGGGCAGCACATTCAGGCGGGCCTGTTTCTGGTCGATATGGATTTCATCACTCTGGAACTCAGCGATCAGAAGAGACAGGCGCGCGATTTCCACCGCAAAATCACGGATCTCAATCCCATAGAAATTGGCCAGCGGGATGACGGATTTCCGTTCCGCCCGCTCGATCTTCAGCCGGTCATCAATCTCGCTCTGAATATCCCGCATGTCCTTATAGGCAATCACCAGGAAATTGCCCGATCCACAGGCTGGGTCAAACACCCGAATGCTGGACAGACGCACCTTCAGGGCATGCAGCTTTTGAGTATTCTGGCCTGCCTTTTCCAGCTCCTCACGCAGGCTATCCAGAAACAGCGGATTAAGCACTTTGCGGATGTTGGGCACGCTGGTGTAGTGCATCCCCAGCGCACCGCGCTCTCCTTCATCGGCCACGGCCTGGATCATGGACCCGAAGATATCCGGGTTAATCTGCGCCCAGTTCAGCTCCCCGGCACGCAGAAGATAGGTGCGGGCCAGTTTGTTAAATTTCGGGCAGTCCGTTGTCCCGGAAAACAGGTTCCCGTTTACATACGGGAAATCCCTGGCCCAGGATTTAACCCCGCCCTTTTCGCGGTCGTCATTGCGCGTATCCAGATCCATCGTCCTGAACAACTCAGCCATGACCTCATGCGTCTGATCCGTGGCCCCCTCCGTCATGGTCTGAATGGTTCTGGTGAACAGATTGTTCAGGAAGATCCCGGTATCCTCGGCAAAAAAGCAGAAGATGAGACGCGCCATGAAATGGTTCATGTCGTGGCGGCGTTCTTCCGTTGCCCAGTCGGGGTTTTCCTTCAGAAGCTCAACATAAAGACGGTTCAGACGTGACGTAGCCTTAACGTCGATCGGGTTGTTCTTGATCTTCTGAACGGTCGTAATGCCCGCCAGGGGCAGGAAAAACCCGAACCGATCGGCCAGATGCGTGAACACATCTGTAATGTGCTCATCTTCCGTGCGGTCTTCCGCCTCAAACGTCACCCCATCCGTGGCCAACAGAAACCGTGCCTTGGCCGACTGGGTCTTGGGGCTTTCCCGAAGCAGGTTCAGGGTCTGGGCAACCTGGCCTTCTGGGCAGACTGCTAAATGAATGTTGTTACGCTGAAGCACTGCTCCAGAAACGTCCGAGCGGTTATCCTTGCGAAGCCGCTTGATCGTGACATCGCGGTTTCCGAACGCTTGCAGGAACTCGAAAGGAAATTCCCCGGGATTAAAAGGGGCTTCGGCAATCCGGGAGACAGCTTCTTCAATCTCAACAGGATTCATGCATAAAATTCCATACGTTCGAAAAACAGATCATACACCTCATGCGCCACCTGACACCTCCAGGAAGAGGCGGACCAGAGGTGCGTTGATATAATAATTGCTCCGCCCTGAGCGGTGCTTGGACAGCAGACCTTTCTCTGAGAGCTGATCGAGATATTTCCCTGCCGTCTGACGCGCGATACTCAGGTCCGACTGGACATACTCGATTTTCGTGTAAGGGTGCCGGAACAGGTTGTTCAGCAGCTCCTGGCTGTAAATCTTGGGCAGTTCCGTGCGCATCCGCTGCTTCATGGTGGCCATCTGCGCCCACATGCCCTCAATCAGCTCCAGAGTGATCCTGGATGTCTCGGCCACGGCACGCAGCATGTAGAGGATCCACGCTTCCCATGCGCCTTCATCCCGCACCTTCTGCAACAGACGATAATATTCATCCTTATGGCGTGTGATGTAGCGCGACAAATAGAGGATCGGGATATCCAGAAGACCGGTCCGGGTCAGATACAACACATTCAGAATCCGCCCGACACGGCCATTCCCATCGGGGAAAGGATGGATGCTCTCAAACTGATGGTGGATCAGGGCCATCTTGATGAGCGGATCCAGGTCACAGAGCCCGTCATCATTCACGAAGCGCTCCAGATCCGACATATGCCCGATAATCTCCCGCCCATCCTGAGGCGGCACAAAGACCACTTCCCCCGTGCGCTCGTTCTTCAGGGCCGTTCCCGGGGTGTTTCGAAACCCATCACTCCGCTTCTTGAGCCTCTGGAAAATCGCGATCAGCCCCTTGTTCAGGATCAGCCCGTCGGTTTCTTTCAGCTGCTGAAACCCAAGATGCAGGGCATCGCGATACAGAGCGACTTCCTTGGCCGCCACTGAGTCCGGCCCCTCTGGAAACAGATCGGCCTGGAAAAGTTCATCCTGGGTGGTGACGATATTCTCGATTTCCGAAGACGCCTTGGCTTCCTGCAAAGCCAGCGTATCAATCAGGATCCCCTGATTGGGAATGGTTGCCGCCCGCCCCTTCAGTTCCGCCAGAGCCTTATTGGCCTCGACCAGCGCCCTGAGAACCGGAACCGTTTCTATGTCCGTCTGAGGCGGCAAAGGTCGAATAAGGTAGGTTGGCGTTAACATGACATCCTGACGTGGTAGCAATATGTGTTTTTTCTAACACGTCAGAATGATCCGTCAAAGAAATCCGGTTTCTTTGACATATGACGGTCTGCTAACTCCCAAATTCCAAAGCAACCTCCTGTATCAGGTCAGTGCAACATGACCTTTCCTGCTTAACGTAAGATTTCGCTCTCTCCCGGGAATGTTTCCTTTTTAACAATTTTCCAGACAGAAAGACGTCTCCATCAGACATGCAACACATCAGTCTATTCATCTGACAAAGAAGCCACACGGCTACCTTGATGCATAATGTCGGTAATCCCGACACCCTTTCCAAAGGGAGCCAGAATCCTGACTCCCTTTGTTTGTGTATCCTCAATATAAGCCTAATTTTGTAAAAGGATGTGGTTAATAACCACACCCTTTCTCCACCGGCCTGATCCTGACAGCGAAGCCGCCGCACTGAGGGTGCAATGGTGTATGAAGGCCCTAAAAAACCCTACGGCAGACCCGGCGGCAATCATGCGGCAACCCCAACGGCAAGGCTACGGCAACCCTACGACGAACCCATCGGAACCCCTACGGCAATGAGACGGCAACACGAGGTTAGAGCCTATTTTCGATGGCCTCACGCATATCAGCGCGTAACTCTTCAAGAGAGATCAGGCCTTGAATGAATCGGGCGTTCGCGTCCTCAAGTAGGGCGTCGTGAACATAGCCTTGCCGGAAATTGGAAGCCCTAGCTTCTTCGACTGCCCGTCGACGGCGTTCGCACTCTTCCATCAATTTTCCTCCAATCTGCGCCAGAAGTGTTCCATTTCTGTGGGGTTTCCGCTCCACCTAATTTCGGCCCTTCATACACCGACCTCATCTAGACCTAGCACTGACTATCGATTTGCCCCTGCATTGACCTAACTTCCGACCTCATTCTGACCTATGATCTGTCCACACTTTGACCACACATATTTCAGGGTCTTCATACACCATTGCACCCTCAGTGCGGGCGGCTCCGCCGCCAGGGACGGGCAGGCGGAAAAGGGAGCCAGAATCTTGGCTCCCTTTGCGGATTTTGGCTGCATGTAAGGGTAAACGGAGAAAGGGGGGACGGTTAGTAACCGCTCCCTTTGGGGAGCGGCTGGGGTTGCCTTCTGGGAAGTTTCGGCCAATCATGGCCCCAGAAACGGGGAAGGCCCGGTGCAGCAACACCGAGCCTTCCAACAAACCCACCCCGTGACCTACACCCGGTGGGCCTGCTACTTCCGAGGGGTAAGAGATAACCCAGTTCTGGGTTTCCCCTCAAGAGGAGATAGGTCCGCAGGGTTGAAAGATCGACCGTGACCTTAGTAAAAAATCGAGTTCCAGCCCTCTCTCACGATCACAACGCTATCCCTCGGCATACGTTGAAAAGCCTTTTCCTGTCCGATGTGGACAGACTGGCGCACGAAAGTGCGTGTTGCGTACGCTTGGGGTGAACACCTATGGAACGCTCTCGCAGAGTCCCTACTGTGAAAGACGTGCTTATGCCGAAATCGGTAGCGTTCGACGCGGATTTCTCACACTTGAGGCAATTTCGGGTCATTTTGTAGAATTCAGTCATCCCACAGGAGCCCGATCTGGAATATTGACGATATTCTGCTTCTGGCGGCGGGTTCTGAACGCAGTGAGGGTGTCACGGCCTGAGAAGGCAGTGTTGGTGGAAGCTATGTGGTCTGTGCACTGTCTGTTTCTTCAGATGGCCTGCCGGAGCCTTCGCAATCGTGCATGAGCGAGGGCGAATTCGTGCTGACAGGGGAACATGTCCGGCATGAACAGGACAATCCGACGGACGCTGAGCGTTACACGTGTCGCGATTTTGAGCAGTCGTGCGCGTATGGTGCCACAGGTCGCCGTCTCCAGGCTGGTCTGGCCAAGGGCCAGTCTTTGCAGAGCGGTCAGCAGGACATAGGCTGCGGCCGAGAACCACAGCCGGAGCTGGTTGGCCCGGATGGTGTGGGACGAGGTCCTGTCTGAGAACAGATCCATCTGGCATTCCTTGATGCGGTTTTCCATATCCCCGCGTGCGCAGTAAATCTGTTCGTAGAGATGGCGAGGGTCGGACATTCCCTGCGGTAGCGTGGTGACAATAAAGCGATGATAGCGGTTGCCGTGGCGCCATTCGGCCTTGGCCACGACCCGCCTGCGGCGCGTCCAGCTGTCCTTTGTGATCCAGTCAAAGGAGGCGAAACCGCGCGCAGCTCTGCCTGTCGTGGCGGCTTCGTCACGAACCTCAGCGGACAAAGAGGCAATCCGGTCATACAGGCGGGTGTTGCCTGCAAGCCCGAACAGGAAGTCAACGTGGTTGTCTTCGCACCATGTCATCAGACTGTCCCGGGCGAAACCGCTGTCCCCACGCACCAGGATACGCACCCGGGGCCAACGGCTCCTGATCTGCTCCACGATCCGGCGGATGTCTGCCAGTGCTTCCTTCCCCGGGTCCCTGTCTGCCGTGCGCAGGGTAGCGCTGAGGAGATGGTCCCCGCAGATGGGGTGGTTGCCGTCCTCCCCGCACGGCATCGCAATGTGCCAGAATGGTCGTTGAGTAAAAACAACCGCGTGAAAGGACGGCAGATGAAGGATACAGTGATTGGCGTTGATCTGGCAAAGACCATTTTCCAGGTTCATGGAGCTTCGCGTGCGGGCGAGGTGATGTTTCGCAAAAAGCTGCGTCGTCAGCAGTTTATGCAGTTCATGGCAACGCAGCCGCCTGCTCTGGTCGTTCTTGAAGCGTGCGGGAGCGCGCATTACTGGGCCCGCGAACTGGCGGCATCTGGTCACGAGGTCAGACTGATCGCTCCGCAGTATGTGAAGCCTTTCGTGAAGCGGCAGAAGAACGATGCTGCCGACGCGGAAGCGATCGTCATTGCGGCCCGTCAGCCGGAAATGCGCTTTGTCGAACCGCGCACTCAAGCGCAGCAGGCCCGAAGCGTTCTCTTTCGCTCCCGCGAGCGTCTGGTGCACCAACGCACGGAACTGGTGAATGCCCTGCGTGCCGTTCTGTATGAATTCGGTCTCGTCGTGCCACAGGGGATTGCGCATATCAAACGCATTGAGGCCATGCTGGATGAGGCAGTTCTGCCAGAGCTTGTAAGGCAGGAATGCCTTGATCTGCTGCAACAGATTTCGGAGCAGAGTGTGCGAATTGATGCCAGAACAAAGAAGATCAGGATGCTTGCCCAGGGAAGTGAAACCGCCTGCAGATTGCAGAGCATGCCTGGAGTGGGTCCTCTGACCGCTCTTGCGGTTGAGGCTTTTGCGCCTGACCTGCAGACCTTCCGGCGCGGGCGCGACTTTGCTGCGTGGCTGGGACTGGTGCCCCGGCAGTTCTCATCTGGCGGAAAGGAAAGGCTGGGGAGGATATCAAAAGCCGGACAGGCTGATATCCGCAGGCTTCTCATCATGGGTGCCATGACCCAGGTGAACTGGGCCAGTCGCAAGGGCCCAGCACCGGGAAGCTGGCTGGCACGGATGCTGGCCCGCAAGCCCCGTATGCTGGTAGCGATTGCCCTGGCCAACAGGATGGCAAGGGCAATCTGGGCCATGGCAACGAAACAGGAGGATTATCGGGATCCGGCCCTGTCCGTGGCAGCCTGAGCGATGGCTCGGCTCCCGCGGATGGAACCGGTAGGGGTGTGAGAGGGCGATGACCTGAATGGGCGCATGATCGTTTGATCCGGATCGGAAAAACCAGTATGTCTTTTCGTACTTTCAAGCACGCCCCGCAGATTTGGATCTGATCCGCTGATCACCATACCGGCCAGTGGCTTCTGAAAGGCCACATCAACAGGCCTTACAGAAGACCGCACACGATCACACGTCAATATGGGTCAGAAAACTCTTGCATAACGGACGGCAACCACAGAAGAAGACATACAGGGGAAGATAGCAGTTATGGCCGTAATATCCATGAAAGGCGCGGCCTTCCTGATGGCCATGGATACGGTCATCGGTGGCATCCACATCCAGAACGATCCGGGCGGGTGCGTGCTCATGCTGGTCAAGGAAGAGCGTGACGAACAGGGTAGCCAGGGCCTCATGATCAGCAATGATCCGACAGTAACGATCTGCCTGCTGCCCACTGCGCTCCAACCGGTTCAGTGTAGATTTGCCAGCCAATGCTGCGCAGTTTGCCCGGCCTCCTGACAGACGGCCCGAGGCCAGACCAAAGATCAGGTCATGCCGCAGGGCATCGTGATCATTGAGATCTTCATAGCCCAGTGCCAGGCCCATGATCCGCTGACGGACAAGGTCTTCAACCCGGTATTCCACAAAGCCGGGATGCCGCTTATCGCGAAAACAGGCAGCAAAGCGGCGGCTGAGACCCAGAATGTCATCAGCCTGCTTCACCAGAATGACGCCCCCATCCGAACTCATGCGACCCCCCGTCAAAACGGGCCACAACACGCCGTCCACAGGAGGCTGGAAACTCATACGGCCTGCGCTACACTCTGTCTGCATCGGGTTTTCTTGATGATTATGGAAATTTCTTTTGTGCAAAACAGACTTTTTCATAATCTAACCCGATGTACAACCCTTCTGTGAGATTTCCGCGTCGACATCCTGTGGCGGGGCGAGCGCCGGATGCGTCACTGGGGTGTAGATATTGGCACTGTTTCGTAAGAGATACATGCCACAAATTATAATGCGTTGTGCCTCGTCTATATGGGGGATGTCAGCATGTGAAATAGTCATGGGTGTCACGTTGAACCCCAGATGCGAACAGGGGATCGGCGTTTTGAAAATCAGGCCTATCGGGCGTCAGGTCTGAACCTGCTGGTGGCAGCGGTTATCCTATGGAATACGCGCTATCTTCAGTCTTCCATCGTAACGCTCGGCATTTCCTATGACCTGGCGCGGCATATTGCACCCCTCGGTTGGGAGCATATCTCTCTGACAGGGGACTATCGCTGGAATGTCGATGAACAACCCGACGTCGACGCGTTACGACCGCTTCGGGTGCCTGCATCCCTGCTTGTCGCTTGAACCCCAATGCTGGCGGTTCTGTAGGTGTTCACCCTAAGCGTACGTAAAATACACTTTCGTGTCGTGACCCCGACATCGGTCTCCAGCAGGGACGCCGGCAGGCGCATGTTGAGGGCGGCCGCCTTGGGTTCGATCTCAAAGCGCATGGGCTTGAAACCGGACAGGTCATACCGGGTCAGATCGACGGTCGCGACGAAATCCTCGGCCGCTTCGTCACTGTGCAGCGAGGGCATGGACCTATTTTTGTAGCTCATACTGGTCGATCTCCTTCAGACTGCTTCGATTGGGCCTGGATAAGCCTTTACCAGCGGATCATGGGTCAGCAGAAGCAATCCTTCCACCGTGGCCTGTGCCACAAGGATCCGATCAAAGGGATCCCGATGCACATCTGGCAGTTGTCCGACTGCCAAGGCGTGCTGGCTGGTGATCGGTAACTCCTCATAACCGTTTTCGATCAGACCGCGTCGCAGCAGATGAGGATCGACCTGGAAGTCTGCCCGTCCCAGCCCGGTCTTAATGGTGATCTCCCAGAGACTGGCCGCACTGAAGACCAGATCATTGCCCGGATCTTCCATCAGGGTTCTCGCCCGTGCTGACAGCCTGTCAGGCTCTCCGGCTGCCCAGAGCAGCAGATGGGTATCCAGAAGAAGCCTCATGCCGGACCGTCGAACAGAGACACAATATCGTCCTGTCCCATGCGATCAAAATCTTCGGGCACCCGGATTTTTCCAGCAAGAAACCCCAGACGCCGTTGCTGTAACTCTTCAGGAGCCGTAATCGGGCTGACCCGCACCATCGGCCGGCCGGCTTTGGCAATGATGAAGCTTTCCCCTTTCATGGCCGCGTCAATCAGCCGGGACAGATGGGTCTTGGCTTCGTGGATGTTGACCGTGCGCATGGCGAAAGCCTCCTGAGTTTACTCAAAAAAAGACTTAGTCATATTAGTCTGGTCCATCAAGACAAATGTCGCCAGAACCACCTCAGGAAACGAAAAAAGCACACTCATCGCGTTCCTCGTTTACCGTCATACCCTTTCGGATGCGACATTGGCGGTCAGGAATGCCGCATAGCCCAGTTCGTCCATCTGACCTGCCGCCAGCGCGAGAACCGCATTTGCTGCATCTTCCTGGGCTGCCGTGAAACGATAGCCGTTCAGTTCCAGAAACAGCACACCGAGCACAAAGCCCGTACGCTTGTTCCCGTCGATGAAAGGATGGTTTTTGACGATACCCGCCGTATAGACGGCCGCCAGATGCACTGGATCCAGCGGATCCGCATAAGCCGCATGCTGCTGTGGCCGGGCAAGCGCGGATTTCAGAAGACCTGCATCCCGTACGCCGGAAGCGCCACCATGCACCCCCAACAGCCGATCATGCAGGATCAGGGTATCCCGTTCGTCTATCCAGACGAAGGCTGTCATTGAGCCAGAACATGCAGCGTATCACGGTAGCGCCGCATAATATCCTCAGCCTTTGTCATTTTGGTTTCGAAGTCAGGATCATAGGGTACGAGCCGATATCCGCCGTCAGGTGCTTCGGTCAGATACAGGGGCGCGCCGTCCTGGGTGTTCAACCGTGAAATCACTTCCTTGGGCAGCACCACCCCGAGTGAGTTCCCGAATTTTCGCACTTTCAGCTCGACCATAGTGATTCCCCCTAATGTTATTACTAATGTAATAACTTTTTGCGGTTTCAGCAACCACCATGCTCACCGGCCTGTCTAGCTCACAGTGATCAGCAGTCTTCCTTACGCGACGTTTCTGGGGCGACCGCCTTTCGCACCATTCCGGCGTGCAGCCGCCACCTTTGCCTGGCTGGCGGATGATCCGCCCACACGTCCCATCTGTGCTGCCATCCAGCTTCGGGAACCGTAGATACCGTGGATCATACCTTCGACCAGGACATCAGCATCAAGACGTGGCCAGTGAAGGCCATTCCCCAGCGGGGTGATCTCGATCTCGGCCAGATCATTCAGTGAAGCGCCGTGCAGATCCTGTAGCAGATCCACCGGCACGCTCATTTCAACACCGTTGGAGAGGGTGACATGAAGGGCGCGGCGCGCACGGATCAACCGGGCGGAGACCGCATGAGGAACTGTTGCTCGATGAAGCGTGTCTGCTTCACGAGCGGTTTGATAGTTCATGTCATTCGCCATGTATCGTCTCCCATGCTTCAGTCAGCATCTCAGCGTGGTCCTGCACGATGACAAGGGCTTCCTGTATGACCTTATCTTTCATGCCACCTGCCCATATCAGGCGGGCTTTCCTGCCAATTTCGATCACCGCTTCTCCATCCGCGTTTATAACGTGAACGTGCATTGGGCACATGATCTGCCGTGTAAATCACGACACGAAATTCATTGATGCGTAGAAGCGTCGGCATAATGCACAATATCCCTAACGCTTGGGTTTTTCAATTAGAACCATCCCGCCGAAGGTCAGGAGCAGAATATCTGGACGGACGAACAGGAAATGGCCAGCCTATCAATCCCCGGCAAGGCCCGCAGAGCGCCCTGGGAGGCCGCACAAAGCGCAATTCCCGTTACTGCCCACCAAACCAGCCACCACACACGGGAACGCCTGTACGGCCATCCTGTGGCGTCTGACGGGTATGTTGCAACACGTGAGCTGCTGAATGATCGCCTGAACACCGGTGTGTCTTGAGCAGATTACGGTCTTGCCCGGTTCTTCTGGTGTTGCAGGCGTTGGGCGAGCGCGGAGCGGGAGCCTCGTAGGGCGCCGAAGGCGCCGACGCGGGAGAGGAAGGTGCTGATGGAGAGACGATGCGGGAACGCATCGTCAGATTATGATTTCGCGCCGTAGGCGTGTCTGCTTAGCGCAGCCCTGAAAGGGCGAGCAGGGGGATGCCGGGTGGGAGATCGCGCGAAGCGCGATCGGGGCGGCCGTAGGCCGCGAGCCGGCGGGGGCGGAGCCCCCAAGAGGCGGTGCTTGGGTTCATTTGGCTGAAAATTACAGAGAATGAAAAGTTATCCACAGGCTTAGAGTGTTAATTTATGTGTTAAAAGTAGTGTTAAGGGTTTTCCACAAAAACGTAACTGACTGAAAATAAAATACAAAAACAATGTTTTGGGGCAGCTTGCGTCAACGAAACCCCGAATCTAGTGACTCCAGAACCCCGAATCTGCGTCAACGAAACCCCGAATCTAGCTCTTGCGTCAATGAAACCCCGAACCTAAACTGATCGTCAATGAAACCCCGAATCAAAGCAACCCGTCAACGAAACCCCGAACTGGCAATTACCGTCAGTGAAACCCCGAATGTTGATGGACGTTCCGTTCTACTTCCGGAACGATATCCGATACCAGATCTTTTTATTTGTGATGTCCTTGATGCCATCCCCAAAGATGATATGGCCTCGATGGAACATCCAATTTTCTCGCTTGCCACTAAACCTGATCGACGCATTTTCCGATATGAGCACAATGGCAATACAGTTGAGATCGTTCCGAGCGTCAAAGGGCTCGCGACGATCCATGACAAGGATATCCTTATCTATTGCATTTCGCAGCTTATCGCGAAAATGAATCAAGGTGAGCAGCCAAATCGAACTCTCCACCTTACCGCACGCGATTTATTGGTGTGGACCAACCGTCAAACCGATGGTGATGGCTATAAGCGGCTTCGGAGCGCATTTGAGCGCTTAGCAGGCACACGGATCACCACCAACATCAAAGCTGATGGAGAAGAAATCACCGAAGGCTTTGGCCTTATCAATGAATGGCGAATTATCCGTAAGACCAATTCCGGACAAATGTCCGAAATTAAGGTAACGCTATCCGAATGGCTATTCAGAATGATCGAAGGCCGAAGTGTACTGACATTACATCGCGATTATTTCCGTTTACGCAAACCACTTGAACGGAGAATATACGAACTTGCACGCAAGCATTGTGGCGCTCAGGAAAAATGGGTTGTTTCTATAGAAATTTTACAGAAAAAAACTGGGGCCAGTAGCCATATTCGCGTATTTCGCTCAATGCTCCGTGACTTGGCAATCAATAACCACTTGCCTGATTATGCTGTCGAAATAAACAGCAACACAGTTACTTTCCGTAATCGGGAAACGATGGACACCGTCAAGGTAATAGAGCCAAAGCTCCAGAAACCATTTGTCGATCCCGAGGGTTTCCATGACGCTAGAGGAGTTGCTCCAGGATATGATGTCTACGCACTCTATGATGAATGGGTGTCATGGTGGAATGATAGTGGACAACCAGAGTTGCAAAACCCCAGTGCCGCATTTGTTGGATTCTGCCGCAACCGACACAAACGCAACCCTATACGCTAGACACAGCCTACGTGTATAATTGCATACGTGTATAAATGTATACTTAACCGCTAACGATCCGGCTTCGTCCTTTCTTCACAAACAGATCGTCCAGTGCTTCTCCAAGCAAACCCTGAACCGTCGTTCCCTCTTCGGCCGCGATAATACGAAGCTGGGTGCTGACTTCAGGAGAAAAATGCCCACCGATCAACTTGGTCCCCTTCCGACCATTCAGCGTAGGTTTACGGGATGATATATCTGGCTTCAGGGAAGGGGCTGGCATTGCCTCACCACTACCTTTGGCGCGATCAAGCATCGCTTGTAGCGTATTGCTTTTCGCCATCACACTACCTCCCGATTTTTGTATAATTGTATATCTGTATACTCGTATAAACGCTTGATTTCGTTTGCTGCTGGCCCATGTGCTTCGAATTCCTGCACAGCCTGTCCCGCCGCCTGTGCACGGAAAAATGCCTTGCGGTTTCCTACTGTCACCGGACAGACCGTTGCTCCCAATTCGGTCACGGCCTTAATGGCATCCCCTGTCTCCTGCCCTTGGGGGGGCACAAAAGTTAAAACGACAGCGAACGCTTTACCGAGCTGACGAACCACATCCAATGTGTGTGTCATACTCATTGTATCGAACACGGCCGTCTTCGTCGGAATGAGAACGAAGTCAGCATGCCGCGCCGCTTCATAAGCTACATCACGCGCAACAGCAGCTCCGTCGATAATCACAAGATCAGTACCCGCATCCGCGCAGGCTTTGAGCATTGCAGGCAAACGTATCGGCTGAATTGAAGCCACAGCCGGTGTATCGAGCTGGCGTACGTCTTTCCAGAAAGAGGCTGTCGCCTGTGGGTCCAAATCAATAATAGCAACAACCTTACCCGCTTGCTCAGCCGCGACAGCGAGACAGGTTGCAAGCGTCGTTTTTCCGACACCGCCCTTCTGCGAAAGAACAGCAAGAACCTTCATGCTACACCTACACGTATAATCTTATACCTGTATACACTTTCTACGAGGGAAGAGAAGGCCTCATCTTATCTCTCTGCACAATGGCAGCAACAGTGTTCTGTTGATTCCTAGATCACGGGCGATCCACCGATAACTCCGCTTTTCTGCCACCAGCGCCAGAACCTTCGGAGCCAGACGATCAGACTTTGGCCGCTGTCCTTTCTGTCGGCCGAGAACCTTCCCGCGCGCCCTGGCAGCGGCCAGACCAGACTTCACCCGCTCGCTGATCAGATCCCGCTCGAACTCCGCAATCCCGGCCAGAACCGTCGCCAGCATTCGTCCATGTGGTGTCGCCAGATCAAACGTCATTCCCGTTATAGCAATCAGGGAAACACGATAGCTCTCCAGTTCCTGAAGCGTGGAGATGAGATCAATGGTCGAGCGCCCCCAGCGGGACAGCTCCGTCACCAGAATGGCGTCAATTTCACGAGCCTGGGCCAGTGCCATGACCTTTCGACGCTCGGCCCGATCCACCCGGACGCCAGATCCTGTCTCCATGAAGATGCCAGACACTTCATAGCCCGCGCGTTCGGCAAACCGCTTCAGCTCGTCTTTCTGGCGCACGCATGACTGATCGGCCGTAGAAACCCGACAATAGATGACCGCGCGCTGTCCCATTTGAACCCTCCCGGAAAAACCACCATGCAGTCCTTGATACACCGTGGCTCCGGCTTGTCCCAATTAGACTATAGTCTGATTGGAACGAAATCTTTCCGTTCATTAAGAATTGCGTGTATTTTCAACTCAAATCTTGATTTGCGCAAAATATTTTGTTGTTACTTATTTAACAATATGTGTTTTTTGTTGCTTTTTTTGTTCTTACAACTTAAACATTGTCGGTAGTTTAAACGGAGCAAAATGCCAATTGCAGCATTTGCGCAAATCAGGGAGTTATGAAAATGAGTTCTCTCTATGGATATAATAATACTGTAACAGACAGTGGTAGCTACACATTATTTCCCGTAGGATGGGTTCTCGGAGTGGCTTCCGCAGGAGGAGCAGGAGTAACATTTACCGGAGATATTACCGATACATTATCGTTTGCACCTTCATTAGCAAGTGTAGCTAACCCCTATTTTGTTACGGCAAAAGACGGTGCAAACGTTACAGTTGATGTTTCATCAACCGTTCTTGCTGCCTTAACGGGATCTTCTTTTACCGCCAATGGTGGGACTATAAATATTACTGGAGATAACGCTATTTCTGCTCTAAGCGGAAATAGTTATACAATTGAGAACGGCGGCACCATAAATCTAGGAACGCTCTCAACATCAGAAATCAGTGCATTAGGCGGCTCAACTATCACCTTTGGTGATGGTGGCGGCACCTTGGTGATTACACCAGCTAGTGGTGTAACACTTTTAACTTTCAGTAATATTCACGGCTTTGGAAACACTGGATCTACTATAGAAATACCTGGATCTGGTAAAGTTACAAATGCAACATATGACAGCACTTCAAAGACAACAAGCATTACAACAGATAATGGGATTACTGTTAAAGTTTCTGGTGATTATACCATTTCCAATAACTCTCTGTATCAACAAGAAAGTGGTGGAAACCTGTACATCAGCGCTTCTCCGACCAATAGCTTAGAGCCCTTTTGGAAATTCGCTATGATAGGTTTTCAAGAGGTTTTGAGCGTGATTCAAAGGCAGGATGTGGACGCCAGCACAACGAGGCCGCATGGCCGGAATTACACGCAAGACGAAACGCTATCCGTCTGATCTGACAGATGAGGAATGGGAGCGCATAGCGCCTCTGATGCCCCCTGCGAACCGGCGTGGTCGGAAACGGACAACCGATTTCCGTGAGATCATCAATGCTCTGCGCTATCTCGTGCGCTCAGGCTGCGGTTGGGAGATGCTTCCGGTTCATTTTGGCCCATGGCAAACGGTTTACTGGTGGTTCCGCAGGCTGATGCGCCGTTTCCTGTTCCAGACCATTCATGATGTCTGTCTGATGCTCGATCGTGAAGCGGCAGGACGCGAAACCAGTCCATCGGGTGGTGTCATTGATAGCCAGAGTATCAAGGCACCCCACGCAAAGACACGTGGTTATGACGCAGGCAAGAAGATCGTCGGTCGGAAACGTCACATCGCAGTTGATACGGATGGCCGCCTTCTCCTGGTTCAGCTGACAACAGCCGATATTTCGGACAGTGCAGGAGGGCAGATGATCCTTGATGCCATTCGTAAACGCTGGCCTTGGGTGAAGCACCTGTTTGCCGATGGAGCCTATGACCGCCTCCAGTTGATGGATAAGGCCACTTTTCTCGACTTCACAGTCGAGATCATCCGGCGGTCAGAGACAGCAAAAGGGTTTGAAATCCTGCCGCGTCGGTGGGTTGTGGAACGGACCTTCGGTTGGATGATCCGCTGGCGTCGCCTTGTGAAGGACTACGAACAGCGGATCGACGTCGCAGAGGCCATGATCCACATCGCCATGGGAAGCCTCATGCTACGCCGAAACGCTCATCCGTGAATTTCCAAAAGGGCACTTAGGAACAAGTGCTGTCCTTGTCTGCTTCCTATCTGGCAGCATGATCCGTACATCGAAAGGTGATGTTGCAGTAGAAGATATCCAGATTGGCGATCAAGTCGTTACTTTTGACTGGCGAAACAATCAGGATGTCATTCGTCCAGTCATATGGACAGGCAAAGGACACTGCAAAGTACGATTTGACCTCCCCGACGATGAGGCAGGCTGCCGGTCGCGTAATCAAGAACGCGATCTCTGACGGCGTTCCCTATAAAGACATGCTGATTACTGCCGAACATTGCTTGTTCTTCAGAGACCGTTTTGTCCCCGTTCGTATGCTGGTCAATGGTGTGTCTATTCTATGACAAGTCCATTACTTCTTACGATTACTATCACGTAGAAACAGAACAGCATTCTGTCATCACCGCTGATGGCATGCTCACAGAAAGCTATCTTGATACCGGGAACCGTTCATCCTTCCGTCAGGAAGGCAAAATCGCAACTCTGCGCGGAGCGGTAAAGAACTGGGCCGATGATGCCGGTGCGCCATTGGGCGTGGAACGCTCCTTTGTAGAACCGCTCTTCCGGGCTCTGGAATGGCGTGAAAACAGTGTTGTGGGCACCAAGATCTCGACGACAAAAATCGAAACGACAACGGATCCTGACCTACATCTTATCACTCAGACAGGCGCTGTGATCCGTCCCATGCGTAAGACCGCGCATCACTACAGCTTCATGCTACCACCAAATACAGAGTCTGTGCGGGATCGTCTCGCGTTCTACCCGTCCATCAGACGTGATTGGCCCGTTTGTCGATGATCGTCGCTATATGGGCGTGGCCGTAGCAGATGTGCAGCTTCAATGTGCCAAACAGCAGTTCGATATTACTTCTCACCTTCAGGACGAAAAACCTTCGGGTTGGCACGATACCGACTGGACGGACTGCGCATGGACCAATGGGAATGCTGAGCTCCCGTTAGGTGATCACCTGACACACGGTAAAATGGGCATTCTCTCCATGACTATCCGTGCCGCAGGCCCCTATCTGCTCAATACTCATCAGACTTCTGATGTGAAAAACAGACCGCTTGATCCCTGTTAACAGAGCAGGTGAAAATCGGGGCTTTCTCCTTACCGGGAAAGCCCTTTTCTTATGAAAATTTATTTCTCATCAAATACTACTGTGCATCCGGCTTCACCGTAATCACACAAGACTTCGGGTGTCCGGCCTGGGTCGCTGCGATCTGACAGTCCTGGATCTTTGAGTGATTATCCTGCATCAGCTGATCCTCCCACATAAAACCGCTCCATTGCTTAGGCCGGGCATCCTTCATCATAGCTATTGCGGACTCCCACCGATCCTGCCCCCCAACAATGAACGAAGCCACACGCTCATCAAAATTCTTCCAGGTGGAGGGTTCGAAAAACCCGCTGGTTTTGAAACCAGCTCTGTGATTCCATTCGTCCGGTTCTGACTGAGGGAATGGCGGTATGAAGCAGACGGGATTTTTTGACGTTGAAGAGCGGCTTGCCCGCTTGAGCGGGCTTGGTGATCAGCTCGAAGCATTTTCCCGGACTGTGGATTTTGAAGTCTTCCGCCCTGACCTGGAGAAGGCTCTGGCGTATTCTGACGGCAGCAAAGGCGGACGACCGCCATTTGATCCTGTGCTGATGTTCAAGATCCTGGTGATCCAGACGCTCAACAATTTGTCTGATGAGCGGACGGAATATCTGATCAACGATCGCCTCTCCTTTATGCGTTTCCTTGGTCTGGGACTTTCAGATCGGGTGCCGGATGCCAAAACGGTCTGGCTGTGTCAAAAGCGTCTGACCCAGGCGGGTGCGATCGATGGGCTGTTCAACCGCTTTGATGCCACCCTGCGCAACGCCGGGTATTTGCCGATGTCAGGCCAGATCCTGGATGCCACGCTGGTAGCGGCTCCGAAGCAGCGGAACACCAATGCAGAGAAAGCCGATCTTCGGGAAGGACGTATTCCTGAAGACTGGCAGGACAAACCCGCAAAGCTGTCGCACAAGGATCGTCATGCGCGATGGACACTGAAGTTCACGAAGGCGAAGCGGCAGGATGATGGAACCATGCCATCCAGCGATCTCGCCATCCCGTTCTTTGGCTATAAATCGCAGGTATCGATAGCGGTGCCGGGTTTGATGCCATGGAGAAAGTCAGAGAAGCGCAGGCTTCGAAAACGTGCTTGTGGATCAGACCCGGTTCCCGGCATGCCGGGAACCGGGTCTATACTGTCAGGATGAACCAGGCCGGTTCGGGGCTAAAATCCCTGAGAGATCCGCCGATCGTCTCGTCTCCGTGAAGCATGAACCCGGCCCGGCCGCGCTGACGGGGCAAGAGTAACATGATTGTGGCGTCTGCTTTGAGTGAAGTTGATCGGCCACGAATGACACACCTGACTGTGACCGCAGCGTTGGTTCCCTCACCAGAAAGGATCGACCATGACATTCCGTACCATTGGTATTGATCTGGCCATTCGCGGAGATCACCTCGCTCAGATCTATGACGATGGCCGCCCTAATGGCCGTGCAATTCGTTTCAGGCATGATCAGCCCTCACTTGCCGCCTTTGTTCAGACTGCCGTGATGGGGCTGAGGGCGGATGACCACATTCAGGCCATCATGGAGCCAACCGGTATGAGCTGGTTTCCTGTTGCCCACCACCTTGCGGATGCTGGCGTCACCGTAGCCCGCGTCAAGGGAAAGCGGGTCAAGGCTCTACGCCGTTACCTTTCCGAACACGCCAAAACAGATATGGCTGATGCCCAGATCCTGGCGGCCATGCCATCATTTGGTGGACCACGCCTTGATCCAGTCCATATTCCGGATCCACGAAGCCACGCTCTTCAACGTCTGACCAAACAGAGAAGCCGCTTTCAGAACGAGATCGCGGATGCCAGGCGGCGTTTGCTTGATCTCATTCGTTGGGCATCCCCCAGGCTTGAAGCAGTCTTGCCCGACTTAGGAACGCGGCTCTCTTTGGCCCTGTTGCAGAAATGGTTTCACCCCTCGGATGTTTTGAAGGCGCGTCGTACGACGCTCGCCAAATATGTTGCAGCCCATGCGGGAGGGAACCATCCGCGCAGTGGGCCCTTTGTGGAAACGCTGATCACAGGGTTGCGTGAAGCGGCGCAATACGCTCAGGACCTTCATGGGACACACATTGATTTTTCGGAACTGCAGTTCGAGATCGCGATGGAAATTAAGAATGTTCTGGCGAAAATTCAGACTGTTGGAGATCTTGAGCGGCATATTGCTGACCTCTACAAACACCTCGACCCACAGGGTCTTGTGCTCAGTATTCCGGGTGTCGGCCGTCATCTCGCGCCGACCCTGATTGGTATCTTGCAGAACATTGAGCGGTTTCATTCTGAAAAAACATTTACGGGGTTTTTGTGGCCTGTTTCCCAGAAGGGCTGATAGTGGTGGTGTGGAGCGAGCGGGCCAGACCCTGACCCAGGGTGGCAATAACCGCATCAAACAAGCACTTTATCTTGCTGCTGATACGGCACGAAAAACAGATCCTGAACTGGCAGAACTTTATTGGAGGCTGATGACAGTGAAAGGTCATCATCACAAACAGGCTTTATGGGGTCGTTTGCGGGAGGGGGCGAAATCCTACGCTAAGCTGAGAACGCGCTTCCCATAATCCCTGAGCTCGCCCTTCGGTCCGACATATCTGTATAGAGTGACGCGCTCGATCCCGAGTTCCTTGCACAGATCGGAAACAGACGTGTCGCGCTGCGCCATGGCGGCCTGGGCGAGACGCACCTGTGCTTTGGTCAGGGCGAATTTTCGCCCTCCCTTTCGTCCGCGCGCTCTGGCTGCGGCAAGGCCAGCCATGGTGCGCTCGCGGATCAGATCCCGCTCGAACTCGGCCAGAGTGGCAAAGATACCGAACACCATGCGGCCGGATGCGGTTGTGGTGTCGATCTGAGCGCCTTTTCCGGTCAGCACACGCAGGCCGATCCTGCGGTCTGACAGATCCTTCACGGTGTTGACCAGGTGGGCGAGCGAGCGCCCGAGGCGATCGAGTTTCCAGACCACCAGCACATCGCCGTCGCGCAAGGATTTGAGGCATGCAGCTAAGCCGGGCCGATCATCGCGGCTACCGGATGCACGATCATCATAAATATTACCTGGCTCGATACCGGCGGCACGCAGGGCGTCGTGCTGGAGGTCGAGGGATTGGGAACCATCGGCTTTGGAGACGCGGGCATATCCGATCAGCATGTTTCTTAAACGTTGGTTTGAAGCGGTGACGAACATGAGCACATAAGCTTGCACTATTGTGTATCTTAACCAGCATCGCAATCAAACTATCTCAAACCTTACCTTGGAAAGAATAAGGAGCATGTATGCCGCGTCGCGTGACCCTGACCGATCGACAGCGCGAGGCGCTGTTTCACTTACCGGTCGATCAAGGTGATCTGCTGCGGCACTATACCCTTAGCGATGAGGATCTCGGGCATATCCGCCAGCGCCGGCGCGCCCACAACCGTTTCGGCTTCGCGCTGCAACTGTGCGTCCTGCGCTACCCGGGCCGGGTACTCACCCCTGGCGAGCTGATCCCGGCACAGGTATCGGATTTCATCGCGGCCCAGCTCGGGCTGAGCCGTGACGATCTACTCCTCTATGCCGCGCGCGAGGAGACCCGGCATGAGCATCTGGCGGACCTACGCCGGATCTACGGCTATCGCTCCTTTTCGGGGCGGGGCGCACGGGATTTGCGCGATTGGATCGCTCGGGAAGCCGAGGCGGCGACATCGAATGAGGATCTTGCCCGTCGCTTCGTTGCAGAGTGTCGCCGCACCCGCACAATCCTTCCCGGTTTCTCAACGATTGAGCGCCTTTGTGCCGATGCACTGGTCAAGGCCGAACGCAGGATCGAAGATCGTATCGCCCATCGCATAACACCAGCCCTGAGCGAGAATTTGGCTCATCTGTTAGAGAATACGGTGGATGGTCGCATCACCCGCTTCGTATGGCTGCGACAGTTCGAAGTTGGCGCAAATTCGGCGGCGGCCAATCGGCTGATGGATCGACTGGAATATCTCCACAAGTTCGATCTTCCGGCAGATTTGCTGGACGGCGTTCCCGCGCATCGTGTGACCCGCCTTCGCCGGCAGGGCGAGCGCTATTACGCCGACGGCATGCGCGATCTGCCCGAAGGCAGGCGGCTTGCAATCCTCGCTGTCTGCACCATGGAATGGCGGTCATCTCTGGCTGATGTCATCGTGGAGACCCACGATCGCATCGTAGGCCGTCTCTATCGGGTCTCCGAACGCCTTTGCAGCACCAAGATCGCCGACGAAAAGGCGGCCGTTCGGGACACGCTGAAGTCTTTTGCTGAAATCGGTGGTGCTTTGCTTGGAGCGCAGGACGATGGCGCATCCCTGGACGGGATAATCACCACCGGTCCAGGCTGGGAACGGTTCAGAACCCTTGTCGCCACGGCCTCTGCGTTGACCAATGTGCTCGCTGCCGACCCGCTCAGCCGTGTGCTGGACGGCTATCATCGCTTCCGCCTCTATGCGCCCAGGATGCTGCGCCTGCTCGACATGCAGGCGGCGCCGATTGCCAAGCCTCTTCTGACGGCTATCGCGCTGCTACAGAGCGGGATCAAATCCGATCCTCCTATGGATTTTCTACGTCCCAACTCCAAATGGCATCGCCATCTTCGCGCTGCGCCCGCCGGCGACTACCGACTTTGGGAAATCGCGGTGCTGTTCCATATCCGCGACGCTTTCCGGTCCGGCGACATATGGCTGGCAAAATCGCGCCGCTATGGCGACCTCAAGCAGATCCTGGTCCCGCCACAGGCGATAGAGCAGACCGCGCGGTTCGCTGTGCCGCTGCAACCCGGCGAATGGCTTGCCGAGCGCAGGGCTCGACTGGATACACAACTGAAGGCGCTTGGCCGCGCGGCGCGAACCGGTACGATCCCAGGCGGCATCATCGAGAACGGCAAGCTGCACATCGACAAGCTGAAGGCTGACACACCCGAAGGCACTGAGGATCTCGTACTCGATCTCTATCAACAGCTCCCGTCCACGAGGATCACCGATTTGTTGCTGGAAGTCGATGAGCGAACCGGATTCTCCGAGGCTTTCACGCATCTGCGCACTGGCGTGCCTTGCCGCGACCAGATCGGCCTGATGAACGTGTTGTTGGCGGAAGGCGTCAATCTTGGTCTACGCAAGATGGCAGCGGCGACCAATACGCACAGCTTCTGGGAATTGCTGCGGATCGCACGCTGGCATGTCGAAGGCAGCGCCTATGATCGGGCGCTCGCCATGATCGTGGAAGCCCATGCCGCTCTGCCTATGTCCGCCTTCTGGGGACAAGGGAAATCCGCATCCAGCGACGGGCAGTTCTTCCTTGCTACCGAGCAGGGCGAAGCGATGAATCTGATCAACGCGAAATATGGCAACGTCCCAGGCCTCAAGGGATACAGCCATGTGTCCGATCAATATGCACCCTTCGCTACCCAGGTCATCCCGGCAACGGTCAGCGAGGCACCTTATATACTCGATGGGCTGCTCATGAATGACGCAGGCCGCCGCGTCCGCCAGCATTTTGCCGACACGGGTGGCTTTACCGATCATGTGTTCGCCGCCAGCTCCTTGCTCGGCTACAGGTTCGCACCGCGTATCCGAGATCTCTCTCAGAAAAGACTCTATGCCTTCACGCCCAACGCGACGCCCGCCAATGTGCGAGCGCTGGTTGGCGGCAAAATCAATGAACCGCTCATCGAGCGCAACTGGCCCGACATCCTGCGCGTCACGGCAACGATCGCAGCGGGCATCGTCGCCCCCAGCCAGATTCTTCGCAAGCTCGCTTCCTACCCGCGCCAGAATGAGCTGGCCCTCGCATTGCGGGAGATCGGTCGCATCGAGCGCACCCTGTTCATGATCGACTGGATTCTCGACGCCGGTCTCCAGCGCCAGGCTCAGATCGGTCTCAACAAGGGCGAGGCCCATCATGCCCTCAAGCGCGCCATCAGCTTCCATCGTCGAGGTGAGATACGCGACCGCTCAGGCGAAGGGCAGCACTATCGTATTGCCGGCATGAACCTGCTCGCCGCCATCATCATCTTCTGGAACACCATGAAACTCGGGGAGGTCGTGGACAGACGCGCCGTGGACGGCATCATCATCCCGCCTGATCTCCTCGCCCATGTCTCACCGCTGGGATGGGAACACATCAACCTCACCGGCGAATATCGCTGGCCTAAATCCTTAGCGTAGGATTTCGCCCCCTCCCGCAAACGACCCCAATTAGAGACGGAAGCAGATCTGGCCACCATACGAGTTCAACCCATCCTTCCCCAGCATGGTATCGGCATCGGCCGACCCATCTCATTTCTGTGCGAATGGCATGAGTTGATCTGGAGCTTTGCAGAGCAGGGGGTTCGTAGAAAGTGATCTTCCGATTGAAGAGTGTCTTGGTGGCCTCTTGGAGTGCTTCGTAAGCAGCATTCATTTTGCAGGAAGCTATCTCGGCATATTCTGAGGCAGTGATTTTAGTGCGTGGTAGTTCCCCTGCTTTCAAAGCGGTTCGACTGTCGAGCTTTGATACGGCACACATCACTATTCGCTTCTCGGCCAGAGTGAGGCCGTGACCTGCTCGAATCAGAGCATTGCTCATCGTCACCCATCGCTCCCCGGAAGGTCTGTTAGGGTTATCAGGGCGATAGTTCGTCAAGGCTGGTTCGGTCTTTGGAGGCATGAATAACTCTCCCACTCTCCGGGTTGATCGCCCGTGCTCGAATGGAGAGAGAATAGAGCAATTCTCCCCAAAAATATCAAAGGGAGAATTGTGGATTAAACCCGGAAAAAGGGAGATCAACCCGGAAAAAGGGAGATTAAACCCGGAAAAAGGGAGATAAGGCATATATAACTATATGATTTGAAAGGATAAATTACCTATAAACAAGTAAAAACAAGAAAAAAACCAATCGGCTTGTGGGTAAAAGCCTATGCCGACGGCTACGCCGGCCTACGGCGCTCCCGCTCCGCGCTCGCTCGTCATTTGAACACAGAAGTTAGGTGGCAGATTGTTTTTGCTTAAGGGGAGTTAATTGAGCAATTTCAACACTCAAGAAACAAAAGCAGAAGCACTCAGACACCTTATTTAGTATAAGGAACCCAAACAGCGACAAAATAGGGTGATCGAAGAGTGGTGGGTAGCCGATATATTAGCGGAAAACAGGCAACGGCTTATCTAAAGGCGATGCTCCACGACCGAGAAAACGGGCAGAAGCTAAACCTTTCAATCACACTCAATTTTGCATGCACTGATAGTGCTGCCGGATCAGCCAGCTACGCTATGCAGCGACTAGTTAGCGATAGGTTTAACCGGTGGTTCCGATATCAATCAGTAAAGGCTGTGCGGAAAGGAAAAGCCCCTTACGGTCCTGCTATCTACACATGGGTAGCCGAATCTAAAGGAGGTAAGCATTTCCACTGGTGCCTCTATATGCCGGAAGAATTGCGCGAAGAATTTGAGAAAAAACTTCCAAAGTGGATTGAGAATATTGTTGGACCAATAAAAGACTTGGGCGGCTGTATTAATATAAAAGAAATCTATGGTGTTATGGGTGTTGCCCGTTACTGCATGAAAGGCATCAGCCCTATTCAGGCTGGCCGACGCCATATTCGTCCAGAAGAGCAGGGAATAGTTTACGGGAAGCGTGTTGCAATAAGCCGTAGCCTCGGAAAAAAAGCCCGTGCAAAAGCCTTAGAAGCGGATGTCAAACCTCCCCTTAAACTTGCTGCATAGCGTAGCTGGCTGATCCGGCAGCACTATCAGTGCATGCAAAATTGAGTGTGATTGAAAGGTTTAGCTTCTGCCCGTTTTCTCGGTCGTGGAGCATCGCCTTTTAGCTTCGGTGATGACATTTAGTGCGTGCATTATGCCGACTTCTGAACCGTCTTCTCGCGCCATTTCAAGCAATGCAGTTTGCACTTCAGGATCACGTGCGGCCTCGATGGCGTCGAAAGTAATCAAATGGTCTGCCGCATACGAATGCAATGGTCTGTCAGAACCTGTCATCGGATATCCGTTTATGTTGGCCTCGTAGAGGAAAGGATACGAAAGAAGGTGCAAAAGAGACAGGGTTAGAAAGTTGAGCGGGGACAGAGGGGACAAGCCCGGGGACAAGCCCGGGGACAAACCCGGGGACATGATCGGGGACAATCAGGGTCATAACAGGGTCACAGGTGGGGACAAAATTTTGACAGACCATTGCACCCACTTGGTGCGAGGGCTTGGTAAAAATGATCCTTTCTAAGAAGGGCGCACTTATACAAACTTTTGTTTGTGTGCATCGGTATCGAGATGTTTTGTCTCTGGGAGAGGCATCAGAAAAGTTTGCCCTGATCACTCTGCTTGAAGTCAAATCGTATCTTAGCAACCCGTCTACCAGCTTTAATCGGTCGCCATTTTATCTCCCAGTTATCTTTCTCAATCAGCTCTTTCACGGCGGGCTGAATAATTTTCGTTCGTATTTTTCCGAAGTCTGATTTTTGTTTCTCTGTGGCGTTCATAGAGGCTGCAAAGTCTTCCACGCTGTATTCGGCCCACCCGGTAGTTTTGTAGCGTGTAAGAAGCTCTAGAAGGCGCCAGGAGTAGACTGAGCGCAAAGCATGGGCTTGCTGTAGCTGATAAGTCGTAAACTGCTTCTTGAGGCCAATTAGGGGTCGTTTGCGGGAGGGGGCGAAATCCTACGCTAAGGATTTAGGCCAGCGATATTCGCCGGTGAGGTTGATGTGTTCCCATCCCAGCGGTGAGACATGGGCGAGGAGATCAGGCGGGATGATGATGCCGTCCACGGCGCGTCTGTCCACGACCTCCCCGAGTTTCATGGTGTTCCAGAAGATGATGATGGCGGCGAGCAGGTTCATGCCGGCAATACGATAGTGCTGCCCTTCGCCTGAGCGGTCGCGTATCTCACCTCGACGATGGAAGCTGATGGCGCGCTTGAGGGCATGATGGGCCTCGCCCTTGTTGAGACCGATCTGAGCCTGGCGCTGGAGACCGGCGTCGAGAATCCAGTCGATCATGAACAGGGTGCGCTCGATGCGACCGATCTCCCGCAATGCGAGGGCCAGCTCATTCTGGCGCGGGTAGGAAGCGAGCTTGCGAAGAATCTGGCTGGGGGCGACGATGCCCGCTGCGATCGTTGCCGTGACGCGCAGGATGTCGGGCCAGTTGCGCTCGATGAGCGGTTCATTGATTTTGCCGCCAACCAGCGCTCGCACATTGGCGGGCGTCGCGTTGGGCGTGAAGGCATAGAGTCTTTTCTGAGAGAGATCTCGGATACGCGGTGCGAACCTGTAGCCGAGCAAGGAGCTGGCGGCGAACACATGATCGGTAAAGCCACCCGTGTCGGCAAAATGCTGGCGGACGCGGCGGCCTGCGTCATTCATGAGCAGCCCATCGAGTATATAAGGTGCCTCGCTGACCGTTGCCGGGATGACCTGGGTAGCGAAGGGTGCATATTGATCGGACACATGGCTGTATCCCTTGAGGCCTGGGACGTTGCCATATTTCGCGTTGATCAGATTCATCGCTTCGCCCTGCTCGGTAGCAAGGAAGAACTGCCCGTCGCTGGATGCGGATTTCCCTTGTCCCCAGAAGGCGGACATAGGCAGAGCGGCATGGGCTTCCACGATCATGGCGAGCGCCCGATCATAGGCGCTGCCTTCGACATGCCAGCGTGCGATCCGCAGCAATTCCCAGAAGCTGTGCGTATTGGTCGCCGCTGCCATCTTGCGTAGACCAAGATTGACGCCTTCCGCCAACAACACGTTCATCAGGCCGATCTGGTCGCGGCAAGGCACGCCAGTGCGCAGATGCGTGAAAGCCTCGGAGAATCCGGTTCGCTCATCGACTTCCAGCAACAAATCGGTGATCCTCGTGGACGGGAGCTGTTGATAGAGATCGAGTACGAGATCCTCAGTGCCTTCGGGTGTGTCAGCCTTCAGCTTGTCGATGTGCAGCTTGCCGTTCTCGATGATGCCGCCTGGGATCGTACCGGTTCGCGCCGCGCGGCCAAGCGCCTTCAGTTGTGTATCCAGTCGAGCCCTGCGCTCGGCAAGCCATTCGCCGGGTTGCAGCGGCACAGCGAACCGCGCGGTCTGCTCTATCGCCTGTGGCGGGACCAGGATCTGCTTGAGGTCGCCATAGCGGCGCGATTTTGCCAGCCATATGTCGCCGGACCGGAAAGCGTCGCGGATATGGAACAGCACCGCGATTTCCCAAAGTCGGTAGTCGCCGGCGGGCGCAGCGCGAAGATGGCGATGCCATTTGGAGTTGGGACGTAGAAAATCCATAGGAGGATCGGATTTGATCCCGCTCTGTAGCAGCGCGATAGCCGTCAGAAGAGGCTTGGCAATCGGCGCCGCCTGCATGTCGAGCAGGCGCAGCATCCTGGGCGCATAGAGGCGGAAGCGATGATAGCCGTCCAGCACACGGCTGAGCGGGTCGGCAGCGAGCACATTGGTCAACGCAGAGGCCGTGGCGACAAGGGTTCTGAACCGTTCCCAGCCTGGACCGGTGGTGATTATCCCGTCCAGGGATGCGCCATCGTCCTGCGCTCCAAGCAAAGCACCACCGATTTCAGCAAAAGACTTCAGCGTGTCCCGAACGGCCGCCTTTTCGTCGGCGATCTTGGTGCTGCAAAGGCGTTCGGAGACCCGATAGAGACGGCCTACGATGCGATCGTGGGTCTCCACGATGACATCAGCCAGAGATGACCGCCATTCCATGGTGCAGACAGCGAGGATTGCAAGCCGCCTGCCTTCGGGCAGATCGCGCATGCCGTCGGCGTAATAGCGCTCGCCCTGCCGGCGAAGGCGGGTCACACGATGCGCGGGAACGCCGTCCAGCAAATCTGCCGGAAGATCGAACTTGTGGAGATATTCCAGTCGATCCATCAGCCGATTGGCCGCCGCCGAATTTGCGCCAACTTCGAACTGTCGCAGCCATACGAAGCGGGTGATGCGACCATCCACCGTATTCTCTAACAGATGAGCCAAATTCTCGCTCAGGGCTGGTGTTATGCGATGGGCGATACGATCTTCGATCCTGCGTTCGGCCTTGACCAGTGCATCGGCACAAAGGCGCTCAATCGTTGAGAAACCGGGAAGGATTGTGCGGGTGCGGCGACACTCTGCAACGAAGCGACGGGCAAGATCCTCATTCGATGTCGCCGCCTCGGCTTCCCGAGCGATCCAATCGCGCAAATCCCGTGCGCCCCGCCCCGAAAAGGAGCGATAGCCGTAGATCCGGCGTAGGTCCGCCAGATGCTCATGCCGGGTCTCCTCGCGCGCGGCATAGAGGAGTAGATCGTCACGGCTCAGCCCGAGCTGGGCCGCGATGAAATCCGATACCTGTGCCGGGATCAGCTCGCCAGGGGTGAGTACCCGGCCCGGGTAGCGCAGGACGCACAGTTGCAGCGCGAAGCCGAAACGGTTGTGGGCGCGCCGGCGCTGGCGGATATGCCCGAGATCCTCATCGCTAAGGGTATAGTGCCGCAGCAGATCACCTTGATCGACCGGTAAGTGAAACAGCGCCTCGCGCTGTCGATCGGTCAGGGTCACGCGACGCGGCATACATGCTCCTTATTCTTTCCAAGGTAAGGTTTGAGATAGTTTGATTGCGATGCTGGTTAAGATACACAATAGTGCAAGCTTATGTGCTCATGTTCGTCACCGCTTCAAACCAACGTTTAAGAAACATGCTGATCGGATATGCCCGCGTCTCCAAAGCCGATGGTTCCCAATCCCTCGACCTCCAGCACGACGCCCTGCGTGCCGCCGGTATCGAGCCAGGTAATATTTATGATGATCGTGCATCCGGTAGCCGCGATGATCGGCCCGGCTTAGCTGCATGCCTCAAATCCTTGCGCGACGGCGATGTGCTGGTGGTCTGGAAACTCGATCGCCTCGGGCGCTCGCTCGCCCACCTGGTCAACACCGTGAAGGATCTGTCAGACCGCAGGATCGGCCTGCGTGTGCTGACCGGAAAAGGCGCTCAGATCGACACCACAACCGCATCCGGCCGCATGGTGTTCGGTATCTTTGCCACTCTGGCCGAGTTCGAGCGGGATCTGATCCGCGAGCGCACCATGGCTGGCCTTGCCGCAGCCAGAGCGCGCGGACGAAAGGGAGGGCGAAAATTCGCCCTGACCAAAGCACAGGTGCGTCTCGCCCAGGCCGCCATGGCGCAGCGCGACACGTCTGTTTCCGATCTGTGCAAGGAACTCGGGATCGAGCGCGTCACTCTATACAGATATGTCGGACCGAAGGGCGAGCTCAGGGATTATGGGAAGCGCGTTCTCAGCTTAGCGTAGGATTTCGCCCCCTCCCGCAAACGACCCCATTTGGGGCAGGCGACCGGGCCATCGCGTCGTTTCGCGGGAATGGCTGGCCGTGCTCCCATGTCCCATATCCGTTCACGAAAGGCATTCGACGCGTAACCCTTGTCCGCTACTACCCACAGGGGAGTGGCGGGAAGGCTGTCGAGCATGGCTGGTGCCAGAGGCAGTTCATGAGCCTGTCCAGGGGCCAGCGCAAAACCGAAGGCTTTTCCATGTCCATCAGCGATCACGCAGACTTTTGTGCCATAGCCGCCGCGAGAGCGGCCAAGTGCTTCACGATGGTCTCGCTCTTCGAAAGAGGCCCCTTTTTTTGGGCTCCCGCCGCTTTGTGGTGAGCCCTGATGTTCGTGCCATCCAGAAAAGTCATTCCGAATGCCACTCCCTGTTGTTCCTGAACCAGTGCGAGCAGCCGCTCCCATACGCCGAGCTTCGCCCAGCGGATGAAAAGCTGCGCAGCCCGCCACCACGGACCCAGTTCAGCGGGGATACTCCGCCATTTCGCGCCATTCTCATGACGCCAGAAAATCGCTGCTATCGTCCGCCGCAGATCATGTGGCGGCGTCTTGCCCCTCGGGCGAACCTCCTCAATCAGAGGTTCCCAGATCGCCCATGTCTCGTCCGTAAAGGTGCCTGTTCTGTCTCCTTCTTCCATCCCTACAATATGGGAAGAAATTCAAGATCTAACAGGCCCTAGTTAAATTCTGAAAATTTCTTTCAATATCCTCTTTTTGATATTTTGTTTGCTTCTTATCTCCAACATATGGAGGATTGCCACAGATATATGTCTCAGAATCTTTTTGAATTGGGCATATTTTAAACCAGTCTTTCTCCAATGCATTTCCGCATACGATGTGTCCTGTATCCTTCAGGGGCAGCACATTCAGGCGGGCCTGTTTCTGGTCGATATGGATTTCATCACTCTGGAACTCAGCGATCAGAAGAGACAGGCGCGCGATTTCCACCGCAAAATCACGGATCTCAATCCCATAGAAATTGGCCAGCGGGATGACGGATTTCCGTTCCGCCCGCTCGATCTTCAGCCGGTCATCAATCTCGCTCTGAATATCCCGCATGTCCTTATAGGCAATCACCAGGAAATTGCCCGATCCACAGGCTGGGTCAAACACCCGAATGCTGGACAGACGCACCTTCAGGGCATGCAGCTTTTGAGTATTCTGGCCTGCCTTTTCCAGCTCCTCACGCAGGCTATCCAGAAACAGCGGATTAAGCACTTTGCGGATGTTGGGCACGCTGGTGTAGTGCATCCCCAGCGCACCGCGCTCTCCTTCATCGGCCACGGCCTGGATCATGGACCCGAAGATATCCGGGTTAATCTGCGCCCAGTTCAGCTCCCCGGCACGCAGAAGATAGGTGCGGGCCAGTTTGTTAAATTTCGGGCAGTCCGTTGTCCCGGAAAACAGGTTCCCGTTTACATACGGGAAATCCCTGGCCCAGGATTTAACCCCGCCCTTTTCGCGGTCGTCATTGCGCGTATCCAGATCCATCGTCCTGAACAACTCAGCCATGACCTCATGCGTCTGATCCGTGGCCCCCTCCGTCATGGTCTGAATGGTTCTGGTGAACAGATTGTTCAGGAAGATCCCGGTATCCTCGGCAAAAAAGCAGAAGATGAGACGCGCCATGAAATGGTTCATGTCGTGGCGGCGTTCTTCCGTTGCCCAGTCGGGGTTTTCCTTCAGAAGCTCAACATAAAGACGGTTCAGACGTGACGTAGCCTTAACGTCGATCGGGTTGTTCTTGATCTTCTGAACGGTCGTAATGCCCGCCAGGGGCAGGAAAAACCCGAACCGATCGGCCAGATGCGTGAACACATCTGTAATGTGCTCATCTTCCGTGCGGTCTTCCGCCTCAAACGTCACCCCATCCGTGGCCAACAGAAACCGTGCCTTGGCCGACTGGGTCTTGGGGCTTTCCCGAAGCAGGTTCAGGGTCTGGGCAACCTGGCCTTCTGGGCAGACTGCTAAATGAATGTTGTTACGCTGAAGCACTGCTCCAGAAACGTCCGAGCGGTTATCCTTGCGAAGCCGCTTGATCGTGACATCGCGGTTTCCGAACGCTTGCAGGAACTCGAAAGGAAATTCCCCGGGATTAAAAGGGGCTTCGGCAATCCGGGAGACAGCTTCTTCAATCTCAACAGGATTCATGCATAAAATTCCATACGTTCGAAAAACAGATCATACACCTCATGCGCCACCTGACACCTCCAGGAAGAGGCGGACCAGAGGTGCGTTGATATAATAATTGCTCCGCCCTGAGCGGTGCTTGGACAGCAGACCTTTCTCTGAGAGCTGATCGAGATATTTCCCTGCCGTCTGACGCGCGATACTCAGGTCCGACTGGACATACTCGATTTTCGTGTAAGGGTGCCGGAACAGGTTGTTCAGCAGCTCCTGGCTGTAAATCTTGGGCAGTTCCGTGCGCATCCGCTGCTTCATGGTGGCCATCTGCGCCCACATGCCCTCAATCAGCTCCAGAGTGATCCTGGATGTCTCGGCCACGGCACGCAGCATGTAGAGGATCCACGCTTCCCATGCGCCTTCATCCCGCACCTTCTGCAACAGACGATAATATTCATCCTTATGGCGTGTGATGTAGCGCGACAAATAGAGGATCGGGATATCCAGAAGACCGGTCCGGGTCAGATACAACACATTCAGAATCCGCCCGACACGGCCATTCCCATCGGGGAAAGGATGGATGCTCTCAAACTGATGGTGGATCAGGGCCATCTTGATGAGCGGATCCAGGTCACAGAGCCCGTCATCATTCACGAAGCGCTCCAGATCCGACATATGCCCGATAATCTCCCGCCCATCCTGAGGCGGCACAAAGACCACTTCCCCCGTGCGCTCGTTCTTCAGGGCCGTTCCCGGGGTGTTTCGAAACCCATCACTCCGCTTCTTGAGCCTCTGGAAAATCGCGATCAGCCCCTTGTTCAGGATCAGCCCGTCGGTTTCTTTCAGCTGCTGAAACCCAAGATGCAGGGCATCGCGATACAGAGCGACTTCCTTGGCCGCCACTGAGTCCGGCCCCTCTGGAAACAGATCGGCCTGGAAAAGTTCATCCTGGGTGGTGACGATATTCTCGATTTCCGAAGACGCCTTGGCTTCCTGCAAAGCCAGCGTATCAATCAGGATCCCCTGATTGGGAATGGTTGCCGCCCGCCCCTTCAGTTCCGCCAGAGCCTTATTGGCCTCGACCAGCGCCCTGAGAACCGGAACCGTTTCTATGTCCGTCTGAGGCGGCAAAGGTCGAATAAGGTAGGTTGGCGTTAACATGACATCCTGACGTGGTAGCAATATGTGTTTTTTCTAACACGTCAGAATGATCCGTCAAAGAAATCCGGTTTCTTTGACATATGACGGTCTGCTAACTCCCAAATTCCAAAGCAACCTCCTGTATCAGGTCAGTGCAACATGACCTTTCCTGCTTAACGTAAGATTTCGCTCTCTCCCGGGAATGTTTCCTTTTTAACAATTTTCCAGACAGAAAGACGTCTCCATCAGACATGCAACACATCAGTCTATTCATCTGACAAAGAAGCCACACGGCTACCTTGATGCATAATGTCGGTAATCCCGACACCCTTTCCAAAGGGAGCCAGAATCCTGACTCCCTTTGTTTGTGTATCCTCAATATAAGCCTAATTTTGTAAAAGGATGTGGTTAATAACCACACCCTTTCTCCACCGGCCTGATCCTGACAGCGAAGCCGCCGCACTGAGGGTGCAATGGTGTATGAAGGCCCTAAAAAACCCTACGGCAGACCCGGCGGCAATCATGCGGCAACCCCAACGGCAAGGCTACGGCAACCCTACGACGAACCCATCGGAACCCCTACGGCAATGAGACGGCAACACGAGGTTAGAGCCTATTTTCGATGGCCTCACGCATATCAGCGCGTAACTCTTCAAGAGAGATCAGGCCTTGAATGAATCGGGCGTTCGCGTCCTCAAGTAGGGCGTCGTGAACATAGCCTTGCCGGAAATTGGAAGCCCTAGCTTCTTCGACTGCCCGTCGACGGCGTTCGCACTCTTCCATCAATTTTCCTCCAATCTGCGCCAGAAGTGTTCCATTTCTGTGGGGTTTCCGCTCCACCTAATTTCGGCCCTTCATACACCGACCTCATCTAGACCTAGCACTGACTATCGATTTGCCCCTGCATTGACCTAACTTCCGACCTCATTCTGACCTATGATCTGTCCACACTTTGACCACACATATTTCAGGGTCTTCATACACCATTGCACCCTCAGTGCGGGCGGCTCCGCCGCCAGGGACGGGCAGGCGGAAAAGGGAGCCAGAATCTTGGCTCCCTTTGCGGATTTTGGCTGCATGTAAGGGTAAACGGAGAAAGGGGGACGGTTAGTAACCGCTCCCTTTGGGGAGCGGCTGGGGTTGCCTTCTGGGAAGTTTCGGCCAATCATGGCCCCAGAAACGGGGAAGGCCCGGTGCAGCAACACCGAGCCTTCCAACAAACCCACCCCGTGACCTACACCCGGTGGGCCTGCTACTTCCGAGGGGTAAGAGATAACCCAGTTCTGGGTTTCCCCTCAAGAGGAGATAGGTCCGCAGGGTTGAAAGATCGACCGTGACCTTAGTAAAAAATCGAGTTCCAGCCCTCTCTCACGATCACAACGCTATCCCTCGGCATACGTTGAAAAGCCTTTTCCTGTCCGATGTGGACAGACTGGCGCACGAAAGTGCGTGTTGCGTACGCTTGGGGTGAACACCTATGGAACGCTCTCGCAGAGTCCCTACTGTGAAAGACGTGCTTATGCCGAAATCGGTAGCGTTCGACGCGGATTTCTCACACTTGAGGCAATTTCGGGTCATTTTGTAGAATTCAGTCATCCCACAGGAGCCCGATCTGGAATATTGACGATATTCTGCTTCTGGCGGCGGGTTCTGAACGCAGTGAGGGTGTCACGGCCTGAGAAGGCAGTGTTGGTGGAAGCTATGTGGTCTGTGCACTGTCTGTTTCTTCAGATGGCCTGCCGGAGCCTTCGCAATCGTGCATGAGCGAGGGCGAATTCGTGCTGACAGGGGAACATGTCCGGCATGAACAGGACAATCCGACGGACGCTGAGCGTTACACGTGTCGCGATTTTGAGCAGTCGTGCGCGTATGGTGCCACAGGTCGCCGTCTCCAGGCTGGTCTGGCCAAGGGCCAGTCTTTGCAGAGCGGTCAGCAGGACATAGGCTGCGGCCGAGAACCACAGCCGGAGCTGGTTGGCCCGGATGGTGTGGGACGAGGTCCTGTCTGAGAACAGATCCATCTGGCATTCCTTGATGCGGTTTTCCATATCCCCGCGTGCGCAGTAAATCTGTTCGTAGAGATGGCGAGGGTCGGACATTCCCTGCGGTAGCGTGGTGACAATAAAGCGATGATAGCGGTTGCCGTGGCGCCATTCGGCCTTGGCCACGACCCGCCTGCGGCGCGTCCAGCTGTCCTTTGTGATCCAGTCAAAGGAGGCGAAACCGCGCGCAGCTCTGCCTGTCGTGGCGGCTTCGTCACGAACCTCAGCGGACAAAGAGGCAATCCGGTCATACAGGCGGGTGTTGCCTGCAAGCCCGAACAGGAAGTCAACGTGGTTGTCTTCGCACCATGTCATCAGACTGTCCCGGGCGAAACCGCTGTCCCCACGCACCAGGATACGCACCCGGGGCCAACGGCTCCTGATCTGCTCCACGATCCGGCGGATGTCTGCCAGTGCTTCCTTCCCCGGGTCCCTGTCTGCCGTGCGCAGGGTAGCGCTGAGGAGATGGTCCCCGCAGATGGGGTGGTTGCCGTCCTCCCCGCACGGCATCGCAATGTGCCAGAATGGTCGTTGAGTAAAAACAACCGCGTGAAAGGACGGCAGATGAAGGATACAGTGATTGGCGTTGATCTGGCAAAGACCATTTTCCAGGTTCATGGAGCTTCGCGTGCGGGCGAGGTGATGTTTCGCAAAAAGCTGCGTCGTCAGCAGTTTATGCAGTTCATGGCAACGCAGCCGCCTGCTCTGGTCGTTCTTGAAGCGTGCGGGAGCGCGCATTACTGGGCCCGCGAACTGGCGGCATCTGGTCACGAGGTCAGACTGATCGCTCCGCAGTATGTGAAGCCTTTCGTGAAGCGGCAGAAGAACGATGCTGCCGACGCGGAAGCGATCGTCATTGCGGCCCGTCAGCCGGAAATGCGCTTTGTCGAACCGCGCACTCAAGCGCAGCAGGCCCGAAGCGTTCTCTTTCGCTCCCGCGAGCGTCTGGTGCACCAACGCACGGAACTGGTGAATGCCCTGCGTGCCGTTCTGTATGAATTCGGTCTCGTCGTGCCACAGGGGATTGCGCATATCAAACGCATTGAGGCCATGCTGGATGAGGCAGTTCTGCCAGAGCTTGTAAGGCAGGAATGCCTTGATCTGCTGCAACAGATTTCGGAGCAGAGTGTGCGAATTGATGCCAGAACAAAGAAGATCAGGATGCTTGCCCAGGGAAGTGAAACCGCCTGCAGATTGCAGAGCATGCCTGGAGTGGGTCCTCTGACCGCTCTTGCGGTTGAGGCTTTTGCGCCTGACCTGCAGACCTTCCGGCGCGGGCGCGACTTTGCTGCGTGGCTGGGACTGGTGCCCCGGCAGTTCTCATCTGGCGGAAAGGAAAGGCTGGGGAGGATATCAAAAGCCGGACAGGCTGATATCCGCAGGCTTCTCATCATGGGTGCCATGACCCAGGTGAACTGGGCCAGTCGCAAGGGCCCAGCACCGGGAAGCTGGCTGGCACGGATGCTGGCCCGCAAGCCCCGTATGCTGGTAGCGATTGCCCTGGCCAACAGGATGGCAAGGGCAATCTGGGCCATGGCAACGAAACAGGAGGATTATCGGGATCCGGCCCTGTCCGTGGCAGCCTGAGCGATGGCTCGGCTCCCGCGGATGGAACCGGTAGGGGTGTGAGAGGGCGATGACCTGAATGGGCGCATGATCGTTTGATCCGGATCGGAAAAACCAGTATGTCTTTTCGTACTTTCAAGCACGCCCCGCAGATTTGGATCTGATCCGCTGATCACCATACCGGCCAGTGGCTTCTGAAAGGCCACATCAACAGGCCTTACAGAAGACCGCACACGATCACACGTCAATATGGGTCAGAAAACTCTTGCATAACGGACGGCAACCACAGAAGAAGACATACAGGGGAAGATAGCAGTTATGGCCGTAATATCCATGAAAGGCGCGGCCTTCCTGATGGCCATGGATACGGTCATCGGTGGCATCCACATCCAGAACGATCCGGGCGGGTGCGTGCTCATGCTGGTCAAGGAAGAGCGTGACGAACAGGGTAGCCAGGGCCTCATGATCAGCAATGATCCGACAGTAACGATCTGCCTGCTGCCCACTGCGCTCCAACCGGTTCAGTGTAGATTTGCCAGCCAATGCTGCGCAGTTTGCCCGGCCTCCTGACAGACGGCCCGAGGCCAGACCAAAGATCAGGTCATGCCGCAGGGCATCGTGATCATTGAGATCTTCATAGCCCAGTGCCAGGCCCATGATCCGCTGACGGACAAGGTCTTCAACCCGGTATTCCACAAAGCCGGGATGCCGCTTATCGCGAAAACAGGCAGCAAAGCGGCGGCTGAGACCCAGAATGTCATCAGCCTGCTTCACCAGAATGACGCCCCCATCCGAACTCATGCGACCCCCGTCAAAACGGGCCACAACACGCCGTCCACAGGAGGCTGGAAACTCATACGGCCTGCGCTACACTCTGTCTGCATCGGGTTTTCTTGATGATTATGGAAATTTCTTTTGTGCAAAACAGACTTTTTCATAATCTAACCCGATGTACAACCCTTCTGTGAGATTTCCGCGTCGACATCCTGTGGCGGGGCGAGCGCCGGATGCGTCACTGGGGTGTAGATATTGGCACTGTTTCGTAAGAGATACATGCCACAAATTATAATGCGTTGTGCCTCGTC
>NZ_CP149629.1:0-86942 GCF_037901235.1 Acetobacter sp. AC2005
GCGCCGCAGATCCCGTGGCAGTGTCTTACCCCTCGGCCGAACAGCCTCAATTAGAGGTTCACAGAACGACCATGTCTTGTCTGTAAAAGTGACTGTTCCGTCTCCTCCTTCCATCTATAAAAGATAGAAAGAATTTTAAGTGCTAACAGGCTCTAACGCCTTTTTTTGCGGGATTAAATCCTCTGGAACCCATTTTTTTTAAACTGGTCGCATCATGAAGGCTCACTCTGTTTTCATAAACGGAGTTGACCATGAAAAAGACCTCCTTTCTATTCGCAACACTCACTATCGGGCTTACAGCCTGTTCAGGGCACATAAAATCCGGCCTTATTGAAACGACCGGCATGCCCAATCCGGAATTGGCGCTGCAACGCTCCATTTCGAGTACCACTGCGGATCTGCGTGAACTGGGTACGATTCATGCCGCACCATCTGTCCCCGTCGCAGACCAGTCCAGCACTCCTGATGATATCAATCGTCGGATATGGTTTGTCTGGAAAGGTCCACTGAATGCTGGTGTCCGTAAGCTCGGCAAGGAAATCGGTTACACTGTAACCGTATTTGGCAAAAGCCATGATATTCCTGTCCAAACAAACAGTGTAGCTGCCGTTCTCGATATTCTCCGATCATTCGGTGATCAGGCCGGTGATGCGGCCACAGTTCAGGTCGATCCTTTCCATCATCAGATTGCGGTGGTCTATCATGCGTAAGACTATCCACTACACGCTTATGGCCTGCACGATGCTGGCAACCTTCGTTCGGCCCGGTCTTGCTGAGGAGGCACCGCATATCGACGGACGCCTTATTCCTTTCAAGACAAGCGCACCACCTCCAGCTCCCAATGGCACTCTTGTTCCAATGCCTCAGCCCCCAGAACCAGCGGCCGACGACATTGAACAGGCTGAGCCGGCATTGGCTAATCCGACCAACAAGCCGATTACTGGTGCTCAGGAACTCGACAAGATTGTTGGAGGTGATCGGCCACTGTCTCTTGAAGCCCTGCAAAACACGCGCCCCAATGATGAAGGATCTGACGGCTTAAAACCCGGACGCAAGGAGGCGTTGCAGGAAGCGGCTCACATCTATGGCGCTCAGGGTGGGCTTGCAGCACGAAGTTTCGCCATCAATGAAATGCTGCGCCGCTATGAAGATACACTGGATGCGACATTTGATTTTCGCTCCCTTGTCCTGCCCATCGGGAGCGGTCAGACGCTTATGCAGCCCCCAATCGTCACCGAGGCCCAGATGGCATTCGCCCTCAACGGCACTGGTCAGGTCGCGCATGAAACTCAATGTGTTTTTGAAATTACCCGAGAAGCACAGCTGACATCAGCTCCGCCCAACTGGCGAACCTATCTGGTCAGATCATGGCGCAAGCCACAACATCCTGCCGCAGCCGCTCTTCCCATGAACAGAAAGGAAGTGGGATACTGGAACGACTGGGTTGCGGAAGGCTGGGCTGCCGGAGAAAAGCAGGCCACGGAGATTTTTCTCTCCGACCTGTCCCGCCTTCAGCGCGATATCGTAGGCATGGCCCGCTATCGGGTTCTTCTGGCCAACGGCAGAGTTGAAGAACCCCATGTGGTGTTTGAACAGAAGGCATCGGTCGGTGGCGGCGACACCCTGCATGTTGGGGATCGTGTTGTGCGCATCACCAGCCAACCTGGTCTTCGCGGGCTACGTCGTGATCGTGGATATGGCTTCTCTGCCCCTCTTTACCCGGAGCGCTGCCGATGAACGTCATCATTACTCCCCCGGAAGAACGCGAAACCTGGGAAAACGAAGGGCGTTCCGGCTACACATGGGTGGTTGAACGCCGCAAATATGCGCCAGGACTGGATGACCTTCTGAAATGGGCCTACCGGCTGGGCGCCTCCCGTATCGATTTCAAGACAGGCCATCCCGTCACCATTCTGGTGCATGGGAAAGTTCGCTGTGCGACACGTGGCGCGACAGATGACTTCGCAATTGCCGACGTTGTCAGCCATATGTATGCGCAGGACGGGATGTCCATGCTCGCCATCTACCATGATCTGGATAGCGCATATTCCGTTTCACTCAACCGGCGAGAAACCCTGCGTTTTCGAGTGAACTTCACCCCGTGCGAAGTCATGCGTGGACAGGGTGTGAACATCGTCATGCGCCCTATTCCTTCCCGACCGCCCAGTCTAGCTTCTCAGAATGTCGAACCTGAAGTTTTGGCCAGCAACGACATTCCGTCGGGCATGAAACTCATCGGTGGCGCAACCGGGCAAGGAAAGTCATCTCTCACCTTTGCTTTGGCCGAAGAAAAAGTCATGCGGCCTGATGCAAACTGCAACATTGCAACCGGAGAATCTCCAGTCGAATTCCTGATGGACTATATCCGGTCTCCCACGGGATCAAAAATCACCCAGACCGAGATCCGGCCGCCCCACATGACGTTTGCGAAATTCGTGCGCGGAACGACCCGTCGGGAGATGACAGAACTGATTGTCGGTGAGTGCCGCGATCACGAGACCATGGATGCCGCGATCAACTGCGCGATCACCGGAAGCATTTTGGGCACAACAATCCATGCAGACAATGTGGGTCTCATGATGCAACGGGCTGTCTCACTCTGTGCCCGTGAAGAACGTGACAATCTTGTCTCCGCTCTGGCCCAATCAATGCGCTTCTGTCTGAACCAGCGTCTTCTCCCACGCAAAGGAGGAGGTCGTGTGGCGATCCGCGAATTCCTGACCTTTGACCGCGACCTGCGCTTCAGGCTGATGCGCACCGATCCACAATGCTGGCCCGAGTTCATCAATGATGTCTTGAAAACGGATGGCCAAAGCTATGCGCGTGCCATCGATGCCCGCCTCGAACAGGGCCTGATCACCGAAGAAACCGCACTCATGGCAAAAAGGAGAGATGATTGATGTGGCGCGGAACAGGCTTACCCGTAAAGTTTCTTATTCTGGACGCCAGAAGCTGTCTGCCCATTTTGCTGGCAGTTGTTCACTGGAGTTGGACAACATTGATCATCGGAGTGCTGGGCACAGCCTTTTTTGGCACCATTTCGTTTTTTGGGCTCACCTTGCCTGCTGCACTGCGGACGGCGCGCCGCTGGCTCATTGGCAGGAGACGCACGGCAGTCCCGACATGGAAGCGACGGAGATACTCATGAACATATCTGCTTCCATCGTGCGGGTTGATGATGTCGCACATGGTGTCCTTACCCTTCTGTCAGAAATTGAACGTCCAGCCATTGTGGTCGATCGTGCTACCGGACAAGAGGCCTCGGTCAGTCACGAGGAAATCGCCCGTGCCGATGGTTATCTTCCTGTCATCGTCGTGGCAGCCGAAGCGCTCTGGTTTGACCTGACAGGCACCGGTTTTGCGCTGGATGTGCGCGAAAATGCTGAGGCCACACTGGGCTACTCTCTCCACGGCATACGGGCCGGATCATGGTCTGTACTGATGCTGTGCATCATAGACCTTTTCGAAACACTTGCCCTGAACGAAGAGACGCTGCGTCTGAACGATCTAGTCGAGCTCTGGGGCAACGCCCGATCCCGTCTACAGACTGTTCCCGTACCACTTCAGGAGGCAAGCTGATGAAAAGCCTCTCGCTTCTTACCGCCACATTTCTGGCACTCGGACTTACGCGCATCTCGCACGCCCAGACAGCACAGGACGATGCCTTTGTGCAGGGACAACGTGTACAGGCCTGTCTCACGGCTGCAGCATCCAATGCGCGCGTGCCTGCTGGCGTTCTCCTCGTTCTGCTTTATGTCGAAAACGGGCGTCCAGGGATGGTGAGCACCAATTCCAATGGCACGGTGGATCTGGGGCCCATGCAGGTCAATTCGACCTGGGTTCGCAAGGTCGCAGCGCATTGGCACAGCACGCCGCTCCGTACCTACACGGCATTACGAGACAATGTTTGCGCCAATATCGAGGCTGGAAGCTGGATCCTGGGACAGGCTCTGTCCGAGACGCATGGAGATCTCTGGCAGGCTGTCGCCTATTACCACTCACATACCCCACGTTACGGAGAAGCGTATCTCAGACGTTTCTACCACATCGCAACGGATATGATGGTACGTGCCCGCAAAGGACGTGCGTCATGAGCAGCAGTAGCACTCCCTGGTCATCCAGCGATGACTATGCCCTGTTCTCCATCATTGCCATTATTGTTGGCGGAGCCGGACTTTCCTACATGGTGTGGTCCAACTGGCACGCCGAGATCTCCCTGCTGTATATCCGAGCACTCGTCTGGCAGATTGACTTCCTGCACCTGCATTCACAGCCGATCGTTCAGTTACGCCAGCAGCTCGTAACAGCCTCGTGGTCGCCAGAGCATGTGCGGGCCATTCAACTCTGGTACGGTTTGATGATACTGGGCAGCGCATTGCGCTGGCCTGTTGCCATCATCATTGCTGCGCTGGGGATCACATGCATCTTCAGAGCAACGCCTGGTCGCTTCGCTAAAGCCCTTGACCTTGAGGGACTGATTGAAGTCCAGGCCCGTATGTTTCCGACACTGCGTGGTTTCGCCGAGCGGCGCCTGACCAAATTGGTGGCTCCAGCCCAAGGAATGCCCCGCCCTGCGGATCCTGCGCTTCACGCCCATGAATGGCGGGCTCGGTTCGCTACAGATCGGAACGGTCATTTCAGCGAGGCAGGCGCCATTTCGGCGTTTACGGCGCAACTTGGCAGGCACTGGACCGGACTTGACGCGGCCACGCCCGTTGAACGCGTTCTGTTCGCTGCCTTCATCGCTCATCATAGCCAGGAACGGGCTGAGGCGATGGATCTGCTTGGTCGGCTATCCGAAAGTCTGCGCAAGGCCGGACTGGATGGACCAGAGGGTCCCAAATCAGCCCTTTCTGTTCCCAGCGAAATTATCTCCATTGCCGACGAAAAGCTGAGTGTTCCCGGTGTAAGTGCGAAAATCGATACGATTTGCGCTCGCAATGGATGGACCACGACTGCGCTTATGACCCTTCTGACCGAAGCACGGCGCAAGGCAGGCGTTCTGGCGCCACCAGCCTTTGCAATCGTCAAGCTGATAGATCGATCTCTCTGGTACGCTCTGCATTCACTGGGTTTCCCTCACGAGCGGCCTGAGGAAGACGTCCACCCCAATCCCCGTGTTGAAGCAGCCGGTGCACGTGCCCACTGGGAAGCCGAACGCAAGGCACGTCGCCCGATCTACACGCCAACCGTTTCGGTTGCTGTCGCAACACTCCAGAAAAATTCAGATCAGAGCTGAAGGACAACCAAGATGACCACGATCACCATTGAAACCGAAGGTCAGCCCCCTATCGTCATCACCGTTGGACACTCCAACACCATGACTGTCAGCAAAAAGGATTATCTGACACACCCTCAGCCCCATCCTCTTTCTCCGCCAGCCCATGCCTTACCGTCCATGTCCCCAACTGCTGCGTCACCATCTGGATGGAAAAACTGCCTCAGAAACTATGCGCCAGGTGTCGCGCTCGGGGTCATTGCTGCCATTGTGATCATCGGTTCCCGACCAGCACAGATACCTACGCCCATGATGCAGGATCCCGGAAATACGATACCCCAGCAACCCATGCTACCGCCGCTCTCCGGTGGGCCGATCGGGGCCTCATCTCCCTCAGGCGGGTACGGTCCAGACGGTCAAGAAGGACCGCGAAGCGTTAACGAAACCGTCAGAGATACGCAACGGGCAATAGCATCAGACCGTATAGGGCTTCCCCAACAAAGACCTGATGGAACAGGCCCAACTGGAGCCGGGCTGAATCAAGGGGGTGCCCCAACAGCTGGCGTTGCACCGACCATAAAAGGCGCGCCAGTCGTGGGTCTGCCCCAACCCGGCTCATCTGACACCAGTTCCAAAAGCAACTCTCCGTTCGGTCTGGAGCCCTGATCGATGGTGAAACGTCAGATTGGTGGTCCACTTGGCCATCAACAAATCAAGCGGGGTGCGACCTACCGTGATACCCGCCCGCTGTTCGAGCGTTTTACAGCGGAAATGCGGACATCCTCGTCAGGCTTTGTGCTCCTGATTGTGGCCGGGCTGAGTTGGTTTATCCCCGCCCTGGTCGGTCTCACCCTTCCTCTAGCTCTTCTCCTGACGTGTTGGGTTGTTACCCGCAAGCCGTTGCTTCCTTTTCATCTGCCGCGATATTCAGAACTTCCTGATGCACATGATCTCGATCCCAGCACACGCAAACCCAAGAAAGCGGGCGGGATCATCTATCTGGGCACTGATGCGCATACAGGCCAGCAACTCTGGTTCTCCTCTGATGCCGGCCGCCAGCATGCCGCCATGCCAGGAACAACAGGGGCCGGCAAAACAACCTCGGCGCTCTCCCTGATGGCCAATCCCCTCTCTCATGGGTCTGGGTTTCTGCTGATAGATGGGAAAGGCGACAATACGGTCTATGGTGATGTCGCAGCACTCCTCAGACGCTTCGGGCTGGATGATCAACTCCTGACCCTCAATCTTCTGACCGCCAGCTCCATCCGGGAATCAAATACGTTTAATCCGTTTGCGACAGGCAATGCTGACGCCATCCGCGAAATGCTGGTCAGTCAGTTGGGTGAACCTGTTTCCAACGATGCCAACGGCGTCTTCCGCGACCGTGCCGTCAATCTGATCGGAACACTGACGCCTGCATTGGTCTGGATGCGCGATCGGCATGGTATCTCCATCAACATTGAAACCATCCGTTTCGCAACGGAATTGCGTTGGCTGGCAACCTTGGCCCGACACAAGATCTTCCTTGTCCGCAGCCCCGGTCAGCCACAGCCCATCAAGATCCCGGTTCCAGACATTCCTGATGATGTACTCTATCCTTTTCAGGCCTATCTGGGTGAGCTTCCCGGCTACGATATCGGGCTGGAATGGAATCAGCAGAAAGAAAGCCGTCCTTCTGAGCAACATGGCTTTGCGACCATGTATTTCTCCAAAATCTTCACCCAGTTCGCTGTTTCGCTTGGGCATATTTTCAAATGTGAAAACGGCGATATCGACATGCGTGATGTGGTGCTCAACCGTCGTGTTCTGGTCGTGATCCTGCCGTCACTGGAGAACTCTTCTGACACGCTGGCAGGACTGGGGAAGATCATCGTAGCATCAGTGCGGGCTGTTATGGCTCAACTCCTTGGTGCCCGCCTCAATGGTCCTGCTTCCGAGATCTTCAAACTCAAGGCCGGATCAGGGGATGCGCCTTACCAGTTTTTCTTCGACGAACTGAGTGCCTACGCCACAGATGGCATGGACCGGATGCTCGCTATGGGACGCGGCCTGAACTGCATGTTCTGGTTGGGATTTCAGGATCTGCCGGGCCTGACCAGCCGGATTGGAGATAAGGCATTTACGCTTTTGGGAAATGCCAATCTGACCCATGCCATGCGTCTGCAGGACGCCATGAGGACGCGCGAGTGGATCGAAAAGCAGGCAGACCGTGTGGAAGTCACACAAGCCACTCACTATGAGGGCAATTCGGCAGGCAGTTATCGCGAAGGTCGCGGTGCAGAAATCCGCGAAGTCGCACGAATTCCATGGGCAGATCTACAATCCCTTATTGAAGGCGAGGCGATCACCATGTTTGGTGGCAAGGTCGTCCATTCCAAGACATTCTTCGCGGCCGTCAACGGACGAACAGGCGTCATCCGTACAGCGCAACCTGTTATGTTGTCCGCTCCGCTGGTGCTGGATGGCAGTGCACCGGACGATGAAACCCGAGCGGTGCTGGAAACCATCGAAAACGGCAGTTATCGTTCGGAGCTCCATGCGCCAGTAACGGAACCTGCCTTTGAGCGTCTGGTTGCAGAGGTCAAATCGGCAGGCAACACACCCGCAGCTATTGGAAGGAGATTTCCGATCATTGCGCAGGCGACTGTCGGTCTCTCCGTCGAAGCTATTCCAGGGAATGACAATACGTTGGTCAACTTCCCTTCTCGACGACCGGAAGAGGAAAGAACCCCCTTCTCGCTGATGCTGCGTGACGCGGCCATGAATCCAAAACCCGGCTATGAAAAAATTCCTTCTCCCCGCCCGCCCCTGGATGGTGTGCTTCTTGGGACACTGGACGCGATAGAACGCGCGATTGATCCACGCCCTGGCATCGCGCGTAAGCAGGCGCTGCTTCTGCTGGGTGTTTACGATCTCGTGAAGGATGCCCAAAAGCGATTTGAGGACGATATTCCGCAAACTATTGACCATACAGAACTAGCCCGTCAGATACACACACTTTCAAAAAGGCTCGTTGCATGAATGATATTGTTGTTCTCCCTGGTAGAGAGAAACTGTCTCTGGAATGGAAACAGACAGACCCAGAGCGATATCAGCGCCGACTCAAGGCAAAGCATGCTGACAATAGCAAAGCAGGTCCCGGAGAAAAGGCACATTGCCTGTGCGTCCATCAGGGACGTTATCTGGAGCTACAGATAAAACAACGTGGTGAAACGTATCATTTTGCATGCATGCAAAATACGGGGCCGTATCACCAGCCAACCTGTCCATTTTATAAACCAAACCCCGAAAAAAGCGGGCAGGCTGCTTATGTGGAAGGCGTAGTCAAAGAGGACACAGAGCATGAAGTCAGTGTTAAACTGATCAGTTCTTTGAAACGCAACAGTCCTGTGAATTCGCAAGCTCCGTCTTCCACGCCTGTAGGAACAAGATCTGGCGGCAAAACGCAGAGACGCATGACCACTCTTGGTTTGCTGCACCTCCTGTGGGAGCGTGCCGGCCTGCACTATTGGCGACCGCAGTTTAATGGACACCGAACTGATTCCAAAGCCCTCAGACGAGCCTACGCAACATCTCGAAACATCAAGATCCAACATGGCATCAGGCTGGATCAGGTACTGTGTCCAGTCGTATCAGATGATCGGAATATTTTGTACTCTACGCACAGGACAATTAGAAATCATTCAGAAAAATTAAGACTGTATGTGATTGGGCGTTTGAGCAGCGCTCAGGCTAATCCTTATGGCAAAGGACAGAATATCGAATTAGCTGGAATTCGTGACGGTTACCGTATGTTCATGACGATTTCACAATCGAGGTGGGAGCGAGTGGAAAGATCGTATCCACGAGAACTGGCAGAATTTTTTCGTAATGAGGAAGGGCTGTCCGTCTTTGGCTTGTTCCTCGTCACCATAGACCCGATAAAAAAGGGGAAATACACTAATTTCAGTACCGTTCAGGTTGATGATGCGGCTCTGATGACAACAACTGACCAACTCATTCCTGTCGAAAGCCGTTTCGAGGCAAAGATCGCAGATCTACTCGTCAATCAGAAACGGAGCTTCATTAAGCCTCTCCGCTTCGATGCGACAAGAGACCTTGTCCGGCCAGACTTCATTTTGACAGATGTCAGAGAAAGGGAGGGCTGTCCAATGGAAGTATTCGGGCGAACGGATGAAAAATATCTCGCACGTAAAGCTGAGAAAGAAAGCTACTACGTGCGAGTATTTGGTTCTGACAACTGGTGGTTATGGAATGCCGCAGACGGAGACCCCATACCATCATTACCAGATCTCGCTTTGAATCAATGAAGAAAACGATCAGCTGATGGCGTAGCATTGAGTCGTAGCGGGTTTTACCTTCGTGTTTTCGACATCACATCGAAAACGACCTTGATTTGTTTCAATGATATAAATCCCCCCAGTTATGTCCATCATCGCGGCCTCTACCCAGCCGTCTTTCAACAAGTCAAACATCGGCGTACTGACCAGTTTATTTTTCGTAGGAACTTTGGGTACTTCGGCAACAGTCTGATCGGCTAGTGCCTATGGTATCGTTGCAAACAGGAAAGAAGCCATAGCCAGTGTCACGGAAAGACTTTTTCTCAGTATGGATATACCTATCATAAGTTAAAATCCTCTAAAATTTTCCGTATTACTCCAGTCCTAAAGAAGAATGACGCAGTAATTTGACCAATTTGTGATCAGGATGAGAATACGCTTTGGTTCAACACTCTGTTAATATTTGAAATTACAAAGATGAAAAAGGATGCTTTGTATGAAAAATAATGCATTTATTCCTCCAGTAATTAAATCACGAGAATATCTTCTGTCAAAATTGAGGATACAAAAAAATAGTATTCCAATAACTAAAACGGGAACAACTTATAATCTAGCACAACAAACGAGGTGGCTCAGTAACGATAACTTTGCTGTTGGTCGTTGGGATGGCACTATGAGTATTTTTAATTATTCATCTGAGCCATTTACTGGCCCTAAACTGACAGCTGCAGTCAACTCTCCTTCTTCAGGAGGAGTACAAATGATAACCTACATTCCTCCCCGTATGATTGTCACATCAAACAATGACTCAAGTCTTTCAATATGGATCACGTCATCTGATGATTGGTCGGACTTAAAACTCGAAGACATCAAAACCTATGACAACTCGCTTGATGTCGCCACAAATGGTTCTTGGTTTCCGTGTGAATACGATAACGATACATCTACTTTAGTGGTAGGACATAATTCTGGCTTTCTATCCATATGGTCAGTGAATCATCACCATAAGGACATTCACTTCATTAAAAAAATAGATCTAAGAAACCCCAAACCTGTCAATCCTTTTGACTCTCATGCCATGTATGGAATGTGCATTCTCAAAGAAATAGGGCCAGATGCGAGGATTCTCTGTGGCTCAGATGATGGTTATATTTCTGTTGTTAACATTCACAGTGGAGATATATTATCCCAAACTATCTTCAACTCAGAAGCTCAAAGGGGAATAAATAGTGTCTCTGTCTCAGGAAATAAACTTCTCGTCGCCAACTGTTCGGTAGGTATTTACGATAAAAATCTTTGGTATTTTGATATTAATTTAGAAACAAATGAAATTTTTTATCAAGATAGCATGAACCTTCTCGTTGATAATAATAGGATTCAATCGTTTAATTTCGATGTAGAATGGGGAGAATATTCTGGAGGTCCGTGTTGGTTCGCTGGAACTGAGGAAGGCATCTTATGGATGGGAAGAGCCAACGCAAAACTTGATTTAGTTGGTTACGAAGCACTTTCAGAAAGTTCAATTGGAGCTGCATTAGCATTTATAAACAAACCAGGACGCCTTGCAGCTGCAATTCACAACATAGATCAATTTTCAACTGGTTCTCCCTAAATTAGCTATGAAGATTGAAATGATCAATCACAAGTTAGGATTTATATGGGCGCAATAATGTTTCAAGGCACAGGCTCAGATGTCGGAAAATCCGTAATTGTTGCGGGCATCTGCCGTGCCATTGCTAACCGCGGACTGAGTGTGCGCCCGTTCAAAGCCCAAAATATGTCTAACAATGCAGCCGTTACTTATGATGGCGGTGAAATAGGCCGTGCTCAGGCTACGCAGGCATTAGCATGTCGCACAGAACCAAGTATCGATATGAATCCCGTGTTGCTAAAACCCCAAACAGATCAGACAGCTCAACTTGTAGTGCATGGACAAATACGTGGTATACTTGGCGCTCATAACTTTCGTAATGGTCGCGGTGCATTACTCAATGACGTTATAGCAAGTTATCAACGTCTTCAGAAACAATGTGACATTGTTGTGGTGGAAGGGGCTGGCTCACCTGCTGAAATAAACTTGAGGGATGGCGACATTGCCAATATGGGTTTTGCACGCGCAGCTAATGTACCCGTTATCCTTTTGGGCGACGTTAATCGTGGAGGAGTTATTGCGTCTATTGTTGGCACACGAGCCATTATCGATCCTCATGATGCAGCACTAATTCAGGGCTTTGTAATTAACAAGTTTCGTGGCGACCTAAAATTATTCGAGGATGGATATCGTGATATCGAACGTCTGTCGAAATGGCCTGGCCTCGGTGTTATTCCCTGGCTAAGAGACTGTTCATTCTTGCCTAGCGAAGATGCTGTTGTTCTCGAAAAACACTCTACTGAATCCGCGCAGAAACTGCTTGTCGCATGTCCAATTACACCACGTATCTCCAATTTTGATGATCTAGATCCGCTTAGGCTCGAACCTGGGTTAGAATTAATCATGGTACCGCCGGGTCTTCCGATACCAAAAGAAGCCTCTCTAATCGTTCTCGCTGGCTCAAAAGCGACCATAAGTGACCTTGAAGCAATCCGACAGGAAGGTTGGGACATTGATATCTATGCGCATCATCGCCATGGGGGAATGATTCTGGGATTATGCGGGGGATATCAAATGCTTGGAAAACGTATAATTGATCCCTACGGTATTGAAGGGACTCCATCAGAAATCAATGGTTTAGGGTTATTAAATATTGAGACCGTTCTTAGAGAAAACAAAACACTGAGAAAAGTTAGTGGCCAATCTTTAGGGGCGCGGTGCGAAGGTTATGAAATGCATGTTGGAACTACCATAGGGCCGGATACGGTGAGGCCATTGGTACAATTTGATAATGGTCAGATTGATGGCGCGACTAGTACCGATGGATTAGTATCTGGCACATATTTGCATGGATTGTTCACAGATAGCGACCAACGTGCGGCGTGGCTTGCTCGCTTGGGTTTACCGAGTTCTTTCAAAAATTATTCTTCCTCGATAGATGAAGCACTTAATAATATCGCCGTAGAACTTGAACGGCACGTCAATATGAATGCTATCATTGATATCGCAAGATCATTTAATAGATCCTAGATTTTACTATTAACAACATATTATTATATTTTATAAAATATGTAATTTCTAACTATTACTGATATGTATTGGGATATAGATTGTATTTTAGAATAACAGAAGAAATTGGGCCTTTCTGGTTGATTCAATGAAAATCAACCAGTTCCAGTAAGAGCATTTTTGCTTCTATTATGCCATGTCGTTAGATGCTAATTATGACATCCACGCTCCACGTAGCTCGCTGCAAGATTCAAGACACGAAGGACGTTGACAACCCATTCGGCTTTATGTTCACGATCTGCACGTATTTGAGACGCAGATCCAGCTCCTTGCGGCTCATGACCTTAGGAGCCTTATCCAGTATCTTCTTCAGTTCCGCGTCCAGACGGCCAATGACATCACCATGTGCGACATCAATCTGACGCCCTCTGATAGCCATGAGGTTCTCTCGCCCAACATCACGTCCTTGAATGCGCGCCTGTTCCATTTTCCGGCCGATCTCAATGAGTTCACGTACCCGCTTGTCACGCGCTTTTCTCTTTCTATGAGGCAGATCCATTCCCAATGCCTTGTAGGGTTTATGCGCCATCTTCTTGGCAACATAATCCCACAACTGTTCACTGGTGATTGGCTCCTGATCACCCAGGGCGCGACCGTTCCTGACCGCTTCAAAAGTTGCACCATCAGATATCATCGTCCACGTTGTCCCTCGCGCACGACTTTCCGCAACATACGACGTAAATCCTGTTGCCAGATCGACACCACGCGGCATGGCATTGATATGCTCATCAGAGGTCAGCCCCTGAGCGGCATCAATTGTCATGGCATGACCAAATCCCAACAAAACGCGATGAGAGCGTGGATCTGATAGACGGCGCCATTCCACTTGTGCTTCCTGCCCATCCGCCAACCTCAGTTTCAGACCGGCGTCTGAAGCGTTAATAACCTCACAAATGTCACCGTTATTACCCACCCAGCTCAGTTTATCGCCCACTCGACCCCAGACACGACGGTAAAGGCGCACTTTATCTCCAGCAGCCAAAGCCATGTCATACTCTTCGCCACGTTGATCTATGGCTTTGATGATCTTTTCGTCCGCACCGATCTCACCGCGCTTTTGCAGTACCTGACGTACCGCAAGACTGAGATCAGCAGCATCCTTGTTCGTCAGCGCTGACATGGTGATCGTCTTGAATGATCCATCAGCCTTAGGGCCTTCGGCCTTCAGGGCATCTCTACAAGAAACATAATGTTGAGCGATGGTCTCCAGAACATTCTGATGGTCTCCGGTGACTAAACTGATGCTGCCGTCCTGGCGCTTCATCTCGATGGCCTGCCTGACCTCCTCGGTATGAAAACGGTTTCTGATGTCATCGTCACGATCCGCATCAGTCTCAGCGGCGACGGCTTTGCCCTTGGTCTCAAGCGCTTTTAGCTGCTCATCACTAGGCTCTTCACCACGAAAGAGCGCTGCAATTTCACGATTGCGCTTTGTTTTCTGACGTACGGTTGAAAGCAACTCGGCCTGATCTTCTGGCTCCAGCACCCGCTTGATGATCTCCAGAGCATCACCGGCCTCGATAGCCTGTGCCTGTTCTCTGTCACCCATCATACGTAAGGTCAGTCCCGTATCACGTTGCAGCTCCAGAAGCCTCAACATCTGACGCGGTGCCACCTGCCCTACTTCATCAAGGGCTATGACGGTATGCTCATCCAACTTGAGGTCGCCCCGATCAATACGGGCCAGAAAAGGAGAAAGGGCATATGTTTCCTCAATACCTGCGTCTTTCATAGCATCAGCCTGACGCCACGCATTGGACACGCCAATTATACGCCTTCCTGATGGGTTTCCCTGAGTATCATTGCGCCACGCATCCACCAGTGGCTTCAGCAGGGTGGTCTTCCCTGCTCCGGCCACACCCGTAAGCATGGCAATCCTGCCGCTTTGACCCAAAGTGAGCACAGCCTGACGCTGTGCATGGCCATGTTCCGAGGTAAAGTCCAGCCCTGAGCGCGCAATGGCAGCCTCAATGGCTTCCTTTCCGAGAGCCCCACTCCTGTCAGCCGCGGCACGAGCAATATGGATGGCCAGATCTTCCTCCAGTCTGATCTGCTCGGTATGTGTGACCCGTTCGCGGTCGCCCTTCATCTTGATAACAAGCTGCACTTTCTGGCCACGCACTTCGATCCCGCGCTTTTCCGTCAAGTCAACGACGTCATCTATATCAGAAATTCCACCTTCAATACCTGTCGCTATGAGCCCTCGCGCGGCATAGGTTCGGAGTTTCTGATGATCTATGACCGCAGCCGTCTCAAATTCCTTTTCCAGATGTCTGGCAACAAAACGCCATGCCTGATCAAGTCGTTGCTGTCGATCTAAGCCCGGATCAATCTCTGGACCCATCAGGCTTTGCTCAACCCAACCAAGCTCCTTCGCCTGCCGCTTCCAAATATCGTGGTCGTCAGCGTCCAGATCCTTACCCAATCGGGCGGCTAATCCTGCCATGGAAAGCATTTTCTGCTTCCGCTCGATGGACAGTTTATCCCATTCCAGCCCCTGTTCAGAGGCATAGGACTGAGCGGCTTTCAGGACGTTGCGGCGACCTTTGCTGAAAAAATCGGAAATTTCCTGTGGCACCGCTGAGACGACGGTTGCCTGTTCATTGGCGTCATACGTCTGGGCAATACCAATTTTACGCAATTCCTGGGCAAGAATAGCCTGGAAGTAAGCACCAAACTCGTGGACACGAGATCGGAGCTGTTTTGTATCCAAGGATCCAACATGACCGTCATCTGTGACAACCATATTGAACATCGTGTTATGAAAATGAGCATGAGGATCACCACCGGTCGGCATATCAATCAGGTAGGTCTGATTGCTCTCGGGGTCTAACGCCTCGACTGTTGGTCTTGCTGTGGTATGGCGGTAAGTTACCCACGCAACATGTCCTTCTTCGGCACCGTCCTTCCCTCCCCGGCCCCGTCTGGCTAGCCCCAGTTCACGGGCGACATAACGCATAGTCTCGTCGTTCGCGACCTGCATGGCATGCCAGATAGCGGCACGCTCTGCGTCTGTTTCCGCAAACTCTGCAGCCAGAGTTACAGACTTATGAGGGGCCAATGTCAGATCATATGCGCTGATTTTACGCTGGTGTGCTGACCATTCCTCCCCATTATCGGCCCGTCTAGCTTCATAGAGATGGGAAAGCTGCTCTCGGGTTGGTGGCTTGAAACGGTCAATGCCTAGGGCCTCAGCCGCACGCCACGACATATCCGGACGCCATGATGCACGCCCGTCGCGGCCTGTATAATAATTTGTCAGACGTGCGCCATCGCTATCTGGTGCTTTGGTCGGATCCAAACGAAAATCAATATCAGGATCAGGAATGTCCTGCAGGTAATAGTTCGAGATAACCTGACCTCTACAGCCCGCAGAGATTTTCCGGAATGTCATCATTCTTCGGGGACCTCATCCGCATTTGTATCCGGGGGTGTGCGAGATGAACGTCCTTCAAGAAGATCCAGAGCCGTGCCTGTAGTGTGGTCAATGCGACGCAGAACGGGCCTTTGATCGGCAATCAAGGTGACAATGCGTGCGAGCAGGTCATCCAGAGTTGGGCCTTCCCGCTCTTCTGGGGTCAGTAATTCGAGAATAAGTGTCTGGCGTTGATGAAGTGCGCGAAGTGATTCATGGATTGCATCAAACTGCTCATCCACATGAGCACGCCACGCGGCATGGGTGGGTTCGTCAGAGCCTGTCATTCCAGTATGTCCTGTTCCTCAAAACGGATGAACAGGATCATCAATGATCATGCGACGAAAAAGGATGGATAGAAAAAGACGACGTTCAAGGTCTAACGATATAACCGCGCTTGAGTTTTTTCCGGAATATAACCGCAAGCTGATTGGCTGCGGCTCCGGCATCTGGGAAAAGGTCATGTCTTACCTTTCCAGGTGCCCCTATCCTGCCCCATCGGCGGATAAGCAACGCGCCACCGAACAAATCCTGTTGGATGGATAGATCATAATAGCGCCACATGTTGCAAGGTGGGGATATGCGCACCAGAGAAACGGCGTCCGGAAAAAGAGGAAGTTGCAGGAACTCTCCATCTGACAACACCAGATCATTCCGCCGCTTCTGTGGTGCCACGGATGGTCTTATTTTCCCGTCAGAGCATCCTTGACGACCTTTGCTGGCGTAAAGGCGAGTTTACGGGATGCAGGAATCACCAGATCAGCGCCCGTTTGCGGATTACGCCCTTTGCGCTCGGCAGTGTGGCGCACAACAAATTTTCCAAAGCCAGGAATGGTTGTTTCTTCGCCTTTGCTGGCAGCCTCAGTGATCGCAGCAAAAACGGTTTCCAAAACCGCTTTTGCATCCTTCTTCTGAATATCCGTTGTAGCAACAATACGTTCAATCAAGTCCTGGCTGTTCATCTGATGTCCCAACATGAGTAATGGTGGACTGGAAGATAGTAGATTTAACAACCTGACTACAAGAGCTTACCTTCCAGTCTCACGATGCTAGAATTTATGACCTTACTGATGATGCAGACGTTACCGGCTCAAAGTAGGGACCCGTACCCAGCTTATCATCAAGTAGCCGCATCACAGCTGACAAACGGCACATATACTGGCGCATTTGGTCAGACCTCTCACTATTCTGTCCAAGAGCAAACCAACTGATTTGCACAAGCTTCACCAGATGAATGAGTTCCAGAATATCCAGATCATAGGACCACGGGCGTTTGGCCTCGCTTAGTGCTCTTTCAACGGAGAACTTTCCGTTCATGCGGGTCACCAGGTGTCGGGTTGCTTGATAGATATCACCCTCTTTCAACTCCGCCAGAAGACGCAGATCTGCCGCGCTGATCTCAAGCTTGGGTGAGCCATTGTCGGCCTGCGCACCTGCATCAGGCCGGTATTCTCCCGTGCGACGGATCTGTGGCAAGACCTCTTCCGTCACCCAACGCCGAAACTTCTTGGCCACGGGTTTTCTGGAAGCAAACGTGAGATGATACGCGCCACTCTCGCTCACGATATGGGTTTTTTGTGGCCCACCAGCCGTTGGGATCAAAACGAAGGCAGATTCATCATCGTCTAATCTAGAAACAGCGGCTCTCGAACGAGAGAGTCCTAAAGCGAGGCAAACATCCATAGCGACAAACCACCGTTGACCGTCCTTTTGTATGGATCGAATTGAAGCTGCTTCGAAGGTCAATATAGGCAAAGCCTCAATCGTTCCTGTCTTTGTTACCTCATCTTTGGTTGCAATCATTGAATTGTCCTCTTCTGGTACGGCTCCTCTCAGTATGGAGTGTGCCGTTCAGAAGGGATTTCATCGTGTCATCATGCGACGGAAAATACACAAATCCACTATCCGGCATCCTAACTGATTTTACGTAGTGAACCGCAAATTCAAGTCGAGTGAATCATTTCTGGCAACCAAGTTTCAGCACAAAGGTAGCCATTAGTAATGGCATCCTTTCTCCGTTCGCCCAATCCTGGCGGCGAAGCCGCCGCACTGAGGGTGCAATGGTGTATGAAGGCCCTAAAAAACCCTACGGCAGACCCGGCGGCAATCATGCGGCAATCCCATCGGCAACACCACGGCAGCCCTACGGCAATGTAACGGCACACCAGACGGCATCATGGCGGCAAGCGAGGGGCATACCACTGGCGATCAGACGGCAAACGTACGGCCATCCACAGGAAAATTATGGGGAGGGGGTTTCGGTCGCATGATGAAAAGACATGCTGACATGAAGCAAGGAGGACATGATGGCGTCTGTAAGAGAAAAACTCGTCAAACTCGCCCAACAATCGAGCTGCCCGCCGCTAAGTGGAGAATTGTACCAGTGGTTATATCAACATCACGACGCTATTGCCGAACTGCGGCTCGTTACAACAAGCTGGAAAATCGTCGCAACTGTGGCTGCTGATGATGGGATCAATATTGGCACGTCACGTCAGGATCTTAAAAAGATTGAACGCAAATGGCGGGTTGTCTGTCGTGCGATTTCACACAAACAGAACAAGCAGGAACGTCATCGGGGGCAAGTTTCTCCTTCTGAGCCAGGGCCCATCATGCCCAGCCGACTACCTGCTGACTGGACACCCGAGTTCGTTGAGATACCCCAACCTGACGCTCAACCCGTCCAGCAAGCTCCACAAAGTCAGGCTTTGACGGTCAAGCGCGACAAACTGCCGGCCAACGCCTCCAAGACTATGAAGGAGAAAATTGACAAAGCCCGCTTCACCCTTGGTCAGGCGAAATTCGACCTCACGATGGCAAAAGAGCAGATCCGGCTGAACGACAATCAAGGGGCTCCAATGCTTGCAAGGGAAGGGGAAGCCAAATTGCCTGGTCTTCGGGAGATCATCAAGCAAAGACGGGCCATTTATGACCGCCTCCTTGCTGGTGAGGATGTTCCCGACGAAGAGCTGGAATTCAAATCGCCTCGCGAGAGAGAAGAAGAAGAATATTCTGACTGAGCGGGTTTTTTGAATTTTTTTCCAGAAATCCTATCTGGTCGCATGATGACACGATGAAATCCTTCTGAACGGCACACTCCTTACTGAGAAGTGCCGTACCAGAATGAGGACGATTCAATGACTGCAACCAAAGTGGACCAAGCTCAGGCCAAACCCGCCAAGCCTGCCCGTACAAAACCTCCCGTGCTCCTGACTGCGGTTGGTCGGCAGCGCACGGGCAAGACTGTTTTCCTGAATGCGTTGACGGAAACCGTTATACGTCAAGGGGGCGATGTGGAGGTCTGGAACACGGATCACCTGAATGTCTCCCACTCCATCTCGCACTTCCATCCCAATGCAAAGAAACCTGCTACCGGCAATCTCAAGGAACAGAAATCCTGGCTGGAGCAACAGATCGAAGGCATGGTGAAGCGACAGAAGGACGTGATACTCGATATCGGCGGCGGATGGACGGCCTTCCACGAAATCATCAACAGCACCCCTCTTGTGCCGCAACTGTCCAAACTGGGGATCAAGGTCGTTGTGGTCTATATGCTCGGCACAGAACTGGCTGACGCGGACTATCTGCAGGATCTTCAGGAAAAACGGCGCTTCCTTCCCGGCCACAGCATCATCGTGATGAACCGTGGCTTGCTGCCGCTGGGTTACACAAACAACAGCCACTTCGACAAAATCCGTCAGACACCGGCAGTCATGAACGCCACGGTAGATGCGTCAGATGACGATGGCGGAATTTACTTCTTGCCCGAGTTGGACGGTATGGACGAAATCACGGACCGCCGCATGTCCTACGCAGACTTCATTGATGACAAGAACGTCGAGGGCCATCCACCCAGCGGTCTTTTTGACCGGATGCGCGCAGAAGTCTGGTTTCATCGCTCTTTTCCCGAGTTTCTTGCACAGATTGACCCTAGTCTCCTTCCCGACATGCCCAAAGGCCTGCCTGTCCCGAAAGACTTTGAGTAGCCATGAGTCAGAAAAACGACAGACAGCCGGACAATCCACCCACTCCCGCGCAGGCGATTGAGGAGCTGAAGCATGCGCTTCAGCACTTCACTGTCAGGCCGGATACTGCGAACGGGCGTTTCTTCCTGGCCATACTGGCCGTGCTAGAGGCACAAAACCGCACCCTTGAAGCGATACCCATGTGCCTGAATGAGGCTCTCGTCCTGGTTAAAGCAGAACGCCGCTCAATCGAGCTGACCTTGCAGGACGGTGTGGATGCTGCGAAGGCGCTGAACCAGATCAACGAACGGATGGTTGAGCAACGCATTCTGGATGTCGTCAGCAAGGTTTTCCAGTCCTTGCAACCTGAGATCAGTCGGCGGGCAAAATTGATCGCCGACCGGTATCAATGGCGATCCACTGGCCTCATCATTTTCTGGGGAATGGTGCTTGTTCTCATCGGTTTCGTTCTGGGGCGTCTTCCATGAAAGTGTGACCATAATGGACACACTTTCCCTGCCCGCTCTTTTTTAAACTCGTCGCATCATGATGAGAAAAAATCACCGCATCGCAGCCAAAGGAGATGCTCGTGAAAAAGAGACGATCCGCATGGAAGGTCTGGCCTGTGCTTGGCTCTTCCTTCTTAGTTTATCCTGCATTGGCCCAAACCGTCAATGTCCCGGCAGGTCTGCCGCCAACGGTCAATGCAACCTATCAGGAAGTTGGGATGGGCGGCTGGACACCACCGACCTCCACCACAACACAGCAGATTAGTGGAAGTGGGTCCGTAGTCTCTACAACCACAACAAACGGCAGCAGTACGGATGCTCTGCAATCGATGTATTCCCAGTCATGGGGATATGCCGCGGCCCAAAATGCCAGTGCCCTTGGGGTCAACCCAGATGCTCTGGCGGCGACGTGCGTTGTCGAGTCAGGATGTCGTAACGTTTATACGGCAAACAGCAATTCATCCATAACTGGTGCATTTCAAATGTCGAACGGCACCTACAATGAAGCTCTGCAAAAAGCGTTGGCCTCTAACCCTATCCTTGCATCCAGTATCACTAACACGGGAGTTTCTGGCCAGCAGGATCCGGCCACTCAGGCTGTTGCCGCTGCACAGTATCTCAAGGATGCAGCCACCACGCTGCAGAATTCAGGGGTTAGCAACCCGACTGCTCTCGACGCACGAGCATATTATAATTTTGGGCCTTCTGCTGGTGTAAAGGTCGCTCAAGCATCTGAGGACACGCCTATGTCAGCAGTTTTACCTAGTCTATCTTCCCAACAACTTGCGAATAATGGGATTTCTCCTGGGGAGACAGTTGGACAATGGAAGTCTAACGTAGCCTCCAAAATGGGATCCGCTGCAAGCTCTCCCATACTTTCAAGTTAAACAAGAGGATACCGTTAAATGAGTCTGTCACTTAAATCCTTGTTTGCTAGTGCCACTTTTTTGGCTTTAAGCACTCACGCTATAGCTGCGTCCAAAAGCCCTATAGAAGGCTACCATTGTATGATGTTAAATCAATCTATGGATCAAATGCAGGATCCTGCTCATACTGTCTTTGCTCGGGCAAAACCGGACGCGCAGTCAGAAAATAAAGGGCCGGTAGGCACTGTCGTTGCCATCCCTGATAATATCGCTCCGACTAATGGTTATCTTCCTTCTCTTAACTTTCTCCGGAAAACAGTATGGGTGCCAGCCGATGCTCTGGCCCCCTATCGTGTTGCCAGTGATCCAAGCATGACATGTCGTCCTGCCATAAGAAGTGATGGGAAACTGGACTTCATTTTCGGGCATTAAGAAAAGACTGAAAGCGTCTTCTGCATCAGTTCTGTCCTACAGAAAAGCCGCCCTATGGCGGCTTTTTTTGTGGTTCAGACGGTGATCAGGCTGTGTTCTTGAAAAGCCGGGTCATGCAATCGTTTACGGGGCGAAGGCCGCGCTAGAATTGCTGCTTCCAGATCAAGCAACCACGCTGAGAGATCAGGAGGCAATGACGATGTCCCGGCAATAGCGCGTCGAAACTGTGTGCGATGCATATCGCATCTCTCGGCCGCGAGACGTTCTGTCCAGCCCAACACCATGAGACACTGGAACAGTCGGCGGCCTGAAAGCCGTAGAGCTGGGCGTTCGGAAGAAGAGGGGGTGTCTGTCGTTTTCATAGTGTGATGTTGGCTGGCCATGATGCGACCGACCAACCTTCAGATGGGTTTTAGCCCTGAATTATGAATGCCCTGAGCAGCCGCTTCCAAAATGGCACCCCTTCTGCCCTCCATGTCCGCTGGAGTTGCCGATCAGCTGCAAGGGTGTCCCACAGCAAAGGTGAGACAGACAGCCTCTCTCGCAAACTGGACTGCCGCCGTAGAGCTTTTCCACGATGCCGATAACTTCTGACCCAGGCACTGTGACGGTCCAGTGGGGCAAAAGACAGTCACGTCTCATTCTCCAGCCAGTTTTCGAGCCTCAAGCCTCTGATACGCATAAACTCACGTGTGTTGTTCGTCACCAGAGTTGCTTTGAGGGTGTAGGCATGCGCCGCGATGAGCAGATCATTCATGCCGATCGTCTGCCCTGCGGCTTCGAGTTCGGCACGGATGCCACCGTATTCACCGTCAGCAGGAATATCGAGTGGCAGGACGGGGATAAAAGCCAGCACGCTCTCAACCCGGTTCAATAGCTTCGCAGAGCCTTTTTTTGCGCATCCATAACGCAACTCAGCAGCCACAATGATGCTGGTGCAAAGGTCGCCGGGGTCGATAAGCTCAATGCGTTGCGCACATAAGCCGGAAGGATTGAGAACCAGATCACTGATGATGTTGGTATCAAGAAGATAGGTGCTCACAGAATATCTTCCGGTGTGGCGGCAACGTCCTGAATATCAGGAAAATCATCTTCGGGACTGAGCTGCGGCTCTTCACGCCATGCCATGAGAAGCTCCTTCAGCGTAGAAGGCGTTTTCACTGGCTCCAGAACGAGTTTCTCACCGTCACGGCGGATCAGCACCCGGTCTCCTGGCATTTGAAATTCAACCGGAATCCGCACTGCCTGACTGCGGTTGTTCCAGAACAGTTTTACTTCGCGTGGTCGGGGAGTCACTTTAGGAACTGGCATAATGGCCTCCTGCGTGTATATCCCTTATTGTATATGCCAAACACTCAGGCTTCAAGCCTTTTGATTGCCTTCAGAGGTGGCCGACGACCACCCCATCCTGCCCCCGCAAGTAGTGCACCATATATTCCGCTCCTGCGAGTGAGAGGGGCTCGGCGAGGCCCTGCAACCCTTCCACAAGAGCCTCGGCACGCCGTGCGGCGATAAAGGCCAGCGCACTGCCTCTTGAAAAGGGCCTGAAGGACTGATCTCCACGCAACTGGAACCGGAGTGGAACAAGGTCGGCCAGCCCGCGTGCAACATCCTGTGGCGTTGGGTCCTGCTCTGGTACCAAAGACCGAAGCAGCGCAGTGGCTTCCTTGTCTTCCTGAATATCAAGCAACAGCCCTTCAAACCGCCTGAGTGTGGAAAGAGTGACAAAGGAAGGTGAGGGCATCCCATTCACGATATGGAATGCCGTCCGCCCCAGCTCCTGGACAAGCTGCATCATGCTGCCAATCTCCTGCGGATTGAGCTGATCCGGTCAAGCACCTGGGCATCACGTACAGCAATGGCGGACAGACGGGCCAGCTCTTCCTCTGCCTCGATTTCTGCCATGATCTCCTCATTCAGGGCTATTCTGGCAGCCTCTTCGTCTTCACTCTCCCCCTCATCCTCTTCTGGCGCTTCGCATCCTGCGGGGCAGCAGCCGTATTCAATGCCGTGACAGCAGAACCCCTCAAGGTGCGCCTCATCGGCGTCTGGAGCATAGTCCCCTTTCTGTCTGGCATACTCTTGCAGGGCGGCGGCCTGATCGGGGGCGAGTTGAGAGGCTGTGTGATCAATCTCTCTTGTCAGTTTCTGAACATAGAGTTCATAAGAGCAGCCACAGCCCATGCTGGCTGCGGAATTGGCCGTTTCATACAGTTCTGCGACATTAGACATGAGGAATACTCCGGCTGAACTGGCCGGGGCACCTCCCCGGCCTTAGAGGAAAAAAAAGGGCACTCAGAACGGGATCTCGTCATCGAGACCAGCGTTTGACTGGGGCGCATCCCATGCCCCCGCCTGACCGCCGTCACTGCGGCCGCCAGAGTTCCGTGGGGCGTTGCTGTAGCCGCCACTCTGTTCGCCTTCCTCAGTGTGCCGCGTATCCAGAATGGTCAGCTCGCCCCCAAAACGAGGCAGCACAATTTCGGTTGTGTAGTTGTCCTTGCCGTCCTGCCCCTGCCATTTCCGTGTCTGGAGTGAGCCTTCGAGATAGACCTTGCGGCCCTTGCGCAGGAAGCGTTCCGCCACATCTGCCAGACGTTCATTGAAAATAACGATGCGATGCCATTCGGTGCGCTCACGCCGTTCGCCAGACTGGCGGTCGTTCCACGTATCAGACGTGGCCAGGGTGAAAGAAACAATCTTCTGCCCCGACTGGGAGTGACGCACTTCCGGGTCTTTCCCGAGGTTGCCGACAAGAATAACTTTATTAACGGAACCAGCCATAACACATCTCCTACACAGCTATACTTCTGAAAAACCGGCTTTACTGGCCGTTGGCGGTGTTGTTTCTTCCGCCTACAAGTAAAAGATAGTACGAATACGGGCGCAAGGCAAGAAAAAAGAATAAAAAACAGCAAATAAAAATAGGGTTTTTCAAATTAAACCGCCAATAACAAACCTTTTCTTTCCGCATGCCCTTTATTTACTTACAAATATAAAGTAATAAACAAGCATAGAAAAGGACGGCGGTGAGCATTAGCACGAAAGTGGCGAGACCCCGATTGAGGGGGCTCGACATCTCTTAGCGGCTTTGCCGCTTAGAGATGCTGAGCGAACGCACCCCGGCAGGGGCGCCCCGGACAATGCAGAGGACCACCCGGAAAAGCTGAAACAAACAGAAAGAAAGGAAACAACCCTACAGGAAACACAAGGATATGCCTATCGTAACAAGGACGATTCAAACTGGCGGCCAAAAGCGTGAGACCACCCAGAACGCCCTACCCCGCACCCAGCCTCGCAAGAAGAGTAAGAGGGGTGCAGTGACCCCCTTCATGAGCAGAGGCAGAAGCAGACGGAGAGGCAAGCAGAACTCACAGGAGACCTGGAGCGTAAGAGCGTGAGGACAGTCCAAGAGCTGCCGGGGCGCAGCCCCGGCCGTTCATACTTGGCCAGCTCTGCTGGCCCCCTTTTCCCGCGCGGGTGCGAGTCACAAGAGAAAGGCGGCACTGAGGCCGCCTTATTGTCAGGAATGATGGGACGCCTGAGCGTCGAGCCTGTCGCGCAATTTGTTAAGGCGGCGCAGGATTGGGCCAAGAGCGATACCGAAGGCGAGAGTTCCAAAGGCAAAGATGCCGTAAACCACCACCATGTTAACCGTGAAATTATCCATGATCGGTTTTCTCCTCGTCTGGAGGATATGGGATATAGGCCAGAATAAGCAAGGAAATACCTTCCATAAACAGAGAACCGCAACCCGCCACGATCATATGACTCAGACTGACGGGAACGGTTGCTGTCAGTAACGGGGTTATAATCCCGATGCCCGCGATACTGAGGGCGCTTGTTTGCAGCGCCCCAGCAAGGGCCTTGAGCCGATCCTCCTGAGATTTCCGGGTCTGCCTTGGGGGCAGAATCGCCCTGAGCAAGCGGCGCTCTCGGTCTGTAATCTGCTGCGTGTCCATCAAATTATATCCGGTTTGAAGGAAAGAAAACCGGGCGGCGAAGCCGCCCGGCCGCTGTATCAGAAGCCCAGAGCGTCGGCCTGTGCGTCGGCAATCTGGCGATCAAGAGAGCGGGCGGAATTGCGGCTGTAGGGCTTCCATTCGGAGCCAAAGTATTCTGCGTAAGCCTTGGCGGCACCTTCTGCGAGGGCTGAAAGCCCATAGGCTTTCATGCCGAGTTGGGCGGCAAATTCACGGGCAAAGGCGGCGCGGTTTGCCTGTCCATCGATGCCCATGCGATCTTCGTCGCGGTTTTCGTTTGTAAAGCCAGAGGACATTTCACGGGCGGCCTGCCGCTTGGTTTCGTAAAACTGGGCCTGCCCGAAAGCAGAGGCCACGCGCGCGCCCACGATGCGCTGCATGTGCATTTCAAGAGCGCGGTAATTCTTTTCGCCGTTTACGGTGGTTGCAAGAATGGGTTCCATGATCTTAATTTCTTCCATCACGGAATTGTAACCGGCCCCGAACACTTCATCGGTGTCCACTTCATCAATGGCAAAGGCGCGGGCAATGGCTGCGGCCTGTGCATCTGTGGGAATGAGAGTCTTGACGGCTTCAAGGGTTGCGATCGGCGCTGCCGCCTTGCGGTCTGCGGTTTCCTGAAAGGACCGGGCACGGGATGCGTTTTTTGTGGCCTTTGCGGCTTTCTTCTCTTGCGCTTCGGTGTGGGCTTGAGCGATAGCAGTAGCAGCGTTTGACATGATCTAGTCTCCTGTCTGGCGTTAGCCCCGTTTCAGTGTTGAGACCACTGGCTCGGGGCGCTTTGTGCTTGGGAGTTATTTCCCTCTCACAAGTAAAAGATAGTACAAACCGCCCGCCGCTGCAAGCATAAAATGCAATAAAAACAATAAAATAAATGAGTTATTTTTGTTTACTTGCCCAACAACTTCCGCTTTCTTTTCCGCATGCCCTTTATTTACTTTCAAACAGGACAGTAAAGGCAAGTATAGAAAAGAATGACGGTGAGCATTAGCACGAAAGTGGCGAGACCCCGATTAAGGGGGCTCGACGCGGAAATCTCACAGAAGGGTTGTACATCGGGTTAGATTATGAAAAAGTCTGTTTTGTAGAAAAGAAATTTCCATAATCATCAAGAAAACCCGATGCAGACAGAGTGTAGCGCAGGCGCGTATGAGTTTCCAGCCTCCTGTGGACGGCGTGTTGTGGCCCGTTTTGACGGGGGTCGCATGAGTTCGGATGGGGGCGTCATTCTGGTGAAGCAGGCTGATGACATTCTGGGTCTCAGCCGCCGCTTTGCTGCCTGTTTTCGCGATAAGCGGCATCCCGGCTTTGTGGAATACCGGGTTGAAGACCTTGTCCGTCAGCGGATCATGGGCCTGGCACTGGGCTATGAAGATCTCAATGATCACGATGCCCTGCGGCATGACCTGATCTTTGGTCTGGCCTCGGGCCGTCTGTCAGGAGGCCGGGCAAACTGCGCAGCACTGGCAGGAAAATCCACGCTGAACCGGCTGGAGCGCAGTGGCCACAAGGCAGATCGTTACTGTCGCATCATTGCTGATCATGAGGCCCTGGCTACCCTGTTCGTCACGCTCTTCCTTGACCAGCATGAGCACGCACCCGCCCGGATCGTTCTGGATGTGGATGCCACCGATGACCGTATCCATGGCCATCAGGAAGGCCGCGCCTTTCATGGATATTACGGCCATAACTGCTATCTGCCGTTATACATCTTCTTCTGTGATGGGGTGGACGGCTCCCAACGGCATCGCGATGTGCCAAGGTGAAGTCGTTGCAGAATTCCCAGAGGAGGCCACCCATGGAACAAATTATCCGTATTGGCATGGACACGTCAAAAAGTGTTTTCCAATTGCACGGTGTAAACGCGAAGGAGCAGCCTGTTTTGCGCAGGAAGCTATCCCGCCGGGAGATGGTAAAGTTTTTTGAGAAACTGCCCCCGATTGAAATCGCGATTGAGGCCTGTGGCGCCTCCCATTACTGGGGGCGGGTGCTCTCGTGTCTGGGACACACAGTGAAGCTGATCGCGCCGCAGCTCGTGAAGCCTTATGTCAAGCGCGGGAAAAACGATGCCGCCGACGCGGAAGCCCTCTGTGAAGCGATGAGTCGGCCTACAATGCGGTTCGTCCCGCTCAAGAGCGAGGAAGAGCAGGCAGCGTTGATGCTGATTGGAATGCGGGCACGACTTATCCGGAACCGCACACAGCTCGCCAATACGATCCGGGGATATGCTGCCGAGTTTGGGATCACGGCGCCCAAAGGCATGTGCCGGATTGAGGCACTCCTTGATCGGATCGCTGCGGACGAAAGCCTGCCCACATTGACGCGCGAGTTGTTTGCCCTTCACGCAAAGGAATATGCTGAATTGCAAGGTGAAATCGAACAGCTTGAGGGCAAGGTGATGGCATGGCACCGCGCCAACGAATGCAGTCAGCGTCTTGCGAAAATTCCGGGCGTTGGCCCGATCGGCGCAGCGCTGCTGATGATGAAAACGCCTGATCCGCATCTGTTCAAATCGGGTCGAGCCTTTGCGGCCTGGATCGGATTGACGCCCAGGGATCACTCAACCGGTGGAAAAACAAGGCTTGGCAGAATCACACGCGCTGGCGATGAGGTCTTGCGAAGCACGCTGGTGGTTGGCGCGACCGCAGTCGTGTCGCATGCCCGGCGGACCAATGGGAAGAATGCCTCATCTTGGTTACGTGAATTGCTGGAGCGCAAAAAACCGAAACTCGCAGCGGTGGCCCTTGCCAATAAGATTGCGCGGATTGCCTGGAAACTGATGGTCAGCGGCGAACACTATAAGCGCCTTCTGCAGCAACCCGGCGCAGCTGCTGTTTGAGCTTAGCCTGGCACGATGCGCTGACATTTGACGCTCTCGTGCCGAGCTGAGGTCGTGGCTTGCAAGTAATAGAGCAGATGGTGTGATCGATCGATCCATGGCGTGAGAAAACCCGTGGCAACCAGTGGTCATCAAAGACCGCTTCTGTGTTTGGGGCTCACGCTGCGGAAGCCATCTTGGCCAGCGACCCTATGGCCGCATCAACAGGCCGGACATATGGAAGCAAAGATCCGATCATTTTCTTGCCTAGCCCCTTGCAAGGGGGAGCCGTCCACATATGGTTGCCGTCCGTTATGCAAGAGTTTTCTGACCCATATTGACGTGTGATCGTGTGCGGTCTTCTGTAAGGCCTGTTGATGTGGCCTTTCAGAAGCCACTGGCCGGTATGGTGATCAGCGGATCAGATCCAAATCTGCGGGGCGTGCTTGAAAGTACGAAAAGACATACTGGTTTTTCCGATCCGGATCAAACGATCATGCGCCCATTCAGGTCATCGCCCTCTCACACCCCTACCGGTTCCATCCGCGGGAGCCGAGCCATCGCTCAGGCTGCCACGGACAGGGCCGGATCCCGATAATCCTCCTGTTTCGTTGCCATGGCCCAGATTGCCCTTGCCATCCTGTTGGCCAGGGCAATCGCTACCAGCATACGGGGCTTGCGGGCCAGCATCCGTGCCAGCCAGCTTCCCGGTGCTGGGCCCTTGCGACTGGCCCAGTTCACCTGGGTCATGGCACCCATGATGAGAAGCCTGCGGATATCAGCCTGCCCGGCTTTTGATATCTTCCCCAGCCTTTCCTTTCCGCCAGATGAGAACTGCCGGGGCACCAGTCCCAGCCACGCAGCAAAGTCGCGCCCGCGCCGGAAGGTCTGCAGGTCAGGCGCAAAAGCCTCAACCGCAAGAGCGGTCAGAGGACCCACTCCAGGCATGCTCTGCAATCTGCAGGCGGTTTCACTTTCCTGGGCAAGCATCCTGATCTTCTTTGTTCTGGCATCAATTCGCACACTCTGCTCCGAAATCTGTTGCAGCAGATCAAGGCATTCCTGCCTTACAAGCTCTGGCAGAACTGCCTCATCCAGCATGGCCTCAATGCGTTTGATATGCGCAATCCCCTGTGGCACGACGAGACCGAATTCATACAGAACGGCACGCAGGGCATTCACCAGTTCCGTGCGTTGGTGCACCAGACGCTCGCGGGAGCGAAAGAGAACGCTTCGGGCCTGCTGCGCTTGAGTGCGCGGTTCGACAAAGCGCATTTCCGGCTGACGGGCCGCAATGACGATCGCTTCCGCGTCGGCAGCATCGTTCTTCTGCCGCTTCACGAAAGGCTTCACATACTGCGGAGCGATCAGTCTGACCTCGTGACCAGCTCCTGCCAGTTCGCGAGCCCAGTAATGCGCGCTCCCGCACGCTTCAAGAACGACCAGAGCAGGCGGCTGCGTGGCCATGAACTGCATAAACTGCTGACGACGCAGCTTTTTGCGAAACATCACCTCGCCCGCACGCGAAGCTCCATGAACCTGGAAAATGGTCTTTGCCAGATCAACGCCAATCACTGTATCCTTCATCTGCCGTCCTTTCACGCGGTTGTTTTTACTCAACGACCATTCTGGCACATTGCGATGCCGTGCGGGGAGGACGGCAACCACCCCATCTGCGGGGACCATCTCCTCAGCGCTACCCTGCGCACGGCAGACAGGGACCCGGGGAAGGAAGCACTGGCAGACATCCGCCGGATCGTGGAGCAGATCAGGAGCCGTTGGCCCCGGGTGCGTATCCTGGTGCGTGGGGACAGCGGTTTCGCCCGGGACAGTCTGATGACATGGTGCGAAGACAACCACGTTGACTTCCTGTTCGGGCTTGCAGGCAACACCCGCCTGTATGACCGGATTGCCTCTTTGTCCGCTGAGGTTCGTGACGAAGCCGCCACGACAGGCAGAGCTGCGCGCGGTTTCGCCTCCTTTGACTGGATCACAAAGGACAGCTGGACGCGCCGCAGGCGGGTCGTGGCCAAGGCCGAATGGCGCCACGGCAACCGCTATCATCGCTTCATTGTCACCACGCTACCGCAGGGAATGTCCGACCCTCGCCATCTCTACGAACAGATTTACTGCGCACGCGGGGATATGGAAAACCGCATCAAGGAATGCCAGATGGATCTGTTCTCAGACAGGACCTCGTCCCACACCATCCGGGCCAACCAGCTCCGGCTGTGGTTCTCGGCCGCAGCCTATGTCCTGCTGACCGCTCTGCAAAGACTGGCCCTTGGCCAGACCAGCCTGGAGACGGCGACCTGTGGCACCATACGCGCACGACTGCTCAAAATCGCGACACGTGTAACGCTCAGCGTCCGTCGGATTGTCCTGTCCATGCCGGACATGTTCCCCTGTCAGCATGAATTCGCCCTCGCTCATGCACGATTGCGAAGGCTCCGGCAGGCCATCTGAAGAAACAGACAGCTCACAGACCACATAGCTTCCACCAACACTGCCTTCTCAGGCCGTGACACCCTCACTGCGTTCAGAACCCGCCGCCAGAAGCAGAATATCGTCAATATTCCAGATCGGGCTCCTGTGGGATGACTGAATTCTACAAAATGACCCGAAATTGCCTCAAGTGTGAGAAATCCGCGTCGACATCTCTTGGCGGCTATGCCGCCTAGAGATGCTGAGCGAACGCACCCCGAGAGGGGCGTCCCGGATCTTTATTGAGGATACACACGCAAGAACAGGGCAAACGGAAACAAGAAAACTGCAACAGGCAAAGCCCAACCTGATCTGAACTCTCACCATAATTTTGAAGAAAGACTGTTTTTATCAATTCGGTCGCATCTTTGCGCGTCACTCTGCCCTTCATCAGCAGAAGAAACGTCCTCATTCGAGGCGTCTGCTTTGAAAAAAGGACATGATACAGATGCTTACCATACCGACTTTTTGGCCTTATTTTCTCCTTCTGTTTGGTGTCCAGTGGCTTATCGCGGCCATTCGTGAGCGAAACAACGCCAAGTCGCTCGGCACTCCCTTTGCATTTTTCGATATCGCTACGGCAGGCATGGCGACGATGATGCTCTGGCTCCGCCGCTCAACCCGCTACGCTCTTTGCCTGACTGTTCCGGTGACGGCTCTTTGTACTGTTCTCTCGCTCGGCCTCTATCTTCTGGGCCATGAGAAAGAGGCGATCAGCGCTCTCGACGTGGCTGTGATGGCCGGATTTGGGGGCTGGCTTCTGGATCTTATCTCTTCAATGATCGAAGAAATCTAAGCGCTGGGTTTCTTCGATTGCATAAAACATAACTTGATCTAATCGGATTCATACTGTGTGCCGGTATGGAGGCCGGCCCGTATGAGCCAAGCGCTGTCGGGAACAAGAAACTTGCAACTGGAAAAACCCAACCTGATCTGAACTCTCTTCATAATTTTGAAGAAGGGCTGTTTTTTCTATTCGGTCGCATCATGGCCTGACAGAAACGCAGAACGGAATTTTATTATGTGGAAGGACAACAAGATGACGTCTGAGGCACTCCCAAAAAGCCCGTGGACAAGACCCTCTATTATCGAGCTCACATCTGGCGAAAATCCCTTCTCTCCCTTTCCGCGAGAGCAATCCGACCATTTTGATCTCATAAGATCGAAAGCGGGCATGACCTCCTTCAGCGTCCTGGCAGACCCAAGTCGTGACCCGTCTCTCACGAAAAACACCCCGTCCGACGATAGCCAGTGAGCTGCTCATGGTTTCTCCACACTCCACCACGAAATACAAACCCCGCCAGCCGGATCTGTTTGGATACCGCAAGCCGCGCACACCACGGCGCTACCTGGCACACATGAGTGATGTTGGAGATCACGGCTGTATTTACGAACCGGGCAATACATGCGTTGCCCTGTTTTCATGCGCCCGCTGTGGTTGGGAAAGTGGCTGGCTTGAACGTCGGAACAAAACACATGTTCTGCAGGGCGTGCCCTGTATGAAATGCAACGACCAAGCCAAAGGATCGTTGGCGGATTAAGCACCCTGTACGCGATAGCAGCAATACCTTGCCTATGATTTACGACATGTTAAATGGGTTTTCCCGTTACAGGTCAGAGATTTAGTATTGAGACGACATTCAGATAACAGAAAGACAGGCACAATGGCAGAGTCCGCATCCGTTCACGAACCTGACACACAAAAGGTGGAGCAGACCGTTACAATCATATCAGCCTACGTTGGCCACAACACGGTCAGCGCCGAAGCCCTTCCAGATCTGATCAGATCAGTCTATGCGACGCTCGATACACTCTCACTCTCCCAACCCGCTCCTGAAAAGCCAGGGAAAGCCGCAACGCCTTGCGTTGCGCCGGTCCCTGACGTCACACCTGCACCACCAGCTCCCGAAAAAATCGTATCTCAGGACCGCACACCGGCGGTCCCCATCAAGCGCTCGGTCTTTCCCGATTATATCGTCTGTCTTGAGGACGGTAAGAAAACCAAGATGCTGAAATCCTACCTTCAGAGACATTTCAACCTGACGCCTGAAGAGTACCGCGCACGCTGGGGATTGCCCCCGGAATATCCCATGGTGGCCCCAAACTATTCCGCACAGCGGGCCGCCATTGCCAAGCGCAACTCTCTGGGGCGACGTGGCGATGACACCAATGCGACACTCTCATCAGGTGAAGCAGACATCCCCTCAGACCGGAAGGCACGCGGTCGGAAAACGAAATAAATCCGAGCGTTTTACAGAAAAACCATTTCTCGTTTTCGGTCGCATGACGATGGGTGACACCAGAGACATCGCACGCGAAAAGGAAAACGAGAAATGGACAGTAATAGCCTGAGCATAAACGTACTTTTATTTCTGTTGCTTTATTCTGTTGTGATTTTCATCGTCACCTGGCTTTGGTTTAGCGAACGCAGACAGTGTATACTCGCATTCTGTTTACTTACAGTACCCGCCTTTCTGGCGGCATTGTGTGGTGGTTCGGACTCATTGTTCAGCAATGTGCCCTAACAAGGAAAACACTTGATGATGGATCTCAACGATAATACACGCACCATAACCCAAGGCGTGACTTACGGGTTTGCAGAAATAGCCATTGGCTGCGCCGCCATTGGCCTTGCCTGTTCTGGGCACACGACCGTCGCCCAATGGATGATGATTCCTACCACTGTGACGGGTATGTTAGCCTGGGGTTACATGATGAAAGCCGCGAAGATACGGTGAAGCATTCTCCTCCCACCTGCAAGACAGGCTATGCAGGTGGGATAACTCTGGCGCTAGAATGCGAAAGGTTTCCGCATTGCCAAGTCTTTCATCAGAGGCAGTTTGGACTGGTGGATGACTGAGACGCTCGCCATGTTATAAATTGGCCGGCCATCCATGTAGCCAAAGGCAAATAAAGCCGCCGCATCCTTCACTTCATGCAAGGGCCGGACAAACCATTGGTGAGTGTCTGTTCCTTTAGGCTGGCCAAGGAGCGCTGTCAGCGTCTCAATTTTCCTCTTTCTCCACTCAGGACACTCGTCACCGAGTGTCGCAATCTGCAAAGACACTCCACAGCCCATTTTTTGCAAGAGGGTATCAGGCGTTACTGCCTCAGAGACTATTGCCCTACATTTGCGGATGTATGTCTCGGCAGCGATGTCAGATGCCCCACTGAAGCGCATACCGCCGCCTTCACAAGAAGCGGAAAACGTGACGAGTTGACGCATGACTTCCCACTCTGCTCCCATTGCAATCAGTGACCAGTTTCTGACACGCCGTTGGAGGATGCGCTGACGGGACGCATAGGATTCATAGAGGTTGTTGTCGCCGCCTAATTCGAAGAAGAGATACTGGTCACTCGAAAACCCATGATCTGGGAAAACTGCGTTTAGAGTGTCCGTAGAAAACCTCGTGGCTGCGAGGTCATAAACAATACGATAGGACATGAGATGTCGCTTTCTTAAGAGTTATGAACCTCTTCAGGTCGGACCGGAGCGGGCTGTCGGGTCATGCGCGGCGCACAGCGCCGGCACCGCAGGCCGTCTGGCGCAGCCAGACGGACGAGGAGCCACCGCTTGATGCGAGAGACCGTTTCGGTCAGAGGGCTCCTGTCTTAGAAAGGAATCTCCTGTTCCTCATTGTGCCTAAGCGATAATCTCGACTTCATGGGCTTTCCAGCCTTTCTCTGTTGAAGTTGACACCATCTTCTATTGCGCCTGCGCTGCTTTTTTCCTGAGCGCCAATACGAGCGCAGAAACGGTCGCAACTCGGGCCAACGGGCTGTTACATCCGCATAGGCAACAGACTGTTCAGAAGCGCAACATCCATAGCGATCTATGCCCTGTACGATAGCAACGCGCCCTATTTCAGATGAAAGCTGGACAAGGCATCCATCGTTCAGGTCGGGTTGCGAAGGGAGCCGCAAGAGAACTTTGCTGTCTGCATTGTGCAGGGCAAGCCAGCCGCCAGACAACGTAATAAGCCCTGAGAGAGCCATCAGATCGTAATCAGGCAGGATATGCTGTATCGCCACCTTTAAATCGGGCACGGCTTGCCAGAACCTGATCCTTTTATCGGCTAACGGTCCACTGTAGCCTTCAGGCTTCTCACACGATACGATCTCGCACATATCACACTGATAGATTTTACGTCCGCACTTCCAATAAGCAACACTGACGTCCTCGAAACAATCAACCCATTCTACGGCACGGATATTCAGTGCTGGATATTCCACAGAAAGAGCGTCTGCATGATGGAGAAGGGTCGATCCAGAGCCGTTATACAGTGTGACTTGAACCGTTTTTTCATCCAGAAACATGATTTCTTCGGAGTGACAGTATCCCTCAACAAGCTCTTTCACGAGCCTGTTGAGGAGCGAGGCTGGGCCAGTGAGTGTCTGGACTGATATTGTGGATATACTCATCATTGGGATCCTTTGATTTAGGTCCCAATTTCGTGGGGCACAGACAACCGGTCGGGGCAATGGCGCGCCATTAAGGGCGCGGGCCGCCAGGCCGCACCATTGCGGCGAGCGTGTTGTTCTGTGTGCTCAAGGCATCATAAAAGTCTCTTTCCTGAAAAATGAGTATTTTTCGTCGCATCAGCACACTCCAAACTGGTTCCCGATCAGTGAGGAGTTTGTAATGCCGCGAAAATCCAGTCCCCAGTCTGTTGAGAGCAAACTGTCGAACCATTCGGTCATGACGTCCCCTGTCGAAACTGAAAACATTGTCATTGCACCCAACGGTTCACCACACAAAACAACTCATTATCCGCGCACCTCTGGCGATAACATGTCAAAGCATCAACGATACTATGCTCGAAATCGCGAGTTAGTTTGTGCACGCCAGCGTGAAGCCAGGCGCCGCAAGAAAGTGTTGCGGGTATCCCAGAAAATGGAGGACATCTAATGCGTCGGCGATACGGGGCTCCCATGAGATCTGCACGAGAAAACTCGTTCTTGAAAGCTTTCAAATCTGACATTCAGGGGCGCAAAGGTGAGACGGACGTCAGGAACATTCTTGCTGAATATGGTCTACCCAGTCACCATGATATTGTGTTGCCAACCCGATCAGGAAACCCAACTCAGATTGATCATGTGGCTCTGACGCCTCTTGGCATCCTCGTCGTTGAAACAAAGCACTTACGAGGCCGATTGAGTGGGGATGTTCGCAACGATTACTGGCGGCAAACCTTGCCTTCTGGCTGGTCAGAGAAAATCTACAGCCCTCTGCGACAGAATGCCAGTCATTGTGCCGCAGTGTACGAGATTGTCCGTCACATAGATCCTGGCATTCAGACACTCAGCAGAATTGTCATGACGGGGCCTGCAGAAGTTGCTCCGGGGCTTTCCTCAGTGGTGCATACAAGTGAAACGTTTGCGAAGGAACTGGAAAGCCTACGGAACAACTCTGTTTCAGAACTGCTCCAGCACGCCTGGGATCGGCTAACTGAAGCAGCAAAACATCATGAGGGCTTGCGCAAAGGAACGACCTTATCCCCATTTGCCTGATTTGCTTCGCGATCATCTTCTCGAACAAGAATGACCTTTTCAGCCGGTCGGTTAAAATTGCGTTGCATGTAATCAATGAATTCCTCTCGGTCTTCATCTGTCAACGGAAACGCTGCCTCGTAGGTATCAAAGCCCTCTTGCTGGTAGAGACCACAATCAATTTCCAGAGCTTCCTCGTAGTCCAGCCCGTCACATGTCGCATTAACAAATCCCAGTCTTGAAGGCTCGTAGCCGTCATATCCAAGCTGCACAATCCAGCTCTCACCGAGATAGATCACGTCTATCATGCCATCTTCCGCATTGATCGGGGGCCATGGACCGATTTCCACGCCTTTGAACTGGCCAGGAAACATGTCGGCCAGAGCCTTCGCCAGCCGTGCTGTCTGGGGCCTCATGACGGCAAAATCATGCACAACAGGAATGGGTGCATCTTCTCGCTCGGCTCGGAAATACGCCTCCACTTTTTCCTCTGGCCACGCTTTATCGATAAGCGCATCCATTTCTTCTTCTGTATAACGATGCCGTGCAGGATCTTCTGGAGCTTTGGATACGACTGGTTTTTTGGTGCGAGATGTTTTCTTGGTTGTCATAACGGACCTGTGTGGTTGACTAAAAACGAATGTTTGAATACCGCAAGACGCCTGGTCTTCTCAGTTCAAATTTCGACAGTCTGATGTAACATTATGACTCGAACGCAACACGACGTTGCCGTTCCTGTCGCCAATCAATTCACACCTTACCCATGATGCCTTCTGGTCTGGCTGGGCCGGGCGGAAAAGAATCATGGATGAACCTGTTTCGCTACTTGCGCTGGAACGGATTTCATATCCAGAGTTCAGCAACTGCTCCAAGGAGGCTGGATGTTCTGAAAAGAGAGTGGGAACAGCATGTGGCGTGGTTTTTGGCGCAAACTGGCTCGTCCCGCTGCTGATCATGTTTTGCGCTGAAGCCGGCTGTGACAGTGTCATCAAACCAGAAAGAGCTGCCAGTGGCAGGCTATACGTTAATTTCACAATAAGTTCCTTCACAGACAGAATTTCACCATAGGGGGTGGGGGAGCGATTTCTCCAACCCGTCGCTTTACTTCCTGCATGAGCACGGCGGCAATTTCGTGAATGAGTTCCATCATATGCGGAGCTTCAGATGGACGCGGCCCATGCGGCGTGTTTGAAATCAGGGTAATAAGTTGGGGAAGTATGCCGCTCTTTTTGATTTCTTTGGGTTTCTCTGTCGGGTTGATCTTTCCCTGAGCATATCCAAGGGAACCCAGTAAACTGGCAGTTATCAACGCTCCAAGACGCATGTCTTCATCCCATGTCATCAGCCCTAACAAATATGGTCTGACGATCTGTTCAGGTCCCCGGAACAGTCTGAAAAAGACGCTCCCATCGACTATGCTGCCATCTTCACTCAGGATATCGACACGCAACCGCCATCCGTCACCAAAACGGGGGTGCGGTACGTCTCCTTCTCCATCCTGGGCAATTTGCCTATAACGCGCTCTCACCTCTGGTGAACTTGGAGTGCGGAATGTCACCACGCTGGTGGATGTTTCCTCCAGTTTCAGGTGCTCACCCTGTATTCCAGTATCTTTCCAGGTGCTTACCGCGTCACAACTCGGATTGACGCCATGTTGCATAACAGTTTCGTCTCCTTATTCCCGTGAGCCCCTATCTTTGCGTCACAGGATGCGACGAAAAACTTAGTCTCGCCAGATTCGTCTAAAAAAGTGAATCTGGTCGCATGATGAGAGGGAATACTCATCCCTAAAGGAGAACCACTTATGCCTCATCCCTACTGCTCTATCAGCCATAGCAGACCCGTCTGCACAGCAAAACATATCCTGCCTCTATTTGTCTTGCTTGGGGGCATGCCTGCGTTCGCGGCAGCAGAAACCGCGTCACCAGACCCTAAAACGACACAGCCTGTGAGCACAATTCCGGAGCCTTCTCCGCTCTTGCGGGACCAAACCCGAGCTATGACCGAAAGCTGTAGAGCCTGGTTGCCCACAACCCTTCCAGCTATGCGCGAAGGCGAAAAAGGTCTCCCCCCATCCGTCCAGTTGAGCAGCGAAACACGACATCAGCGTGATTTATGCGCAATGGCCATTGAACCCGATCAGGTAGAAAGGTCACTTCTTTTACTCACCATGGGCGCTGCCTGGGGCCTATTACTTACGCTTGCGGTATTGGGTTATGTTCTCTATCGAGCCAATAACTGGCTTACAGGGATTGTAAAAAACAAATATGCCTTTTTGAAAGAACAAATTTCATTTTATAGAAATCGCAACAGTTAGTGGCAATGGTTATGGATATCATTACAAAAGGACAACACTGCCTTTCTGCAGCTGAAAGCGGCAGTGACAAACCTCTGTTCGTGTTAATTGATTATGAGAATATTCAGACTGAGGATTTGAGTTGCCTAAGTCAGCCCGACATGCATTTATTACTGTTTATCGGTGCCTTACAAACGAAAATCTCTACGAAACTGGCGCTCCAGATGCAGGCATTGGGTTCCCGCGCACAATACATTCAAATTGAAGGAACAGGACAAAACGCTCTCGACATGTGCATTGCGCATCATACTGGTTTTATTCTTGCCCGTATGCCATCAGCTCGTTTCCTCATCATATCCAAAGACAAGGGATATGACCCCCTTATCCAGTTTCTGACCAAACGCGGCGTCCCTATCAACCGCAGGCATCACCTGGGATTGCCCTTACCGTCCCGAGGACTGCGCTCTGCTCAACAACCACCGCCTCTTAAATTAGATACACAGCGCATTTTGGAAATGCTTAAGAAGCATGACAAAAGTCGTCCAGCGTCCCGTCAATCACTTATTTCGTGGACTATGAACAAGGTATCATCAAATAAAATCACCATGTCCGCTGAAAAAATCATTACTGACCTGGAAAAAAACGGGGTAATTTTGTTCGATGGAAAGCGCGTAGTCTATTCATTGCCTTAGGGGGGACTTAAAACATAACTGAAGTCCCTTTGTTCTCAAAAACTTATAACTTCCGTTATTTCAGCAAGCACTGTCGTATATCGGGGTGACAGCATATCCTGCCGTGGACGCCATGACCTTGCAACGCCTGTAGCAGCCGGTCTGACTGTTTCTCGGCCGTATCGCCTGTTAAGGGTGTCCATTGCATCCATCAGCGCAGATGTCTGCTTCTGGGGCTTCTGAAATAATGAGGATTGTCGCCCACAAGGAGCGAGATCATTGAGTTGCACGCCTGCTTTGCTATATCTGTAGCCATCTTTCCAGATCGTACGTAACAGCCGAGTGACGGTTCCGATCATTGTCAGAGCATCCTGTGTCGGAGCACAGGTTATGCTGGCTTGGTTGGCGTACCACCCCTCAGAACGCCGATGTATATTCGTCTGGAGAAACACACTCACGTGCCCTGCATCAAGCTTTTCGGCACGAAGCTTTTCCGTCACTCTTACAGCAAATCCCGCCAGCGCTTCCTTCATCTCTGAGTAACACGTGATTGGCCTACCAAATGAACGCGTGCATGCCAGACCTTTACGAACATCAGCCATTTCTGACAGTTCAAGGCAGGACACACCGCGTAACTCAGCTTGCAGTCGCACGCCAGTCATTGTCATGATCTGCCGGATCTGAGCGGGGTCAGCTTTTACAAACTGATCAATGGTCCGTATGCCCACGCCATTCAGTCGTGGTACAAGTCTCCGGCCAACTCCCCAAATCTCACTTATTGGTAAATTGCGATAATAACGCTCTCTAACTCGATCGTCAGTTAAGTCGCACAAGCCTTCCAATTCGGGCCTGTCTTTTGCAATATAGTTTGCAAGTTTAGCGATTGTTTTACTGGGTCCCCACCCAATGCATGTTGGGATTTTTGTGATTTGCTCGACACGGCTTCTAATTGTTTCACACCGCTGGCTCAGGGAGCCCGGTAACCCGTTTAAATCGAGAAACATTTCATCTATCGAGTAAGGTTCTACTTTTGGCGTATATTCGGTCAGAACTTGGTACACTCTACGAGACATATCAGCATATAATGGATAATTACTACTGAACCATTTTACTCCGCCCAATTTTTTCTGATCTTTGATCAGATGCCACGGATCACCCATCTTGATTCCGAGGTGTTTAGCTTCAGATGATCGCGCAATCGCACATCCGTCGTTATTTGACAAAACGACGACAGGCAGTCGTTTCAGGCGCGCGTCGAAAGCTTTTTGACACGAACAGTAGAACGCGTTGCAATCAATCAACCCATATAGTGTCGTCATGGCTTTTCGCGCACAACACCAGACACATTGGCCCAGACTTCTACGTCCAACGCAGGGTCTACACGTACTGGCTCACGCATATCATCTCCAGAGATCAGCCACCAGCTGCCCTTACGGGACTGCAGTTCAGCCAGGACAAACACGCCAGAAACACTGGCAATCACAAGCTGGCCTGAAATCTGCTGGCCCGACGTATCGGCAATCAAAATATCACCGTCCATGATCCCACGTGTTTTGAATGTTGCTCCCCGCAGCCGTACCGGATAGCGACTCGGCCGCCGCAAATCGAGCACCTCTGCCAGATCAATTGGGCCTTCGACTGCATCTGCTGCAGGCGAAGCAAAACCAGTTGTACGATCCCCTTTGTAATCACTCATAGCGGCTCTCCCACTCGGAACATAACAAGAACGAGCAACATCTAGCAAGAGCCCTCTTGATGTGCTTTTTTTCCGTATACCCAATTGTTACGAACAATGGGCAACTATAAGTCACCAGGAGAAAACGGACGTTTACGTGTGACATGCTGGAACGCTCAACGGTTATTCAGAACAGCCTGCCGCATTTCTTTTTTTAAATCATCAAGCGAAATCAAACCAAGCATAAAGCGCTCATTAGCTTCTTCCAGAACGGCATCGTGACGATAGCCCTGCCGGAAATTAGCTGCCCGCGCTTCTTCGACAGCTCGCCTGCGGCGCTGTGATTCTTCATGAGTGATTGCCGGTGCGATAAGTGTTTTTTCCATTGTTACACCCTCTATAGTTCCATCAATAATACGTTAAATATCACTGGTAATTTAAAATGTTTTGGATTTTTATCTGGAAATAACAAAGATTTACAACCTATCGACCAAGTGCTTTCTGCAGTAAACGCAACACTTCTTTGACGCGCCGATCATTCCAGCTAAATCCATTTGCTCTGGACTGTTCGGTTCGGACACTTGCCGCATATGGGCTCTCTTCTATGGCGGGCATCGGCATGATGTGCTGTTTGATAGAGACTGCCAGAGAGGGAAATACATCGATACCGGCCCAACGGGACAAAACTTCTAAAGAGACTATCTTACAATCAGGCTGATTGGTGTTTGCACAGACATACACAGCGGCACCTTCTGCAATAGGATCATAGACAGCCTTCCACATTCCTGATGGGATCATGACCCTGTCAGTCCCGACACTGGGTCTTTCATGAGAAAACAGCACTCCTGTGACAACATAGAGCTCTCCCTCTGCATTCGCGAGCCCCCGAACCGCGGCCTCAATTCCTTCCCATGCTCCGCGGTTCAAACCCGGTGCCTGTGGGACAACATTAGATAACGCATAGGATTCCTGCTGAGCTGCCAGACCGGCGAAGTCACCGGATGGGGACAAATGTCCTCGATCCCAGCCACTATGCTTCCAGTCGGCCAACTCCCCACGGTATCCTGCAGGAAGCCGGGCGTCCGGATAGAAATATCCTTCTCGCTTGGTACGAGCCGCAACTTCTAGGTTTTCTTCGACGATATACTCTGCCGACCAGATCGGACCTTTTGTTACTGGAGAGTCCATTACTGCATAAGCGGTGTTGCACAGGACAGTCCCATGACCAAACTCACCTTCTAGAGTGGGGCTCTCTCCTGCGAAAAACAAATTGGAACAGGTTTCTTTTCCGTAGGCCCAATCAACTTGCACATCGTATATCAGGAACAGGAACATGAGCTTCAGCCCCTTGTGGAACCCTTTGCTCATGAGTTGCGGCCTGCAGCACGAGGCATTGGCCCCGGTGGCACGGGGCGCATCAGATGCCTATGCTCGCGACAATACCACTCGGTTGCTCCAGTCCGTGTGTTTGCGCCGAATGCGGCACCGGCGTTACATATACAGCAATAATGCGCCCAACTCCTTGCCTTTGCCAGATATGGAGCCTTCCTCTGTCGTTCAGGCCTATCGTCCATTCTCACAAACCTAGTGCGTCAAGTTCACGTCGTGTTTGCTCCCAGGCAGATCTGGTGCAGGGAATCGCTCCTTGTCCAACCTGCCAGTTCCAGTGTGAAATCCGATTGCCCGGTGGAATATCATTGAGAAACCGCGAGGGAGTGGAGGATGTTCCTTGCCGATAATCGCATGAGGTCACTGTCGCCTGCTCCATAGCGCGCGTCAGCGCAACGTATGCCAGGCGACGTTCCTCATCCAGATTACGAGCATTCGTGCCTGGGAAGAGATTATCTTCCCAAGCTGGAAGAAAAACGTGACGAAACTCCAGACCCTTAGCGCGGTGCATTGTCAGTAACTGCACCCGCTCCTTACCTTTTTCCCCTGGGGCGCCGGAAGCCAGTGAGGCATGCTCCATCAAGTGATCAATCTTACGATAACGGTCAGCAACGTCGGCCAACTCCGCGAGGTTTTCCATCTGCGTCGCAGCTTCATCACTGTCATCAGCTCGGAGCATGTCGTAATAACCGGTATCTTCAAGCAAGAGACGCATCCGATCCCCGACAGTCAGATCCTCTTGTGCGCCAATCTCCCTCACCACACGCTCAAACTCTCTCAGGGCGGCCGCAGCTTTTTGGGAGAGGCGTGTTTCACTGACAGCAGCCAATAAGGATATGTCCTGATCACGGGCTCTCAGCTCAATAGCTCCTAACCCCTTGGCTCCAAGCCCGCGCGTGGGTTTATTTGCTACCCGACGGAAGGCTTCATCGGATTGTCGGTCATCCGGGCGGGCGGCAAGAGAGAGCAGTGCAAGAGCATCTTTAACTGCCACACGTTGGTAGAACCCAACATCTCCTACAATTTCATAAGGAACACGGGCCTGGATCAGAGCTTCTTCAATGGCACGGCTGAGCCTGTTCTGTCGGTAAATAACGGCTATATCATGCCAGGCGCACCCAGATGCTGCACGTCTACCAATTTCAGCGGCAATCGCATCAGCCTCTTCGCTCATATAGGAAAACTGCAGCACCTCAACGGGTTGACCTGCCCCTTTGCGCGTATAGAGTGTTTTGGGAATGCGCGATTGATCCTGAGCGATGATTGCATTCGATGCATCAAGTATATGACCTGTCGATCGGAAGTTTTCTTCCAGTTTAAATGTCTGCGCGTCTGGAAATTCTTTTGAAAACCCCCGGATAAATCCTATTTTCGCTCCACGCCAGGAATTTATGTGGAATGCAATTTCACAACCTCAAAAAAGCAATTTTAAAGTTTCTTTAGGCGGGAGAGATGACCTGTACCTGACGTACCCACCAGCCAGTCTCTCAGTTTTGACCAACGTAGCCTTCCGCCCTGATTTCGCACAGCTATGGCCAGAGCCTTCTTCTGCCCGACCAGCACGACGAGCTTCCGCCCCCGTGTAACACCGGTATAAAGCAGGTTCCGCGCCAGCATCGTATAATGCTGGGTCACCAGTGGGATGACTACCGCCGGATATTCCGATCCCTGACTCTTGTGGATCGTGGTGGCGTAGGCCAGCACCAGCTCGTCCAGTTCACCGAAGCCGTAAACGACCTCCCGTCCATCGAATAAGACCGTCAGTTCGCCCTCTTCCACATCGATCCTGTCGATAACGCCAAGATCCCCGTTGAAGACATCCCGGTCATAATCATTGGCGATCTGCATCACCTTGTCGCCCGGACCATAGGTCCAGCCGAACCGCTCGACCTTCACCTCGCCTGGCGGGTTCAGCGCTTGCTGCAATTCGATATTCAGCGACCGTGCCCCAAGGCCGCCCCGGTTCATCGGGCACAACACCTGCACATCGCGAACCGGGTCAAGCCCGAACCGCGCCGGGATGCGGTCCTTCACCACGGCCAGCAACTTGCGCAGTCCGACCTCGGGCTCAGCCGCCTCCACGAAATAGAAATCCGATCCCTCTTCCGCGCTCAGCTCCGGCATCTTCCCTTCGTTGATCCGGTGCGCGTTGGTGATGATCCGGCTCTGTGCCGCCTGGCGGAACACCTCGGTCAGGCGCACCACAGGGACAGCATCGGAGCCAATGATATCGGCCAGCACCTGCCCCGGTCCGACAGAAGGCAACTGGTCCACGTCGCCGACGATCAGCAGAGCCGCGCTGTCAGGTAACGCGCGCAGCAGGGAGCGCATCAGCAGCACGTCGACCATGCTGGCCTCGTCCACAACCAGCAGGTCGCAGGTCAGCGGGTTGGTATCGTCCCGTTTGAAACTGCCATTGCCCGGATCCGTCTCCAGCAGTCTATGGATGGTCTTGCCTTCCAGCCCCGTGCTTTCCGACAGGCGCTTCGCCGCCCGGCCGGTCGGCGCGCAAAGTTGCACGTCTGTGCCCTTGGCAGTCACGATCTTCAGAATGGCGTTGACCAGCGTGGTCTTGCCCACGCCAGGACCACCCGTGATCACCAGCACCTTGCTACGCAGTGCAAGGCGTACCGCTTCCTGCTGGCTGGGCGCCATGGCAAGTCCGGTCTTGCCTTCCACCCAAGTCATGGCCTTTTCAGCATCGATCTCCGGCCAGGGCGGCCGACCCACGGCGCAGGCGCGCAATCGCTCGACGATGCTCTGCTCCGCGCGATAGAGACCAGCCAAGAAGATGCAACTCGTCTCTCCCACGCTATCAGCGACCACGTCTCCCGCTTCCAGCTCCAGCGCGAGGGCTGTTTCGATCAGAGGGGCGGCGACCTCCAGCAGTTCGGCGGTGCTGGTCAGGAGTTCACCGACCGGGAGGCCGCAATGCCCTTTATCCATCGCCTCACCAAGGGCATAGGAGATCCCGGCCCTCACCCGGATCATGGCATCAGGCGCGATCCCCATCTTCCGGGCGATATGGTCGGCGGTTTTGAAGCCAATGCCCCGGATGTCCTTCGCCAACCGATAGGGGTTCTCGCTGATCAGTCTGACCGCATCCTGCCCGTAGGTCTTGAAGATCCGTACCGCCCGCGACGTGCCGACGCCGTTGCTGTGCAGGAACAGCATGATCTCGCGGATCACCTTCTGGTCTGCCCAGCCACCGACAATCCGTTCGGCCCGCTTGGGACCAATGCCTGTCACTTCCCGCAGGCGATGCGGTTCCTGCTCGATCAGGTCGAACACGGCCTCGCCGAACGCTTTCACCAGTTTTTTGGCATAGACGGGACCAATGCCCCGGATCATGCCCGAGCCGAGATAGCGCTCTATGCCTTCGACCGTGGTCGGCGGACTGGCCTTGAGGAACTCCGCCTTGAACTGCAAGCCGTGGGTGTGGTCGTTGAACCAACGCCCCGACATCTGCACGAACTCACCCGCCGAGATCATGGCGGCATGGCCGACGACAGTGACCAGATCGCGCTGCCCCCGCACCTTCACCCGCAGGACGCAGAAACCGTTCTCGGCATTGTGGAACGTCACCCGCTCCACGAGGCCGGCCAGCGCTTCCGTTTGGCATTGTTCTCCAACCACGGCACTAGTCATTCTGATTCTGTGAACGGAGAAGACACTTGGGAACCGCATGTGGCCGAAATTTCGCCAGGCGTTCGGCCATCCAGCGCTGGCTTATCTCGAAGCTTGTTTAACATTCCCTCCAATGCTTCAACGTCTCCGGACACGGCATCCCGTTCCTCTGGACTTAACCAGACCTCTTCCAGTAAACGATTAGCTGCTTGTTGAGCGGCCAGGACAACGCCCTTGGCGCTTGGCTTCGGAATATTGAAATAACAGCGTGCGCATGCCATGCGATGCGGACAAGTGCTCCAAAACGCATTGCTACAGTAAGAATCACCTAAATCGTAATACTTCCAGGGTGCTCCATCCTTCGTTGCGCCTGCCGCAATAACCTCATTATCAATAACAATTTCGATCATCCGCGCCGCCTGATCCGCCTTGGCAAACGCACTCGCCAATTGCGTAGGTTTCGACCGAACATAGCTCATCGTCGATTGAACGGACGTATGGCCGCACCATTTTGCCAAATCGAATATTGTCATTCCTTGCGGAACACTGGCCAGCATAGAAACGGCTGAAGCCCGTCCACGGTGACTTGTAATACGGCCTTTACTGTCCTCAATCGGAATACCAGCCTTTTTGCACAAAAGCGGGATAACAGTCTGATTTAAAACTTCCTTCGCGATTGGCCTGTTTCGAAGTTGAAAGAGAAAATGCACATGTTCACCGGTTCTCCGATCAAGATGTTTGCGGGGTGACGCACGTTTTTTCATCCAGGCCGTAATGTACTTATGAACAGCATGGCCGACCGGTTTGGTGTACGCAACCGAAATTTTGCCTTCCGGAACATCAAGCCAGCAGACCTGCCCTGCCGGAACGACGTTGCCAGACTGATCAACCACATCCTCTGATTGCTCACGCGTGCAACCGACCCTAAGCCGGGCGATCTCATTGCTCCGAAGGCCTGCATGTGTCCACACCACGGCGATTGCCTGCAACAAGGCGAATGGATAGAAACAGTCAGGAGAAAGGTCGTCTGGTTCGATGTTGAGGCTGGCCCAGGTCAGTTTCAGCCAAGAAGCATCATCTATGGTCCTGGGATTCACGCCAAGATATTTCGCAATATTCTTCGGTGTCGAGAGATGATATCGCGGATTACACCTGAGCCGCGCCCATTCCCAACTCTGAATATCAGATAAAAACCGGCGCATAACCTGATAATAAGCAACTTTCGTTGGAGCCTGCAGAGGCTGGCCAACTGTTGGGATCAGACGATAATCAAAGGTGGAACCGCCCCAATCGCCAACACGTAACCTGTCGACGGCGGCGAGATAGTCGGCACATACCGATACCGTCCATTGCTCTGGTCCTGTGACCTCAGGGTGCTCGCGACCCAACCAGATTCCGATACGGGTTAGAGTGTTGTAAACTGCTCGCCTCGACCCTTCTCGCAACGTTGTTGTTTCCAACCAACGTCGGCACCATGTCATCCACTCAGGATTGATATTATCAGTTTCAGTTCCGTGACGAGGTGGATATGCCCGAAAATGGATAACCTTTGATGTTAATCCCATTGCCGCCAAACCGTTTGACAAGATTCCAATCCGCTTTGCGATATGATTTCCTGTGTAACACTCTCGTGTATGTTCCAGTATCTTCCTGTCAAAACTTTCGAGTTTTGGATTCTCGCCTTGTAATGCAACTGCAGCAAATACTGATGGTACGAGGGGCCGAACGGTCTGACAGACGAAGCCGACACGGGTTAGGGCCGAGAACAGACGCTCACATTCTGTATCAACAATCTCCGCTCCAAAAACCAAGCGGGCAACGACAGCCGTCGCCACATTGCGTTGAATTTTGTACACGCTTCGAAAACCACACAGAAGATAAGCGACTGCAATCAACTGCGGTACCATTCCGGTTTTTTTCAGAACAGGACTATTATTGATAATCTCAACCCAGAGGTCTTCACTCCACCCCCAGTAGGGTTTTTCCTGGTGTGCGACCGTCAGAAGCAAATACTTCAAAGCACGATGGCTGTTAGCGCGGTCGAGATTGCTGCGATACAGGATGTCCGTCAGAGGCTTATGAAGACGCGGAACCTGCCGTTTCGTAATAACAAGATTTTCTTCTTTCCAACGTCTGACAACTTTTAATTCGTCTGCAGACAATGTCGCCCGTCTGTCGTATTCATCGAGATTAATGTGGAATTTGTATTTGGATGGGACGTGAGGAGCCTGAAATTCTGCCACTTTTCTATCCTCCGAAGACCCTGTTACCAAGCTTCATATCCATTTGTTCGACTGAGTTTGCGATCTTGCGAAGCAGATCTTCACCGGAAAGATGGATATAGAGTGTCGTGCTTTGAACATTGCGATGCCCAGCATAGGTCGCAATATCGTGTAGACACCAGCCAGCACGGGCCAGATGCGTCAATCTCAGGTGACGCAAAGTGTGCGTACTGAACAATGGCATATCAGCCTGAAGAGCAAGACGTCTGACAGTTTTGCTCCATGACCACTTCGTAATAGGCTGCCGAAAGTTCCGATCTGACTCAGATAGAAACAGGGCTGCTGAATGGGTCGCTGCGTTGCGCCTCCGATGCAGATATACCGCCAACACAGGACAGAGCACCGCTGAATAACAAACCACACGCGGGCGGGCGCTTTTACTTGTTTCGGCCCGAATGGTGAGCAGACGTCTCGCAGGGTCGATATCCGAGACGCGCAAATTTACTAATTCTTCTCGGCGCAATGCGCCGTAATACGCCAGTGCAAACATGAGACGGTTTCTCACCGTGTCCTGTGCGACCACTTCTTGCAAGCGTCCCCATTCTGGATCGGACGGCAAATGCGGCAACAGTTTGGAACGACGTACCAAACCATATCGAAACCCGACATGTTCAGAGAGTGGCCCCCGTCCTGCAACAGCCTGCCCGCGCGGCACTGGGTTTCGATGAATGATCCCTTCAAAAACCAGATGGTCATACCACAGGCGAATGGCGGACAAACGCTGATGCAGCGTGGCATTGCTGACTGGCGGGCGAACGGAAAGAAGGGGAACCGCCTCCCCACGCAGATACCTTACGAATAAAGAGACCTGAGCCAAGGTCGCGGCCTCAGCCGGTATGCCCACTGTTGTGCAAAAAAACAGATACTGATCCAGACCTCTGGCGTAGGCATCAATGGTCGCGGGTGAGCGCCCGAGATTGTCGAGTAGCGAGAGCCACAAGCATCCTTGCTTGTTCTCGGAAACCTGCGGATAACGTGTCCAGTCTGGAACGGGCATGACACACCCTTTCTTTCTGCTACGGCATCACTCTAAATCAATGCATTCCAATTAACTTATAAGATGCTCTGTGAATCATCGCCCACAGCAAAAAGCTCTCCTGACACCTCAGAGATCATTTTGAGCCAGAGAAACTGGGCGCGGTTCACGTCCTGAAATTCGTCGGCCATGACAGCTGTAAAACGGCGGGACCACCGATAGCGATAGGTCTCGTTTTGCAGCATGGCCAAGGTCGGCCACATCAGCAGATCGCCAAAATCCGCGGCATTCTGCTCACGCAGCAAACTCTGATAGCGTCCATACAATCCGGCAACAAAACGCCATCCGGCATCATCAACGAAACACTTCTGGGCATGCGCCCGCGCAATCATGGCCTCCACATGATGCCCCGCCATTTCAGGCGTCACCAGCTCTTCCTTCAGACGTGAGATACGTTCTGCCATTTTGGCAATCTGACGCGCATCTCCCGGCTCGCCCTCCATCGGACGCGGTAGCTGTTTAACAGGAACAGACTTGATCAGACGGCTGACAATTGCCAGCGCGTCATCCGCGTCCCTGATATCAAATCCTGGCCGCAAATGGGCAATGTCTGGTTCAGCACGCAACTGGCGCGCGCACAGCGCATGAAACGTTCCGAGCCATGAAGGCGCCATCCCCTCTCCGCAAGCCCGCGTAATACGCTCACGCATTTCACGGGCTGCCTTGTTGGTAAAGGTGACGCAGAGAATACGCGAAGGCTCCATGCCGTACAGTTCAATCCGCGTCGCGACACCTGCCGTCAGGGTCTTGGTCTTACCTGTGCCAGCCCCAGCAAGTACGAGCAATCGACCGAGAGCAAGAGAAGCAGCCCGCTGAGCTGCGGTCAGATCCTCCAGAACAGGCGCCAAACGTGGTGGAATGCTTAGCGCGGCACTCATAATACGCTCACCTGTTCTGCAAGGCAGCCTTCACTGCGCATGATTTCACCATCTATCGAGATGGCCAGAAAAGGCTGGGTCAGATCCCAATCCCCCATAGGAGCAATCCACGCGCCACTGATCACCAGTCCCAGACGTGGGTTTTCCCGTTCATCAAACCGCACCAGACACTGCGGCAGCGGACCCTCAGGCCATTCAGCTGCTCCAAGACGCTCAAGATGGATGTCCCAAAAACTCTTGGCGGCCGGAGACTGATCAAGCTGTTGCGCGAGACCGGCCTTGATAACCAGAACATCAAGGATGTCATCGCGATAGGTCTGATCTTGTGATTTCATTTTTTCAACTCCCTCTGTTCCTGATTCGACGAACTGTTCCAATGATGTGGCATACCAACCTTTGACGATGAGGATTTCGGCATCTTCGGTCAGCAGGGTAAACGTGCTTTCTGTGTCCCAAAGACGCGGATCCTCTGCGTCTGGTATCGTGCCCCCAATCACCACCCCAATCAGATCACAGGTGCCATCTGTGCAGTTGACAAACTGGCAAGGTGTCAGCGCTGGATCGACAACGTGACGCGCCCACACTTTTCGGGCTGATTCTGCGCCATGAAAAACACTCTGAATGGCACGCCTCCAGTTCGGGTCATGAATTTCGCTTTTCTGTGCATGATGATCCTGGGCGAACATGATGTTAGCGACCTCCCATTGAAGGAGATCCCGAACGCCTCAGCGATGTCGTGGCCTGAGCAGTCATCGGAACTTGTTCGGACTGATGACGTTTGCGTAGTTTGAGATCATCCACCCAACCTGCTGCAACCTGAGGTGTCGGCGTTGTGGATGTCGCCGATCCTGCCAGTTCGCGAAAAGGGCGAGGAGTCACGCTCTCCTTATTGCCGCGTGCCCGCAAAACCTGATTCCAGTCGGATCCGGGTGATTTTGGTGAAGCGCGACCATTCCACAATCCGACTTCCTGAGCCATTTCTGAAAACATTGCAGCATAATGATCACCCTGCTGGTCGTTATCGACTGCGATGACCAGCCGCCCCTCAGGTTGCTTTGCCCCTGCTGCCAAAAGCTGCTTCAACTCCCTCACACTTTCCGGGCTCATCCCCCCAGCCGTGGACAAGTAGAGTGTGTTGCTGGAGAAACGATCCATTGCAGCAAAGGACAGAGCATCAATAGCCGCTTCAGCTACCACAATACGCGATGGTTGCGTGCCTGGATCTGCCTCAAATCGGAAAAGGCGCTTGCCAATTCCTCCAGTGGAAAATCCCCTGTATTCCGGACCACGCATTTCCATGCCACTCAAAGCACCTTGATTGTCACGATGTGCGAACCACGCAGTCCCATTGGGACCTTCACGCAACAGGTTCTGTTTGACCGCTGCTTCAAGCACCCGATCAGGAAGTCCCCGTTCTTCGGACAGGTAACGCCATGCCGCTGATCCCGTCTGTGGCGGGTTGCGATGTTCCCACATCCAAGCCGGATCACGCTTTTTGCCTTGTTCTTCCGCAACCGGTTTGATCCGTTCTCGGACTTCGTAACTCGGCTCCAGACCGATCAGGTTGCGTAATTCACGCCGCACATGCCCCAGATTGAGACCGGGTTTGAGATATTGAACCAGTTTAAAGACATCACCCCGCGCACTCCGGTCAGGATTGGTCGGATCCCACCAACCCTTTCCACCATGGTTCACAATGATGATTTCACCTTCACCCCGGCGGAATTTGAGGTTTTTCGCCGAGCGTTGGGCCGTAGCCGCACGATCAAGACGATATCCTTCACGCTCCAGCACCACTTCGCACCGCACACGATCACGCAATACTGCCAGTTCATCGCGCTGGGCGTCTATGTCACGGTTATCTGCCATGATCTGCGCTCCAATGTTGGCCATGCTGAGGGGGTATTGAGAAAAGTTTTCTTTCCGCAGGCCCAATCTCTGATGTACGCATTTGCCCGGTGCCAGACGGCGCGAAAGCTGATCCGTGCATGTCGGTCCTCCTATTCTGAAGACCAAGCCTGCGCGTCCATGATGCGACGGGTTTAAAAAAATGCCGGGATGCTAATTTCTGACGTGTTCATGACTGACGCCCCGGACGGCTGCTATCAAGCATATGGTCCCAGGCTTTACGCCGCGCCTGTGCGGCTGTGCGCTGTATTTTCTTTTTTTCTTATTTGTTTTTTTCTTATTTTTTCGTTCATCCCTGCCTTTTATTTCGTGTGACCTTCGGTAAAACCGTCCAAGGTCTGGGAGATCTGGATAGGCATTGTTATCTCCAAAGAGACACGCGTTACTGACTAGCCAATGCGTCGCCATGGTCATTCGTTTGCCATTGGCAAGATTGCGCATGAGAACACGTTCTGATCTGCCACTAATGAACACACTCAGCCATTTATTAGTTCGGGGATCACGTCGAGAAGCATGATATTCGCCGTTCAAAAAGGCTTCGATGATCCATGGCTGACGTGGACCAGTATAGTCCCCCAAAGGCATGCGGTAGATTGCGCCAAGAGCTATGGTTCCAACACGCAAAGGATTGTCGCCCCCTTGAAAGGGGGACGTATAATACTGTCTGTTCATGGTAGGGTTTCTCCCATTTCCAGTTATGCTGTAAGATGGGCCATCATTTGCGTAACTGTTTTCGATCAATACTGTCTGGATCGAAGTAATCGGGTCTGCGCCGCAATTCCTGTTCTTCGAATTGATCGGCAAATAGCGGTACCGTCTTCTCAAGGCGTTTGCGCAGATTTCGGCGACGGGCATCCGCCTTGCGTTTGCCGCTCCAGCGTTGTGGCGGGTCGAGCAAGGGAGACCAGCCGTGAGACCAGCCTGAGCCCGGACGAACACGCGGTGCATATTGGAAGATGATCTCACGCTCTACCCACCGATCTAGTACAGTGCAGAGCCATAAGCTCCGACCGTCTGGCAACGTGTCACTCTCTGACGGGGGCATCGTATTCGGATTAGCCCAGAATACGGACACGAGAGCCTGCGTCCCGTGTCCCATTCAGGCCGCCATCTGTGAATGGTCTGAGGTTACGCGGCTGGCGTCACTCTGAAACGCCAATATGTATTCCGCTGCCTGTGATGCGAGACGGGCCGCTGCAAAAACCGCACGCTTGTCTTCCTTCAACATGGCAATCCAACTTCCAATGTAATCGGCATGTCGAACTGTTGGCGTGATGTTCAATTCGGCAAGAACAAATGCCGCCGTCAGTTCAGCCACGATCTCCTCTGCCATGTATTTGTGTGAACCGAACCGCCCTGACAGGTCACGGTCCAGACGGTTCTTATGGCCGCTCCAATGCGCAGTTTCGTGAAAGGCCGTGCGGTACCAGTTAATTTGCTCATAATAGGAATTCTGTGGGGGAAGCTGGATATAGTCTGGATCCGGGGCATAAAATGCCTTGTCTCCACCAATCCGGATGTCCGCACCTGTGGCCTGCAGCAGCGCTTCTGCATGAGGGACGATCTCGCGCTCCGGTAGCGGCGCGACTGATCCTGCCATTTCTTCGGGCAGGTTCTCACACTGGTCAATGTTGAAAACCGTAAAGCGCTTCAAAAAGGGAATGGCACGCGCGTCCTCATCTGCATCCTGACCACCGGGCACAAATCTGTCCGCATAGAAAACAGTCGTGCCTTTTTCACCCTTCCTGACATTGCCACCAACTTTGCGCGCCTGGTTAAACGTCAGCCATCTCTGAGAGGTAAAACCGCACATCTGTACGGTTCCCCACAAAAGCAGTACGTTGATGCCACTATATCGACGACCTGTGGTGACATTGAGCGGGAGCGACGGACCTGAAGCGGTATTAGACCAGGGCTGCACCCATGGCGCCACTCCATTTTCCAACTGCTCCACGATGCGGTTGGTCACATCCTGATAGAGATCGACACGTTCATGTTTGGTCATGATGAGTTCCTCTCTTTTAAGACTTAGCCCAGACCCGCAAAGGTCAGTTTATGGGGCAGCACGAAATCGGGACCGCAAATCAGAACTGCGACTGTCAGAACAAGGAGGATTGTCCCGGCAAGCAGACCTGCGAGTTCGATGTAGTCACGTGCTGTGGTGGGGATGGGGAGTTTCGTGTCGCGCATTGTCGGCATCCTTCTGCTCTTTTTGGATACCTTCGCGCGACCGGGGCGCTGTGGCGGGGGCAAGAGCGGTGCGCTAGCACCGGGACCGGACCCACGCACAGGCCGCGCAGCGGGCGAGCATGGGGAGGACCCACCTCTTGCCCACGACGCGGCGCTCTGGTGCGACTTCTCGTCTTTCTATTCCTGATTTGTTTTTCTTGATCTTTCCGTTCGGTTTTTGCTTGTCTGTCAGTCATTCGATCATACGAACTTCGAAAATGATCGTGACGCACAGGAACCTCTATGTTAGAAAATAGAGGTTCCCTTCAAATAAAGTTGGCGCTTGTGCCCATAATGGACACACTTCATGGCGACAACAAAAGTACGTCGTTCAGACGCTAAAACGGCTTTCTGGCGCACCACTCAGGATCGGAATGGCCTGCGGTAAGGGATTGAGAGAAAGTTTCAGAGGCTTATCGTGTCTCCCGTCCCAGGAAAGTCCATCACAAGGAAGCATCAGACGTTCCGCCAACGCATCACGATCACGCTGGAAACACACCCGTTCATTTCCACCCTGTGGACGCTGGCACGGACTTCCAGCTTTTGCACCACATCCGCGACATGCAAGAGACAGAGCCGGGTCTCCATCTGACCATTCCATATGGCATCGACGACAGGTGACAGGTTCATCAGTACATATCCAGCGTGTCGGACGCACCGAACGCTGCCACCGGTCTTCAGAAACGATCATGTGTTTGAGCATGGGATCATTCTCCTGAGTTAAGGCTCTTTGTGTCCTGGGTTTTCAGATGCGTCGATCAGGATTGAGTGTTTTCTTCCACCAATGAGAAGTCACTGAGTGTTGTGGATCCAGTCCAGCGTTCTGCCCATTTTCAACACTGCCCTTCAGATCTCTGAATTGTCAGAAATGACAGGGCGCCAATACAAAGTAAGCCGCCCAGTGGGCGGCTTTCCTGAAAAACGACTTTGGGCTCTCAATATTCGCTGGGAAGCAATACGATGCGTCCCATACCGGGCTCACGGAAAGCAAACAGTTTGACCTCATTGAGCGGGAAATCCGTATAAGGTATCTCCTGACGATAGAGTTCAATCTCGCCTTCGCCAGTTTTATCCCCATCTGTGCAAACAACGACCGCCGCATGTTTTTCAAGGTCAACCTGCAATGTCCAGAACTGACGCTCTTCAGTACGCAGGGCTGGCAGATACTGAACACTTGCCAACACATCAATCAGCCACGCTGCACCATTGGCTGCAAGATAATGGGCGCCATCTGTCAGCAGAAGACCGCTATGCCAGCGATAGTAGCGAACAGTTCCGGTAAATCCAGCAAGAGCAGAAGACGTAATGGCGTGTGTCGGTTCCAGCGTTGCAGACATGGAAACTCTCCTTGAAAACGGTGATGCTCGGGAAATGCACTTTTCTGGATATCACTGTGCATTCCCTGACATCTTCCCGCGGGGCATAGTCTGGAGGCTGGAGCAAACGCGGCGCGCAGCGTCGGGATCGGACCCACGCGCAGACCGCACTGCGGTCGAGCATGGGGAGAACCCACCGTTTGCTCCAGACAGCAGACTATGGCTCTCCCCTGCTCAGATATTGCGTTTTACCTTTTTCTATTTTTTGGATGCCAACGCACGTTTGCGACGTGGTGGCGCAAGATAGGGACTGGAAATCCGTGTCGGTGACACATCAAGCCAGAAACGCCCTCTTCTCGTCGCTTCAAGCGCATTCCTTATGGCTTCGGCTGCAAGAAATTCTGCCCCGTCATCACCGCCAAAGGCTGCCTGCTTCACATGCCACCAATCGTCAGGTTGCTTTTGCGGATCGGCTTCAAAAGCATAGGCGACAAGGTTTCCTTCGTTCTCAGGATCCTTGAGCGCTGGCTTGCCATTCGACATGAGATAAATGCCATTATCTCCTACCAGCATCAGCCCGGCAGGAACTTTGGTGAGATCGATGTCATCGTAAGACGGAGATGGTGTCGATTTCCCATCTTTTAGAAAGGTGGGCTCATAGAGTTGGTCAAAGGTGGGCGTATGCTCTTTTGCCGCTTCAGCATGAGCCTGCAACTGCGTCACGCGCGCATGATCAAAATGAAGTTTCATGGCGGTATTTCCCTAAAATATGCCTCTGGATGGACATAAAAAAAGGCGGCCGTTCGATGGGCCGCCTGTATTTGTCAGACCATGATAATTTCAAGGTGCTCAGGCATCTCACGCGCCAGCTCTGTCAGTTGGGTTGGTATGCGTGGATCATCTGGTGCTTTGGTATGCGAGGAAGCCGTCTCAGACACCGACGGTGTGTCATCTGCTGACACGTCTTCTTCAGGTGTCAGCGTCTCTTCATCAGCTTCAGCCACATCTTGTTCGTCACAGAGTTCCATGTCTGATGACTGGTCATTGATCTCGTCATCTTCCTCAGTCTGTGCATCCAATTGGGCCCGTGCTGCCGCACGCGCTGCCTGTTTTTCCATTTTGGCTTTCCATGCCGGAATGCCGGCTGCAAAAGTCGCAGGTTCGGGCACCCAGCGTTTTTCGCCAACATGCGCCATCAAGGCTTCACGCATAGCCTTTCCCGTGGGTTTTTCTTCCAGTCCTTCAGCCTGGACAGCCTTGGTAATCCCAGGTTTGCTGTAAGTCTTGAGGAAATCCTCAAAAGCCATCGTCGGCATATGGGCATCGGCATTGAACAGCACACCAAGGATCTGGGCAGGCAGTCCACTTCCACTATGCATGCTCACCTCGCAGTTCATGAAACTGCTGAGCACTGCAAGAGCAGCGTTCCGAAGCACTGCCGGATCGCGCACGAGCACGCCCTCTGGAAAGACACTTGCAACGGCCCGGTCCCGTTCGGAAGCCGCACCATAGGGATCATAAGTGTTATCTCCATGGATATTCACATTGTCAGCACTCAGGGCCAGCAGGAACGCCCCTATCAGATCCCATGGGTCCGCGCTCTCGCGGGCTGCTGCCAGTGCCTCTCGCAATGCCTGTGTGCGGACCTCACCGATAATCTTCTGACCCGTTCCGGAAATATCCGCACGTTCCTTGGGCTTCTCGGTAGATTGGGCACTCGAAAACGAAAGTGCCCCCTCTTCACCGCTCTGGGCTGTCCGTTGCGTGATTTTGCGCATCCGGCCAGTCTTGATCGCCAGCGTGCGGGAGCTCACCCAGATCGTCGGGATATCATCTGCCTGCTCCATTTCCCATGACCCAACACTCCGGTGCCCCTCGGGAACAATCCCTTCTCCATACTCGTTTGCCTGAATGAAGACGCAGCCTTCAGGTTTCTTTTTTTCGGCCCATATCTGCTGTGCCTTGAAGATTGCCGCGAACTGGGTGCAGTAACGATTGTCCTGCCCACCCTGCCCGAAAAGATCATCTTCCCAGACCACGCCCGCCTCTTGTGCCGTCTCGTCATCAAATTCAAAATCACGGGCATATAACTCGACCTGATCAAGATAGCGGACGAAATCTTCCCAGTCGAAGTGCGCAAACTCTTCCCTGCTCATTTCATAATCGGCCGGATCAACTCCCTCATCCGCACTTTCAGCCCAGATCTCGGCCCATACATCGCGTTGTCGCTCCAGCGGCGTGCGCGCAATCGCATTGCGTTCCTGAAAAGATGGCCCAATCCCTGCATCTATCGCCGCTATGATGGGCGGATGCATCTGGGACAGAAGCATCAATCCGCGCAGATAAGCAGGCGTTACCATGAAGGACCGACAGATTTCTGTGTCAGTAGCCCCTGTTGCGCGCATATCCAGCACACCACGCCACTGTTCGGATTCCGTCATATCCGCACGCACGATATTTTCGGCGACAGCCGCCATCGTATCGCTCTTTTCATCACCTGAGCGGACGTGCACGTCAATTTCGGTCAATTTTGCCGCAATGCATGCCCGCACGCGCCGGTGACCTGCGACAATCATCAGTTGACCATCCTCAAGTTCCCGCACGCATGGAGGATGAATCAGACCCACTGTCTTGATATTCAATGCAAGCTGATGATCCGCGCGAGGATCTGGCTGCGTCTTGCGTGGATTGTTCGGGTTCGGCACGAGTGTTTTGGGATCAACGCGGCGAAGTTCCGTCATGATACTCTCCTCACTGTCAGGTTCATGAGGCGTTATTTGTCTGACCTCATACCTTTGGCACCGCCGCAGACGCACACACGGGGCAAGGGCGTGCGTCAGCGCGGCCCCGGAACGGGGCGCACCCTTGCTGCGGGTGGGCGGCCTGTGGCGCGCCCTTGCCTTTTCGGCTTTCTGTTTTCCTTTTTTCTCAGGACAATTCCTCTGTTTTTTCAATCGCGTCAGAAGCAGCATCATCATTTGCTGTGGCTGATTTCAGCGCAGCTTCCTCTTCCTTCCCTTCTGCTTCCAACTCGGCATCCAATGCGTGCAGCTCAGCACGTTTGGCCTGAAGATCCACAGCTTCCACAAACGGCAGCCCTTCGCGTGAGCGGTAAGCTGGCAGTCGGCGTTCTGCCTCTTCCAGGCTGCGCTGTGTTTCAGCCAGATCGCTGTCCAGCCTTAGGGCTGCATGCTCAATACGTGAAATCAGTCCCAATGGTTTGGTCTCACGATCCGTCTCGACCTCGATTTCTCCTGCTGGGGTATCCAGATAGATCGTTGACACAACTTCTCTTTTTCTCTTATCGGACGTTCTGAACTGCTGTTCATGTGCTTCGCACATCACCTCGAAACCGGCGATGCGCCCCATGGTCCATCGCCCGGTACGGCCTTCGCGTTCAGCAAGCCGCGCCTGTGACAGGATCCATGCCCCAGCTTTCTCACGGCTCTCAACCACCTTGGTGTTTCGGTGCAACGCAAACGCCTCCCCTTTCGTGGATATCCGCTGATTGAATGCTGCCTCAATTTTCGGAATGCGTGTCTGCGCTGTCCTGATGTCGCGTTCAGCTCTCTGGATCTGGCGACGCACATTGAACTGATCATCGAAGTGTGCGGCCTGCAAACGCTCAAGACGCGCAATATCGGCTTCCAGACCTGCTTTCTGAATCAGACGCATATCACCTGATGCAAGCGCCTTGGCCATTGCAAACTGATTGCCTTCACCACCCACATCCTCAATCCGACGAATGGTCCGATCTCCCGACATCGCAAGACCGATAAAACGCATCTTGCGTTCAAGCAGCTGCCAATTGGTGGCGTCTACAGATCCCTGCTGCGCGTATGCGTAGATTTCCACTTCATCGTGCTGGTTGCCCTGACGCACAATCCGACCTTCACGTTGCATGATGTCAGCGACTAGCCATGGCACATCGAGATGATGCAGGGCTTTCAGGCGCTGCTGCGCATTCACTCCCGTTCCCATTGTGGCTGTTGAACCAATCAGGATACGCTTGCGGCCTGCATTAAGATCACCAAACAGACGCAGCTTGGCTGCTGCCTTGTCGTAATCCTGCATGAAGGCAATCTGCTCGGCCGGGACACCCATGCGGATCAGCTCTGACCTGATCCAGTTATAAGCCGAGAACCCGCGCTTGCTCTGTGAGGTCTGCGTGCCGAGGTCGGAAAAGATCATCTGCACCGCTCCCGGCAAATCATAGGCCCTGCCCGTTTCTGGATTGGTGTAGCGATTGGCAGATGTCTCATGCCAGATCTCAAATACCTTCCGGATCATCACATTCAGCTTGGAGTGCGGGTCATTATCTGCCCATGGCTTGATGAAACGTAGATCGATCGCACCAAAGCGGGCATCATTCATCACACTGAGAATTATGTCGTCTCCCTTCTGTGGGCGGCCCGAACGGGCTTCAATCGCACGCATCCGTTCTGCGAGTGTCCGCTGGAACGCCCGGAAGTCTTCCGTGCTCTCGGCCACGACAATCTGTCTGTTACCGCTCTTTACTGAGGGCAGCTTTACATATCGGGACAACTCATCAGACTGAACGACATCAGCAAAATCACGATACATGGCCATCAGATCGGCCACATTGACGAATTCGGTAAAGCGCGTGACCGGTTTGTAAAGACCGTTGGGCTGAAGCTCCAGTTCGGTACGTGTTTCCCCAAAGTTGGCGGCCCACGCATCAAATTCATGCAGATTGCGTGCGACAAGAGCATCCAGGTCCATGTACCGTCCGACATTCCACAATTCGGCAATGGTATTCGTGATAGGGGAGCCTGACGCCATAATCAGCGGACGTGTCGGATCCTTCTTCGCGAGGTAACGGGTTTTCACGAACAGATCCCATGCACGCTGAGAGCCATTGGGATCGACACCTCGCAGATCGGACTGATTGGTGGCGTAGGACAGTTTCCGAAACAGTTGGGCTTCATCGACAAGGATCTGATCAATCCCGATTTCACCCATGTGCAGCAAATCATCCTTGCGGGCAGCCAACCCTTCAAGCTTTGCTTCCATCCCTTCTTTCATGCGTTCGATCCGCTTGCGCGAGATACGGTCGTCACCATCAAGACCGGAAAGAATGGTTTCGTAAGAGGCAATCTGATCCTCGATCATCTCGCGTTCAAATCCCGCCTCGACCGGTATGAACTTGAAAGCGTCATGCGTAATGATGATCGCGTCCCAGTTTTCTGTCGCCGCTCGGGCAATGAAACGCTGGCGTTTGGCTTTGACGAAATTGGCTTCGTCGGCCACCATGATCCGTGCCGTGGGATAAAGCATGAGAAACTCACGCGCCATCTGTGCAAGGCAATGACCTGGCACCACAATCACGGCCTTGCTGATCAGTCCAAGCCGTTTCTGCTCCATGACGGCCGCGGCCATGGAGAATGTTTTCCCCGCTCCCACGGCATGCGCCATGTAGGTGCGTCCTGAAGCGATAATCCGCCAAACCACGCGCTTCTGATGAGCACGCAGGGTAATCACACTGCTCGCTCCAGGCAGATGCAGATGACTGCCATCAAAGGCACGCGGCACAAGGTTATTGTAGGTCTCGTTATAGAGCTTTACGAGACGGTCCGAGCGCTCGGGATCCCCCCAGACCCATTTTTCGAACGCGCTCTTGATAGCCGCCAGTTTTTCCTTGGCTGCCTCGGTTTCCTGCGTATTGAGTTTGCGCCGGTCATTGCCATTCTCATCGCGCCAGTGATCCCAGATCTTGGGAATGGACTGGGACAGCGCGTCCTCCAGAAGTTCAGCCGCATTGCGTCGTTCCGTGCCCCAGACGGATGTTGCTTCAGCGCGAGACAGAAACGGCGCACGATTGATACTCCAGCATGCCACTTCCGGGGTATGACGAACGGTTGTTTCAATCCCCATGACCTCTTGTACGAAGTCCTGAATGTCCGTGACGGGCAACCACGGTGCTCCCAGACGGGCTGTAATTTCAGAGGGACGCAGATCAGCAGGCTGCACACCTTCAAGGGCGCTGACATTGCGTGCATACCGCTGATCATGATGTGCGGCCTCGCGTGCGAGCGCCAGTTTGGTGCGCACCGCACCTGAGAGCATCTCATCAGACGTGACCCAGACGTCCCTGCCCTGCGCGCTGCGTTCCGGATCGAGGTAAATGCTCTCACCCAGTTCAGCCAACGTATCGGCTTCACTCCGTCCCAGCAGTTCGGCAATGAGAGGCAGATCCACACGGCCCGTTTCATGCAGGGACACAGCCAGCGCGTCATGGGCTCCGTGTATTTCAGGCTCTGTCGGTGCATGAATGACACGCTCTGAAAATATTGGCCCCATGCGACCCGTATCCGTGCGCTCGTCATACTCCTCAATCGAAGCCACCAGCCAGACGTCAGGATCATCCAGAAAGGGCTGCAGGTTCGGACGCCGCTGGGTTTCGCGTGTTTTCCCAGTTTCAGGGTTCTCGCGTAGCGTGGTGCGGGTATGATTGATGGGGCCAAACTCTCGCACGAAACTCTGGTACGCCGCCTTCAAAGTGCGCTGCTGCGCTCCATAAGGTAGGTTCTGCATCTGCGCCCGCAATACGCTGCGCGCGGCATCACGGATGGGCACCAGCGCACGAATGATCCGCGCATGTTTGGCAAAAATCCCTTCTGTCTGTCCTGCCTTGCGGATCGGCACGATCTGCGCCTGTCCCTCGCTAATCTGGTGCAGAACACCCCGTTCTACAAAGTAGCTTCCTTCCTTGAGGTCCGCACCAGTTGCCGCGGTTCCAACCGTAACGCCCTCACCTGCTGGTCTGGCAATACGCGCCTCTAACGGCTGCAGGAAATGAACGTTGGGCGCGATCCGGCTCAGGGCTTGCGGAAGAAGAAGGTCTAGTTCTGCGCCGGCGGTGGCAGAGCATGTGTAATCGGGACCAAACTGCGTTGTCGTCCAGATATGACTGCCGAGCACCTGTTCGGGATGGTCATGGAAATACCGGTTTATGACGAGCGGACCATTCCCCTCATCTGAGTCTGGGATGTCTGCAGTTTCAACCCAGCTCTCGTTTGACGGCTCTTCCCCCATTTCTCGTTTGCGGAATGCCAGGATATCGACCACCACATCTGTCCCGGCATCGTCACGCATTGCGCCTTCAGGTAAACGCACAGCGCCAAGCAGGTCTGCGCTCTCGCCGATAATCCGTCGTGCCTTAGGATCCGTTTTGTCCAGTGTGTATCGGGAGGTCACGAACAGGGCGATACCCCCTGGTCGTAAAGCTTCGAGTGAGCGGGCAATGAAGAAGTCGTGAAGACTGAGACCCTGCTTCTCCAAGCCAACACGACCGTGCACCGTGCGATTGCTAAAGGGTGGGTTACCAATCGCCAGATCATAGCCCTGTGGGAGCTGGGCACGCGTGAAGTCCTCACTGCGTATCCATTGGTTCGGGTAGAGCTTGCGCGCTATGCGGGCTGAGATTGGGTCGTTTTCAATGCCTGTGAAGGCGATCTTGCCTTCCAGTTTTTCAGGTCGTGCGGCAATGAAGAGCCCCGTGCCGCACCCCGGTTCAAGCACTGAACCGCCCCGAAACCCCATACGCAGGGCCATGTCCCACATCGAGTGAACAATCAGTTCCGGCGTATAATGGGCATACTGTGTCGCACGCTGCAGACCGGCGCGTTCAGTCTCCGTCGTCAGCTGTTCAAGTTCTGCAGCAAGGCTTTCCCATCCTTTGCGGACCTCTCTGCCTGTGGTCGGGAAGAGGTTGTTGGCCAGTTCACCCGCACCAAAACCTGTAAAACGGGCGAGCACCTCCTGCTCTGCCTCTGTGGCGTTCCGATCCTCGCGCTCAAGTGTTCCGAGCAGGGCAATTGCTGCGAGGTTGGCCTCGGCACGCGCTTTCCACCCTTGAGCCAGACCACGAACGCCCTTCAGACGAAAATCCCGCTGCGGGATGCGGAAGGTCTGAGGGGAGGGGAGTGAGACTTCCGGTATGGGCTGGTCATCCTCCAGAGACCAGAGGGCTGCAAGTTCACCTGACAGCACTGTAGTATCGAACAGATTGAGTTGCGAGGCAGACATGGACATGATGGCACACTCCGTCCAAACGGCTTCGCCCGACACCTCTTCTGAGGTTCGGGGGCCTGATTGCTGGGTTGGTCGGGGTCAAGTGCAGAACGGGGAGTGTTTACTCTCTCCTTATTCCTTCTCCTTGACACTTCCCCGACAACCGGGCCGGAGTGGGTGGCGCAAGTGCGGCGCCCTGCGCCGGGAGCGGAGCCACGCACAGGCCGCGTAGCGGGCGAGCATGGCGAGCACCTACCACTTGCGGCGCACGCTCAGGGCTGGTGAACCTTCTGTCCTTCTGTCCTTCTGTCCTTCTGTCCTTCTGTCCTTCTGTCCTATGCAACGTTGCATAGGAGAAAGGAACACAAATAAAAAAAAAGGCTATGCAACGTTGCATAGCCTTGGAACTGTCAGATTGTTTACCTCTAGTAGCCCAGCAATTGATCAATCATATCGCGAGCCTGTCGGAGATCATTTTTCTCTTCCTCTGACAAAGCTATCTTCTTGCCACCTATGCTTGTGGTTTCCTTTATAAATCTACGAATAGTTTTAAAAGCCTTCAGCTCGGATCCTGTTTTTTTGTCCGCTATGTTCTGCGATTTCGTATCAGCCTTTTTGCGTAAATCCTGCACTTCGGCCACTGTCGCGGAGCCGGTCATCACTCGATCCATCAAGACCTGCTGCTGAGTTGGATCCTCTTCACGCACTATTTGAACTAGTACGTTAATAGGAACTGCGTGAGCCGATGCGAAATCTAAAAAAGCACAAGGGAGATCGAGAATCCGCAGCGTGCGATTTACCCTAGATTGACTTAACCCTAGCTGGCGGCCTGTTTCGCTTTGTGACCAGTTATTTAAGTCCATTATATTGCGTAGCCCACGCGCCTCTTCCACTGCTGACAGATCAGTTCGGAGTAAATTTTCAACCAAGCTTGCCGCTCTATAATCACCTTCATATTCAATAGCTGGAAGCTTCTCCCAGCCAAGACTGGCAGCTGCTCTCCACCGTCTTTCACCTGCAACGATAATCCATTTTGCAGAACCTTCTTCTGCTTCTCTAACAAGGATTGGTTGCAGAATTCCCCGTTCTGAAAGAGAAGTAGCTAACGCTTTAATATCTTCCGAATTGAAAAACTTGCGAGGTTGATCAGGGTCAGGAACTAATTCAGAAAGCTGCACCTCGAAGCTATGATTAAATCTTCCCTTACCGAGAAATGGAGTTGAGAAAGACGTTGTTATACCCTTTTGTGCTTCTAGAAAGGCCGAGGGGTTTCTCTTCTTGAATGTTCTAGCCACGGACATCTTCCTCTGTTTGGTTTAAGTCCAAAGCATCGGTGGCCAGCGTAGGCTGATTTCCCTTGCTGATAGCTTCGGCAAGTCTCACGTAAGGGCGCACAGCAGGGTTGGTCGGTGATACTTCCACGGAGATCTTTCCTTCCCAAGCTGCATTACTAAAAGCAGTACTACTTGGCACCGGTTCCAAAACGTCAGCCTTCCCCGCAAGCGTTGTTATTAGATGCTCTATTATTCCAACATCAACGTATTGGTTAGACGAAAATTGAGTGGGAATTACTCCACCAATTCTTAGACGTGGGTTGGACCGACGGTTTACTTTGGAGATCGTGTCTAGGATCAGGTTCACCCCCATAACGTCATATGGTTCTGTACGAACAGGAATGAAAACCTGATTTCCGGCTGTTAATGCCATCCACGTTAGAAAGCCTAGGTGAGGTGGACTATCGATTATAATGTAGTCAAAATCATTCTGTACACCTTGAATGGCCTCACGAAGCAGACCTTCTGTACCAGGTTCCCTGCGAACATCTACTTCGGCCAGATCAATATGACTTGGTATAAATGAGAACGGTAGAATTCGTCCGTTTCCAAGTTCCGTTGATTTGTCGAGTATCACGTCTGCAAAGGGGATTCCCTTGAGCAACGCCGCATCGAGTGTTCTGCCATTGCGATATAGTTCTACTAAAGCATCGCCAACGAGCGCTGAGGTTGCACTGGCTTGTGGATCTGCATCTATTAGCAGCACGCGATAGTTAAGGCGACTTAAAGCATATGCAACATTTAAGGCGCTTGTCGTTTTACCAACTCCACCTTTTTGGTTGGCAAAGACTATGACTTGCAACGGCTGAGGTCTGCGCTCGATTAGCTGCTGTAGTTCGTTCAACACCTCAGACGGGATAGGCTGGCGTCCGTTTTCCCAACGTGAGATCGTGTGTCGATCATAGTTTCTAGAAAGCCGTTCGTTTAATAAGGATTTTAACTCAGCCTGTGAAAGACCTAAGTTCGTCCTAATTTTCTTAAGAGTATTGCCTGCATTATTTTCCGTCATCACCACTCTCCTGCCATCAGCAACAGTGAGTGTTGAGCAATCAACACTCCCCTGTCAACACTCAACATCAACAGAGAGGATATTGGACTAAACTCACACACTTTTTTTTGCGTAAACAACTGATGTAATTGGAAAATATTTTTTCTGATTATGTGATTTTAAAACCGAGTAAACCAGACCGTGAGAGAAGTCCAATCCAAAGACGTTTCTTAAGGCAAATACCGGTTACGCTCTTTTACTGGTGCCGGGGAAGGAAATAGGGTTAGACCTTGACGGTCGTCTATAGTTACTACGGCCTCAGGGTAAACGGACAAAGCAAGATTTAAAGATGGGATGATGTCCCGTCTGAAAAAACGAAGCTCTCTATAATCGGGACCAAATTGACTTTTAAGGGCTGCCCAACTCACTTTAACAGGCCCTGGCAGAATGTGGAGACGGTAGGCAAGCCAAATATAAAGGTCAATAGCCATTGACCTACCTGAGATTTGGCGAATTGCCACTTCACGTAAAGGTAGTGGATGCTGAATCAGACTGTTATAGAAGGACTCATCGAGAGTTACTACTTCTAGCCACAGTGACTGCTGATCTGAGTTTGATGGATCCAGAGGAAATATAGCGTCTCGTACGAATGCGCCGTTACTGACATACTGATTCCCGGCATCTGATCGGAAAAAGGTTAGTCGGCAGCGGCTAATTCTTCGACTTTGCTCTCTTACTAAATTGTAGGTTTTTCCTCCAATAGATAGATTCATTGCTGAAAGCCAAGCGTTCATTGACGCCCCAAGTTCAATTTGTCTGCTTTTATTTCTGACTGCTTGCGTCTGAAGATATAAAAGTATCAGTCGTGCTACTGAACCATAAGGAATGCCTACAGGCTCTTTATTGGCATCAAGACCGCTTTCAATGAGTAATTTTACTGGTCCACCGTCGCGTTCCCAAACAGGAGAGTTGGGTTTTTTGTGTGGAAGGGCGGCCATTGCGAAGCCTGCATGTGCTATACCGATAGCTTGTTGTTCGTCGCACAGCACTTCGTGAGCGGCATCGACACAAGCACGAGAGTTCTTGTCGATGTTTTGCAATCGCCGGGCCTCATCAAGACCATGCTGCAACAAAAGGTGATGAACGTCTGCCATTACCCTGACCCTGACGTAGCAGGTGGGCTTTGGTCAAGTTGGACTTTACTCACAGGAGTTTTCCACGTGATTAGGTTGGACGTTACTCACGGATTTTGGACTTCACTCACGCGGCAAATTGAAGATTATTAGATTTATATTATTTGCTGTGTGAGTAGAGTCCAGTGGATTAACCAGAGTCGTGTGAGAAGGGTCCAATTTTACCGTGAGTAAAGTCCAATGTCCCCTGAAAGTTTGGTCTTGCCAATTTTTGTTGGGAGCTTTTCCAATAGTCTAGCCGTGAGTAAAGTCCAATAAATCCCGACTCTATGCAACGTTGCATAGAGTCAGTCTGATTCCCTGATGTGATAGATATGGTCAGCTTTCATTAAGAATCGCATGGCATTCATCTATCAGTCTAAATTTCTCTAAAAACGCGTCTTTCCTGGATGTTTTGAAAGAACTTGATCCTCCTCAATGTAAGCCTCCAAGACGCGGTAATCGCGATGACGGGAAAAGCGTTTGAGCCTGATCAGATCGAGGCCATCCTGAGCACCGGTCGTGATAGCACCCCGGCGCAGACTGTGGCCGCTGAAATCACCCTCAATGCCGGCTGACTGACAGCGCTGCTTGATAATCTTGGCAACCGACCAGTCTGAAAGACTCTTCATGCCAATTTTAGGGGCAGGGGGCGGCTCATTATTTTTCGCAGCAGCAGGCAACCATATTCTTGGGAAGGCGGCCGTCGTCTCGTTTACGTTCTCTGGTTTAGTATCCTTGTTCTTGTTTCGTGGCGTCAATTTTGACTGTCGTAGCCACGTCTCCCATGCCCGCACCGGACAATGTCTGGTTATGCCGCGTGGGATAACAATCGTGGTGCCCTGATGCTTCTTGTCGCCTTTGGAGTGGGGCAGGGTGATCCGCATGCAGTCTTCATCAAGCGAGACGTGTTCGAGCTGGATCGCCGCCAGTTCGGAGCGTCGTAGCGCACCACCATAACCAAGGAGGAGAATGGCGCGATCACGAGCATCCACCAGCGAGGTCATCGGGATCCTATCAACAACCTCGCAGATCAACTCCCATGTCAAACCTTTGACCTGACGTGGTGGCGTTTTCCTCGGTGAGCGATGAATACCCGCCAGCGTCTCAGAGACGAGCGCGTGTGTCGTTGGAATGGGAAGATGGGAGATGTGATGAAGATAGCGCAGTGCTGCACGATGGAGTTCGATAGTGGCCGGCTTACGTTCGCGCAAAGCGAGATCTGCAAGATAGGTGGCAACGTCTTCACTACGAGCAGGTAAGGCGGGAAGGTCATGACGTGCTGCCCAAACACACCAGCCCCGGATTGCCGAGCGATAGGCACGGCGGGTGTTCGTGGCCTTCGCTAGCTGAACGAAAGCGCCGACAGCTGCCTGTGATGTCTCCAGTTGGCCGTCATGTTTGGGAACCTCAGCTTCGACCAGATCTGTGAACCAACGCGCGACATTAGCTGGATTCTGTCCGATAGGTGGTGGTGTCGCGATAGATCGAATTTTATCTTTTCTAGGAAGGTCTGATGCTGTTTGACCCTGGTCCAACGCGACAAACGACGCGACAAATGCCAAGCGCTGTCGATCGATCTCAAGAGCTACTTCGAGATGGTAGCCATTGGGCAGGGAGGAGGAGGTAGCCTCAAGAAGCATCCGTGCGTTGGATGCGTGTTCGGCGCACTCGGGCAGTTCGGTATCGGGTAGAAAGCTGCCGTCAGGCAGCATGCTGCCGGCAACGAAAACGGGAAGGGGCGGTGAGAAATGGGCCGTCGAGAGAATGGAGCGCAGGACGTCGGTCGTTACGTCGGATTGAGTCAGAAGCTGCCTAGTAAGGCGATCCACCTGGTCGATAACACGCGGGAGTAGAACGGGCCAAGAGCCTGTCAAATGGAGAGAATCAAGCATTGTACTGTAGAGTTTAGCGGGGTAGCTAAAACTTGCCATCCCCAAAAATGATGGTGTTCGTGATGAAAATAATTGCCTCAGCCCGCGATGATATGCTTCAAGCAATGAAAAAATTATAATATAAGTTTCAACGTAAAATTGAAAAGAACAAATTAGATGACTGTCAAGAATACGACCCAGACTGGAAATTGGCGTGATTCCAGACCTATTGTTATGCTAGAAGCACCCCCGCTCATGGTAGGGCCGGACATATAGAAACTGAAACGATAAATAATTTTTATCACGCTATTAAGAATTCCATTTCTTTTGATACGAGGGAGGATGAAGTACATGACTGGTTTCAATTTCGAAATGTCATGGATAGTCCTCTTCCAAACAATAACAAGCACATAGACTGGTCTGGAAGACCCGAGCTTGATAAGGCTATAATTGATAAATGTAGCCGTCTGGATGGTAGATGGGTAATATTTGCCAATAGGCCGTGGCAACTTTTGAAAGCGAATTACGCTTTGCAGACTGATGATATCGAGTTCTGCCGTTTTAGAAACATCACGCTACGACACGAAACTCACGCAGATGTCCATATCAGGGCCGCTTGGATCTGGCATACTGCAAACACTGTTCGGCGATTGTGGGAGCCGGATATCGCTAGGATTGGAAAATTTCTTTGGTTTGACTGCGTTTCGGCATGGAGAGATGCTGAAGGGTGTGTTTGATGAAGTCTGGCTTGCTACCGGCGACCAGAACAGCTCTGCTTATGACCAACATAGGGCGACTGCAGCCTGTCTGCTCAGTGATACAGGAGCAGACAGGCGGATCAGGGGGGAGAACGAACCCGCTGCGCGGGATTGGTGCGGTGTGCAGGTCTGTCACCACGGCGTGAGCGATCTGTTTTATTTGGAACTGTCCTGATCGGGCCAAGCACTCTGGCTTCTTCCCACCAGAAGGAGCCGGATGATGACAGAGTCCCTGTGCATTGCTGCAATCAGTCCCCTTCGCCAGCGCCTGCTTGATGACATGGCGGTGCGGCGGTTCTCCCGGGAGACGCAGCGCAATTACCTTCGCGATGTCGGCCGGTTCGCCACGTTTCTGGGCCGCTCACCCCACACGGCAACAGTCGAGGATGTGCGCCAGTTCCAGATTGCGCAGAACGCGGCTGGCATGCCGACACCGACCATGAATGCCATCGTGTCGGCGCTGCGGTTTTTCTTCACCCAGACGCTCGACCGCCCTATGTGGACGGCCGTTTAAAGGCAATGCTTCACATTGTCTTTCCCATGCAATTTCCAAAACGTATTATTCTACTGGCGGATGATGCATACCGATTTAACGTGAAGACCCGGTCAGATGCGCTCTTATGTCCGGCCTGTTTATGCGACTTTATGCGCTGGCCATCATGGGTGTGCGCTCACGTGTCAGGCACCAATCTCGTATCGCGTGCTCAGGGGCACAGACGGTCGAACGGTATGGCCTGAACTGTTGCTGAATGACAGTCTTCCCATCACGTCGGTTCATACATCCTGCCGGATTTACCGGAGCAAGCTCCGGTGTCCATCGTTCTGCTGGTACAAGTCAGCCTGCTGAAACACTGACACCAGCCGGACGATAGATCTCTTTACGTGACAACAACGCCCAGATGATACGAGCCATTTTATTGGCAAGTGCAACTGTTGCCAGACGCCTTGGACGACGCGCCATGAGTTCGCATAGCCACTGACCCGCAGCGCTATCCCACTTATGGGCACGATGAAGCATGGCCGTCGCACCAAGAACCAGCAACGTTCTTATCTGCCGGTTGCCCGTTTTGGTAATCCTTCCCAGACGGGTTTTACCGCCGGTAGAATGCTGACGAGGCACAAGCCCAAGCCAGGCGGCAAAATGGCGCGCAGAGGCGAAGGAGCCAATATCCGCGACCGAGGCGACAATCAGAGAAGCCGTTATGGGACCGACCCCAGGGATGGTCATCAGCCGACGCGCATCCTCATCGCTTTTTGCACGCGCCCGGATCTGCACTTCCAAAGCATCAATGCTCTGAGCGACCTTTTCGTAATGCTCAAATAACAACATGGCACTCTGCTTCATGGTAGCCGGCAGGTCGGCTGATGTCTCTATTTTTGCCATCAGTTCTGGCAGATGGCGTGTGCCCAGAGGGGCTATCAGCCCGAACTCGGAAGCAAGAGCCCGTAACGCATTACTCAGCATGGTCTGCTGTTTGACCAGAAGAGCGCGGGTAGAATGCAGTGACAACACGCCTTGCTGCTCTTCGCTCTTGATCGGAACACACATCGTATCAGGATGAGTCGCCGCCATGCAGATCGCAGCCGCATCAACAGCGTCGTTTTTCTTGCCTTTTTTGACAAATGATTTGACCCGATCAGGAGGAACCAGTCTGACATCATGACCAATCCTGCTGATCACCCGTGCCCAGTAATGAGCTGACCCGCAGGCTTCCAGAACAACTTCACATGGGTCAAGTTTTGCAAAAAATGCTGAAATTTCACTGCGACCAAGCTTGCGCTTGAAAACGCACTTTCCATTTGCGTCAGCCCCATGAGCCTGAAAAACGGATTTGGCAATATCAAGGCCAATTATGCTAGCTTTCATACGGGCGGTCTCCTCCTGATGGTCAGTGAACCTCCATCATGGCACATTGATGCCGCAGGGAGGCCGTCCACCCCATCTCGACCTTGCACGCAAGCTGGTCCGGGTGGCGCAGCCCCGCAACCTGCCCGTCGTGCTGAGCCGCGATGAAGTTGCCCGGTTGCTCAACGCGACCGTATGCCTCAAGCATCAGGCCGCCCTGTCGGTCGCCTATGGGGCAGGCCTGCGGGTGGCCGAGGTCGCAGCTCTCAAGATCAGTGATATCGACAGCGAGCGCATGCTGCTCAGGGTCGAACGGGGCAAAGGGGGACGATATCGCAACGCCATGCTTCCGGCAGACCTTCTGCCCCTGCTGCGGGAGTGGTGGAAGGCCGGACGCCAGCAGGGCGTGATGCATTCCGGTGGCTGGCTTTTTCCCGGGCAGGACACCATGAGGCCCATCAGCACACGGCAGCTCCATCGTGTGGTTGTCGATGCCGCGCGGGCTGCTTCGATCACCAGACGTGTGGGGCCTCATACCCTGCGGCACAGCTTTGCCACGCACCTGCTGGAGGATGGTGTCGATGTCCGAGTGATCCAGGTTCTGCTGGGTCATTCCCGCCTGGAGACCACGGCCCTTTATACAAAAGTTGCGACACGGACCGTGCGGGCCGTCATCAGTCCGCTCGACAGACTGGGCATGCTGGCGACAACGCAGGCGAGGCCCGACGGCTGATCCCCGGGCGGGGGCGGTCATGTCCGCCTCCCTCGAACTGGGGGACATCTTCCGGGCTGCCGGCCCTGCTTGGCGGTCAGCCCATGCCGGCCGTCTCCCCCTGCAGCAGCTCAAGGTCATGTCGGCGATCGAACACTGTCGCACGGCGGCCCTTGGTGGTCATGTCGCGGCCTGCGGGGACTGTGGACACTGGCGGATCGCCTATAACAGCTGTCGCAACCGTCATTGTCCGCGCTGTCAGGGAAACGCCGCGCGGACATGGCTGGCCGAGCGGGAGGCCGATCTGCTGCCGGTCGGGTATTTTCATGTCGTCTTCACCCTGCCTGCGCGGATCGCCGACATCGCGCTCCAGAACAAGGCCGTTCTCTACGCCCTGCTGTTCCAGGCCGCCTCGGAGACGATGATGACGATCGCCGCCGATCCCCGGCATCTGGGGGCGCGCATCGGCATCACCGCCGTGCTGCACAGCTGGGGTTCGGCGCTGACCCACCATCCCCATGTGCACATGATCGTGCCGGGTGGCGGTCTCTCGCCCGATGGCCAGCGCTGGATCTCATCGCGACCGGCTTTCCTGCTGCCCGTTCGCGTGCTGGGCAAACTGTTCCGCCGCCTGTTCCTGACCCGGCTGCGCGCACTTTTCGATGCCGACCGGCTGGCCTTTCGGGGGCAGCTTGCCCCTCTGGCAGACCGCCGTGCCTTTCTGCGGTATCTGGCCCCTGTGCGCAGCACGCGCTGGGTCGTCTACGCCAAACCGCCTTTTGCCGGTCCTAAAGCAGTGCTGGCCTACCTGTCGCGCTATACCCACCGTGTCGCCATCTCGAACCGCCGCCTCCTGGCGTTCAACGAAAACGGCGTGACGTTCCGCTACAAGGACTACCGGCGGGACACGGCCCATCAGCAGCAGGTCATGACACTCGCCACGGATGAGTTCATCCGCCGCTTCATGCTGCATGTCCTGCCACGGGGATTTCATCGCATCCGCCATTATGGCCTGCTGGCCAGTTCCAGCCGCAAGGCCAGCCTCGCCCGGGTGCGGGAACTGCTCAAGGTCATATCCACACCAGCGCCAGAAGTCCCGGAAGCCGAACCGATCACGCCACCGCCGTGCCCATGCTGTGGTGGTCCGATGATCGTCATCCAGATCCTTCCCCGATGGTGCCAGCCCCGAGGGCCACCACGGGCGACTGATCCGACCGGGGGATCACCATGACAGCCCGCAGATACGACAGCATGACCGATCCCGATGTCGGAGTGGCTCCGCCCCGGCAAACCGGGGCTTCTGTACGCATCACCGGAAAAACCGGGAAAATCGCTGTCTGCACCGCCAGTTCTGTCATCGCGTCATGCAGATCCGGTCATAAAAAACCCGTTCCAGTTCCACAAACGCACCTGTATGCTCTGGCTCAGGCTCTCCCCCGGGTAGCGCCAGTTGCAAATTCCCCATAACTGAGTCCCGGTGTCGCGGGTTCGGTCTTCCCAGACTTTCGTACGCCTCGCGGCGCCCGAAACCCTTCAGGGAAACTGCCTGTCCGTTTTCTGGCTGACTTACACAGGAAACGGCCGAAACATGGCCCTTATAACGACGCGCCATTATTGAAGTGTGCGTTGAAAAACGGTATGGCGATCACGCGTCGATGCACGTCGCTGACTGAACATTTCATTATGCCGCCTGCCCAATGACGACCCCTCCCAGCGCGCTGATACCGACTACCACCAGGGGTGGCGCCCGCCAGACGGTCAGCAGGACGAAACCGACCAGCACGATCCCGAAATCCGCCGCCGACCTGACCGCGCTCGTCCAGACCGGTGTATAGAGCGCCGCCCCCAGCAGGCCCACGACCGCTGCGTTGACGCCGCGCATCGTCGCCTGAACGGCCCGCTGGCTGCGGAAGGTGTCCCAGAAGGGCAAAGCTCCGATCAGGACCAGGATGCCCGGCAGAAAGATGCCGAAAAGACCGAAAGCGGCACCGGCAACACCGTGGGGAGATTGCCCGACGACCGCGCCGAGATAGGCCGCGAACGTGAAAAGCGGCCCCGGAACCGCCTGTGCCGCGCCATAACCGGCGAGAAAGGTGTCGTCGCTGACCCAGCCCGATGTCACGAAAGCCTCGTGCAGCAAGGGCAGCACGACATGACCGCCACCGAACACGAGCGCGCCTGACCGGTAGAAGGCGTCGAACAGGGAAACGCCCTCTGGTGCGCCATGGCAGGCGAGAACGGGCAGACCGAAGAGCAACGCCAGAAAGAGAGCCAGTGCGACGATCCCTGCACGATGCGATACGGGCACTGTAATATGCTCGCCATCTGACGTCTGCACAGAGCGGCAAAGCCACAAGCCGGCGAGGCCCCCGAGAACGATGGCCGCGATCTGGGCAAGCGGTGAGATGGCGAACAGAACGATGAGCGCGGCCGTGACCGCGATCGAAGCTCGCGTCCGGTCCGGACACAGCGTGCGCGCCATGCCCCATACGGCCTGTGCGACGATGGCGACGGCGACGAGTTTCAGTCCATGCAGAAGGCCTGCACCAGTCGGGCCGGCAAGCGCGTTCGCGCCATAGGCGAAGAGGACCAGTATAAGTGCCGAAGGCAGGGTGAACCCCGCCCACGCCGCAAGACCGCCTGCATAACCGGCCCGCATCAGGCCAATGGAAAATCCCACCTGGCTGCTCGCGGGACCGGGCAGGAACTGACACAGCCCGACGAGATCGGCATAGGCGCGCTCATTGAGCCACCGGCGTCGGACGACGAATTCGTCCCGGAAATACCCGATATGCGCGATCGGCCCGCCGAAGCAGGTGACGCCCAGCCTGAGAAAGATGAGGAGCACCTCAAGAGCCGACCCCGGTCTTTCTGGTCCCACGCCACGCGGCACGATCGTCATTGGGTCGATACTTTCTTATTTTCCCGTTCGACAGGAGACAATTCCCATGAACCGGCATTCATGTGAAGCTGCTGATGACAACAAAAAATCATCACTTCTGGCTTGTTGGCGGCCCAGCATCACGGTGTGCCCAGTCATACAATCAGACAGGATACTGACCGCCTCACTGACGGAGCAAGAAACACTGCGGCAACATGCGCCCGAAAACTTTGTCCTTCAGGACGAACTGATGAAAAAGCGCCGCCGCGCCATGGCCTGTCGCAAAGCCCATGATCAGCCAGGCGTTCCACTCATGCAGCGTGTGAAGCCACGTCACGGTTTCCGCCGGGAACCGTGCAAACGGGGATGGGATCAGAAGGCCGAAAAAACTCATCGTCTGCCCGGCACCCCATCGCCAGAAGTAGCCCAGCAAAATTTCCGCCAGAAGCAGCCCATAGAGTGTGTACTCCGCCCCGAGAGCGCATACCCGGTCCACTGGACGGAGAAGGTCCGACAGATGCCGGCCTTTCGTCAGACGCCAGACTATGCGGAACGCCATGATCACCGTCAGCAGGATACCGACGGTCAGATGCGCGACGACCATCAGATGATGGACGGGTTTTGCCGGCCAGTTCCAGGTTTCGCCAAGAGCAAACTGAAGCAGCACCAGAAAGGCGGTGGTCCAGTGAAGGACGATCGTCGGCCTGTCGTAGCGCAGGGTGTCGGTAATGTCCGGCGTTGAACAAGGCATATGCGTCTCGATGAAAAGGAACCCTGGATTCACTTCCATATCATGCTTACCTGACAGGATTCTGAACAGAGAATATTTTACGAAAATATAAATACTATTGAAAATAGCTCGCAATGTCAGAATAAAATGCCTATTGCCGTGGCAAAAACAGGGGCCTAAATCTGGTTTGTATTTATCAGAAGCAACAGGTCACCTTATGTCGCGTCTCCATCCTCTGGCCGAACGCCATGCCGTCGAGAAACTGGGGTGGCTGCGCGCGGCCGTTCTCGGCGCCAATGACGGAACGCTGTCGACCGGCAGCCTCATCGTCGGCGTTGCCAGTTCTCATGCGACACGCGGCAGCATTCTCGTCGCGGGACTGTCCGCGCTTGTCGCGGGCGCCCTGTCCATGGCGGCAGGCGAGTATGTCTCGGTCAGTTCCCAGGCCGATTCCGAACACGCCGACATCGCCCGCGAGAAACAGGAACTGGTCACGGACTGGGAGGGCGAAGTCACCGAACTGGCCGGGATTTATCAGAAGAGAGGGCTGGATAAAGACCTCTCGCGCAAGGTCGCCGTTGCCCTCATGAAGCATGATGCGCTCGGTGCCCATGCAAGGGATGAACTGGGTCTGTCCGAAGCCACGGCGGCACGACCCATACAGGCGGCATTCGCCTCGGCAACCGCCTTTTCATCCGGAGCACTACTGCCTGTGCTGGCGGCGGTTCTGACGCCCGTGGCGTGGGTATCCTGGGGCGTGTCCCTGACGTCCGTCGTGGTTCTCGCTGTTCTGGGGGTCGTTGGCGCGATTGCCGGCGGCGCAGCGCCTCTGCGCCCAGCACTGCGTGTGACGTTCTGGGGTATTGTGGCAATGATCGTCACGGGCGGGATCGGCCGCCTGTTCGGCGTGTGAAGCCGCGTTCCAAGCTCTGAACGAGGCATGTCCTGGGTAGTCTTGACTTCATCCCATATATCCGTGATCGTCGATTTATGGATACAGAATCTGTCCTCGCTGCCCTGAGCGCTCTGTCGCAGTCCACGCGACTGGAGATCTTCCGCCTGCTGGTGCGCCACGAACCGGACGGACTACCCGCCGGAGACGTCGCGCGGCATCTCGATGTCCCGCAGAACACGATCTCGGCCCATCTTGCCACCCTGACCCGTGCCGGCCTGCTGACCTCGCAGCGCCACAGCCGGCTGATCGTCTATCGCGCCTGTCTTCCGCGCCTGCGCGACCTGATGCTCTTCCTCGTCAGAGACTGCTGTGCGGGCAGCCCCGAACTCTGCGCGCCCCTGATCGCGAACCTGTCTTCCTGCAGCCCGAGCCCGGCCTCATGCCCATGACCGTCACTATCTACCACAATCCGGCCTGCGGCACGTCGCGCAACGTGCTGGCACTGATCCGCAATAGCGGCGAGGAGCCCAGGATCATCGAATATCTGAAAACCCCACCGAGCCGCGCGGAACTGTTCGATCTGATCGCCCGTATGGGGGTTCCGGTGCGCGCGGTCCTGCGGGAAAAGGGCACGCCCTTTCACGAGCTCGGCCTCGATAATCCGACCCTGACGGACGATACGCTGATCGACGCCATGATCGCACACCCGATCCTGATGAACCGGCCGATCGTCGTCACCCCCCTCGGTGTTGCGCTCTGCCGTCCGTCCGAGGCGGCTCTGGAAATCCTGCCCAACCCGCAGCGGGGCGCTTTCGTCAAAGAGGACGGCGAGAAGATCGTCGATGAATCCGGAAAGCGGATCTCCTGATGCTGGCTCTTCTGCTTTTCGTTGTCACGCTGGTTTTTGTCATCTGGCAGCCTCGGGGGCTGGGCATCGGCTGGAGCGCAATGGCAGGTGCCGCCGTGGCCTTGGCGGCTGGCGTGATCCACTGGCATGACATTCCTGTCGTCTGGCACATCGTCTGGGACGCGACCTTCACCTTTATCGCGCTGATCGTCATCTCGCTGTTGCTGGATGAGGCAGGGTTCTTCCATTGGGCCGCCCTGCACGTCGTACGCTGGGGCAAAGGGCGAGGCCGGACGCTATTCCCGCTGATCGTGGTGCTGGGAGCGGCCATTGCAGCGGTTTTCGCCAATGACGGCGCGGCCCTGCTGCTGACGCCCATTGTCATCGCTATCCTCACACAACTCCGTCTGAACCATGGCGCGGCGCTGGCCTTCATCATCGCGACCGGCTTTGTCGCGGATACCACCAGCCTGCCGCTGGTGATTTCCAATCTGGTGAACATCGTCAGCGCCAATTTCTTCGACATTCCCTTTGACCGCTACGCCGCGATCATGGTCCCCGTCGATCTGGCTGCCCTTGGCGCGACACTTGCCGTCCTGTGGCTCTATTACCAGCGGCAGGTGCCCCAGACCTACCCCGTCTCTGAACTGCCAGCACCTGTCTCGGCTATTCGTGACCACCTTGTGTTCCGCGCGGCTTTTCCGCTGCTGGCCCTGATTCTGGCAGCTTATTTCCTGACCGCGCCATTTCATATTCCGGTCTGTATCGTGGCCTGCCTGGCTGCCGGCATCCTGCTGGCAGTCGCCGGATATGGCCGGGTGATCCCTGTTCGCAAGGTGCTGATGGGCGCGCCATGGCAGATCGTGATCTTCTCGCTGGGCATGTATCTGGTGGTGTATGGCCTGCGCAATGCCGGGCTGACCGACTACCTTGCGGCCGCACTGGTCTGGCTTGGCCATCAGGGGCCGTTCATCGCCACCATCGGCGCCGGCTTTCTGGCGGCTGTTCTGTCGTCCATCATGAACAATATGCCGAGTGTGCTGGTCGGGGCACTGGCGATCCAGCAGGCGCACGACATCACGCCGCTGACACGCGACCTGATGGTCTATGCCAACATCATCGGCTGCGACCTCGGGCCGAAATTCACGCCGATCGGCAGTCTCGCGACACTGCTCTGGCTGCATGTGCTGGCGTCCAGGAACCATCGGGTCACGTGGGGGCAATATATGAAGGTGGGTCTGGTGATCACACCTCCCGTCCTGCTGGTCACACTCCTGGCGCTGGCCCTGTGGCTGCCTCTAATCAGCCAGCCGTAATGCATGAATGGACCGATATCACAATGACTGAACCTGACTTGCCGGCCCTTCACCCCGAATATCTTGAACAGGTCGATCTCGCGCGGCTGGAACCGCAACCGCGTGTGGACCATCCGCCGCGTATCCTTCTGCTCTATGGCTCTTTACGCCCCCGATCCTTCAGCCGGTTGCTGGTGCTTGAGGCAGAACGCATCCTGAAGGTGCTGGGGGCCGAGACACGGGTGTTCGACCCGACCGGCCTGCCGGTAGCGGATTCCGTGCCCGCAAGTCATTCGAAGGTGCGGGAACTGCGGGAACTCTCGATCTGGTCTGAAGGCCAGGTCTGGTGCAGCCCCGAACGGCACGGCAACATCACTGCCGTGTTCAAGAACCAGATCGACTGGTTGCCCCTGACGGAAGGCTCGATCCGCCCGACGCAGGGCCGCACGCTGGCGGTCATGCAGGTTTCGGGCGGATCGCAGAGCTTCAATTCCGTCAATGCCCTGCGGGTGCTGGGCCGGTGGATGCGGATGTTCACCGTCCCCAATCAGTCCAGCGTGCCGATGGCCTATACCCAGTTCGGTGACGATGACCGGATGAAGCCATCCCCCCTCTATGACCGGATGGTAGATGTCATGGAGGAGCTGATGAAGTTCACATGGCTGCTGCGCGACCGGGCCGACTACCTCGTTGATCGCTACAGCGAACGCAAGGCGGAATTCCGTCTCCCGGAAAGTCTGTGAGCCGGGCAATGGCGGAACAGTTCGATGTTGTGATCGTGGGAGGCGGTCAGGCGGCCCTCGCCGCGTCGTATTTTCTACGACGGACCGGACTGCGTTACGTCATTCTTGATAACGGGACGCAGGCGGGTGGTGCATGGGTGCATGGCTGGGACTCCCTGCATCTGTTTTCACCCGCGTCCTACAGTTCGCTGCCCGGCTGGCCGATGCCAGACACGCCGGATGGCAGCTATCCGACCCGTGACGAGGTGTTGGACTATCTGCACCGCTACGAGGCGCGCTATGCGCCGCCGATCCGCCGTCCGGTCATGGTCGAGTGTGTGGAGCGCGCGAACGGAAAACTTCTGACTGTCAGAACCAGCGCGGGTGATTTTCTTGGCCGTGCGGTTATCGGGGCGACCGGTACGTGGTCAGCCCCCTTTGTTCCCGATGTCGCGGGGCGTGACCTCTTCGGCGGGACGCAACTCCATTCCAGCCATTACCGGAATGCCGCGCCCTTTGCCGGCCGACGTGTACTGGTGGTGGGTGGGGGCAACTCCGGGGCACAGATTATGGCGGAGCTGTCGCTTGTCGCTCAGGCAACATGGGTCACGCTGCATGATCCCATCTTTCTGCCCGATGACGTGGACGGACGGGTCCTGTTCGAGCGGGCGACCGCTCGCGTTCTCGGCGGCCCGTCGGCCATGCCCACCAGCGGCTTTGGCGATATCGTCATGGTCCCACCTGTGTGCGCCGCCAGGGAGCGAGGCGTGCTCCACGCGGTGCGCCCGTTTGTACGTGTGACGGCGACGGGCGTCGTCTGGCCCGACGGGCGGGAAGAAGCCATCGATAGGATCATCTGGTGTACCGGCTTCCGACCCGCGCTCGGTGTATTTGCATCACTCGACGTGATCGAGCCGGACGGCTTGATCCGTGTTAACGGGCAGCAGGCCGTCAGGGAGCCACGTCTCTGGCTGCTGGGTTATGGCTCCTGGTGTGGGCCCGCATCCGCCACGCTGCTGGGCGCCGGCCGTGTCGCCAGATCCATGGTCCGGCAACTGGCGGCCTGGCTTGCGTCGCCGATATAGAAGGTCTGCTTATCGACGCGGAAATCTCACGGAAGGGTTGTACATCGGGTCAGATTATGAAAAAGTCTGTTTTGTAGAAAAGATATTTTCATAAGCAATAAACGAACCCGATGCAGACAGAGTGTAGCGCAGGCGCGTATGAGTTTCCAGCCTCCTGTGGACGGCGTGTTGTGGCCCGTTTTGACGGGGGTCGCATGAGTTCGGATGGGGGCGTCATTCTGGTGAAGCAGGCTGATGACATTCTGGGTCTCAGCCGCCGCTTTGCTGCCTGTTTTCGCGATAAGCGGCATCCCGGCTTTGTGGAATACCGGGTTGAAGACCTTGTCCGTCAGCGGATCATGGGCCTGGCACTGGGCTATGAAGATCTCAATGATCACGATGCCCTGCGGCATGACCTGATCTTTGGTCTGGCCTCGGGCCGTCTGTCAGGAGGCCGGGCAAACTGCGCAGCATTGGCTGGCAAATCTACACTGAACCGGTTGGAGCGCAGTGGGCAGCAGGCAGACCGTTACTGTCGTATCATTGCTGATCATGAGGCTCTGGCCGGGCTGTTCGTCACACTCTTCATGGATCAGCATGACCGGGCGCCTGCCCGGATCATTCTGGATGTGGATGCGACCGACGATCGTATCCATGGTCATCAGGAAGGCCGGGCCTTTCATGGGTATTACGGCCATAACTGCTATCTGCCGTTATACATCTTCTGCGGAGACCATCTCCTCAGCGCTACCCTGCGCACGGCAGACAGGGACCCGGGGAACGAAGCGCTGGCAGACATCAGCCGGATCGTGAAACAGATCAGGAGCCGCTGGCCCCGGGTGCGTATCCTTATCCGCGGAGATAGTGGCTTCGCCCGCGACAGCCTGATGACATGGTGCGAAGACAACCACGTTGACTTTTTATTCGGGCTTGCGGGGAACACCCGCCTGTATGACCGGATTGCCTCCCTGTCCGCCGAGGTTTGTGACGCAGCCACCACAACAGGCAAAGCGGCACGCGGCTTTGCCTCCTTTGACTGGATCACAAAGGACAGCTGGACACGCCGCAGACGGGTCGTGGCCAAGGCCGAGTGGCGCCATGGCAACCGCTATCACCGTTTCATTGTCACCACTCTGCCGCAGGGAACGTCCGAGCCGCGTCACCTTTACGAACAGATCTACTGCGCCCGTGGGGATATGGAAAACCGCATCAAGGAATGCCAGATGGATCTGTTCTCCGACAGAACATCGTCCCACACCATCCGCGCCAACCAGCTGCGACTGTGGTTCTCGGCCGCAGCCTATGTCCTGTTGACCGCTCTGCAAAAGATGGCCCTTGGGCAGACCTCTCTGGAGGCGGCGACCTGCGGCACAATCCGCGCACGGCTGCTCAAAATCGCGACAATCGTAAAGGTCAGTGTCCGTCGGATTGTCCTGTCCATGCCGGACATGTTTCCCAGCCAGCACGAATTCGCCCTCGCTCATGCACGATTGCGAAGGCTTTGCCTGGCGCCCTGACGAAACAGACAGCGCACAGGCCACATAGCTCCCACCAACACTGCCTTCTCAGGCCGTGACACCCTCACTGCGTTCAGAACCCGCCGCCAGAAGTAGAATATCGTCAATATTCCAGATCGGGCTCCTGTGGGATGACTGAATTCTACAAAATAACCCAAAATTTCCTCAAGTGTGAGAAATTCGCGTCGAAACTTTGAGCAAGTCTGAACACGGCCGAGAAGAGGCGAAAACCGACACGATATGTCCGCCCACTGATCACTCCAACGTATAGGTTAGTGGAAATTTCTTGATTTCACCGCGATAAGTTCCGAATGTGCCTCCTGCTGTTGTGTGTCGACATCATGCAATGATCTGTTCGCGACGTCCGCCAGCATGCCTGACAGGTCGGTGATCTCCTTCGCGACCAGATGCACGACGTCACCTTCCTTCTGGAGCATGCCTGTCACAGCCAGCATTTGTCCGCCCAGCACCACACGCCGGTTTGCATCGAACATATCGGCCCAGATGATGACGTTCATGTTGGCCGTCTCGTCCTCCAGCGTCATGAAGACCACGCCTTCTGCCGATCCGGGCCTCTGGCGCACCAGCACAAGCCCCGCCATGGTGAGACGCTTCCCATCCTTTGCGTTCAAGGCGTGCCGACAGGACATGATGTCCCTTGCCTGAAGATCCTTGCGCAGAAAGGCCAAGGGATGATCCCGCAAGGTCAGGCCAAGCCGGTTGTAATCCCGCACCACCTCGGCCCCATCGCGCATGGGCTGGAGCAGCACTTCCGGTTCTTTCGCTTCCTTTGTCACCTGCGCTGCCGCGAACAGCGGCAGCGGTTCATCGCGCAGAGCCTTGATCGCCCACAGCGCCTCGCGTCGTGTCAACCCGAGCGAAGGCCGGAACCCATCCGCTTCGGCCAGATGGGTCAGGGCTGCCGCCTTCACACCGGCCCGACGCCACAGGTCATCGACCGAGGTGAAGGGGCGTGACGCTCGTGCAGCAACAATCCGGGCCGCATCGTCATTGGCTAGCCCCTTGACCAGCCTCATGCCCAGCCGCACGGCGAACATCCCGTCTGATCGCTCCGGTTCTTCCAGAGTGCTATCCCAACGTGAGGCATTTATACAGACAGGCCGGATTTCTACGCCGTGCTCGCGCGCATCACGCACAAGCTGCGCTGGTGCATAGAACCCCATTGGCTGGGAATTCAGGAGCGAGGCCAGAAACACGTCCGGATGGGTGCATTTCATCCAGGATGATGAATAAGCCAGAATGGCGAAACTGGCTGCGTGGCTCTCAGGAAACCCGTAAGAACCGAAACCCTCCAGTTGCTGGTAGATCCGCTCGGCGAATTCCTCATCATACCCATTGGCGCGCATGCCCTCGATCAGTCGTGTCTGAAACTGCGAGACCGTGCCGGTATTTTTGAAAGTCGCCATGGCCCGCCGAAGCTGATCGGCCTCGGCGGCGGTAAACCCCGCACAGATCATGGCGACCTGCATCGCCTGTTCCTGAAACAACGGGATCCCGAGCGTCTTTTTCAGAACCTTTTCCAGTTCAGGTGTCGGATAGTTTTCCGGCTCGATCCCTTCGCGCCTTCGGAGATAGGGATGGACCATATCCCCCTGGATGGGGCCGGGACGCACGATCGCCACTTCAATGACGAGATCGTAGAACACACGCGGTTTGAGACGCGGCAGCATGGACATCTGGGCGCGGGATTCAATCTGGAACACGCCGATCGTGTCAGCCTTCCTGATCATGGCGTAGGTGCGCGGATCTTCGGCCGGAATGCTCTGGAGCGTGAAATGCTGGCCCTTGTATTCGGCCAGCAGGTCCAGCCCTTTCTTCATGCAGGTCAGCATGCCCAGGGCCAGGATATCGACCTTCATGAATTTCAGGACGTCGATATCGTCCTTGTCCCATTCGATGATCTGGCGGGCCTCCATTGAGGCGGGCTCGATGGGCACCAGCTCATCCAGCCGGTCATGCGTCAGCACAAAACCGCCGGGATGTTGTGACAGATGCCGGGGCACCCCGATGAGGCAGCGCGTCAGGTCGAGTGTCAGGCGGATGCGCCGGTCGGACAGATCAATACCGGTGTCATTCAGGGCGTCATTGTCCAGCTTGCGCCCCCAGCCCCAGATCTGGCCCGAGAGAGTTCGGATCAGATCCTCCGGCAGCCCCATCACCTTGCCGACGTCCCGGAGCGCCCCTTTGGCGCGATAGCGGATGACCACCGCCGTCAGCGTCGCCCGGTTACGGCCGTAATGCTCATAGACCCATTGGATGACCTGTTCACGGCGGGCATGCTCGAAATCGACGTCGATATCCGGCGGCTCACCCCGCTCTTCGGAGACAAAGCGTTCGAACAGCAGCGAGTTGCGGGCCGGATCGATGGCAGTAATGCCGAGCACGTAGCAGACGGCAGAATTGGCGGCTGAGCCGCGGCCCTGGCAGAGAATGTCCTGGCTACGGGCATAGCGGACAATGCTGTTCACCGTCAGGAAATACGGCGCGTAGGCCATACGCCCGATCAGGCCGAGTTCGTGGCGGAGCGTTTCCGCCACGTCATTCGGAACGCCTTCTGGATAGGTGCGTGCCGCCCCCTCCCATGTCAGCGCCTCCAGCGCCGCCTGCGGTGTCTGGCCGGGCGCGGAGACTTCATCAGGATACTGATAGGCCAGATCGTCGAGCGAGAAGCGGCAGCGCTCCACAATATCCTGGGTGCGAGCCACTGCTTCGGGATAACGGCTAAACAGCCGGGCCATCTCCTGCGGTGGCTTGAGATAGCGGTCCGCGTGACGTTCGCGGACAAACCCCGCCTCGTCGATGGTGGTGTTGTGGCGGATGCAGGTGACGACATCCTGCAGGATGCGGCGGTCATGGGTGTGGAACAACGCGTCGTTGGTTACAACGGTTGGCACACGTGCCTGATGGGCCAGGTTCGCCAGTTCATACAATCGCATCTGATCATTGGGGCGGCGCAGCAGGGTCAGCGCCAGATAGGCCCGGTTGGCAAAGGCGTCTTTCAGCTTGCGCAGATGCAGGGCGCAGGCATCATCCGCCGTATCCGGGATCATGATAACGATCAGACCTTCACCCCAGGCAACCAAATCCTCCCGGAGCAGATGGCATTTCCCTTTGCCGGCTCGGGCCTTGCCTATGGTGAGCAGCCGACACAACCGGCCGTAGGCCGCGCGGTCGGTCGGATAGACCAGTACCGGCGGGAAATCAGCCAGGTCGAGGCGACAGCCGACGACCAGCCGGACGCCGGTAGCCTTCGCGGCTCCGTATGCCTGCACCATGCCCGCCAGGGAATTGCGGTCACAGATCCCGAGCGCCTCGATCCCAAGCGCTTTAGCCTGTTCGAACAGTTCGATCGGCGACGAGGCTCCACGCAGGAACGAGAAATAGGTCGTGACCTGCAGTTCGGCGTAGCGTGGTGCCGAGATGCTCACCCGAAGATCCCATGCAGGAACCAGCCCTGTGAGCCGGTCTCGCCGTGCTCGCCGTCGCCGGCCCGGTAGAGCCAGAACCGCTCGCCGCTGGTATCCTCCACCCGGAAGTAATCCCGGGCGATGGTCAGTTCCGCGTCATTCTTCCACCATTCGCCAAAGACACGCTCCGGGCCGTCAGCGCACTTCACTTTCCGCCGCACACCACGCCAGATGAAAAATAACGGCGGCTGGTCCGGCAGTTCCGCCATGGCCTGTACCGGCTCAGGTCGTGCCAGCAGCCGGGTAGGGCGTGGCCAGTGCTCCGGCCAGTCCTTCGTCTCCTCAGGCGCCAGTGCAGGCACACGGCAGAAGGAGCATTCAGGCAGGTCACTTTCCACCGGGGCAAACCGGTACAGCGCCTGCGTGCCGACACGGTTGGCCAAGGTGTCGATCAGGTCGGAGACGTCGACCTCTTCCTCGGCGATCAGGGAGGACGGTCTGCCTCCGGTCCATCGGTTCGGCCAGTGAGGCGATCAGCACCATGCGCTCAATGCCGAACCCTGGATCAATGTTTTCGATCTTCTCGCACAGCAGCCGGGTCAGGCGTTTGACGTCGCGCACCGGCACGGCGGTCGCCACCCGGATCGCCTCGGTGCGGCTGTCGACGCGATGCAGCAGCAGGTCGACGCGAATTTCTCACACTTGAGGAAATTTTGGGTTATTTTGTAGAATTCAGTCATCCCACAGGAGCCCGATCTGGAATATTGACGATATTCTACTTCTGGCGGCGGGTTCTGAACGCAGTGAGGGTGTCACGGCCTGAGAAGGCAGTGTTGGTGGGAGCTATGTGGCCTGTGCGCTGTCTGTTTCGTCAGGGCGCCAGGCAAAGCCTTCGCAATCGTGCATGAGCGAGGGCGA